>JAQSWQ010000108.1 GCA_029266525.1 Microvirga sp.
CGACTTCCAGTTACGCGGTGCTAAATTTCGAGGGCCTACTGGCTGCACGACAGAGCGCGAAGCCCGCGCCTTCGAGCGTCAAAAGCGGGAAGAGGCGAAGAAGGAAAGCGACCGTCGCCAAGCTCTCGGACGTGGCGCGCCGCTGACATGGGCTGAGGTCGCGTCCCGCTATTGGCGCGAGCACGGTCAATTTCACAAGCCCGACACCGGTACGCTGCAAGCGCTGACGTGGCTCACGCGCGGCATCGGCGAGAAAACCCTGATCGCTCACATCAACGGCGACGTGGTCGGAAGGCTTGTCGCGAAGCGCCGCGCCGATGGCGTGTCGAATGCGACTGTCAATCGGACGGTGACCGAGCCGCTGCGCCGGGTCCTGCAAGCGGCGAAGGAATGGGGCGAGCAGGTCCAACCGATCAAGTTCGGGCGGCACCTGCTGAAGGAACCGCGTCTGAGCGAATGCACCGGGTTGACCTGGGATGATGTGGATTTCGGCAATCGCTTGGTTTGGATCAACGGCAAGGGCGGCGTCCGCGCGAGCATCCCGCTCGGCCCGACCGTGCGGGAACTGATCTTCCCATTGCGCGGCGACCACGAGCGATTCGTGTTCACCTTCGTCGCCTGCCGGAACCGGAAGGACATGCGCAAGGGCGAGCGCCGCCCGCTGAGCGCGCCCGGTCTGCAACGGGAGTTCCTGAGCGCCATCAAGCGGGCCGGTGTGCGGGATTTCCGATTTCATGATCTGCGGCATTCGGCGGCGAGCAGGGTGCTCCGGGCGACCGGGAACCTCGTCGTGGTTCAGCAACTGTTGCGGCATTCGAAGATCGCCATGACCGCCCGCTACGCGCACGTGACAGGCAAAGACGTGATGGACGCGGTCGAGAAAGCGGCCGCGATTCACGCAGGCCTTCCAATTACCCCTTCCAACGAGCTTTCGAGCGATGCGAAAAGCGCGGGCTGACAAGAGCTTATGCGGAGTCGTGGTGAGGGCTGTACCAGCAGGCCATGTAGTCCTTGGCCTTGCACCGCCCCGGATGGTGGTTCGCCTGGTATTCGTGATGGAGGAGCGCCTCGACGCGCCTGCCGTCGTCGGTCCAGGTCGCCGTGATCCAGCTCTTGTCGTCGTAGGCCGCCGGATCCTCGCTGCCGCTTGCCTCGAGCACCACGCGGCAGTCGATCTTGAGCTTGTCGAGGCTGGGCCCGCGCAGCGCGCGGTTGCGATAATGGGTCGCGAAGAGAACGACCTCGCCCGCGGCATCGCGGAAGGCGCGCGCCGGCGCGTCCGGCGCGTCATGCCCGTCGCAGGCAGCCTTCGGCGAGGCAAACACGACCACGGGCGGGCCGACCGGCGTGACTGCCGCGAGCGGCGGCTCCGCGGCGCCCGCACCGGTGCCTGCGAGCGCCGCGCCGACCGTGACTACCCGTGCAAGAGATTTCATCGTCATCAGCTTGGCCGGACCTTACGCTTCGATCATCGCCCGGATAGGTTGACGCCCGATTGCGGAGAGCGAGGCCGATGACGCTGCTGATCCTTGGCTTGGTGCTGTTCCTCGGCACCCATGCCTTCACGATGGCGCGCGAGCCGCGGGCCTCGCTCATCGCACGGCTCGGAGAGGGACCATACAAAGGGCTCTACACCCTCCTCTCGATCGCCGGCGTCGTGCTGATGGCGATCGGCTTCGGGCGTTATCGCGCGGCCGGCTACATCCCGGTCTGGGATCCGCCGGTCTGGACGCGGCACCTTTCGCTGATTCTGGTCTGGCCGGCCTTCATCATGTTCGTCGCGGCCTATTTCCCGGGCCGGATCAAGGGCACGCTCAAGCACCCGATGCTCGCGGGCGTGAAGCTATGGGCCGCAGCCCATCTCCTCGCCAACGGCGACCTCGGCTCGATCCTGCTTTTCGGCTCGATCCTCGCCTGGGCGGTCGCCGCGCGCGTCTCGGCGAAGCGCCGCGACGAGGTCAAGGACCACGGGGGCCCGACGACGTTCCCGGCAGGGCCCCGCAACGACCTCGTCGCGATCGCGATCGGCACTGTCGTCTGGCTGGCCTTCCTGTTCCGGCTGCACACCTGGCTGATCGGCGTCGCCGTGCTGCCGCGCGTCGGTTGAGCGCGCCGCCGGCTCGGCTCGCCAAGGCGGGGCGGCTGTGATAGGCGACGCCCCTTCACGCGGGGGCCCGCGAGCGAGGTCAAGTCTTGGTCGAGTCGAACGAATTTATCCGCGAGGTCGATGAGGAGTATCGTCGCGACCGCATCGCGCAGATCTGGAACCGCTATCAGACCCTGATCGTCGGCCTTGCGGTGCTGGTCATCGCGGCGGTCGGCGGCTGGCGCTATTGGCAGCACCTCGAGCGCACCCGCGCCGAGGCGGCCGCCGTGCGCTATCAAAACGCGCTCCGCCTCGATCAGGACGGCAAGGACGAGGAGGCGGCGCAGGTTCTGCGCTCGCTCTCGACGGACCCCGCCGGCGGCTACCGTCTCCTCGCGCGCTTCCGGCTCGCGGCGGAGGCCGGCCAGCAGAACGCCGATGAGGGTGCGACGGCCTTCGACGCGCTCGCCGCCGACGGCACGGTGCCGGCCGTGCTCCAGGACCTCGCGCGCCTGCGCGCAGCCATGCTGCGCATGGACAGCGACACCGCCGCGGCGCAGTCCGGGCTCGAGCGGATCGCCACGCCGACCAATGCCTGGCGCCACACGGCCCGGGAGATGCTCGGCCTCGCCGCCCTCAAGAAGGGCGACTACGACGGGGCAGGGCGCTGGTTCGATCAGATCGCGGCCGACCGCGACGCGCCGCAGGCGCTCCGCAGCCGCCTCGAGATCTACACCGCGCTTGTCGCGGCGGGGCCGGTCCAAGCCACCCAGTGACGCGTTGGCGGACGATGACTGCCACTGTCGCCATCGTCGGCCGCCCGAACGTCGGCAAATCGACCCTGTTCAACCGCCTCGTCGGCCAGAAGCTCGCATTGGTCGACGACCGCCCGGGCGTCACCCGCGATCGGCGCGAAGGCGAGGCAAAGCTCGGTCCCCTGCGCTTCCGCATCATCGACACGGCCGGGCTCGACGAGGCCGAACAGGGCTCGCTCCTGGGTCGCATGCGCGCGCAGACCGAGGCGGCGATCGCGGAATCGGACGCCATCCTCTTCCTGATGGACGCCCGCGCCGGCGTGCTGCCGGCCGACCAGCCCTTCGTCGAACTCGTGCGGCGCTCGGGCAAGCCCGTGGTGCTCGTCGCGAACAAGGCCGAAGGCGGGGCGGGGACCGCCGGCGCCTACGAATCCTTCGCGCTCGGCCTCGGCGAGCCGGTGCCGTTCTCGGCCGAGCACGGCGAGGGCATGGGCGAGCTCTTCGACGCGCTGCTGCCCCTGGTGGGGGAGGAAGCCGACGACCATGCCGAGGAAAGCGCCGAGGGCAAGCCGCTCAAGGTCGCGATCGTGGGGCGGCCGAACTCGGGCAAGTCGACGCTGATCAATCGCCTGATCGGCTCCGAGCGCCTGCTGACGGGGCCGGAAGCCGGCATCACGCGCGACTCGATCGCCCTCGATTGGCAATGGCGCGGGCGGCCGATCAAGCTCTACGACACCGCCGGCCTGCGCAAGCGGGCGCGCGTCCAGGACAAGCTCGAGAAGCTCTCGGTCGGCGACGCGTTGCGCGCCGTGCGCTTCGCCGAGGTGGTGGTGGTTCTTCTCGACGTGACGATCCCCTTCGAGAAGCAGGACCTCTCGATCGTCGATCTCGTCGAGACGGAGGGACGGGGGATCGTCATCGGCGTGAACAAATGGGACCTCGTCGCCGACAAGCCCGGGCTCCTGAAGGAGCTGCGCGAGGAGGCCGCGCGGCTCTTGCCGCAGGTACGCGGGGCGCCGATCGTGCCGCTCTCGGGGCTTGCCGGCGACGGCCTCGAGCGGCTGATGCAGGCGGTCGTCCATGTGCACGAGGTCTGGAACCGCCGCATCCCGACGCCCAAGCTCAACCAATGGCTCGCTGACGCGCTGTCGGCGAATCCTCCGCCGGCGGTGGCGGGACGCCGGATCAAGATCCGCTACATGACGCAGGCCAAGACCCGCCCGCCGCATTTCGCCGTCTTCGGCAACCAGCTCGACGCCCTGCCGAAGTCGTACACACGCTACCTCGTCAACGGCCTGCGCGAAGCCTTCGACCTGCCCGGCGTGCCGATCCGGGTGTCGCTCAGGACCGGCAAGAACCCGTTCGACAAAGGGCGCGGCCCATAATTTCGCGCAGCGCCTTCGCTATCCCCTCCCGACGAACGGCATCTTGGTCGCCATCACGGTCATGAACAGCACATTGGCCTCCTTCGGCAGGCTCGCCATGTGCACGACCGCGTTCGCCACATGAACCGGATCCATGAGGGGCTCGACCCGAACCGCGCCGTCAGCCTGAGGCACGCCATCCTTCATCCGCCGGGCCATGTCGGTCTCGGCATTGCCGATGTCGATCTGCCCGCAGGCGATGTCGAAGGGGCGGCCGTCGAGCGCGATCGACTTCGTGAGGCCGGTGATCGCGTGTTTCGTCGCGGTGTAGGGCGCGGAGTTCGGCCGCGGGGCGTGGGCCGAGATCGAGCCGTTGTTGATGATCCGCCCGCCCTGCGGCTTCTGCTCCTTCATGAGCCGCATCGCCTCCTGCGCGCAGAGGAAGGAGCCGGTGAGGTTCGTGTCGACGCATTTCTTCCACTGCTCGAAGGGCAATTCGTCCATCGGCACGGCGGGCGCGCCCGTGCCGGCGTTGTTGAAGAGAAGGTCGAGGCGGCCGAACCGCTCGCGGATCTTCCCGAAGAGCGCCTTCACGGAACCCGGATCGCCGACGTCGGTCTCGACGACGAGGGTCTTGCCGCCGCCCTCCTTGGCAGTCGCGTCGAGCGGCTCGCGCCGGCGCCCGGCGAGCACCACCGCATAGCCTTGCTTCAGAAGCCCGAGCGAAACCGCCTTGCCTACGCCTGTCCCAGCCCCGGTGACCAGGGCGACCTTCTCCGATGCCATCCTGCGCTTCCTCGTCTCGCGGACGCTCATCCGCCGGAAGGGCGGGGCGTTCCCGGAGCGCAGGCTAGTTCAAGCTTGAGCGGGGCAACAGGGGGCTGGCGCTACTTCGGCTCCCGCTCGCGGAGCGCATTGCGGATGCGCTCCATGCCGTCCCGCGCCGCAGGCTCCACGCGGAGGATTGCATGGCCGCGCGCCGAGCGGCGCTTCGTGAAGAGGAGCCGGACATAGCCGCCGTTGCCGAGCGGCAGGAAATAGATGCCGTCCGTCTCGTTGCCGAGGAAGCAGCATGCGCCGATGTAGAAGCTTTCCTCGTAGGGCTTGACGGCCTTGCGCACATGCGGGTGCATCACGAGGGTGATGCCTTTGGCCTCGCAGACTTCCTCGATCCCGGCGATCGTCAACACGGCCGCAACCCTCGCTCGCTCGGCGCCTGCGCAGCCTCGGCGCGGCGCCACTCGCCAAATCAACGTCCGCGGCGCGGCAAGAGTTTCGAACCGCGCCGGGGAATTCCGAGCCGCGCGGCCCGCGCGGCCTTAACTCTGTCGCCGAGGTTACCGGAAGTTCACGCAAGCGCCACCGCATCGTAATCCCGCCACGCGCAGCCTGTAGCGGCATCTCACGATATGCCCACCCGAGGAGCTTTCCCCATGAAACGAGCCATGATCGCGATCGCCGCGACCGGTCTGTTGATGACGGCCGGCGTCGCCCAGGAGCGCGGCGAGTCCGGCGGCCGCGGCGGGCGCGACGCCTTCACGCGCGGCGACTTCGGCGGCGGCTTCGAGCGGCCGCACTGGGATCGCGGTGGCTTCCGCCGCTTCACCCCTGAGGACATCGAGGCCTTCACCGATGCCCGCATTGCGGCGCTTCATGCAGGCTTGAAGCTCAACGCCGACCAGGAGCGTCTATGGCCGCCCGTCGAGCAGGCGATCCGCGACCTCGTGAGGCTGCGTCGCGAGCAGGCCCGCGCCTTCCGCGAGAGCCGCGGCGACAACCGCGACGACCTTCCCGGCTTCCTGCGCGGCATGGCCGATCGGCAAGGCGCCCGGGCCGAGGCGTTGCGCCGCCTCGCCGACGCCGCGACCCCGCTCTACGCCTCCTTCGACGAGGGCCAGAAGCGGCGCCTGCGCGTGCTCGTGCGGCAGATGCGCCCGCACGGCATGATGCGCCACGCCTGGCGCCACGGCGAGGGCAGGGGCGGCATGGACCGCGGCGGCGGCATGGAAGGCGACGGGTTCGGTCCGGGCCGGAGCCGGCGCGGCTTCGAGTAGTCCGGCAGCCGCAAGGCGACCGAGAGGGCGGGGCGACCCGCCCTTTTTTGTTGCCGGAGGGACAGATCGGCTCACGGCGCCATTCCCGCTTGACCCTGCGAACCCCACCCCTACCCCTTCCCCGGAAGGTGGAGGGAATTCTCGTCGATTCATCCCGAACGGATCACGCCCTAGCCGCTTGGGGCGAGCCGATTGGCATGGCAGAACGGTGTCCCGATCTCTCCACCCCCCGATGCCCTCACCACACTCGATCGATCGCACCGCGGTAGCGGCGATGGTCCTGCTCTGCGCGAGCTGGGGCTTCCAGCAGGTCTGCGTGAAGCTCGCGCTGCCGGAGTTGCCGCCGATCGCCCAGGCCGCGATCCGCTCGATCGGCGCGAGCGCGCTCGTCGGGCTCTGGGCCTGGTGGATGCGGCGCGACCTCGGCGTCGGCGACGGCACGCTCCGCCCCGGCATCCTGGTCGGGCTCATCTTCGCGGCCGAGTTCGTGTTCCTCTTCCTCGCGCTCGCCCGGACCGAGGCGGGGCGCGTGGTGATGCTCCTCTACACGGCCCCGTTCGTGGTCGCGATCGGCGCGCGCTTCCTACCGGTGCCGGAGGGTCTCACGCTGGATCGCTGGGCCGGCATCGCCATCGCCTTCGCCGGCGTCGCCATCCTCCTCAGCCCGGGCTCCGCCGCCGCCGGCGCGAGCCTCGCAGGCGACTTGATGGCGCTTGCCGCCGGCGTCCTGTGGGGACTTACCACCCTGATCATCAAGGCTACCAAGCTGCGCAGGGCCGAGCCCGCGAAGGTGCTGCTCTACCAGCTCGTGGTCTCGGCGCTCGCCATGACCGCGACCTCGCTTCTCGCCGGCGAGGCCTGGCGCGTGCCGGTCGCCGCGCTGACCTGGTCCGTCATGGTCTATCAGGTGGTTTGGGTGACGACCGTGACCTACTTGATCTGGTTCTGGCTCGTGTCGCGCTACCCGCCGGCGCGGCTGTCGGTGCTATCGTTCCTGTCGCCGGTGTTCGGCGTCGCCTTCGGCCACTGGTTCCTCGGCGAGGCGCTGACCGGGCCGCTGATCCTCTCCCTCCTTCTCGTGACCGGCGGCATCGTTCTCGTGAACCGGCCGGCGCGCGCGGCCTGAGGGACCCGCCTTGCGCTTCGCGCGTTGGCGAGCGACCTAAGAGCGCTCGAACCGGGAGAGGACCGTGCGGGACCGCTTCACGCGCATCGCGCTTCTGATCGCGATCATCCTCCTCATCGGCTTCGTCGCCACGAATGTCGAGCTGTTCGAGCGTGCGGCGCCCTCGGTCGTGCACGTCTTCGCGCAGGCGCGCGCAAGGCGGGAGTCCCTCTTCGAGGGCGAGGAGGGCGGCGGTCAGCAGACCGGCACCGGCTTCGTCTGGGACGCCGCCGGCCACATCGTCACGAACAACCACGTGGTCCAGAACGCGAGCCCGATCGCGATCAGGCTCAACTCCGGCGAGATCGTGCGGGCCGAGCTCGTCGGCACGGCGCCGAACTACGATCTCGCCGTGCTGCGCCTCGGCAGGGTTCGCCAGCCGCCGCCCGCGATCGCGGTCGGCACCTCGAGCTCGGCCTCGACCAGACGCTGACCACCGGCGTCATCAGCGCGCTGCAGCGGCGTCTTCCGACGGGCGAGGGCCGGGAGCTCGCCGACGTGATCCAGACCGACGCGCCGATCAATCCCGGCAACTCCGGCGGCCCGCTTCTCGACTCGGCGGGCCGGCTCATCGGCGTCAATACGGCGATCTTCTCGCCCTCCGGCGCCTCGGCCGGCATCGGCTTCGCGATCCCGGTCGACGTGGTGAACCGGGTCGTGCCGGAGCTCATCCGCAACGGCCGCATGCCCAATCCGGGCATCGGCATCATCGCCGGGGCCGAGGCGGCCTCGGCGCGGCTCGGCATCGAGGGCCTGGTGGTGCTGCGAACGTTGCGCGGCTCGCCTGCGGCGCAGGCCGGCTTGCGTGGCGTCGACCCCTCGACCGGCGAGCTCGGCGACGTCATCGTCGGCGTGAATGGCAAGCCCGTCCGGCGGCTCTCCGACCTCACCACGGAGCTCGAGCGCGCAGGAGTCGGCAAGCCGATCGAGCTCACGATCGCGCGCGGCGGACGCACGATGAACGTGACGGCGCGACTGTGCGCCGGGACAGTCCGGCCCGGAGGAAAGATGGGTCGACTGTCCACGCATGTGCTCGACACGATGAACGGCAGGCCGGCGGCCGGGATGAGGATCGAGCTGTTCGCACTCGCGACCGAGCGCCGCCTGGTCGCCAAGGGAACCACGAACCTCGACGGGCGGACCGATCAGCCGCTCCTGACCGGGGACGCGTTCCGCGCCGGCACCTACGAGCTTCGTTTCCACGTCGGCGACTACTTCCGGAGCGACGGCGTGCCGCTACCGAGCCCGGCCTTCCTCGACATCGTTCCGGTGTGCTTCGGCATCGCCGAAGCCGACGGGCACTATCACGTGCCGCTGCTCGTCTCGCCATGGGCGTATTCGACCTATCGCGGAAGCTGACGATGCTGGAGACCGCCTATCCCCGCGACCTCGTCGGCTACGGACGCAACCCGCCTCATCCGCGCTGGCCGGACGACGCCCGGATCGCGGTGCAGTTCGTGATCAATTACGAGGAGGGCGGCGAGAACAACATCCTGCATGGCGACCCCGCCTCGGAGGCGTTCCTCTCCGAGATCGTCGGCGCCCAAGCCTGGCCCGGGCAGCGCCACATGAACATGGAGTCGATCTACGAATACGGCTCGCGCGCCGGCTTCTGGCGGCTATGGCGGATGTTCACCGAGCGCGCGCTGCCGGTCACCGTGTTCGGCGTCGCGACCGCTCTGCAACGCAATCCCGCAGCGGTTGCAGGCATGAAGGATGCAGGCTGGGAGCTCGCGAGCCACGGGCTCAAATGGATCGACTACAAGGATTTCTCCTCGGACGAAGAGCGCGCGCATCTCAACGAGGCGATCCGCATCCATACGGAGGTCACGGGCGAACGGCCGCTCGGCTGGTACACGGGCCGCACCTCGGAGCACTCGCTGCGATTGGCGACGGAGGAGGGCGGCTTTCTCTACTCGGCCGATTCCTATGCCGACGAGCTGCCCTACTGGGTCGAGGGCGCGGCCGCGGCGCAGCTCATCGTGCCCTATACGCTCGACGCCAACGACATGCGTTTCGCGACGCCGCAGGGCTTCAACTCGGGCGACCAGTTCTTCGCATATCTCAGGGACTCCTTCGACCTCCTCTACGCCGAGGGCGAGCGCGCGCCGAAGATGATGTCGGTCGGCCTGCATTGCCGGCTGGCCGGGCGCGCCGGCCGGGCGGCGGCGCTGGCGCGCTTCCTGGATCACGTCCAGGGTCATGAGCGCGTGTGGGTCGCAACCCGGCTCGACATCGCCCGCCATTGGATCCGGAATCACCGCCCGGCGGGTCTTGTCCCGAGCCGGATGACGCGCGCGGTCTTCGTGGAGCTGTTCGGCACGGTCGCCGAGCACTCGCCCTGGCTCGCGGAAAGCGCCCATGCGGGCCTCACGCCTGCCAACGACAGTGCTGAAGGGCTGCATCGGGCCTTTGCGCAGGCGCTGCGCGCGGCGGACCGCGAGCGGAAGCTTCTGATGATCCGCGCGCATCCCGATCTCGCCCGCCCGCCCGACGCCGGCGAGATGACGCCCGAGTCGCAGACGGAGCAAGGCTCGGCCGGTCTGTCCGTGCTCCCCGACAGCGATCGCGAGCGCTTCCGGTCGCTGAACGACGCCTACCGATCGAAGTTCGGCTTTCCCTTCATCATGGCCGTGAAGGGCCGCTCGCCGGAGCAGATTCTGGCCGCCTTCGAGGAGCGGCTGCAGCACGAGCCCGAGCAGGAGTTCGAGCGCGCGTTGGCCGAGATCGAGACCATCATGCTGAAGCGCCTGACGGAGCGCCTGCCATGAGCCGCGGCATCGTCGATCTCGACATAGACGACGTGAAGGACGGGCTCGCCTCCGGCGCGCTGACGCTCGTCGACGTGCGCGAGCCGCATGAATACGCGGCGGGGCACATCCCCGGCTCGATCTCGCATCCGCTCTCGACCTTCGATCCCGAGGAGCTGCGCAAGCATCGCGGCCGCATCGTGTTCTCCTGCGCGGCTGGCGTGCGCTCGGTGAGAGCGATCGAGTTCGCTCAGGCCGCCGGGCTCGACGTGAACGAGCATTATCGCGGCGGCTTCAAGGAATGGGCCATCATGGGCGAGCCGGTGGAGTAGGATCGGAGGCGTGACGCTTGCTTGTGATCGGCTAAGGGGGTGCGCGCGAGTAAGGCCACGCGCTCGAGGCGATGGAGCGCCTCGAGCAGGGCCTCGGCTACGAATGGCCGAGAATCGCCTATCAGGTCTTCCTCACGCCGGTGTTCTACGTCGTGATCCGCTGGCTGGCGCTGACGCGCGGACGGCCACGCGCCGCCGCCACCCCGTGGCGCGGATCGTCGGGCCGCCGCTTCCCGCGCCGGCGGAGTGATTGACGCGGGCCGCAAAGCCCCCGAGTTTCGCCGCCCGTGAATCGCCGGAGCACCTCATGCGCCCGATGAAGTTCGGTGTCGGCCAGCCCGTGCGGCGCGTCGAGGATGCGCGTCTCGTGACCGGGCAGGGGCGCTACACGGACGACCACCATCCCGACGGGACGGTGCACGCTTATGTGCTGCGCAGCCCGCATGCCCATGCCCGCTTCGTGCTCGGGGATCTTTCAGCGGTGTGGGCCATGCCGGGCGTGCTCATGGTGCTCGTCCATGCCGAGGTGAAGCATCTCGGGGATGTGCCGTGCCTCGGCCCGGTCGAGAACGCCGATGGCACGGCGATGAGGCTCACGCCCTACCCGCTCTTGTGCCGCGACGAGGTGCGCCATGTCGGCGACGCCGTGGCGGTCGTGGTCGCCGAGACGCTGCTGCAGGCGCGCGATGCGGCGGAGGCGATCCCGATCGAGTGGGAGCCTCTGGCCGCGACGGTCGGAATCGAGCGCGCGGAGGCGCCCGGGGCGGCGCCGGTCTGGCCCGAGATCCGGGGCAATGTCGCTTTCGACACCGCAGTCGGCGACGCCGCCGCGACCGAGAAGGCGTTCGCCGCCGCCGATCGGGTGGTCTCGCTGAGGCTCGTGAACAACCGCCTCGTGACGAACTACCTCGAGCCGCGGGACTGCATTGCCGCCTATGACGAGGGCGACCGGCGCTGGACCATCACGCTCGGTACCCAGGGCAGCCACTCGCTCAAGGAGACCATCGCCGGCTGCCTCAAGGTCGAGAAGCGGCGCCTTCGCGTGATCACGCCCGATGTCGGCGGCGGCTTCGGCACCAAGGCCTTCATCTATCGCGAATATCCGCTCTGCGCCTTCGCCGCCGAGAAGCTCGGGCGGCCGGTCAAATGGGTGGCCGACCGCAGTGAGCATTTCGTCGGCGATGCCCAAGGCCGCGACAACCTCGTGCATGCGGAGCTCGCGCTGGACGCTCGCGGCAAGTTCCTGGCCATGCGGGTCGACCTCAAGGCAGACCTAGGCGCCTATCTCTCGCAGTTCGGGCCGTTCATCCCCGTGCTCGGCGCGAGCATGACGCCCGGGGTCTACGACATCCCGACCGTGCATGTCCGGGTTCGCGGCTATTATACGCACACGATGCCGGTCGATGCCTACCGCGGCGCCGGCCGGCCGGAAGCGGCCTACGTGATCGAGCGGCTCGCGGACCAGGCGGCGCGCGAGCTTGGCGTCGCTCGCGATGCCTTGCGGGCCCTCAACTTCGTGCCGCCGCAGAAGATGCCGTTTACGACCGCGACGGGGCGCATCTACGACAGCGGCGAGTTCGAAGGCCATATGCGCCGTGCCATGGAAGTGGCGGAATGGGCCGGCTTCGAGCAGCGCTCCAAGGAGGCGCGCAGGGCCGGGCGGATCCGGGGCATCGGGATGGCGACCTATGTCGAGGCCTGCGCCTTCGGCGAGGGCGAGCGCGCGACGTTGCGCCTGGACGACGACGGTGGCGTCACGATCCTCATCGGCACGCAATCGACCGGGCAGGGCCACATGACGGCCTATGCCCAAATCGCGGCCGAGCAGCTCGACCTACCGATGGAGCGGGTGCGCGTCGTGCAGGGCGACACCGACCTCGTCCGCTCGGGCGGGGGCACCGGCGGCTCGCGCTCGATCCCGGTCGGCGGCGTCTCGGTCTCGAACGCCTCGCGCCAGCTCGCCGAGAACCTGAAGGAGCTCGCGGCCGACGCGCTCGAGGCCGGCGTCGCCGATCTCGAGCTCGCGGACGGAGCCATCCGGATCTCGGGCACGGACCGCGCCATCGCCTTTGCCGATCTCGCGAGGCTGGAGAAGGCCACTCCCGAGCGCCTGACCGCCACCGACAAATGGACGCCGCCGGAGGCCACCTATCCGAACGGGACGCATATCTGCGAGGTCGAGATCGATCCCGACACCGGCGAAACGGAGGTCGTGGCTTACGTCGTCGTCGACGATTTCGGCGTGACCCTGAACCCTCTCCTGCTCGAAGGTCAGGTGCATGGCGGCGTCGTCCAAGGCGTCGGCCAGGCGCTCCACGAGCACACGGTTTTCGACGCCGAGGGGCAGCTTCTCACGGCCTCCTTCATGGACTACCGGCTGCCGCGTGCCGCCGACGTCCCGTTCTTCCATTTCGAGACCCGCAACGTGCCCTGCGCCACCAATCCGCTCGGGCTGAAAGGCGTGGGCGAGGCCGGCAGCATCGGCTCATGCCCGGCGGTGATGAACGCCGTCGTCGATGCGCTCGACCGCGCCTACGGCATCCGCCACATCGACATGCCGGCGACGCCGGACCGGGTCTTCCGCGCGATCCAGGAGGCGCTCGCAGCGCGCTCTCCGCTCGAGCTCGCCCGACTTTGGGCTCACGATCCGATCACAAATAGTTCAACGGCGTCTGGCCCGGAGAACCTGTAACCATCCGACTCCCAGAGCGGACCAAGAGAGGAGAGGCCCTTGATGCTGCGCACCATTCTCGTGACCGCCGCGCTCGCGATCGCCGCGACCGCCGCCCTCGCACAGGGCGACCCGATCGCTACCCGCAAGGAGACCATGAAGGGCGTCGGCGCCGCGACCCGCACCGGCAACCAGATGGCCAAGGGCGAGATCCCCTTCGATGCCGCCAAGGCGCGGGAGATCATACAGACCTACGCCAACGCCGCCGACAAGATGCACAACTACTTCCCGGAGACCTCGAAGACCGGCGGCGAGACCACGGCCGCGCCGACGATCTGGCAGAACCAGGCCGATTTCCGCAAGCGCTTCGACGACTGGGCGCTGGAGATCCAAAGGGCCTCGGCCCAGGCGAACGACCTCGAGAGCTTCAAGACCGCCTTCGGCAACGTCACGAAGGCGTGCGGGGGCTGCCACGAGACCTACCGGATCAAGAAGAACTGACCTCGGACCGCGGCGTGATTGAAGGCGGGCCGAGCGCCCGCCTTATTTTTGTCCGGTACGTTCCGAAAAGCTCCGAAAATACATTGGGATAACAGTGCCTTGAGGCTTGCTGTTCGTTCGGTTTAGTCCCACTAGTTCCGCTAGAAGCCGCGTTCAAGCCGGGGAACGATCCGGGGAACTGGCCGCCGGGGAACGGACCATGAGCAAGCTCACCGCCGCCTTTGTGAAGCACGCCGGGCCGGGCAAGCATCACGACGGCAAAGGGCTATATTTGATAGCGAAGGACACCGGCTCGCGAGCTTGGGCGCTCCGATACGAGCGGCACGGCCGCGAACGCTGGATGGGGCTCGGAAGCGCAGAGTTCGTGGCACTCGCTGAGGCCAGAGAGAAGGCTTTTGATGCCCGGCGGCTGTTGCGGCAGGGGATTGATCCCTTGGACGCGCGGACTGCGCACGAGGCCGCGCGGAGAGCCGAGGAGGCGCAACGGCGAGCGACCGATCTAAAGTCGGTCACCTTCGCCGACTGCGCGCAGCAATACGCTCGGGTGCGCGCGGCTGAGTCCCGCTCGGATCGTGGCTCGGCCAAAGAGTGGCTCTCCATCCTGCGGCTCTACGCATTCCCGGTGATCGGAGACGTGCCAGCGGCCCTGATAGACACCGCCCTGGTGCACCGGGTGCTAGACCCGCTGTCGCTCGAAAAGCCCGATAGAGCGCGACGGCTGCGGCAACAGCTCGAAGCAGTTCTCGACTATGCGAAGGTTCGCGGCTTCCGGCACGGCGAGAACCCGGCGCGCCTGTCAGGGCATCTCGAACATACCGTCGCCAATTTGGTCAGGCGGCAACAGCACCATCCCGCTATGCCCTATGTCGAGCTTCCGGCGTTCATGGGCGAGCTTCGTCACTGCGCGAGTGTTCCGGCCTACGGCCTAGAGTTCGCGATTCTAACGGCCGCCAGGGCAGGGGAGGTGCGGCTTGCGCAGTGGTCTGAGGTGGACCTTGCTGCCGGGGTGTGGACTATCCCCGCCGACCGTATGAAGGCCGCCCGTGAGCACCGCGTGCCCGTGTCGGAGCGCGCGATCGCCATCCTTTCCGACCTCCCGCGATTTGGCGACTTCCTCTTTAGCGG
>JAQSWQ010000004.1 GCA_029266525.1 Microvirga sp.
GACCCCGATCTCGCGCAGCACCGCGATCGAGGCGTCGCGCATGATCTGGTATTCCTTGTCGGTCAGCGTCAGCGCCGGCGCGACGGTGATCGAGTCGCCGGTGTGGACGCCCATCGGGTCGACGTTCTCGATCGAGCAGATGATGATGCAGTTGTCCGCCTTGTCGCGGACGACCTCCATCTCGTACTCCTTCCAGCCGAGCACCGACTCCTCGATCAGCACCTCGTTGGTCGGCGAGGCGTCGAGGCCGCGCTCGACGATGTCGAGGAACTCCTCGCGGTTGTAGGCGATGCCGCCGCCGGTGCCGCCGAGCGTGAAGGAGGGCCGGATGATGGCGGGGAGCCCGACCTCCGAGAGCGCCATCAGGGCCTCGCCGATGGCGTGCTCCTGGTAGCGCTTGCGGCGGTCCCTTTCGCCCCCCTGCCACTTGAGCTCGAAGGCGGCGATGCGGCGCTTCTTGTCGCCGGGATGCAGGTCCTCGGCCTCGATCGCGGCGATCTCGGCAAGGTGCCTCTCGCGGTCGGCCTTCTTCAGGGCCGAGGCGTTGGCGAGGCGCGATTTCGGCGTCTCGAGCCCGATCTTGCGCATCGCCTCGCGGAAGAGCTGGCGGTCCTCGGCCTTGTCGATCGCCTCGGCGGTGGCCCCGATCATCTCGACGCCGAATCTCTCCAGCACGCCCATCTTTTTGAGGGACAACGCGGTGTTGAGCGCGGTCTGGCCGCCCATGGTCGGCAGGAGCGCATCGGGCCGCTCCTTCTCGATGATCTTGGCGACGATCTCCGGCGTGATCGGCTCGACATAGGTCGCATCCGCGAGATCCGGGTCGGTCATGATCGTCGCAGGATTGGAATTGACGAGGACGATCCGGTAGCCCTCGGCGCGGAGCGCCTTGCAGGCCTGCGTGCCCGAATAGTCGAACTCGCAAGCCTGGCCGATCACGATGGGCCCCGCGCCGATGATCAGGATGGAGGAGATGTCGGTTCGTTTGGGCATGGCCGTGTCGAGCCCTCCGGGCGCGCGGACGCGCCTCGGCAAAGGGCGGTATGTCGGGATTTGAACGCTGAAGCGCCCTCATACACAGGTCGGGATGCTATTGGAAGGTCCGCGGGGCCGCAGGCGGGAGGGCCGGATGGGCGAGGAGAAGCGCTGGGCGCTGATCACGGGCGCGTCGAGCGGCATCGGGACGGAGCTTGCGCGGGTGTTCGCGGAGAGGGGCTATTCGCTCCTGCTGACGGCGCGGCGCGAGGAGCGGCTGACCGCGCTCGCGGCCGAGCTTCGCGCGAAGCACGGGATCGCGCCCGAGACGCTCGTCTTCGACCTCGAGGATCCGGCCGCGACGCAGGCGCTGTTCGCCGCCGTCGAGGCGAAAGGGATCGCGCTGCACACGCTCGTCAACAATGCGGGCTTCGGCCTGCGCGGGCGCTTCGCCGAGCTTCCTTATGACCAGCAGGTCGCGATGGTCGAGCTGAACGTATCAGTGCCGCTCAAGCTGTCGCGGCTGTTCCTGCCCGGCATGATCGAACGGCGGCAGGGCGGCATCCTCAACGTCGCCTCGACCGCGGCCTTCCAGGCCGGGCCGAAGATGGCCGTGTACTACGCGACCAAGGCGTTCGTGCTCTCGCTCTCCGAGGCGCTGCACGAGGAGGTCAGGCGCCACGGCCTCGCCGTGACGGCGCTCTGCCCCGGACCGGTGCCGACCGAGTTCTCCGAGCGCGCCAGCCTGCAGATGACGCGGCTCGTCAAGATGCGATTCATGACGCTCTCGGCCGAGGAGGTCGCCCGCCAGGGCGTCGCCGGCTATGAGCGCGGCAAGGCGATCGTGATCCCCGGGGTCGTGAATAAGCTCGGCGCCTGGGGCGCCCAGATCGGGCCGCGGGCCGCCGCGAGGGCGATCGCCGGGAAACTGCAGGGGTGAGACGATGACCGACCAACGATCTGTGACGGAGGACGCTGCGGAACTATGGGCGCTCGCCATCGCCATCTTCGGAGGCGAGGATGGCCAAGCCTTCTGGGACACGCCTCATCCCATGCTGAACGACCACACTCCCGGCGAGGCCAGCGCCGAGCGCACGGGCCGAGCCGAGGTCGAGCGCATCCTTCGAGCGCTGGAGCATGGGCTGCCGGTTTGAGGTCGCGCGTGACCTGCCTGCGCGGGGTCGCTAAGAGGATTTCGTGCCTCGCGCCGCCACTCACCTCCCCCCGCTCGCGCGCCAGTTCACGTCGTTCTTCTGGATCGGCCTGATCGCCGCCGCGATCCATTACGGCTGGCTGATCGGCCTCGTGGAGCTCGCCGGGTTCCGGCCGGTGCCGGCGACGCTCGTCGGCTATGTCGGAGGCGGCGTCGCTTCCTATGCGCTCAACCGGCGCCATACCTATCGCAGCGAACGCCCGCATGCCGAGGCGACCTGGCGCTTCGCGGCCGTCGCCTTGGTCGGCTTCCTTCTGACCTGGGCGCTGATGAGCGCTTTCGGCTGGTTCGCGGGCGGGCGCTTTGCCGTCTGGTACGTCTATCTCCTCGCCCAGCTCGTCACGACCGGGGTCGTGCTGATCTGGAGCTTCCTCGCCCACAAGTTCTGGACTTTCGGCGAGCCTGGTGCGCGGGCGCCCTGAGGCAAGCCGCTACTCGACCACGCGGTCGGCGCGGGCGAGGAGCGCCTGCGGCAGCCGGATGCCGCGCTCGCGCGCCTCGCGCTCGTTGACGACGAGCAGGAACTTGGTCGGCTGCTGGATCGGCAGATCGGAGGGGCGGGCGCCCTTCAGGATCTTGTCGATGTAGTCGGCCGAGCGCCGGAACAGGTCGGCGAAATCCGCCCCGTAGGACATGAGGCCGCCGGCCTCGACGAAATCCTCGGTCTCGAAGATCGCGAGGATATGCAGGTCGTGCAGGGCCTTCACGATGGCCCCCCGGTGCCGCACCGTGAACGGGTCTCTGATCACGAGATAACCCCGCACCCCCTGCGCGGCGGTCGCGGCGAGGTCGGGATGGATCTCGCCCGGCTCCCGCATCTCGATCGAGACCGGCGCGAGGCCGAGACGGCTCGCCGCCAGCTGCGCTTCGGCGAAGGTGATCGGGGTGTTCGGGTGGTCCGGATTCCAGACGATCCCGATGCGCGTCAGCCCGGGAAAGACCTCGCGCAGCATCTCCAGGCGCTTGCCGACGAGCTCGGGGGAGAGCTGCGTCATCCCCGTGATGTTGCCGCCGGGCCGGTCCAGGCTCGACGCGAACCCCTCGCGGACCGCGTCGCCGCTGTTGGTCATGACGATGGGAATGACTTGCGTGGCGTCGCGTGCCGCCACGATCGCCTCGGAGCCTGCAGCGACGACGATGTCGACCTTGCTCTCGACGAGCTCGGCAGCCATGGCCGGCAGCTGTTCGCGGGACCGCGCGAAGCGATAGAGGATTTCGAGGTTCCTGCCCGGCTCGTAGCCGCGCGCGGCGAGGCCGTCCCGCAGCGCCTGCATCAGCGGCGAGCGCACCGAGGTCGTCGAGGAGGAGAGGAACCCGACCCGATAGGTCCTGGCCGCCGCCGGCGCTGGGGCGGCCAGGAGGGAAAGGCCGATCAGAAGCGTGCGCCTGTGCATGCCGGGTCCGCAGGTGGGCTTCCCGTCACCTTACGCCCGCGCCTCGCCCGATCAAAACCGGGCGTCAGGCAGGCGGGACAGGGGTCGCGACGAAGGTCATCCGGGCTTGGTTGTGGCCGATGTTCTTTCCCCGGCGCTCGGCCGAGAAGCCCTCGCCGCGCAGGAGCTCGATCATCTGAGGCTCGGCGAAGGTCGTGAGCCCGAGCTCGTTGCGGAGCTTGCGGTAATCGGACAGCGCGGTGCGGGCGAGGCCGAGGATGGCGCGGAACGCGAAGCCGCCCTTCCAGCCGAAGGCGAGAAGCGCCTTCGCGTCGGCCGCTGGGCCGAGGTCGGGCGGGACGACGTCGGCGAGCACGAGCCGGCCATCCGGCTTGAGCTTGCGGCGCCACAGCCGCAGGAGGTCGCGCAGCTCGTCCTGCGACAGGTACTGCAGCAGCGAGTTCGCGACCACGAGGTCGAGCGAGGCGTCCGGCAGATGCTCGACCGCCTCCGGCGCCAGCACCTCGATCTTCGGATTGCCGCGGAAGCGCGCCTCGAGCCGCTCGCGCACGAGCGGCGCCGCGTCGCAGAGATAGAGCCGCCCGCAGCGCGCGGCGACGCGCCCGGCCGAGAGCGCCTCGCCGCAGCCGTGGTCGAGCACATGCGCTTGCGGGGAGGGGACGAGCGCCGCGATGTCGGCGGCGATGCGCTGGTAGTGCAGCGTCTTGTGCCGATCGCTGACATAGATCGGCGTGTCCTGGTTCCAGTACTCGCGCCAGTTCATGATTTAGGCCGCGGGCCGGCGCGGCAGCTTGGCGATCTCGCTTCCGGTCGTCTGCTCGGCGCAGCGCAGCTCGTAAAGTGACTGCAGGTTAAGCCAGAACGTCGGGCTGGTGCCGAACCAGTGTCCCAGTCTGAGGGCAGTATCGCCCGTTACGGAGCGCCTGCCGGCGAGGATCTGGCTGATGCGGTTCGCAGGAACGCCGATCTGCCGTGCGAGCTCGCTCGCGGAAACGCCGAGCTCGTCGAGCTCTTCCGCCAGCACTTCGCCGGGATGAACAGGACGGGGATGGGACATGGACGCCTCAATGGTAGTCGACGATCTCGACCTCGGTAGGCCCGGGCGATCCGGCAGGCCAGCTGAAGCAGATCCGCCATTGGCGATTGATGCGGATGCTCCACTTGCCGCGCCGGTCTCCTCGCAACGCTTCGAGGCGGTTGCTCGGCAGCCCTCGCAAATCCTCGAGTGAGGTTGCAGATTCAAGGATCGCGAGGCGGCGCTCCGCTTGCGCGCGAAACCCCTGAAATCCCGGAATGGTGCCGCCACGCGCGAAAGTTTCGGTGCGCTTGTCGGCATAGCCCAGGATCATGCGGCAGGTTGAGGAACGAGACGCCGGACGTCAAGCGTACGACGGAGTTGCCGACCTACCCCCGCCATAACTTCATCAAAGGCCCATCCGCCCCGTCGACCGGATCGGCCGCGGGCAGCGGCACCTCTCCGATGCGCTGGCGGGCCGCGGCGATGCCGGCGGAATCGGTGTCGCGCAGGAGGTCCCAGTCGCGTCCGCCCGGATAGGCGCCGACCACCAGGAGATCGTCACTCTGGCTGATGCGGGCATGCGCGACGCCGGCCGGGATCACCACCACGTCGCCGGCGCTGACGCCGACCGTCTCGCCGTTCTCGCCGCCGAAGCGCACCGTCGCCGAGCCTGCCGCGATGCCGAGCACCTCATGCGAGGTCGAATGGTAGTGGTGGTAGTCGTAGATGCCGTTGCGCCAGGAATTGGTCCAGCCGTTCTTGGCGAAGGTGCGCTCGAAGGCCGAGGCCGGGTCGCTCGAGTCGGGCGTCACGGCGCCCTGGCGCACGATCAGCGGCAGCCGGCTGTTCGGGACGATGCCGTCGTCCTGGAAGACGTAGGTGTCGGTCTTGAGCGGCGCGTTGTAGCGCCCGGGCCTGCCGTAACCCTTCGCGCGAGCCATCGCGTGAACCTCCTGCCTCGACGGGATCGGCAGGGTAACGCGTCAGGCCCGGGAAAGATCGCTCCGCCCGCCTCTCCCGCTCGCCCGCAAAGCCGCGGGCGAAGCCTCAGTTCGCGAGGAGGATCGCGGCGACGGCGCGGTCGATCGCCATGTAGAAGATGCCGAAGGCGACCGCCGCCGCGACCGCGAACTCGACCGTCTGGTCCTTCATCAGCCGGAAATGGCGCAGCATGTCGCGGCCGGCATAGACGATGATCCAGGCGACCGTCAGGATCGCCGGGAAGCCGAACAGGAAGGAGGCGGTGCTCTCGACGCGGCCCGCTTCGGCCGGATCGAGCAGGGGGCGGATGTTGCGCACCCAGGGGGCGTGCAGCGCCGCGTAGAGCGCGGTCATCCAGGCAAGGCTCGCGGCGATGCCGAGATGGAACGTGAAAGCCTTGTGCAGCCGCGTGAACGGGTCGGCGGAATCGGCTTCGAAAGTCGTCATGGGCTGCCCCGCGAGATCGAATCGGCACTTTATTGTTATTGCCAACGCGATAACTCGGATGCGCGTCCTAGGCAACTCCGCGCTTGCGCTCAGGAGCTTGGCAGTTCTCGGCCTTTAGCTTCTCCTCGTCGATCAGCTCGACGAAGCGACGGAACAGATAGTGGCTGTCGCGCGGCCCGGGCGAGGCTTCCGGATGGTACTGCACCGAGAAGGCCGGCCGGTCGGTCAGCGCGATGCCGCAATTCGAGCCATCGAACAGCGAGACGTGGGTCTGGATGGCGTTCGACGGCAGGCTTCCCGGGTCGACCGAAAAGCCGTGGTTCATCGAGGTGATCTCGACCTTGCCGGTGACCACGTCCTTCACCGGGTGGTTCGCCCCGTGATGGCCCTGGTGCATCTTCTTGGTCCGCCCGCCGATGGCCAGGCCGAGCATCTGGTGGCCGAGGCAGATGCCGAAGGTCGGCACCCGCTCGTCGAGCAGCCTGCGGATCACCGGCACGGCGTATTCGCCGGTCGCGGCCGGGTCGCCGGGGCCGTTCGACAGGAACACCCCGTCGGGCTTCAGCCCGAGCACCTCCTCGGCGCTCGCAGTCGCCGGCACGACCGTGACCTTGCAGCCAGCGTCGGCGAGGAGGCGCAGGATGTTGCGCTTCACGCCGTAATCGATCGCCACGACGTGGTGCTGCGATTTCGCCTGCCGGCCGTAGCCCTCGCCGAGATGCCAGCTGGTCTCGTCCCAGCCGTAGCGCTGCGGTTGCGTCACCATCGGCACGAGGTCCTGGCCGTCCATCGAGGGCAGGCCAGCGGCGCGCAGCTTCAGCGCCTGGAGGTCGAAATTGCCGGCGGGGTCATGCGCGATGACCGCGTTCGGCATGCCGTTCTCGCGGATCAGCACGGTCAGCGCGCGGGTGTCGACGCCGCTCAGCCCGACGATGCCGCGGGCCTTCAGCCAGGCGTCGAGATTGCGCGAGGCGCGCCAGTTCGACGACTCGGTCACCGCGGCGCCGAGCACCACGCCGCGCACGCCCGAGGCGGAGGCCGCGTTGACGCTCTCGATGTCATCCTCGTTCGTGCCGACATTGCCGATGTGGGGGAAGGTGAAGGTGATGATCTGCCCGGCGTAGGACGGGTCGGTCAGGATTTCCTGGTAGCCGGTCATGGCGGTGTTGAAGCAGACCTCGCCGGCGCTCTCCCCGATGGCCCCGTTGCCGAAGCCCTCGAGCACCGTGCCGTCGGACAGCACCAGGACGGCGGTCGCGCGCGGTTCTTCCCAGCCGCCGGAGGCGTGCGAGTCTTGCGGCATCGGTTCGATCTCTTGTAAGGCGGCCCGGACGGCCGCGCTCGCGAGCCTGTCGGCGAGCTTACGCGTCGGGCTGACTTAAGGAGCCCGGTCGCGCCAGTCAACGCCGCAGGGCCGGAGCCCCGAGGAGTTTCCGATGCGCCAGCGCTTCACCGAGGCCATGAAGGAGGCGCTGAAGGGCGGCGACAAGACGCGGCTTTCGACCGTGCGCATGATCCAGGCGGCACTCAAGGACAAGGACATCGAGGCGCGCGGGGCGGGGAAGGGACAGGCCTCGGAGGAGGAGATCCTCGGCCTCCTCCAGAAGATGATCAAGCAGCGCCAGGAATCGATCGCGATCTACGACCAGGCCGGCCGCAAGGAGCTTGCCGACCAGGAGCGCGAGGAGGTTGCGGTCATCCGGAGCTTCCTGCCGCAGCAGATGGACGAGGCCGAGACCCGCGCCGCGATCGCGGCGGAAATCGCCGAGACCGGCGCCGCCTCGATGAAGGACATGGGCAAGGTCATCGGCGCGCTGCGGGCGAAGTACGCCGGCCGGATGGACTTCGGCAAAGCAAGCGCGCTCGTGAAGGAGCTTCTGCCGAAAGCCTGAGCCTATCCGGCTTTCCGCCTCCGGCCGGGCTTCGCTGCGCTCTTGCCGATTTGGGTCATGTAGGCCCGCAGCACGGCGTTGATCCGGCGCTGATAGCCCGTGCCACGCCGCCGGCGGGCGGCCCCGGGCGCCTGGATCGGACCGGCGGCAGCTTCTGAGCTCGGACCGGGCTCGCCCGCCGTTAACCTTGGTTTCCCTAGAAGAGCGCCGCCGAGCGCGCGCCGGCGGAGGGAATTTCGCGCCCGGGCTGCTCTTGCGCGGGGCTCCGCGCCGACCCGTAAACCATTCGGGCGTGCCCGGCTTTGATCATTTGCAAGAAAGGCCATAAGCTCGGCAGCGGTCGAGGTCGCCGGGTGTCGGAGTTGTGTTATGGCGGCGAGGCGGAAAAGCTTGTCTCCTCTTGAACGGGACTTGCTGAAGGTCGCGGCGGAAAAGCCCGGCGGTGTGGTCTGGCTCTCGGAGGAGAGCCTCGACACCATGTCGTCGACCTACAAGGCGATGCTGAAGCTCGAGAAGCTCGAATTCCTCGAGCGCCGCGGCAAGGACGCGCTGCGCTGGCGCCTCACCAAAGCAGGGAAGGCCGAGCTCAAGGAAACGGCCTGAGCGAGCTTTCGCGCTGGCGGACCGTGGAGTTCAGGCCGGCCGCCAATCCGGGCTATTTCCAGAGATAGTCCTATGAACCTCGCCGTCCCGCCCAGTCGAAGGGGCGTGTGCGCAGCCTTTTCCGTGCGAATGCAACTCTGCACCCCCTCAGGCATTAGACCCTATCGCCGACTGACTGCCATGGGCGTCGGTGACTGAGAGCAAAGCGCGCTCCCGCCTGCAAAGCCGGAGCACAGCGATGCCTCGCTATTTTTTCCACGTCATCGACGGCGAAGAGATCATCGACGGCGAAGGCACGATGCTTGCGGGCGTGAATGAGGCGCGCGCTGAAGCCATTGTGGTCTCAGGTGAGATGCTGAAGGACCTCGGCGGCAAGTTCTGGAACAACGGTCAATGGCAAATCCGCGTCACCGATGAAGCCGGCGACAAGGTGTGTGCGCTGACGTTTTCGGCTGACCAATCCTGACGCTTCGCCAGCCGCCAGCGCCATCCACCGGCCTCTATCGCGCTCTCGGGCCGAGCGGCCGCGGGGCTCGAGGCGCAGGAGCGCCTGGCGCTTGCGGGCAAATGTTTTAAGCTTAAAATATCTCTTCGTCATCGGACGGGAGCGGGGCGATGAGGATCGCGGTGATCGGCGGAGGGCCGGCCGGGCTCTACTTCTCGATCCTGATGAAGAAGGCCGACCAGCGCCACGACGTCACCGTCTACGAGCGCAACCGGGCGGACGACACCTTCGGCTTCGGCGTCGTGTTTTCCGACGCCACCCTCGACAATTTCGAGAAGTACGACCTCGCGAGCTATCGGCGCATCACCCAGGAATTCGCCTACTGGGACGACATCGCGATCCACTTCAAGGGCACGGCTCACCGCATCGGCGGCAACGGCTTCTGCGGCTGCGCCAGGCGCACGCTGCTCCTCATCCTGCAGGACCGGGCCCGCGACCTCGGCGTCAAGCTCGTCTTCTCAGCCGACATCGAGGATGAGCGGCAATTCGCCGACGCCGACCTCGTCGTCGCCGCCGACGGCATCAACAGCCGCTTCCGCGACAAGCACCTCGACCATTTCCGGCCCGAGGTCGACCTTCGCCCGAACAAGTTCGCCTGGATGGGCTCGACCAAGCCCCTCGACGCCTTCACCTTCCTGTTCGAGGAGACTTCGTTCGGCCCCTTCATCGCCCACGCCTACCAGTACGAGGCCGGCGCCTCGACCTGGGTCTTCGAGACCGACCCCGACACCTTCCTCCGCGCCGGCCTCGACCGCATGGACGAGGCGCAATCGGCGCGGCTGATGGAAGAGATCTTCGGCTGGTTCCTGCAGGGCCATCCGGTGCTGACCAACCGCTCGCTATGGCGGAACTTCCCGATGATCCGCAACGCGCGCTGGGTGAAGGACAACATGGTCCTCCTCGGCGACGCGAAATCCTCGGCCCATTTCTCGATCGGCTCCGGCACCAAGCTCGCGATGGAGGACGCGATTGCGCTCTACGAGGCCTTCCGGCAGGAGCGCAGGATCGAGGACGCGCTCGCGACCTTCGAGACGGCGCGGCGCGAGGAGGTCGAGAAGACGCAGCACGCGGCCGACGTGTCGCTCGTGTGGTTCGAGCACGTCGACCGCTTCTGGGACTTCGACCCGGTGCAGTTCGCCTTCGGGGTGATGACCCGCGCCAAGGCCATCACCTACGACAATTTGCGCCTGCGGGCGCCGGAGTTCGTCGACAAGGTCGACCGGCATTTCGCCCGCGAGGTGCGCGCCCGCGGATTCGAGGTGGATGTCGAGAAGCCGCAGGTGCCGATGTTCCAGCCCTTCAGGCTTCGCGACATGGTGCTGCCGAACCGGGTCGTCATGTCGCCCATGGACATGTACTCGGCGGTCGATGGCGTGCCGCAGGACTTCCACCTCGTGCATTACGGCTCGCGGGCGATCGGCGGCGCGGCGCTGATGTTCACCGAGATGACCTGCCCCTCGCCGGAGGCCCGCATTACGCTCGGCTGCACGGGCCTGTGGAACGACGAGCAGGAGCGGGCGTGGACCAACATCGTCGAGTTCGTGCACGCCAACTCGGCGGCGAAGTTCTGCCTGCAGCTCGGACACTCCGGGCGCAAAGGCGCGACGAAGCTGATGTGGGAGGGCATGGACCGGCCGCTCGAGGAAGGCGCGTGGGACATCTGCTCGGCCTCGCCGATCCCCTACTTCCCAGACAGCCGGGTGCCGCGCGAATTGGACCGCGCCGGCATGGATAGGATCAAGGCCGAGTTCGTCGCGGCGGCGGAGCGCGGCGAGCGCGCCGGCTTCGACATGCTCGAGCTGCACTGCGCGCACGGCTATCTCTTCGCGAGCTTCATCTCGCCGCTGACCAACCGCCGCACCGACGAATACGGCGGCTCGCTCGAGAACCGCCTGCGCTTCCCGCTCGAGGTGTTCTCCGCGATGCGCGAGGCCTGGCCGAAGGCGAAGCCGATGTCGGTGCGCATCTCGGCGACCGACTGGGCCGAGGGCGGCCTGTCGGGCGAGGAGGCGGTCGCGGTCGCGCGGGCCTTCGCGGAGGCCGGCGTCGACCTCGTCGACGTCTCGACCGGGCAGACGGTGCGCGAGGCGCGGCCGATCTACGGGCGCATGTTCCAGACGCCGTTCTCGGACCAGATCCGCAACGAGGCCGAGGTCGCGACGATGTGCGTCGGCAACATCACCACGCCGGATCAGGTCAACACCATTCTCGCGGCGGGGCGCGCCGATCTCGTGGCGCTCGGCCGTCCGCACCTCGTCGACCCGTTCTTCACCATGAAGGCGGCGGCCTGGTACGGCGCTCCGGCGATCTACTGCCCGCCGCAGTACCAGCCCGGCAAGGACCAGATCTTCCGCAACTCGGTCCGGGACCGCGCCGACATGGAGGATCTGCGCCTCCGCGCCAAGCCGAAGACGCGCGCCGAGCTCAAGGCCGAGCGCGAGGCGGAGCGGAAGCTCGCCGCGGAGTAACAACCTCTCCCCGCTTGCGGGGAGAGGCGACTCGCGCCGAGTAGGCGCGAGCGGGTGAGGGGATGTCGACGTTTGCGCTCGACCGTCGACATCCCCTCACCCTCGCCCTTCGGGCTCGCTCCGGCCGCCAGTTCGCGGCCGGAGCCCTCTCCCCGCAAGCGGGGAGAGGTGGTGGGCGCGCGCGAAGCGTAGCGCGCACCCGAGCATCTCGGTTAAGCTCCGGCCGAGGATGACGTGTGTGAGTGGAGTAGGAGCGTGCGATGAAAGCGATCATCGTCGGCGGCGGCATCGGCGGGCTCACGACCGCCTTGATGCTGCACGAGAAGGGGATCGCCTGCGAGATCTACGAGCAGGCGGACGCGATCGGCGAATTGGGCGTCGGCATCAACACCCTGCCGCACGCGATCAAGGAGCTGAAGAAGCTCGGCCTCCTCGAGCGCCTCGACGCGGCGGCGATCCGCACCTACGAGCTCATCTACACCAACCGCCTCGGCCAGGAGATCTGGCGCGAGCCGCGCGGCATCGAGGCCGGCTTCGACGTGCCGCAATTCTCGATCCACCGCGGGCGGCTGCAGGGCGTGATCCGCGCGGCCGCGACGGAGCGCCTGGGCGAAGGTGCGATCCGCACCGGGTGTCGCCTCAACGCCTTCGCGCAGGACGAGGGCGGCGTCACCGCCTGGTTCTTCGACCGCAACGGTTCGCATGTGGTGACCGCGCGCGGCGACATCCTGATCGGCGCCGACGGCATCCATTCGACGGTGCGCGGCAAGCTCGTCCGCGACGAGGGTCCGCCCTGCTGGAACGGTCTGATGCTGTGGCGCGGCGCGACCGAGTGGCCGGCCTTCCTGACCGGGCGCTCGATGATCGTCGCTGGCGGGCTCTCGGCCAAGATGGTGGTCTATCCGATCGCCGAGGGCTGGCGGCCCGGAATCAAGCTGACCAATTGGGCGGTGGTCGCGCGCATCGGCGACGGTGCGAGCCCGCCGCCGCGCAAGGAGGACTGGTCGCGCCCCGGCCGGCGCGAGGATCTGATGCCGCATGTGGTGCGCTTCTCCATCCCGCACCTCAACGTGCAGAAGCTGATCGAGGCGACGCCGGAGTTCTGGGAATATCCGATGTGCGACCGCGATCCGCTGCCGCGCTGGTCGCACGGCCGCGTGACGCTCCTCGGCGACGCGGCGCATCCGATGTATCCGGTCGGCTCGAACGGCGCGAGCCAGGCGATCCTCGACGCGCGCTGCCTCGCCGACGAGCTTGCCCGCGCCGAGCACCCGATGGCGGCGCTCCACGCCTATGAGGCCGAGCGCCTGCCGAAGACGGCCGAGATCGTGCGCTCGAACCGCAAGGGCGGCCCGGAGGGCGTCATCGACGCCGTCGAGGAGCGCGCGCCGAACGGCTTCGACGACATCGAAAAGGTGCTGCCTTACGCCGAGCGCGAGGCGATCGTGCGCGGCTACGCCCAGAAGGCCGGGTTCGCGCAGGAGCAGGTCAAGGCGGCGTGAGCCGCGAGGCCGGGCGGGCTGCTCAAACGGCCGGACGCATGCGGGCGAGCTGGAGCCAGCCCCAGCCGGAAAGCACGCAGAACAGCATCAGGAGGACGAGCGAGGGCGGCCAGAGCGGCGTCGTGTAGCCGACGATGACCGAGCCGAGCGCGCCGAGGCCGAGCTGCGTCGCGCCGACGATCCCGGCCGCCGTTCCGGCGAGATCGGGCCGCACCGACAGCGCAAGCGCAGTGCCGCCCGGGATGGTCATGCCGTTTCCGACGGCGTTGAGGCACAGCGGCAGGAACAGGGTCGCCGGCGTCCAGGGCGCGAAAGCCATGAAGCCTACCTCGAGCGTCACCGAGGCAACCGAGAGCGCCGTGCCGAACAGGATCAGCCGCTCGCTGCCGAGCCGCTCGCCGAAGCGTCCGGACAGGAAGTTGCCGGCCATGTAGCCGGCCGCGTTGAAGATGAAGAAGGCGCCGTAGACCTCGGGCGCCCGGCCCATGGTCTCGACCACCACGAAAGGCGCGCCGGCGATGAACACGAAGAACGAGGCCGTGGTGAAGGAAAGCGCCAGCGTGTAGCCGAGGAAGCCGCGGTTGCGGATCAGCACCGGAAAGGCCGCCGCCATGGCGCCGATCGAGGCGGCGGCGCCGGTCCGGCCGGCGGTCTCGCCAAGGCGCCACCAAGCCGCGAGCGCGACCGGCGCCGCCATGCCGAGCATCGCGACGAAAACCGAGCGCCAGCCGAAATTCGCGTCGAGGAAGCCGCCGACGAGCGGCGCGACCATCGGCGAGACCACCATCGCCATGGTGATGTAGCCGATCAGGCTCGCCGCCTCGTTCTTGCTCGCGGTGTCGCGCACGATCGCGCGGGACAGCGCAAAGCAGGTGCCGCCGCCCATGGCCTGGACGACGCGGGCGGCGAGGAGGGCGGGGATCGTGCTCGCGAGCGCGCCCATCAGCGATCCCGCCATGAACAGCGCGAGCGCCGCGAGCACGCAAGGTCGCCGCCCGATCCGGTCCGAGATCGGCCCGACGATCAGCTGCGTGACCGCGACCGCGAGAAGGTAGAGGGTCAGGGTCAGCTGGATCGTCGCGTAGTCGGTGTCGAGCGAGCGCGCGAGCCCGGGCGTCGCCGGCGCCAGGACGTTGAGGGCGAAGGGCTGCAGGGTCGAGATCGCGACCAGGACCGCGAGCGGCGGACGAGCCGGAAGGGTGGGGGCGGTCGCGCTCACACGGCCTCGCGCGTCCTCAGCGCCGCCGCCTCGGCCCGCTCCGCCTCGCGCTGGCGGACCTGCTCGCGGTGGATCATGTAGACGCCGCTGCCGACGATCAGCGCGATGCCGAGGAAGGCGGTCGGGTCCGGCAGCTCGCCGAAGATCACCAGCCCGGAGAGGATCGCCCACAGGATGACGCTGTACCGGAAGGGCGCGACCACCGACACGTCGGTCTCCCGGAAGGCGACGATCACGGCGAGGTTGCCGAGCGTCACGAGCACGGCGGCGCCGATGATGTAGGCGAGCTCGCGCAGCGGGAGCGCCTGCCATGCCTCGGCGAAGCCGAAGACCACGCCGGCGAGCCCGACCGCCGAGGTCGTCGACAGCGTGACCACGGTCGAGGGCACGGCGGCGGGCACGAAGCGGGTCGCGAGGTCGCGTCCGGCCACCAGGACCGCGGCCGCAAGCGCGAGCAGGGCATAGACATTGAAGCCCTCGGGGCCCGGCCTGACGACGACGAGCACGCCGAGGAAGCCGACCACGATCGCGGCCCAGCGTCGCCAGCGCACGCGTTCGAGCCCGAGCATCACCATCGCGAGCGTCATCAGGATCGGCGTCGATTGGGTGATCGCCGTGATGTTGGCGAGCGGCAGGTGGGCGAGGCTGGTGATGAACAGGAAGGCGACGCCTGATTCGAGGCCCGCCCGCAGGAGCACGAAGGGCGAGCCGAGCTTCCGCACGCTTCCGAGCTGGCCCATGCCGGCGACGATGCACAGCGCCATGGTGGTCGCAAACAGCCCTCGCACAGCCATGATCTGGCCGGGCGGCAGGCTCGCCGAGGCGAGCTTGAGAAGGCTGTCGTTCGCGATGAAGAAGCACATCGCGAGGAGCATCGCGACGATGCCGCGGCGGTTGTTCTTGGGGGACATCAGGCCGGATTTTCCTGGCACGCCCTGTAAGTCGCGCGCGACGCTCCGTCGAGGCACATCGGCGCAAGCTGCCCGTTCGCTCGGCACATGCCAAAACAGAAGGGCCGCCTTGCGGCGGCCCTTTCCCGGAATGCACGCTGCTCAGCGGCCCTGGACGAAGGCCGATTGGAGCGGCTTTGCCGCCTCTCCCATCACGCGTCCTGCCGTTTCGGCGATCTCCTTCCACTGCGTGGCGGTCGCCTCATAGGCATGGCGCAAGCCGCTCGTATGGGCGCGGACCGCCTCCGACAGGGAGGGAGCGGTCAGCGTCGAGCGCCATAGATCGATCGTGGCCTCGTTCTGGGCACGGATGAGGTCGAGCACCTTGCCGTTGATCTCGACCATCCCGCGCGTCGTCGCGGCGCTGCTGCGCTGGACGGCCTGGCGAAGATTCTCGCCGGTGTCCTGGACGCGGGCATAGGCGGCGCGAGCCTGGTCGGCGCCGACTTCGAGCGCCGTCGCAAGCGGCGCGATCGCCTTCTCGGCGCTCGGCACGATCCCGCCCTGCGGGACGACGCCGGACGCTTTCGACACCGCCGCGGCCGGCCGGGGATCGGCAATCGGCGCAGGCGCAGGGCTTTGCCGCGACCGGCACGGGCCTGGAGACCGCCGCCACCGGCTTCGGCGCCGCCTTCGGCAGGGCAGCCTTGACCGGCTCGATTCTTCTCGGCTCGGGCTTGGCCTCCGCCTTCTTCGGCGCGGCCTCCGCGACGGCAGGCACGGCGGCGATCGCCGCTGCCGCCCTCACGGCGACGCTAGCCGGGGCGGTCGGGGCAGGCACGGCGCGCGGATCGGGCTTTGCGACCGCGGCGGGCTTTGCCGCCTTCGGGGCGCTTCCGCCTGCCTTGGACGGGGCTTTCGGCCCCGATCCGCCGTTGATCTTCTGGTTCTTCATCATGAGCTCCGTCTTGCGTTCTGGCGCCTACTGCTTCTGGTCGGGCCGGGCCTTGTTCATCGCCGACTGGGCGACCGAGCCGAACTCCTTCATCTGGTTCTGCATGGAGGCGAATTGCGAGCGCACGAACTCGGCCTGGATCTGCATCGCCTCCTGCACGTCCTTCGCGCGCACGAGGCGCTGGGCGAGGTCGAAGGCGGCGGCGATATTCTGCTCCGCGTAGTCGAAGGTCCGGGTCGCGACCTCCTTGCCGCTTTCCTGCACGCGCGTCGCGGAGCTCTCGATCGTGTCGGCGGTCTTGCGCGCCGCGCCGAGGAATCCATCGATCGCCTTGCGGGCCTGATCGACGCTTTTCTCCGCAAACTCCCGCATCTCGGGAGGAACCTCGTAGGCCGCCTTCATCTCCGCCATGGTGCTGTCTCCTCTCCTGCCGCTTGATTGTGCAACGCAATATCACATTGTGCGTTGCGGAATCAATGCGCTTGCCGCCTCGTTAAGGTTGACGGCAAGTAAACGGGGCAAGCCCTCATCTGGTGGCGGTGCGGCAGCCGTGCAAATCGAATAGACGGATTGTTAAGCACGGGCGCGAGGCGCCCGATTCGACCGAGCGGGGCATGATCGCCGAGCTGAAGGGGATCGAGGAGGCCGTCGCGACCCTCGCGGGCGATCCCGCCTTCGCGCGCTTCGTCGGCGCTGCCCACGCTCTGCTGGTCTTCGATTCGGACGGCGAGCAGCTCCTCTGGGCTTCTCCCGCGGCCGCGCCTCTCGCCCGCCGTATCGCGGGCGGGGATGGTCGCGTGCGGCTCTCCCCTTTCGCGATCCGTGTCCGGGCGCTCGCGGGCGGGCTCGCGCCGCGCGACGGCGTCCGGCTCGAGCGTCTGCGGCTGCCGGTCGGGGCTATGGGAGCGCTCGCCACCTGCGCCTGCCGCCGGCTGTCGTTCGCGCCCGGGGAGGAGGGGCTGCTGATTGCCATACCGGCGGTGACGACCGCGAATGCTGCCGAGCCCAGCCCTGCAGGGCCCGAAGCTCCGCTGCCGAGTGCTTCCGAACCTGAGCCGGCAGAGCCGATCGTACAGGCCGCGCCGACGGAAGCGGCGCCGCGAGCGCAGGGCACCACCCGGTTCCTCTGGCATGCGGATGCGGAGGGGCGGTTCACCTCGGTGTCCGATGCCTTGGCGTCCGTGGTCGGCCGCAGCGCCGAGGTGATCGGCCGCCGCTGGGGCGAGCTCGTCGGCGTCGTGGTAGACGATCCGGGCGGCGCCGTCGCACGCGGCTTCGCAACGGGCGAGACCTGGGCGGGCCGGATCATCGAGTGGCGGATCGCGGACAGCGATCTCGTGGTGCCGGTCGATTTCGGCGGCATGCCTATCCATTCCCGCGACGGCCGGCTCCTGGGCTTCCGCGGCTTCGGACTATGCCGCACGGACGAACTCGTCGAGCGCCCGCGCGCCCTGGCCGAGCTCGCGGCGGACGAGGATCTGCCGGTCGCATCTCGGCCAGCTCAGAAAATCGCCGAGGCCGCCCACCTTCCAGCGCCCGAGGCGGTCGAGGCAGTGGAGCGCGCGGAAGCGGATGACGGGCAGATCACGGCGGCGGCGCCTGGGACGCCGCTCGACTGCGCGCCTCCTGTCGATCCCGCGCCGCCCGAGCAGCCGCCGTCTGAAGCCTTAGCGCCGGCAAAGGCTCGGCCATCCTCCGAGGAGCTGCCGCGACCATCGGCCGAAGCCTGCGCTGGCCGGCCGGTGTCGTTCCCCGACATCGGAGGCTCCGTCGCAGGCCGGCTCGGCGACCCGCGCATCCCGCTCCGGCTTGCCGGCAGCGAAGGGCGTGCGGAACCTCCATCAGACCCTCAGGCGGAGCGTCCGACGGCCGAAGAGCAAGCCGCGACACCCCCCCGACTATCCTTTACCGAGCGAAGCGCCTTCCGCGAGATCGCCCGGGCGCTCGGCGCCCGCTTCGAGGATGAGGAGCCGGCGGAAGCGGAAGGGCAGGGGGAGCGCGGCCGCTCGGTCGTGACGCCGCTCCGCGCGGCGCCGCGGGTCGACGCCGAAGCTGAGCGCATCCTCGAGCGCCTGCCGGTCGGCATCCTCATCCATCGCGGCGACGATCCGCTGTTCGCGAACCGGCTCCTGCTCGATCTCGTCGACTACGAGGACGTCGGCCAGCTCGCGGCCGAGGGCGGAGTGCCGCGCCTTTTCCGCGGCCGTCCCGGCCCGCTCGCCGGCTTCAACGAGCTGGCGCCGCTCGCGCTGACCAGCCGAGCCAACGAGAGCGTCGCGGTCGAGGTCCGCCTGACCACGGTCGAGTGGGACGGCCTGCCGGCGAGCCTGATGCTCGTCCGAAAGGCCCCCGAGGCGGAGCAGGGCCAGCGTCTGCGCGCGCTCGAGCTCGAGCTGCGCGCCCGGGATGCGCGGCTGCGCGAGCTCACCTCCATTCTCGACACCGCGACCGACGGCGTGCTTGTGCTTGACGACCAGGGCCGCGTCGTCTCGCTCAACCGCTCCGCCGAGGCGCTGTTCGGCTACGACCAGAAGGAGGTGGTGGGCGAGCGTTTCATCGTCCTCCTCGCGCCGGAAAGCCACGGCGTGGCGCTCGAGTACCTCGACGGGCTGCGCGCGAACGGCGTCGCAAGCCTCCTCAACGACGGTCGCCAGGTCTTCGGCCGCGTCCGGCAGGGCGGCACGATCCCGCTTTTCATGACCGTCGGCCGCGTCGCCGAGGGCCCGGACCGGAAGTTCTGCGCGGTGCTGCGCGACATCACCGCCTTCAAGAAGACCGAGGGCGAGCTCCTCGCCGCGAAGCGCGCAGCCGAGGAGGGGAGCGCGCAGAAATCGGATTTCCTCGCCAAGGTCAGCCACGAGATCCGCACGCCGCTCAACGCCATCATCGGCTTTGCCGAGGTGATGCTGGAGGAGCGCTTCGGGCCGATCGGCAACGAGCGCTACAAGGATTATCTGCGCGACATCCACGCTTCGGGCGGCCACGTCATCAGCCTCGTCAACGACCTCCTCGACCTCGCCAAGGTCGAGGCAGGGCGCATGGAGCTCGCCTTCACGAGCGTGCAGCTGAACGAGATCGTCGCCGCCTGCGTGGCGCTGATGCAGCCGCAGGCGGCGCGCGAGCGCATTGTCATGCGCACGAGCTTCGCCCAGAAGCTGCCTGCGGTCGTCGTCGACGAGCGCTCGATGCGGCAGATCGTGCTCAACATCATCGCGAACGCCATCCGCTTCACGGACGCGGGCGGACAGGTGATCGTCTCGACCGCCCTGACGGACCGCGGCGAGGTCGGGCTACGCGTGCGCGACACCGGCGTCGGCATGTCGGCGGAGGACGTCGCCGCGGCGCTCGAGCCTTTCCGCCAGCTCGCGACCGCCCGCCGCGGCGGCGGCACCGGCCTCGGGCTGCCGCTGACCAAGGCGCTGGTCGAGGCGAATCGCGGCGCGCTGCGGATCACCGGTGCCCGGAACGAGGGCACCCTGGTCGAAGTGCTGTTCCCGCCAACGCGGGTGCTGGCGGACTAGCGCCTGGGCTCCGGCGTGCGCTTCACTCACACGTCGCATGCGCTCGAGATGCTGATCGACCCGACCATCGAGCGTGAATGGATCGAGCGAACGGTCCTCTCGCCCGACTCGGTCGAGCCCGATGCGAAGCACCGAGACAGGATCCGCGCCTTTGGCGCGCTTCCCGAGCGCGACGGTCGCGTGCTGCGCGTGGTATATGTGGCAGGAGTGAATGAAGCTCGAATTATCACCCTGTTTCTCGACCGCAGCCGGAGGGGCCGATGAAGGCGAGATATGACGCGGAGGCGGATGCGCTTTACGTTCGCTTCGCGGAAGCCACCGTGATCGAGAGCGAAGAGGTTCGGCCGGGCATCGTGTTCGACTATGACGACCAGGGTCGGATCGTCGCGGTGGAGATCCTCGATGCGTCCGAGCATCTCGCCATCGGCGCCGACCTTCAGCACTTGAGCGCGGCCTGAATTTTCGGCTGCTCGGTCCAGCGATGCACTTCTCCCTCACCGACGAAGAAGAGATGATCCGCGAGGCGGCGCGGCGGATCGCGGCGGAGCGGCTGGCGCCGCTCGCCGAGCGGCTCGACCGCGGGGAGGGGCGGGAGGAGCATCTTTCGAACCTCAAGCTCCTCGCCGAGAACGGCTTCATGGCGTTGAACGTCCGCTCCGAATACGGCGGCACGGAAGCGGGCAGCGTCGCCTTCGCTCTCGCGGTCGAGGAGATCGGCTACGCCTGTGCCGCGACCGGCGTCGCGACCTCGGTCACCAACATGGTCGGCGAGGTGATCCAGGCGGTCGGCTCCGACGAGCAGAAGCGCCAATACCTGCCGCGCCTCGCGGACGGCACCTATCCGGCAGGCGCCTTCTGCCTGACCGAGAGCGGCGCCGGCTCCGATCCCGCGGGCATGACGACCCGCGCGCGGCGCGACGGCAACGGCTGGGTGATCGAGGGGCAGAAGCTCTACATCTCGAGCGCCGAGTTCGCCGGGCTCTTCGTGGTCTGGGCGGTGACCGATCCGCAGGCCGCGAAAGGCAAAGGCATCTCGGTGTTTCTCGTCGAGCGCGAGGCGCCCGGGCTCGTGATCGGCAAGGCCGAGAAGAAGATGGGCCAGGCCGGCTCGCCGACGAACCTCGTCACCTTCGACGGCTGCCGGGTGCCGGCGAACGCATTGATGGGCCGCGACAATGACGGCTTCCGCGTCGCCGTCGGCGAGCTTGCGGGCGGGCGCATCGGCGTCGCGGCGCTCTCGCTCGGCATCGCCCGCGCCGCCATGGATGCGGCGAAGGGCTACGTGCGCGAGCGCAAGCAGTTCGACCAGCCGATCGCCGATTTCCAGGGCATCCAGTGGATGATCGCCGATCGCGAGGTCGATCTCGAGGCGGCGCGCCTCCTGATCCTGCAGGCGGCCCACCTCAAGGACCGGCGCATGCCGTTCTCGAAGCACGCCTCGATGGCGAAGCTTTTCGCGTCGGAGGCCGCGCACCGCGCGACCGACACCGCGATCCAGCTCCATGGCGGGGCCGGCTACATCAAGGACTTCCCGGTGGAGCGCTACGCTCGCGACGCCCGCATCACCCGCATCTACGAGGGCACCTCGGAAATCCAGCGCCTGATCATCGCACGCGAGACGCTGCGGCAGTGAGATAGAAACGCCCTTCTGTCGTCGTTGTCGGCCGCGATGGCGCGTCCTAAGAGGGCAGCCGGAGCCCGCCGATGTCCACCTATCGCCTTGACAAGCTCTTCGAGCCGCGCTCGGTCGCGCTCGTCGGCGCGAGCCCGCGCGAGGGGTCGCTCGGGCGCATGGTGCTGCGCAACCTGCGCGAGGCGGGCTTTCCCGGGCCACTCCAGCTCGTCAATCCGAAGCACCGCGAGATCGACGGGCTGCCCTGCGTCCCGCGGCTCGAGGATCTGCGGGAGGCGCCCGACCTGATCGTGGTCACGACGCCGCCGGCCGCCATTCCCGGCATCGTCGCGAGCGCCGGCCGCAAGGGCGTCTCGGCCGCGGTGATCGTGACGGCCGGGCTCGGCCATGGCGAGGGCTCGCTCGCCGAAGCAGCGCGGCTTGAAGCCCGTCGGCACGGGCTTCGCCTCGTCGGACCGAACTGCCTTGGCGTCATGGCGCCCCCGACGAAGCTCAACGCGAGCTTCGCGGCGCGCAGCCCCGGGCCGGGCGACCTTGCGCTGATCTCGCAGTCGGGCGCGGTCGCGGCCGGGCTGATCGAATGGGCCGCGCAGCGCAACGTCGGCTTTTCGGGGCTTGTCTCGCTCGGCGACATGGCCGACGTCGATTTCGGCGACACGCTCGACTACTTCGCGGCCGACCGCGGCACCCGTGCGATCCTGCTCTACATCGAGGCGGTCAGCGACGCCCGCAAGTTCATGTCGGCGGCGCGCGCCGCTGCCCGCGCGAAGCCGGTCGTGGTCATCAAGTCGGGCCGGCACGTCCAGGGGGCGCGAGCTGCTGCCACCCATACCGGCGCGCTTGCGGGCTCCGACGCCGTCTACGAGGCGGCATTCCGCCGGGCCGGGCTCCTGCGCGTGTTCGACCTCGACGAGCTCTTCGCCGCGGCCGAGACGCTCGGCCGGCAGAAGCCCTTCCCCGGAAAGCGCCTCGCGATCCTCACCAATGGCGGCGGAGTGGGCGTGCTCGCGGTCGACCGGCTGATCGATCTCGGCGGCACGCTCTCGGCACTCTCGCCCGAGACGGTCGCGAAGCTCGATCGCGTGCTGCCGCCGACCTGGTCGCGCGCGAACCCGGTCGACGTGATCGGCGACGCCGATGCGGGCCGCTACGGCGCGGCGCTCGAGGCGCTTCTCGGCGACGCCGGGAACGACGCCATCCTGGTGCTCAACGTGCCGACTGCGCTCGCCTCGGCATCGCAAGCCGCACAGGCCGTCGTCGAGACGATGCGGGCCGACCGCCAGAAGGCGTTCCGCCGCAAGCCTGTCTTCGCGGTGTGGCTTGGGGAGGACGAGGTCTCGAAGCGCGCCTTCGAGAGCATCGGCATCCCGCATTACGCAACAGAGGCCGACGCGGTGCGCGGCTTCATGCATCTCGTCCACTATCGCGAAGCGCAGGACCTCTTGATGGAGACCCCGGACAGCCTGCCGCGGGATTTCGCGCCCGATTCGGCAAGCGCGCGGATGATCGTCGCAGGCGCGCTGCGGGAGAGCAGGCAATGGCTCGACCCGATCGAGGTCAATCGGCTCCTCAACGCCTACGACATCCCGGTGGCGCCGGTGACGCTCGCAGAGACGCCGGACGAGGCGGCCGCCGCGGCGCGGCCGATCCTTGCCGAGGGCGGCACGGTCGCGGTCAAGGTGCTCTCGCCCGACATCGTCCACAAATCCGACATCGGCGGCGTCAAGCTCGACCTCACGAGCGAGGATGCCGTGCGCGAGGCAACGCGCGACATCTTCGATCGCGCCGAGCGGCTGAAGCCCGGCGCCCGGGTCGTCGGAGTGACCGTGCAGGCGATGGTCCGCCGGCCGAAGGCGCGCGAGCTGATCGCGGGGCTCGCCGACGACCCGACCTTCGGCCCGGTCGTGGTGTTCGGGCGTGGCGGCACGGCGGTCGAGGTCATCAACGACAGGTCGCTCGCACTCCCGCCGCTCGACATGAAGCTCGCCGAGATGCTGGTCGCGCGCACGCGGGTGTCGCGCATCCTCAAGGCCTATCGCGATGTGCCGGCAGCGGACGAGCGCGCGATCCGCCTCGTGGTCGTGAAGCTGTCGCAGCTTGCTGCGGACGTGCCGGAGATCCGCGAGCTCGACATCAACCCGCTCCTTGCCGACCAGAACGGCGTCATCGCGGTGGACGCGCGCGTGCGGGTCGCGCCGGAGACGAGCGCGAAGCGCGCCTGCGGCCATTCGCGCTTCGCGGTGCGGCCCTATCCCAAGGAATGGGAGCGCCATCTGACCTTGAAGGATGGGCGGCGCGTGTTCGTGCGCCCGGTCCGGCCCGAGGACGAGGGGCTCTTTCTCGAGTTCCTGAAGCACGTCAGCGACGAGGACCTTCGTCTGCGCTTCTTCGCCCCGATGCGCGAGTTCAGCCACGCCTTCCTGGCGAAGCTGATCCAGATCGATTACGCGCGCGCCATCGCCTTCGTGGCGGTCGACGAGGCCTCGGGCGAGATGCTCGGCGTGGTGCGCCTGCATTCGGATGCGAACCACGAGACTGCCGAATACGCGATCCTCCGCCGCTCGGACCTCAAGGGCCTCGGCCTCGGCTGGGAGCTGATGCAACTCATCATCGAGTGGGCGAAGGCCGATGGACTGAGCGTCATCGAGGGCCAGGTGCTGCGCGAGAACACGGTCATGCTCGACATGTGCCGGGCCTTGGGGTTCGAGATCCGCTCCGACCCCGGCGATGCCGAGATAAAGATCGTGCGGCTGCCCGTCGCCGCGCTGCGGAGCGAACGGATGACGGCGTGAACCGGCGCGCGCGAGCTCCGAGCGGTTAAGGCCCGTTAACCAAGCGGAGCAATTTCAATGGGTATTGTGTGCTTTTGGGCACAGCCGGTCGGTACGATTTGAGTCACACTCAACTCAACTCGGCGCGTGCCTGCCGGCAGGCCTGATCACCCTCGACCGGCACGGAACAAGCGGGGCACGCCCGCCCGCGCCGAGCTATCCCCCCCAGACTGCCGTCAGCTACTCCGCGGCTTGCGCGAGCGCCGCGGCCGGAACGTCCAGGCCCCATCCCCGCAGGATTTCGGCGAGCTTGCGCCGGTCCTCCGCGTCGAGCGCGACGAGGCCCGGCAGCCGCACCGGGCCGACGGGCACGCCCGCCAGCGTCATCGCTTCCTTCACCACGGTGACGTTGGCGCCGTTGTTGAACTTCGTGCGCATCGTCTCGAAGCCGGCGATCTCGGCGACGAGCCGGCGCGCCCTGTCGTAATCGCCTGACTCGAGCGCGGCGTGGATCGCGAGCGAACGCTCGGGCGCGACGTTGACGAGGCCCGAAGTGAAGCCACGCGCGCCGAGCGCGTAAAACGGCGCCGCCCAGCCCTCGGCGAGGCCGCAGACCCAGATCGCCGCGTGGCCGGCGCTCGCCCGCAGGCATTCGGAAAGCAGCATCAGGTTCGGGCTGGCGAACTTGATGCCGGCGACGTTGGGATGCGCGGCGATGCGGACGAGGTCCTTCAAACCGATGTCGTTCGAGCGCACATAGGCGACGAGCGGCACCGGCACGCCGTCTGCAATGGCGAGGAAGTAGTCGGCCTGGGCCTGCGGCGCGGCGAAAGGATCGAGCGGCTGATGCGCCATGACGGCATCGGCGCCGAGCGACGCGGCGTCGCGGCCGGAGTCGATCGCCTCGGCGAGCGAGCGGCCGACCGCGGCCGTGACCAGCGCCTTGCCTTTTGCGGCGCGCACCGTCGTCTCATGGACGAGGCGGATCTCGGCCGGCGTGAGCGTGTAGAACTCGCCCGTGTTGCCGGCCGAGACGATGTTGTGCACGCCCGCTGCCGCAATCCGCGCGACGATGTCGGCCATGAGGCTTACGTCGATCGCGCCGTCCGCGCCGTAGGGCGTGACGTGAACTCCCGAGATGCCGCGAAGGGCCTGGCGGACGCGCTCGATGGTCATGGCTGTTCTCCCCGCGATGCCGCTCAGTTGCCGACGAGGCCGGCGGCTTTCACCACGCCGTCCCACTTCGCGCGCTCGGCCTTGATGAAATCGACGAACTCTTCGGGCGTCATTGGCGAGGGCACGGCGCCGATCTCGGTGAGCTTGCTCTTCACCTCCGGCAGCTCCACGATGCGGCGCACCTCGGCGTTGAGCTTCTCGACGACCGGGCGCGGCGTCCCGGCCGGCACGAAGACGCCGTGCCAGGAGGTTGCCTCGAAGCCCTTCAACGTCTCGGAGACCGCCGGCACGTCCGGCGCCGTCGGGCTGCGCTCGAGGCTCGACACGGCAAGCGCGCGCACGGTCCCGGCCTGGGCCTGCGGCCAGGCAAGGGTCATGTTGTCGAAGGTCAGGTCGATATGGCCGCCGTTGATCGAGTTCATCACGTCGCCCGAGCTGCGGAAGGGCACGTGGGTCATCTTGGTCCCGGTCGTCATCTGGAACAATTCGGAAGCGAGATGCGTCGAGGTGCCGGCGCCGGAGGAGCCGTAGCTGAGCTTGCCGGGGTTCGCCTTCAGATGCTCGATCAGCTCCGCCACGTTCTTCGCCGGGATGCGCGGGTGCACCACGAGCAGATTGGGCAGGCGCGCGATGAGCGAGACCGGCTGGAAATCCTTCTCAGTGTCGTGCGGCAGGTTCTTGTAGAGGAACGGGTTGATGGCGTGCGTCGAGACCGTGCCGACCAGGATCGTGTAGCCGTCCTTCGGGGCGCGCGCGACGGCGGTCGTGCCGACGTTCCCCGCGGCGCCGGCCCGGTTCTCGACGATGAAGGGCGGGCCGAACTTCGCCTGCATGTGCTGCGCCAGGATGCGGGCGAACATGTCCGTCGTGCCGCCTGCCGTGAAGGGCACGATCACGTTGACCTGGCGCTCGGGCCATTTGTCCTGGGCCTCGGCCGGTGCGGCCGCCGCGATCAATGCGGCGGCGGCGGCACATAGGAGGAAACGCATCGAGAATTCTCCGTCGCCTCGGCAGGGGAGGCGGCTCCATACGCCCGCGTCGAAGCCTTGTAAATTTTGCCAGAACCGGACAAGTGGCGCGCAGCCAAGAGGTACCGCCATGACCGAGCCGATGCGGGATGACACGCGCGAGAAGCTGAAGACGGTGTCGACCGCGACGTTGACCACCGTCCTGTTCAAGCGCGGCTTCCGCAATTGCTACATCCAGGGCATCCACCTCATCAACCCGGATGCGCCGCGGATGGTCGGCCCGGCCTATACGCTCCGTTATATTCCCGCCCGCGAGGACCTCGACCATCTCGGCGTGTTCGAGGACCGCACGCATCCGCAGCGCAAGGGCGTCGAGGAGTGCCCGGCGGGCGCGGTGTTCGTGATCGACAGCCGCAAGAACCATGCCGCGGCGTCAGCCGGCGGCATTTTGCTGACCCGCCTGATGAAGCGCGGCTGCGCCGGCATCGTCACCGACGGCGGCTTCCGCGACACGCCGGAGATCGCGAAAATGCCGTTCCCGGCCTACCATGCGCATCCGGCAGCGCCGACGAACCTCATCCGCCATCACGCTGCCGACCTCAACCTGCCGATCGCCTGCGGCGACGTCGCCGTCTATCCGGGAGACATCGTTGCCGGAGACGGGGAGGGCGTCGCCGTGATCCCCCGCCACATCGCCGACGAGGTGGCCGAGGAGGCCTTCGAGCAGACGATCTTCGAGGATTTCGTCCAGGAGCAGATCGAGGCAGGGCGCGGGCTCTTCGGCATTTACCCGCCCTCGCCCGAGACCCGCGGCGAGTTCAAGCGCTGGCGCGGCGAGAAGGGCCGCTGAGGAGGATTGGAATGCCCAGGAAGAAGCCCGAGGATCTGCGTAGTCACCGCTGGTTCGGCGTCGACGATCTGCGCGCCTTCGGCCATCGCTCGCGCATGCGCCAGATCGGCTACGACGTGGAGGATTGGCGCGGCAAGCCGGTCATCGGCATCATCAACACCTGGTCGGACATCAACCCCTGCCACGCCCATTTCCCGGAGCGCGTCCAGTGGATCAAGAAGGGCGTGCTGCAGGCGGGCGGCTTCCCGCTCGAGCTGCCGGCCCTCTCGCTCTCCGAGCCCTTCGTCAAGCCGACCACGATGCTCTACCGCAACCTCCTCGCGATGGAGTGCGAGGAGCTGATCCGCTCCCATCCGATCGACGGGGTGGTGCTGCTCGGCGGCTGCGACAAGACCACGCCCGCCCTCATCATGGGCGCGACCTCGGCCGACCTCCCGGCGATCTATGTGCCCGCGGGCCCGATGCTGCGCGGCAACTGGCGCGGCCAGTCGCTCGGTTCGGGCTCCGATACCTGGAAGTACTGGGACGAGCGCCGGGCCGGCAAGATCACCGAAGCCGACTGGACCGAGATCGAGAACGGGATCGCCCGGTCGCCCGGCCACTGCATGACGATGGGGACCGCCTCGACCATGACGGCGGTGGCGGATTCGCTCGGGCTGACGCTGCCGGGCGCGAGCTCGATTCCCGCCGCCGACGCGAGCCACGCCCGCATGGCATCGGCCTCGGGCCGCCGCGCCGTCGAGATGGTCTGGGAGGATCTGAAGCCCTCGCAGATCCTCACCCGCGAGGCGTTCGAGAACGCCATGATCGTGCAGATGGCGATCGGCGGCTCGACGAACTGCATCGTGCACGCCCTCGCCATGGCGCGGCGCGCGAACGTGCCGCTTTCGCTCGACGACCTCGACGCGATCTCCCGGCGCGTGCCGGTGATCGCCAATATCCGGCCCTCCGGCAAGAAGTACCTGATGGAGGATTTCTACTTCGCAGGCGGGCTCCGCGGCGTGCTCAAGCGCCTGACGCCGCACCTCAACGCCGGCGCGCTCACGGTATCGGGCGAGACCATGGGCGAGATCGCCGAGGCCGGCCAGGTCTTCGACGACGACGTGATCCGGCCGCTCAACGACCCGATCTACGCCGAGGGCGCGACGGCGATCCTCCGCGGCAATCTCGCCCCGAACGGCTGCGTGATGAAGCCCGCCGCCTCAGAGCCGCGCTTCCTCAAGCATTCGGGTCCGGCGCTCGCCTTCGAGAGCTATGCCGACATGAAGAAGGAGATCGATCGCGACGATCTCGAGGTCACGCCCGACCACGTTATCGTGCTCAAGAACGCCGGCCCCCAGGGCGGGCCGGGCATGCCTGAATGGGGCATGCTGCCGATCCCGAAGAAGCTCGTGAAGGAAGGCGTGCGCGACATGCTGCGCATCTCCGACGCCCGCATGAGCGGCACGAGCTACGGCGCCTGCATCCTGCACGTCGCGCCGGAGTCTTACGTCGGCGGCCCGCTCGCCCTCGTGCGCACCGGCGACATCATCACCGTCGACGTGCCGGCGCGCTCGATCCGGCTCGAGGTCTCGGACGAGGAGCTCGCCAAGCGCCGGGCCGCCTGGACGCCGCCGCCGCCCCGCTATGAGCGCGGCTATGGCTGGCTCTCGGCCCAGCACATCCGCCAGGCCGACGAGGGCTGCGATTTCGACTTCCTCGAGACGGGCTTCGGCAAGGCTGTCGAGGAGCCGGCGATCTACTGAGCGTCTCGCCTGAGCCGCCGCGGCCGCGCTTCCCTTCCGGGGAGCGCGCCGCTAAAAGCGCGCCATCCAGGCCAAGGCGCGCTTTCGGCGGCCGACGCAATCACCCACACCGCGAACAGGGGGCTCTCAATGCGCGTTTATTACGATCGCGACGCCGATCTCAACCTCGTCAAGGGCAAGAAGGTCGCGATCGTCGGCTACGGCAGCCAGGGCCACGCCCATGCGCTGAACCTGCGCGATTCCGGCGTGAAGAACGTCGCGGTCGCGCTGCGCAAGGGCTCGGCCTCCGCGGCCAAGGCCGAGAAGGAGAACCTGCCGGTCAAGGAGGTCGCCGAGGCCGCGAAATGGGCCGACGTGATCATGATGCTCACTCCCGACGAGCTCCAGGCCGACATCTACCGCGACCACCTCCACGCCAACATGAAGGACGGCGCCGCGCTGATGTTCGCGCACGGCCTCAACGTGCACTTCAACCTGATCGAGCCGCGCCCCGACATCGACGTCTTGATGATCGCCCCCAAGGGGCCCGGCCATACGGTGCGCTCCGAGTACCAGCGCGGCGGCGGCGTGCCCTGCCTGCTCGCGATCCACAAGGACGCCTCCGGCAACGCGCACGACCTCGGCCTGTCCTACGGGGCGGCGATCGGCGGCGGGCGCGCCGGGATCATCGAGACGAGCTTCAAGGAGGAGTGCGAGACCGACCTGTTCGGCGAGCAGGTGGTCCTCTGCGGCGGGCTCGTCGAGCTCATCAAGGCCGGCTACGAGACCCTGGTCGAGGCGGGCTACGCGCCCGAGATGGCCTATTTCGAGTGCCTGCACGAGGTGAAGCTGATCGTCGACCTGATCTACGAGGGCGGCATCGCCAACATGAACTACTCGATCTCGAACACTGCCGAATACGGCGAGTACGTCACCGGCCCGCGCGTCATCACCGACGAGACCAAGGCCGAGATGCGCCGCATCCTCGCCGACATTCAGTCGGGGAAGTTCACCCGCGACTGGATGCTCGAGAACCGCGTCAACCAGACCTCCTTCAAGGCGACGCGCGCCAAGCTCGCCCAGCACCCGATCGAGGAGGTCGGCGAGCGCCTGCGCGGCATGATGCCGTGGATCAAGCAGAAGGCGCTGGTCGACAAGAGCAGGAACTAAACCCGATCGGCCCCCGCCGCCCGGGTTCGTAGCCCGGCGGAATCCCTTGGCTGATCCCATCGGGCTGCAGTCACGTGAATCTTCCCGACGAACGACGGAAGCTTACTGCAGCTTGGCTCAATTCGATTGCGAGCGGCGCGGTCGTAACCGGCTTCATCGCGCCGACCATAGCGGTCGCTCTCAACCTCGGCGGCGCTGTACCAGGATGGCCGCTGGCGCTCCTCAGCCTTGGTTGGCTTGCACTCGGGTGCGTATTAGATTGGACTGCAAGGCGCGTTCTCGGAGGACGCGATGACCGTGCTTGAAATCTACGTCTATTTCGTCCTGCCGGCGCTCGTGCTCGGGATCGGATTTGGCACGCTCTGGCTGACCCGGCCGGATCGCCGGTCGACGCCCGCTGAATGATTGCAAGCGTCGATCGCGAACAGCCCTGTCACATAGATCGGATCTGGCGCCGTGCCGCCCCAAGCGGACCTGGACGCCAGCCGAAATAAGGGCTTAGACCGCGACGGTCGACCGATCCGACATCGATCCGGACTCGTATTTGCCGATCGGTGAGGAACTCGAACAAGCGTGCGCGATAGAGCGGAAGCGGCTCCGAATCGCAGGAAAGACCGCGGCCGGATCGGTTGCAAGCCGATCGCAGGCGGTTCGAGCCTGCCCTGGCCGGCATCACCCCGCCGTATCGGCGATGATCTTCTCGCCCCGCCGCAGGGTGATGCGGCGGTCGGGGTATTCGCCGCGGGCCGCCGTGAACATGGCGCGGGCAAGCCCGGCGCTGAAGGCGCGGGCGAGAACGCGCTCGACCGTTCCGCCGCCGGCCTCGTCCCAGAGCTCGATGCGGTAGGCGAGGTCGTCGGGCTCGGCCGGCGCCTCGCTCATCCGCAGCACCTTCCCGCCCTGCTGATGCGCGGTCATCCGAAGCTCCCCGCGCGCGGCGGGCCCGCTCAGTGCCCAGGCCCGTTCCAGCGCGAGACGACGCGGTTCCTGTGACGCAGCGTAATGTAGCGGTTCGGCTGCTCCCGGGTCGCCGCGTAATAAGCCGCGAAGCCGATACTCCCGTTCGCGGTCACGGCCAAGACCTGCTCGACCGTGGTGCGGGCCTCGTTCCAGAGCTCGACCCGGAAGGGAAGATCCTCGCGCGCGGCCGGATCAGGCGCGGAGGAGGGGGGGTCGAGATCGTCGCCGTCGCTCTCGGCCGAGGAGCCAAGCCAAAGGCCCCCGGCCTCGGCCTCGGCGAGGGCCGATCGGAGAGGGAGAAGGCGTCCCAGGTTCGTGGCCATCGGCGGCTGCCGTTGAAACGGAGCGACGGGGGAGATATGTGACCAAGCCCGGCTGTTTCGGGCACGCGATAAGCCTGTTATGCCGTGCCGCGCCGGCCCCTACAAGCGCATCCGTGACCTGGAGAGCAGATCGCGTGAACGCCAAAGCCAAACCCGACGACCCGGATGAGGCCAGGCGCTTCCAGCTCCTGGTCGAGTCGATCACGGATTATGCCATCTACATGCTGGATCCCGAGGGATTCATCGCCAGCTGGAACTCCGGGGCGCAGCGGCTGAAGGGTTACGACCGGCTCGAGATCGTCGGCCAGCACTTCTCGCGCTTCTTCACTCCCGAGGACCAGGCTTCGGGCTTGCCTGCGAGGGCGCTCGCCGAGGCGAAGGCGCAAGGCCGCTTCGAGGCCGAGGGCTGGCGCGTGCGCAAGGACGGCAGCCGCTTCTGGGCGAACGCCGTCCTCGATCCGATCTGGGACGAGACCGGGCGGCTGATCGGCTTCGCCAAGATCACCCGCGACATCACCGAGCGCCTGATGGCCCAGGAGGCCTTGCGCGAGAGCGAGCGCCGCTTCCGCCTCCTCGTCGAAGGGGTCGTCGACTACGCGATCTACCTGCTCGATCCGAGCGGCATCGTGGTCAATTGGAACGCCGGCGCCGAGCGCATGAAGGGCTATACCGCGGACGAGATCGTGGGCCAGCATTTCTCGCGCTTCTACGGCCGCGAGGACCGCGCGGCCGGCCTGCCGCTGCGGGTCCTCGAGACGGCGGCCCGCGAAGGGCGCTACGAGGCCGAGGCCTGGCGCGTGCGCAAGGACGGCAGCCGGTTCTGGGCGTCAGTCACGCTCGACGCCATCCGCGACGAGACCGGCGAGCTGATCGGGTTCGGCAAGATCACGCGCGACATCACGGAGCGCCGCGCGGCCCAGGAGGCGCTGCGCGAGAGCGAGCGCCAGCTGCGCCTCCTCGTGCGCGGGGTGACCGACTACGCCCTCTACATGCTCGACCTCAACGGCATCGTCACGAACTGGAATGCCGGCGGCGAGCGCATGAAGGGTTATTCGGCGGACGAGATCGTCGGGCAGCACTTCTCGCGCTTCTACACCGAGCCCGAGCGCTCGGCGGGCATGCCTGCGCGCGCGCTCCACATCGCGGCCCAGGAGGGGCGCTATGAGGCCGAAGGCTGGCGCGTGCGCAAGGACGGGTCGCTGTTCTGGGCGAACGTCGTGATCGATGCGATCCGCGACGAGACCGGCGGGCTCGTCGGCTACGCCAAGATCACGCGCGACATCACGGAGCGGCGCGAGGCGCAGCTCAGGCTGCAGGAGGCGCAGGCGCAGCGCGCCCACACCCAGAAGATGGAGGCGCTCGGCCAGCTCACCGGCGGCGTCGCGCACGACTTCAACAACCTCCTGATGATCGTGAGCGGGCACATCGAGACGATCAAGAAGGTCGCGGGAGAGGATTCCAAGGGGCGGCGGGCGGCCGAGGCCATCGAGGCGGCCGCGAGGCGAGGCGAGTCGCTGACTCGCCAGCTCCTCTCCTTCTCGCGCCGCCAGATGCTGAACCCGACGGTGTTCTCGATTGGCGAGCGCATCGCGGCGGTGCGGCCGATGATCGGCAGCTCGATCGGCGCCTCGGTCAGGCTCGTCGACATGATCCCGCCGGAGCTGTGGCCGGTGAAGGCCGATGTCAGCGAGTTCGAGCTCGCGCTCATCAATCTCGCGCTGAACGCCCGCGACGCCATGCCCGAGGGCGGCATGATCACGATCACGGCCGAGAACGTCACCCTGAAGGGCGGCGAAACGCAGCCGAGCCTCGAGGGCGACTTCATCGCGCTTACCGTCGCCGACAGCGGCAGCGGCATCGCGCCCGACATTCTGCCGAAGGTCTTCGATCCCTTCTTCACCACGAAGCAGGGCGCCAAGGGTACGGGGCTCGGGCTGTCGCAGGTCCACGGCTTCGTGCACCAGTCCGGCGGCACGGTCGCACTCAACAGCGAGCTCGGACGCGGCACGAGCGTGACGCTCTACCTGCCGCGGGCGCGGGAGGCGGCCGAACACGCACCCGTCGAGGCGGCTGCCGAGTTCGCGGGCAGCGGGACGATCCTTCTCGTCGAGGATAACCCCGAGGTCGCCGAAGCCACGGCCGAGCTCGTGCAGCAATTGGGCTACGGCATCGAGGGCGCCGGCGATGCCGCGGCGGCTCTCGAGGCGGTCGAGCGCGAGAGCTTCGACCTCGTGATCAGCGACATCGTCATGGCGGGCGCGATGGACGGGCTCGGGCTTGCTCGTGCGATCCGTCAGCGCCGGCCGGATCTCCCGGTGCTCCTGGTCACCGGCTACAGCAACGCTCTTGCCCTCGCCGCGTCCGAGTTCACGGTCCTGCGCAAGCCTTTTGCGCTCGCCGATCTCGGCCGCGCCGTAGCGAAGATCATCGCCGAGACCCGTGAACCCGCTCCGACCAATCTCGTGCATCTGCGCGACGCGAGGCGCGGGCCAGGGTCTAAGAACGGACGGAGCTAGCCCGCTCTCGCCCTTTCCGACCGCCACTCCCGCGGCCCACGCGCGGCGCGGGACGAAAAGCACTGTTCAAATCGATCGGTCCTGGAGCATGATCCGCCCCGGGGCCGCTCGTCGCGGCGAGCCTCGCCGTGAACGAGGAACGCGCAGCGCGCGACATGAGGGAGGACGCTCGATGAGGACCGGACGAAGGACGTTCACGGGACTGCTTGCGGCAGCCGCCGCGGTCGCGATCGGCGGGGCTCCGGCATCCGCGCAGGACAAACCGGCGGAGCTCAAGATCGCGATCACCACGTTCCTGTCCGGCCCGGCCTCGGTGTTCGGCGTGCCGGGCAAGAACGCGGCCGAGATGATCGCCGAGGACATCAACAAGAAAGGCGGCATCCTCGGCGTGCCGGTGAAGCTCTCATTCATCGACGAGGGCGCGGGCGGGGAGGCGCTGGTCTCGAACTATCGCCGCGTCGTGCAGGACGAGAAGGTCGACGTCACCTTCGCCTCGATCTCGTCGGGCAGCTGCAACCAGCTCGTGCCGCTCGCCGAGGACCTCAAGGTCATGAACCTGATGTGGGATTGCGGCGCCTCCTCGATCCTCGAGGCCAAGAAATACCGCTACAACTTCCGCACCCAGGCCAACGCCACCCAGGAGATGATGGCGGTCCTGATCTACCTCCTCAAGAAGAAGCCCGACTTCAAGACGATCGCGGTCGTGAACCAGGATTACGCCTGGGGCCGCGAGAGCTGGGAGATCTTCTCGACCGCCCTGAAGCAGCTCAAGCCCGACGTGCAGGTGGTCGGCGAGTTCTTCCCGAAGTTCGGTGCGCCCGACTACTCGACCGAGGTCTCGCGGCTGCTCGCGCTTCGGCCGGAGGTGGTGCTGACCACTTCCTGGGGCGGCGACCTCGACACCTTCGTGCGCCAGGCCGGACAGCGCGGGCTTCTTCGCCAATCGACCTTCGTGCTCGGCATCGGCGAGACCTCCCTGCAGCGCCTCGGCCGCGACGTGCCCGAGGGCCTGATCGTCGGCGCGCGCGGCGACCACTGGTTCCTGCACCCCGAGATGAAGAACAAGCCCGAGTTCAAGGCCTTCAACGAAGCCTTCAAGGCGCGCACCGGAGCCTGGCCGATCTACCCGGTCTACCACATGGCGCAGGCCTTCGCGGCGCTGCAGGCCGCCTACGACAAGGCCGGCAAGGCGGCCGGCGGAAAATGGCCGAGCCGCGAGCAGGTCGTCGACGCCATGGAGGGACTGACGTTCCAGGCCTGGGGACGCCCGGTCAGGCTGCGCGAGGACAACCAGGGCATCGAGGCGCAGCTCGTCGGAACGACCAAGCGGGGCGAGGGCTACGACTTCATGGTGCTCGACGACATGATGATCTTCGACTCGACGAAGCTCATCAACCCGCCGAACCAGAAGACCGGGGACTGGCTGAAGACGCTCACGCCCGAGCTCATCAAGCTCGAGGTTCCGGTGTTCAAGCACGGCGGGTGAGCCGGCTTCGGAGCCTCTCTCCCGCTTTCGCACGAAGCGAGGCGGCGTCCGCGCCGCCCGCCCCGTAACGCCGGCGCCAGCTCACCATGAACCTCACCATCGTCGTCCTGGCGGCCCTGGACGGGATCTCCTACGCCGCATTGGTGTTCCTCGTCTCGGTCGGCTTGAGCCTGATCTTCGGCGTCATGAGGATCGTCAACGTCGCGCATGGCAGCCTTTACGCCTACGGGGCCTATGCGGCGGCGACGATCGGCATCGCGGTCGCGCCGATCTCGCCCTGGCTGACCTATCCCGGCCTGCTCCTTGCCGCGATCGGCGTCGGGACGATTCTCGGCGGGCTCCTGGAGCGCTTTCTCCTGCGCCTCGTCTACGGCCGCGACGAGGCGCTCCAGCTCCTCATCACCTTCGCGGTGTTCATGATCCTCGACAACCTGCAGCGCGTGATCTGGGGCGTCCAGCCGATCTTCGCCGCCGCGCCCCTCCAGCTCCTGCCCAACATCTCGGTCCTCGGCGTCGGCTACACCTCCTACCAGACCCTGCTCCTGCCCGGCGTCGCGGCCCTGACGCTCATCGGGCTGCGCTACTTCCTCCGGCATACCCTCGGCGGCGCCGTGATCCTCGCGGTGACGGAGGACCGCGAGGCCGCGACGGCGATCGGCATCAACCCCAACCGCGTCTTCCTGCGGACCTTCATCCTGGGCGCGATCCTTGCCGCGCTCGGCGGCGCGCTCGCCTCGCCGACGACCTCGCTCTTGCCGGGCATCGGTACCGAAATGATCGTGCTCTCCTTTGCGGTCGCGGCGACCGCCGGCCTCGGTCAGATCGAAGGCGCCGCCATCGCCGCGCTGATGATCGGTCTCGCGCGCGCCTTTGCGATCTACACCTATCCCGAGTTCGAGGTGCTGGTGCCCTACGCCATCATGGTGCTGGTGCTGCTCATCCGGCCGCAGGGCCTGTTCGGTGCGACCCGCCTGAGGAGGATCTGATGTGGCGCAGGCACCGCGTGCTGATCGGCGCGACCCTCGTCGGGCTCGCCGCGATCGGCGTCTTGCCGATGGCGTCGCCGAGCATCGTGACGCTGCTCGCGCTGATCCTGGCGAAGGGCGTGGTCGTCCTCGGCATCATCGTGCTGCTCCAGGCCGGCCAGGTCTCCTTCGGCCACGCCATGTTCTTCGCCGCGGGCGCCTACGCGGTGGCGTTCTACGGCCGCTATGTCGGCGTCGGCGACATGCTGCTCTACCTCGTGTTCGGAGCGGTGGCGGGCGGCGTCCTCGGCCTGATCGTCGGGCTGTTCGTGGTGCGCTACCGCGAGATCTTCTTCGGCATGCTCAACCTCGCCTTCTCGATGGTATTGTGGTCGCTTCTCGAGAAGATGTTCCACTACACCAACGGCGCCGACGGCATCCGGGTCGCACGGCCGGCGCTTGTCGGCCTCACCTTCACGCCGGATCAATTCTCCTACGTGCTTCTGTACCTCAGCTTCGCGATCGCGGTCGCAGCCCTGTTCGCGGTGCAGCGCTATCTCGAGAGCCCGCTCGGGAGCATGCTGCGGGCGATCAAGAGCAACGAGACGCGGCTCGAATATCTCGGCATCTCGGCGCGCCGCGTGCTGCTCGTCGGCTACGTGACCTCGGCGGTGCTCGCCGGGCTCGGCGGCAGCCTCGTCGCGGTGATCCAGCAGATCGCCACGCCGGAGTTCGCCTATTGGACGAAGTCCGGCGAGTTCGTGTTCATCGCGATCCTCGGCGGGACCGGCCATGCGCTCGGCGCCTTCGCCGGCGCCGCGGTGTTCGAGTTCGTCCGCTTCTATGCCTCGGCGCAGCTCGCCGACGCCTGGCAGATGATCCTCGGCTTCGTGCTCATCGCGATCATCCTCCTTGCGCCGGCGGGCCTGATCGGGATCGTGCGGCGCCGGAGCGCCGGCGAAAGGTCGGCGGCGTGACGAAGGTCGTGCTCAGCGCGCGCGGATTGGTGATCCGTTTCGGCGGCGTGGTCGCGGCCGACGGCGTCGATCTCGACGTGCAGGCCGGCGAGCATCTTGCGATCATCGGGCCGAACGGCGCCGGCAAGACCACCTTCCTCAACATCGCCACGGGCTACCTCAAGCCGCAGGCCGGCAGCGTCGAGTTCCTCGGCCAGGACATCACGGCACATTCGCCGCGCGCGATCACGCGCCTCGGCATCGCGCGCGCCTTCCAGATCCCGCAGCTCTTCCTCGAGCACACGGTGATCGAGAGCCTCCTGATCGCCGCCGCCTCGCGCAACGGCCGGCTTGCGACCTTGCGCAGCCTCGAGGACCTCCCCGAGCGCGAGGAGATGATGCAGCTGCTCGAGCTCGTCGGCGCGCGCGACGCCGCCGAGCACAAGGCCGTCGTCCTGCCCGAGGGGCGGCGCAAGCTCGTCGACATCGCGATGGCCCTCGCGCTCAAGCCGAAGCTCGTGCTCATGGACGAGCCGACCTCCGGCGTCGCCTCGGCCGAGAAGTTCGCCATCATGGATGTGCTGGTCGCGGCGCTGAACGCGCAAGCCGTCACCTCGGTGTTCGTCGAGCACGACATGGACGTGGTCCAGCGCTACGCCGACCGCGTCGCCGTCTGGAGCAGCGGCAAGATCCAGACCGTCGGCACGCCGCGCGAGGTGCTCGCCGATCCCGCCGTGATCAGCCAGGTGATCGGCATATGATGCTGGCGCTCGAGCAGGTCCGCGTCTCGATCGCCGGCGTCGTGGTGCTGCGCGACGTGAGCTTCGCGCTCGAGGCCGGCTCGACGGTCGCGCTCGTCGGCCGCAACGGTGCCGGCAAGACCACGACCGTGCGCACCATCATGGGCTTCACCGCGGCGGCCGGGCGCATCCTCTTCGACGGCGCCGACCTCGCCCGCACGCCGCCGCACGAACGGCCCGGGCTCGGCATCGGCTACGCCCCGGAGGATCGCCGCCTGTTCTCGGCTTTTTCGGTCGAGGAGAACTTGCTGTTGCCGGCGCGCGTCGGCGGGCTCGGGCCCGCCGAGACCAAGCGCCGGCTCGAGCGCGCCTACGGCGTCCTGCCGGAGATGGCGGAGCTGCGCGCACGGCCGGCCGGCTCGGTCTCCGGCGGGCAGGGCAAGATGGTCGCGCTCGCCCGCGCGCTGATCCTAGGCACGAAGCTCGTGCTCCTCGACGAGCCCTTCCAGGGCCTCGCCCCGGTGCTCGCGCAGCGCTACGCGGAGGCGCTGCGGCGTCTGCGCTCGCAGGATCGCGACATCACTCTCCTGATCACCGAATCGAACCCGAAGCTGCTCGCTGCGATCTCGGAGCGAACGCTCACCATCGAGCGCGGCGAGGTCGCGCCCGGCGCCTCCGGCCCGGCCCTGCCGCGCGCGGATCCGCCGATCCTGTCGCGCTGAACGCGTCGGCCGATGCGGGTAGTGCGTCAGTTTGAAATCGGGCTGCGCGGCGTCAACGGATCGTGGTATCCTTCCGCCCTCGGGAAGGGACCCTGCCATGGCGATCGTTCGATGGTTGACCTCCTACACAGTTTGGCTGTGCAAGTGGTTTGACGTGAGCCCCGACTACATCAACAGGAATAAGCGAGGCAACCTGCCGCCGCCGTCCGGTGGCATTGGCGCGTATTGAGAAGCACAAAGGTCGATCGTCTCGGCCCCCGTTTGCAACACCTTCCTTGCAGCCAGTTCTGAGCGTGCAAAAAACTCAAACTGACGCACCACCCCGATGCGCTATCGCTTGCGGCGATAATGGGCTGTCACAAAGTACGGGCCCCAGCCGCCGTCCTCGCCCATGGCGCGCGACCTCAAAGTACGGTGGTCGTCGCCCTCCCAGGCGATGATGTCCTGGTAGCGCACCAACCTGCCGTCGCCGGAGAAGCTCGGGCCGAGGGTGTCGAGCGTCAGCACCTCGCCTGAGGCGTCGAGGGTGCCGTCGTAGGACCAGAGATGCGTCATCATCGACGCGACGAAGGTGCCGACGAAGCGCTGCTTCTGCGGGTCGTAGCCGAGCGTCATGAGCGATCTCACGGGCGTGCCGTCCGGCGCCTCGCCTTCGCCCTCGCCGAGCGTCCATAAACCCCCGAGCGAGCGCACCGTCTCCGATCCGGTCGACGTCATCGACGGCTGGTCCGGGCCCATCCGGCACTCCATCTCGGCGCGCCACTCGCCGACCAGCCTCTGCAGCCAGGCGTGCTCCTTCTGCGGCTTCGCTTCCATCCTCTTCTCCGATCCGCAGTACGGGGCCGCGCCCCGCCTCGATGCGAGGAAGGTCGATCTGTGCGACGACCTGCTCGAGCTTCCGCGGCACCGCCAAAGCATCTCGATGCGTGGATAGAGAACCAGGGAGGTCGATACAAGCACTCGGGAGCATCGGGAGGGCAGGATCAAGAGGTGAGTAGTCCGAGGTTTGACACCGTTGCGGCGACGGACCACTTTCGGAGGCATGGCACATGCCTTGAATAAGCTGCCCAGCCCTCCCCGCGCCGTCGCCGAGGAGATACTCGGATCGCTCGGCGTCCTGGCCAAAGCGGAACCGCATGCCGTGCGTGCGGCCCTGGAACTCACTATTGAGAAAGGCGACGCCGCGTTCGCTTCTTATGCCGAGATTGTCGAGAAGGTTGTTAACGACTTAGTGGGGCTTTTGGCTTCAGGCGCTCAGATCGATCTGGACCCTCTGATCGAGAGTTTGTTGGAAGAAGAGAGAAGCGCGGCTCGCAGCAAGAGAGAGTCGGAGCGAAGGGCAAGTGTCGATCTTCGCCGGCTGGCGAAGTCGACGCCAGACAAGCTGGCCGTGATTAATGAGGTGCTCCAAAACGCGCTTGCGCGGGCCGACAGGGTTGCGGCCATGTGCCGGGACGCGCGCTGGCGGCTTATGGAGGCCCGATCGTATTACCAGCCCGGAAAGCCAGTTGGGCCGATGCGAGGAGAGCCGTGGGATGCCGACGAGTATCTGAAGACACTGGGCTAGATGCCGCGTCTGGTCCTCAGCGACAAGTACCAGAAGGCGGTTAGGCGGTTAACGGTCGACGATCGCATGCGGGCCAAGCGCTATCTTGATCGTCTCGTGCAGAGCCCCCCACCGGGGAACTTGAATTTCAAACCGATGGAAGGTTGGAACGGCGTGCTCTGGGAATGCCGAGCCGGAGGACAGAACCGCTTCATCCTCCGGCGCCAGAAAGACGAGGTGGGCGACTATTTCTTGGTCGATGATATCGGCCCGCACGACATCTACAAGAAATACAAGCCATAGCCGCGGCGGCCATCGGTAGTGGCGACCGGAGCGTGGCCGTTCCAAGGCGTATCACTGCTCGGCGGCGGCCTTGAGGTTGGCGAGGCCGGCCTCGAAATCCTTGCCGATCATGCGGTCCATGCTCATGAACACGCCCATCACCTTGCCGATGAACAGGTTCGGTCCGTGCATCGCCCAGGTGACCTCGGTCGCGTCGCCGCGCGGCACGAGCGTGAACTCGGCGGTGTTGTGCGCCTCGAAGGGTTTCAGGAAATCGAGCTTGATCGCGACCCTGGAGGGCGGCGGCGCCTCGACGATCTCCATGCGCCCTTTCCCGACCTTGCTGTTGCCTTCCCATTCGTAGACCGCGCCTTCGCCGCGCTCGGCGCCGCTGTAGCTGCGCCTGAGATTCGGGTCCATCCGCTCCCAAGGCGACCAGGCGCGCCAGTTCCGGAAGTCGTTGATGAGCGCGAAGATCTTGTCGGGCGGGGCCTTGATGCTGGTCGCGCGCTCGATGCGGAAGCCGGCGGGCTTCCTCGCGGCGAGCACGAGGACGACAACGATCGCGACGAGCAGGATGAGGGCGATGACCGCGAGAACCTTCATGGATCCCTCCGGATGATGTGCAGCCTGTGTGCCTGCCTGCCGTCAGGCGGCCTGCTCGCAATTGATCATCCAGGGCGTGCCGAAGCGGTCGACGAGCATGCCGAAGCGCGCCGCCCAGAAGGTCTGCTGGATCGGCATCGTCGCGGTGCCGTTCTCGGCGAGCGCGTGATAGATGCGCTCAGCCTCCGCGATGCTGTCGACGTTGAGCGACACCGAGAAACCCTTCATGGCGTCCTGCCGGCCGGGCGGTGCGTCGGAGGCCATCAGCACCTCGTCGCCGACGACAAGCCGGGCGTGCATGATCTTGCTCCGCCATTCGGCCGGCACGTGCTCCTCGGCCGGCGAGCCCGCGTGCGGGAACATCGCGTCGATCCTGCCGCCGAGGACCTCGGCGTAGAACTTGAACGCTTCCTCGCAATCGCCGTCGAAGAACAAGTATGGATTGATCTTCATTGCATCCCCCTCGGTATGTGCGCCGCATTATGGCGGTGGGCGCAAGGCGCCTCAGCCCTTGCGCCCCCATCCTGCTTGTTCGTCCGCCTCGGGCGCCTCGCGATGCTATCGTCCCTTGCGCCCGGCTGCGGCGTCGCGCGCGTTTTCGAGCTTGTCACCCTGACGCTTTGGGCTGTCGCCCGAAGCGTCGCGCGCCCGTCCAGACGCCTTCTCCGACTTGGCAGCCGCGGCGCGCGGTGCGTCGGCTGCGTCGACCGTCTCCTTCGTCTTCACGGCACTGAGGGCCGTCGCGCCGTCGCGCTTTCTCTTGGATGTCCCGGGCATGGCGTCGCCTCCTCTTGATGCGATGACAACGGCGGCGCGAGCCCTCGGTTCGCGAGAGAAGGGCGCAGCGCCGATAAATACGAAATGCCCAGGCACTACTTGGAGCGTCGCGTCAGGATCGAGCGGCGACGAGTGCCGGCCGGCTTGCCCGCCGAGCTTCGGCCGCCTTCTGCGGAGCAGCGTCAGGTAGCCAGTCCGGGTCACGCAGCTGATCGAACGTGTAAGGACATTCGGGCGGAAACGCCGACTTCGGGAGGCCGGTCTCGACCTCGGCCTCCTTTCGGGCATCCGGATAAGCGCTGGCGACGATCTGAGCGGCTTGCGATCGGAGAGCATGGCTATCCGCTTCGCGCCGCCTGACGTTCGCCCGCTCGCGCGTGAGCGTAATCTTCCAGGATGAGGACCGCAGCGCGGGCTGGTGCTGCCACTTGAGCAGATGTGAGATGATGAGCCGGTAGCTTGCCTCGAGCTGGTAGCGCTGCTCCCGGCCCATGCTCTGCAACTCCTCGATCAGGTTCGGAAGGTCGAGCTCCGAGAAACGCCGCAGGCGGAGAAGCTCTGCCTGATCGAAGCACCACAGGTAAAAATCGCCTTCGTAATCGGTCGGCGCGGGTTCAGACACCCGCGGCTTCGCCTTGACCTGAACCATCGTCCTACTCCGCCCTGTGCCGCTTCTGGGGGGCGCCGATCGCCGGCTCGTCCGTCATGCCGGCGAGCACCTCGGCGACGTGGCGCACCTCGATCGCCCTGCCCTCGCGCGAGAGCTTGCCGGCGATGTTCATGAGGCAGCCGAGATCGCCGGCGAGCAGCGTCGGCGTGCCGGTCCCGGCGACGTTCTTGGTCTTCTCCGAAACGATGGCATTCGAGATCTCGGCGTATTTCACGGCGAAGGTGCCGCCGAAGCCGCAGCATACCTCGGAGTCGTCCATCTCGACGATCTCGAGGCCTTCCATGCTCTCGAGAAGCCGGCGAGGCTGCCGCTTCACCGCCAATTCGCGCAGTCCGGAGCAGGAGTCGTGATAGGTCACGGCGCCGCCGAAGCGCGCGGCGACCGCCTTCACGCCCATCACATCGACGAGGAAGCTCGTGAGCTCCCACGTCCGCGCCGCGAGCTCGTTCGCGCGCGGGGCCCAGTTCGGGTCCTCCATGAAGAGCTCGGGATAATGCACCTTGATCATGCCGGCGCAGGAGCCCGACGGCGCGACCACATAGTCGAAACCGCGGAAGCTCTCGATGACCCGCTCGGCGAGGTCGCGCGTGGTGCCGCGGTCGCCGGTGTTGTAGGCGGGCTGGCCGCAGCACGTCTGGACCGGCACCTCGACCCGGCAGCCGGCGTCCTCGAGGAGCTTGACGGCCGCGAAGCCGATCGAGGGCCGCATCAGGTCGACGAGGCACGTGACGAAAAGGCCGACCCGCGGGCCGGGGCTGGTGCTCATGGCGAGGCTTCCGTGAGTGCAGGCCTCATCGACCATGCCGTCGCGCGACCGGTCAAGTGCAAGTCTTCGCCGCTGCAAGCCCCCGCGCTGCAAAGGGCGCGCGGATGAGGTAGAAGTCGCGACAGGAGGCTGCCATGTCGATAGCATTCCCGGTCCCGGACCAGGCGATCCTTGCCCGGCGCGAGGAGATCCTGCGCGGTCTTGCTCCCCTGGTCGCGCCCGAGGCGCTGATCGTGACCGAGGACGAGCGCCGCGTTTTCGAGACCGACGGGCTCACCGCTTACCGCAAGCTGCCGCTCGCCGTGGTCCTGCCATCGACGACCGAGGAGGTTGCGGCCGTGATGCGCTTCTGCCGCGAGAACGGCGTCAAGGTGGTGCCGCGCGGGGCCGGCACCTCGCTCTCCGGCGGCGCGATCGCGCAGGAGGACGCGATCATCCTCGGCGTCGCCAAGATGAACCGGGTGCTCGAGGTCGATTTCGCGAACCGCACCGCGCGGGTGCAGTCCGGCATCACCAACCTCGCCATCAGCCAGGCGGTCGCGCATGAGGGCTTCTTCTACGCGCCCGATCCGTCCTCGCAGCTCGCCTGCACCATCGCCGGCAACATCGCCATGAACTCGGGCGGGGCGCATTGCCTCAAATACGGCGTCACCACCAACAATCTCCTCGGCGTCACCATGGTGCTCGTCGACGGCACGGTCGTGGAAATCGGCGGCGAGCACCTCGATGCGCCAGGCTACGACCTCCTCGGCCTGGTCTGCGGCTCGGAGGGGCAGCTCGGGGTCGTGACCGAGGCGGTGGTGCGCATCCTGCGCGCCGCCGAGGGCGCGCGCCCGGCGCTCATGGGCTTCGACGCGGTCGAGGACGCCGGCGCCTGCGTCGCCGCGATTATCGGCGCCGGGATCATCCCGGTCGCCATGGAGTACATGGACCGCCCGGCGATCAAGATCTGCGAGGCCTTTGCCCATGCCGGCTACCCGCTCGACGTCGAGGCGATGCTGATCATCGAGGTCGAAGGCTCGGACGAGGAATGCGAGGACACGCTCGCCCGCATCGTCGAGATCGCGCAGCCCTTCCGCCCGAAGACGCTGCGCGTGTCGCAGTCGGAGGCCGAGAGCGCCGCGATCTGGAAGGGCCGCAAATCGGCCTTCGGCGCGACCGGGCGCATCTCGGACTACATCTGCATGGACGGGACGATCCCGACCGGCCGGCTGCCGTATGTCCTCAAGCGCATCGACGAGATCTGCAAGGCCGAAGGCTTGGGCGTCGCGAACGTCTTTCACGCCGGGGACGGCAACCTCCACCCGCTGATCCTGTTCGACATCAACAAGCCCGGCGAAATGGAGAAGGCTGAAGCCGCCGGGGAGGAGATCCTGAAGCTCTGCGTCGAGGTCGGCGGCTGCCTCACCGGCGAGCACGGCGTCGGCATCGAGAAGCGCGACCTCATGCGCTGCCAGTTCACCGAGGCCGACCTTAAGCAGCAGATGCGGGTGCGCGGCGTGTTCGATCCGGGCTGGCTGATGAACCCGGCCAAGGTCTTCCCGCTCGAGGGGCGGGTGGCAGCGTGAGGGCCGCGGCGATAGGATCGGGTGCCATGACGAAGGAACAGATCGAGGCGGTGTTCGAGCGCGTGCGGACCTGGCCGCTGGAACGGCAGGAAGATGCGGCTCGGACGCTGCTGATTCTGGAGGAGCAGAACGGCTTGCTGGAGCACCTGACGGAGGAGGACTGGGCTGATCTCGAGCAAGCGCTGGCGGAAGCCGAGCGCGAGGAGCCAGTCCCCGGCGAGGAAATACAAGCCTTGTTCGACCGATACCGCCACCGTGAAGGTTGAGTTCGGCCGGCGCGCCGCCGCGCAGCTTGCCGCAATCTTCGCTTATATCGCGAAGGACAACCCACGCGCCGCCGCAAGGGTCGTCGCCCGTATCGAAGAGATCGCCGAGTTGCTGGGCGATGTGCCGAAAGCGGGTCAGGCTGCGAGCCGCGAGCCGCAGCTACGTTGGATGCCGGTGCCTCGCACCCCCTACCTCGTCTTTTACACTATCCTGCGCGGCGGCAGGGTCCGGATAGTCCGGATCGTGCACGGGGCTCGTCAGAGGCATCGGCCATGACACCCCTCACCCCAACCTGCGAATCCGACGCTTGCGCGATTATCGCCGACGCCGCGGCGCGGCGGATGCCGCTCGCGGTGGCGGGCGGCGGCACCAAGGCCGGGATCGGCCGGCCGGCGCAGACCGAGGCGACGCTATCCTCGGCGGCTCTCACCGGCGTCACGCTCTACGAGCCTGCCGAACTGGTCATCGCGGCGCTCGCCGGCACGCCGCTCTCGGAGGTCGTGCGCGCGCTCGCAGACCGCGGCCAGCAGCTGCCCTTCGAGCCGGCCGACTACCGCGCGCTCCTCGGCTCGTCCGGCAAGCCGACCATCGGCGCCGTCGCGGCGGCGAACGTCTCCGGGCCGCGGCGGATCATGGCGGGCGCGGCGCGCGACAGCCTCATCGGGGTCCGCTTCGTCAACGGGCGCGGCGAGGCGGTGAAGTCCGGTGGCAGCGTGATGAAGAACGTCACCGGGCTCGACCTCGTCAAGCTGATGGCCGGCTCCTGGGGCACGCTCGGGTTCGTCACCGAGGTCACCTTCAAGGTGCTGCCGCGGCCGGAGCGCTCGGCTACTCTGGCCCTTGCGGGCCTGAGCGACTCGCGCGCCGTCGAGGCGCTCTGCGCGGCGGTCGCCTCGCCCTTCGAGGTCACCGGTGCCGCCCATCTCCCGGCGGCGCTCGACGGCGGAGAGGCGCGCACGCTGATCCGCATCGAGGGTTTCTCCTTCTCCGTCGACCATCGTCTCGGCGAGCTGAAGCGTTTGCTCGCAGGCTACGGCCCGGCCGAGGCGATCGACGGCGAGAGGGCCGGCGCGCTTTGGGCTGCGGTGCGGGATGCGACCTTGCTCGCGGAGCCGCACGACAGCGCCGTGTGGCGCGTCTCGACCGCCCCGGCCAAAGGCCCGGCGCTGATGGCGCAGGTCGCGCGCGCGCTTCAAGCGCGCTGGTTCTACGACTGGAGCGGCGGCCTCGTCTGGCTTGCGACCGACCCGGCAGGGGACGCGGGCGCGGCGACGATCCGCGGGGCGGTCGCGACGCAGGGCGGCCACGCGACCCTGGTTCGAGCGCCGGCGGAGGTGCGCGCCGCGGTCGACGTCTTCGAGCCGCAGCCGGCGCCGCTGATGCGCGTCACCCGCGACATCAAGGCAGCGTTCGATCCCGCAGGCGTGCTCAATCCGGGGCGGATGTATGCGGGAGTTTGAACCCGGTCCTAGGTCATGCCCGGCCTTGGGCCGGGCAAAGCCCGGCCGTGACGGCCCGGAATGGGCGATCGGTCACGCCCTGCTCGCCGTTGGGATCATCGCCGCCGCGGCGCTCGTGCTCCTCTGGATGGGGCGGGTCCCGATCTGCACATGCGGCACCGTGAAACTGTGGCATGGCGCGGTGCAGAGCGCCGAGAACTCGCAGCACCTGACCGACTGGTACACGCCCTCGCACATCGTGCACGGCTTCCTGTTCTATGCCGGGCTGTGGCTTCTCTCCCGCGCGACCGGCCTGCGCATGAGCACCGGCCTGCGGCTCGGCATTTCCGTCGCGCTTGAGGCCGGCTGGGAGATCGTCGAGAACACCGACGCGGTGATCCAGCGCTACCGCGAGACGACGATCGCGCTCGACTACTACGGGGACAGCGTCGTCAATTCGGTCGCCGACATGCTGGCCATGGTCCTCGGCTTCGTGCTGGCGTGGCGGCTTCCGGTTCCGGCGACGGTCGCGCTAGCATTGGTGCTGGAGCTCGGCGTCGGCTACTGGATTCGCGACAACCTCACGCTCAACGTCATCATGCTTCTGCACCCGCTCGACACTATCAGAGCCTGGCAGGCCGGAGCGTAGGGCATGCAGACCAACTTTGCCCCCGAGCAGCTGCGCGATCCGGCGATGCAATCGTCGGAGAAGATCCTGCGCACCTGCGTCCATTGCGGCTTCTGCACGGCCACCTGCCCGACCTATCTGCTTCTCGGCGACGAGCTCGATAGCCCACGCGGGCGCATCTACCTGATCAAGGAGATGTTCGAGTCAGGCAAGCCCGCGACCCCCGAGGTCGTCAAGCACATCGACCGCTGCCTCTCCTGCCTCGCCTGCATGACGACCTGCCCGTCGGGCGTGCACTACATGCACCTCGTCGACCATGCCCGGGCCTATATCGAGGAGACGCACCGCCGGCCCTGGCACGACCGGGTCATGCGCGCGCTCCTCGCCAAGGTGCTGCCCTATCCGGGCCGCTTCCGCCTCGCCATGACGGCGGCGCTGCTCGCCAAGCCCTTGAGCCGGCTGCTCGGGGCGCTGCCCCGCGTCGGCAACAGGCTTCGCGCCATGCTCGAACTGGCACCCCCCCGGGTGCCGGCCCGCTCGCCCTTCGCCCGTCCCGGCGTGTGGCCGGCCCAGGGGCCGCGGCTCGGGCGGGTCGCAATCCTGTCGGGCTGCGCGCAGCCGGTGCTCAATCCGAACTTCAACCAGGCGGCGATCCGGCTCCTCAACCGCCACGGGATCGAGGTGGTGCTGCCGCACGGCGAGGGCTGCTGCGGCGCGCTCGTCCATCACATGGGGCGCGAGGGTGAGGCGCATGGCTTCGCGAAGCGCAACATCGACGCCTGGATCGCCGAGATGGACGGGGCAGGGCTCGACGCGATCGTCATCACGGCGTCGGGCTGCGGCACGACTATCAAGGACTACGGATTCATGTTCCGCAACGACCCGGCCTACGCCGAGAAGGCGCGGCGGGTCACGGAGATGGCCAAGGACGTGACCGAATACCTCACGACGCTCGAACTCGCGGAGCCGGTGCGCGAGACCCTCCTCACGGTCGCCTATCACTCGGCATGCTCGATGCAGCACGGCCAGCAGATCCGGGAAGACCCCAAGAAGCTCCTGAAGAAGGCCGGCTTCACGGTGAAGGACGTGCCCGAGGGCCACATCTGCTGCGGTTCCGCAGGAACCTACAACATCCACCAGCCGGAAATCGCGGCGCAGCTCCGGGCCCGCAAGGTCGCGAACATCGAACGGATCAAGCCCGACCTCGTCGCGACCGGCAACATCGGCTGCATGACCCAGATCGGAAAGGGCACCGACATCCCGATCGTCCACACGGTTGAGCTCCTGGATTGGGCGACCGGCGGGCCGCTTCCCGAAGCGCTCCAGGGCATGCGGCAGCGCACAGCCTCGGGGCCGGAGAGGGCGGTAGCCGACCCATCGCCGATTTGACCGGAGGCCCGATGCCCGCCCGCCCGCTTTCGAATCTTGCCACAACCGTTGTCGCCGGGCTGACGATCGCTCTCGCTTCGTGCGCGGCGGCGCAAGCGCAGCCCGCCCCGCCGCCTTCGCAGGATATCCAGCAGGCGGTCCGGGAGGACGTGTTGAGCCTCGCCCGTCTCGCCGCGGGGTTCGATTGCCCGAAACCCGCCTGGACCGGCGTGCGCAACGGGGTGCTCACGATCGAGTACGTTCCGGAGGACGAGGATGTGCGGAGCTGGAAGAACCTCGTCACCGTGACGATCACGCCGGTCCCGAAAGGCGTGCCGCGCGCCGCGGCCTCGAACCGCTACATCGAGAACATCCTCGGCGCGCTGCGGCAGCCTGGACGGACGATCGAGCAGCTCGTCGAGAAGCGTTATTCGGGCGACGATGCGCGCGCCGCCTGGGTGCTCTATACGATCGGCGAAGGCGCGAAGCGCGAGCACAATGCGGCCGCGATCATGCTCTTCGGCCCCGGCGAGCTGAAGTTCCCCGGCGGGCAATGGTCGGTGGTGATGATCCAGCGTCAGCAGCGTGGCGGGCCGCTCGACGACGCCTGGATCACGCTGAGCAAATCGATCTTCATGGCGCCGTTCGAGAAGAAGCGCTGAACCTGCGGCTGCTTACGCCGCTGCGCGTTCCGCCGCCGGGATGACCCGGATTGCGGCCTCGCCCGGCAGCCGGAGGTCGGCGATCAGCGGCAGGTGATCGGACGCAACGCGGGCGAGCGGGGTGCGGCGCGCCTCCGCGTGCAACACGTCGATCGAGGCGCTCACGAAAATGTGGTCGATCCGGCGCATCGGCAGGCGGGCATGGAAGGTCGGCTGGAGACGCGGCAGCGTCGCCTCGAGCTGCACGTCGCGAAGCTCCTCGGCGAGGCGGCCATAGGCCTTCGAGCCCGCGCCGGTGTTGAGGTCGCCGACGACCACCACGGGATTGACGCAGGGACGCCCGCCGAGCCATTCCGCGCCGAGCAGCGTGTCGACCTGCAGGAGGCGCTCGCGGCGGCTCAGCAGGCTGAGATGGGTGTTGACGATCTGGAGCTCGCAGCCGCCGACCTCGATCCCGACCCAGAGCGCCTTACGGGCCTCGAGCGAGCCGCGGTTCGGCAATGTCGGGAGTGCGCCTGCCTTGATGCGGCGGGTCGGCAGGGCGGTCAGCACGGCCAAGCCGAACTGTTCGCCGAACAGCCGGATCGTCGGTTCGAAATGCAGCTCCATCCCGAGATGGCGGGCGATGGCCTCGAGATCGAAGCCGGTCTTGCGATAGCTGCCGACCCGCGCTTCCTGCAGCGCGACCACGTCGGCTCCGCAGGCCGCGATCACCTCGGCGGTGCGGGCGGCCGAGACCTTGCGGTCGGTGCCGACGAAGCGGTGGACGTTGTAGGTCAGGATGCGGGGCAAAGGCGGATTCTTCCTCGCGGGAGCGGTGCCGAATCGGCGCGGCACCGGCGATCTAGCCGGCGGCTTGAACACAAACCCTTTCAGGGAGCTTGAAAACACAACAGATTCTCATGGCCGGATTACGTCAGCCGGGGCCTTCGACGCAATTGGACCTAGGGCCAAGGGGCCAAGCCGGCCTGGCGCTCCGGTTTGCGTCGCAGGGCGGAACTCGATAACTCCGCGCCGATGCCGGTTTCCGCTCCCGATCAGCTCAAGCGCGCCGCTGCCGAGCGCGCGGTTGCGCTCGTCGCGGACGGTATGCGGCTTGGCCTCGGCACCGGCTCGACGGCAAAGCATTTCCTGTCGCTCCTCGCCGAGCGGGTGCGGGGCGGTCTTCGGGTCGTCGGGGTGCCGACGTCCGAAGCGACGCGCGCGCAGGCTGAGCGCGAAGGCGTCCCGCTGACCACGCTCGACGACACCCCGGAGCTCGACCTGACCATCGACGGCGCCGACGAGCTCGACGACCGCTTGCGCCTGATCAAGGGCGGCGGCGGCGCGCTCCTGCGCGAGAAGATCGTCGCCGCCGCGAGCCGGCGGATGATCGTCGTCGCCGACGGATCGAAGCGCGTGAAGGAGCTCGGGCGCTTCCCGCTTCCGATCGAGGTCGTCCGGTTCGGCCTTGCCGCGACGAGGCGAGCCATCTCGGCGGCGCTGAAGAGCGCCGGCGCCGAAGGCGAGCTGCGCCTCAGAAGCGCCGCAAACGGCACGCCTTTCCTGACCGATAGCGGCCATTACGTCCTGGACGCGCATCTCGAGCGCATCGACGCCCCCGAGCGCGTCGCCGCCGCGCTCGCCGCCGTTCCCGGCGTCGTCGAGCATGGGCTTTTTCTCGGCCTCGCCACGGGCGCGATCGTCGCGACCGCGGAGGGCCTCGTCGAACTCGGCTCGGTCTGATGCCGACTCATCTGGAGCCTCCCCGCATGTCCTCTCTCGCACGTCCCGCCGCGGTGCTCGCAGCCTTGCTGCTGGCCATGGGCGCCGCCTTCGCGCAGCAGCCGGCGCCGAGCGCCGGTTTCTCCCAGTCGCATCTCGCGGTCGCGCGCGAGGTCGCGGCCACCTCGGGGATCACCCGTTCGCTCGATGCGATCATTCCGCAGCTTTACGACCGCATCCGCGAGCAGGTCGTCGCGCGTCCCGACATCGGCAAGGACATCAACGAGGTGTTGAAGGCGCTCGATCCCGAGATGGAGCTGCAGAAGCAGCGCGGCGTGACGATCATTGCCGGCATCTTCGCGCGCGAGATGACCGAGGCTGAGCTCAACGACACGCTCGCCTTCTTCCGCTCGCCCTCGGGCCGCAGATACGTGGAGACGCAGCCGCTCGTGCTCGATGATCTCGTCCGCGAAATGCAGAGGTGGAGCCTAGACCTCGCGGAGTATGTGATGACCCGGGTCCGCGCCGAGATGGCCAAGCGCGGCCACCAGCTGCAGTGAGCCCGCGCTCTCAATCTTTCGCCGGCTTGAAGCGCCCCAGGCCGCGGATGAGATAGGGGGCGAGGAGCGCGAGCGCCGCGACCGCGAGAAGCACTGCGGCGATCGGGCTCTCCACGAGCACGCGCGGGTCGCCGAGGCTGATCGACAGCGCGCGCCTGAGCTGGGTCTCGGCCATGGGGCCGAGGATCAGCCCGACCACCATCGGCGCGATCGGGTAGTCGAGGACCCGCATCGCAAGGCCGAGCGCCCCGAAGCCGGCGAGCATCGCGATCTCGACGAGCGACGGCTTCGCAGCGATCGTGCCCATGGCGGCGAACACCAGGATGCCGGCATAGAGCCAGGGCTGCGGGATCGCGAGGAGCCGCACCCACAATCCGACGAGCGGCAGGTTCAGGATCACGAGCATCGCATTCGCGACGAACAGGCTCGCGATCAACCCCCAGACGAGGTCCGGCCGCTCCGCGAACAGGAGCGGGCCGGGGTTGAGGCCGTATTGCTGGAAGCCGGCGAGCATGATGGCGGCCGTCGCCGAGGTCGGCAGTCCGAGCGTCAGGAGCGGCATCAGCGTGCCGGCGGCCGACGCGTTGTTCGCGGCCTCCGGGCCCGCGACCCCTTCGATCGCGCCGTGCCCGTATTCCTCCGGGTGCTTGGTCAGCCGCTTCTCGACCGTATAGGACAGAAAAGTCGGGATCTCGGCCCCGCCCGCCGGCAGGGCGCCGATCGGGAAACCGAGCGCGGTGCCGCGCAGCCACGGCGCCCAGGAGCGGCGCCAATCCTCCTTGGTCATCCAGAGCGAGCCGCGCACGGGCTCGATCTCCTCAGGCGCGTGCTTGCGCCGCGAGGCGACGAACAGCGCCTCCCCGACCGCAAACAGCCCCACCGCGAGCGTCGTGACCTCGATGCCGTCGAGGAGCGCGGGCACCTCGAAGGTGAGCCGGGCTTGGCCGGTGAGCCGGTCGATGCCGACCAATCCGAGGAACAAGCCGACAAAGAGGCTGGTGAGCCCGCGCAGCGGCGAATCGCCGAAGGTCGCCGACACGGTGACGAAGGCGACGACCATCAGCGCGAAGTACTCCGCCGGCCCGAATTGGATCGCGAGCTCGACGAGCCAGGGCGCGAAAAGGGCAAGCGCGACCGTCGCGATGGTGCCGGCGACGAAGGAGCCGATCGCCGCGGTCGCGAGCGCCGGCCCGCCGCGGCCGGCCTTCGCCATCTTGTTCCCTTCGAGCGCGGTGATCATCGAGGCGCTCTCGCCCGGCGTGTTGATCAGAATCGAGGTCGTCGAGCCGCCATACATGCCGCCGTAGTAGATGCCGGCGAACATGATCAGCGAGCCGGTCGGGTCGAGCTTGAAGGTCACCGGCAGGAGGAGCGCGACCGTCAAAGCCGGGCCGATCCCGGGCAGCACGCCGACCGCCGTGCCGAGGAACACGCCGACGAGGGCGTAGAGCAGCTTGGCCGGCTGCAGCGCAACGAGGAAGCCCTGGCCGAGCGCGGCGAAGCTGTCCATGGTCGGCGGCTCAGAGCAGACGCTCGAGCGGCCCTTGCGGCAGCGAAAGGGTCAGGAGCCTGGTGAAGCCGAGATAGATCAGGAAGCCGAGGATCAGGCCAATGGCGAGGTCGGCGACGGCGGCTTTGCGCCCGAAGGCGCGTGCGGTCGCGGCGAAGAGCAGCGCCATCGCCGGGATGAAGCCGAGGCCGAGGCCCACCGCGATGATCAGCCCGGCGAGGCCGAGCCCGATCCATGCGACGGCACGGCGATCGACCGGCTCGCGTTCCGGCAGGGCACCGCGCGCCGCTACGGCGAAATGCCCGAGCGCCAGGAGCACGAAGCCGCCCGCCACGAGATACGGCACGGCCTGCGGCCCCATCCCGTAGACCGACGTGACGGTGAGCCTACTGGCGTCCCAGGCGGTGAGCGCCGCAAGCCCGAGAAGCCCGGTTCCGACTGCGACCGCGCTGCGGTCGACCGATCTGTGCCCCGCCTGCGCCATCTCGTCCCCCCAGGCCCTTATTTCGCGAGCCCCACCGATCGCAGGGCGTCGGTGACCCGCGCCTGCTCCCGTCGCAGGAACGCCGCGAAATCGTCGCCCGCCAGATAGGCGTCGCGCCAGCCCTTCTTGCGCCGGATCGCCTGCCACAGAGGCGTTCGGACCATGCGATCGATCGTTTCGACGAGCACCTCGCGCTCGGCCGCGGTCATCTCCGCCGGTCCGAGCACGCCGCGCCAGTTCGCGAGCTCGAGACCTATCCCTTGCTCGATCAGAGTAGGGACCTCGACGCCCTCGAGACGCTCGGAGGAGCTGATCCCGATCAGCCGCAGTCGGCCGGCGGCGAGCTGCTCCTCGAACTGGCGCAGGCTGCCGATCGCAGCCGCGACCTTACCCTCCACGAGAGCGGCGATCATCTCGCCCGGCCCGAAGAAGGGCGCGTAGGCGAGGCGGGCGGGTTCGGCTCCCGCCGCCTTGGCGAGGAGGGCCGCGAGGACGTGGTCGACGCTGCCGAGCGCGCCGCCGCCCAAGGTCACCTTGGCGGGGTCGCCCCTCAGCGCCTCCGCGAGATCGCGCGCCGTGGCGATCGGGGACTCCGCCGGCACGGCGATCGCGAAATATTCCGCCGTGAGCCGGGCGACCGGCGTGGCGCTTTCGATGGCAAGGCTCGGCTTCGCACGTGCGAGCCCGGCGAGCATCGGCAGGCCGAGCACGATGAGCCGGTTCGGCTCGCCGGCCGGCCGGCTCACGAATTCGGCGAAGCCGCTCGTACCGCGCCCGCCCGGGATGTTGATCACGCCGACGCTGCGGGCCGTGCCGCTCTCGACGAGCGCATGCTCGATCGCATGGGCGGTCTGGTCCCAAGCGCCTCCCGGAGCCGCCGGGACCGTGATCCGCAGGTCGATCTGCGCGAGTGCCGGACCGGCGAGGCAGCCTGCCAGTACGAATACAGGCAGGCGACGCATGAAGCGATGCGACAGGCGAGGGATGGATCTCTCCGCGCTGGGCCTGACCATGGCCGACAGCATACCAGCGGCCGGGCTTGGGTGCACCCCGGAGCCTTTATCCATCTGTCGCTATGGCTTACACGGGCGGCGAACCCGCCCATGCTGCATTCGCCCCACGCCTCCGAGGCCGCCCCCCGCGCGCGATCCTGGTGGTTCGCCTGCGCCGTCCTCTTCGCCTCGATCCCGCCGGCGATGGCCTTTGCGCATCGTTCCGCGCCGCTTTTCGGCACGGCTGCGGCACTGCTGGCGCTGGCCGCCTGCGCGCGCGAGGGCGCATTGCCGGTGCTTTGCAGGCAAGCCGAAGCGGCGCTGCTCACCCGGCTTGGGGCGGCCGCGACCGTGTTCCTCATCTACGGCGCGCTGTCGATCGCCTGGAGCCCGGCCCCGGCCAGCTCGCTCTATGCCTATGGCGAGTTCCTGGTGGCGATCCTCGCGGGGTTCGTCCTCGCCTTGAGCTTGCCGGCGCGCGCGCCGCGCTGGCTCTGGATCCTTCTCGCGGCCTTGGCGATCGGCGCAACCTGGGTGCTCCTGATCGATCTAGCCCTCGGCCTGCCGGTGCGGCGTGCCATGGGGTGGCGGATGAACACCTTCGTGTACAACCGCCCGGCGCTGACGCTGCTCGTGATCGCGCCGCCCCTGCTCACGGCCCTGATCGAGCAAAGGCACAGGCTTCTTGCGCTCGCGGTAGCCGGCTTCGTGGCTGCCGCCATCCTGCAGTCGGAGAGCGGCGCAGCCAAGCTCGGCGCGCTCGTCGCGCTTGGCGCCTATGGGGCGGGGCGCTGGTTGCGCCCGGTCGCCCTCGCGACCGCGACCGCGACGATCGTGCTGGCGCTGGCGCTGGCGCCGCTCGCCGGCGACATGCTCCAGCGCCTCCTGCCGTCTGCCGCCCATCAGGCGCTCGCCACGTCGAATTCGCAGGCGCGGGTCGACATATGGCGCAGCTTCGGCGCAGCGGTGAAGTATCAACCCTGGTTCGGCGCCGGCTTCGCTCCGGGCTCGAGCTTCCCGGATAGTCCGAAGGTCGCGGATCTCGATCCGGCCTACCGCACCTTTCTGGTCGCGGGCCACCCGCACAATGGAGCGCTCCAGATCTGGTCGGAGCTCGGTGCGGCAGGGGCCTTCGTCGCGGTTCTCGTGCTATGCCTCATCCTGCGGTCTCTCTCCGGCCTGCCGCCGGCGAGCTTCGCGGCCGGGCTCGCCGTCTTCGCAGCCGCCGCCGCGGTCTCTTTCGTGGGGCACGGCCTCTGGCAGGGCTGGTGGGCGGCTTCGATCGGGGCCGCGATCGTCGCGATCCGGATGCTCGCACGCGAAGAAAGGGAGAGAGCCCGATGAGCGCGTACGACGTCGACCTGTTCGTGATCGGCGGCGGCTCGGGCGGGGTGCGCGCGGCCCGCATCGCGGCGGGCTACGGCGCGCGCGTCATGCTCGCGGAAGAATACCGCATGGGCGGCACCTGCGTGATCCGCGGCTGCGTGCCGAAGAAGCTCCTGGTCTATGCAAGCCGCTTCGGCGACGAGTTCGAGGACGCGGCCGGCTTCGGCTGGACCGTGCCGCCGGCCCGTTTCGATTGGGCGACGCTCATCCGCAACAAGGACGCCGAGATCGCGCGGCTCGAGAACGTCTACCGTTGGAACCTCGCGACGGCGGGGGTCGAGATCGTCGACAGCCGCGCCGTGGTCGAGGACGCCCATACGGTGCAGGTCGTGAAGAGCGGCGCGCGCGTGCGGGCGCGCTACATCCTGGTCGCGACCGGCGCCTATCCGACGCTCGAGCCGCCGATCCCGGGCGGGGAGCTCGGCATCACCTCCAACGAGGTCTTCCAGCTCGAGCGCTTCCCGGAGCGCATCCTGGTCATCGGCGCCGGTTACATCGCGGTCGAGTTCGCCGGCATCTTCTGCGGCCTCGGCAGCGAGGTGACCCTCCTGCATCGCGGCGACCGGCTGCTGCGCGGCTTCGATGAGGACATCCGCACCGGGCTCGGCGAGGCCTACGCCAGGCGGGGCATCGACCTGAAGCTGAATCGGACCCTCGAAAAGCTAGAGCGCGCGAGCGACGGCATCGCGGCGACGCTGTCCGACGGTTCCGTGCTCGCGGTCGACCAGGTGCTCGTCGCGACCGGCCGGCGCCCGAACACCAAAGCCCTCGGACTGGAGACCGCCGGCATCGAGGTCGACCGCGCCGCGGCGATCCCGGTCGACGGCTACTCGCAGACGCTGGCGCCCTCGATCTACGCCGTCGGCGACGTGACCAACCGCGCGAACCTGACGCCGGTCGCGATCCGCGAGGGCCATGCCTTCGCCGACACGGTGTTCGGCAACCGCCCGACCATGGTCGAACATTCGCTGATCCCGACCGCCGTGTTCTCGACGCCGGAGATCGGCGTCATCGGCCTGAGCGAGGCGACCGCGCGCCTGCGCGGCGAGGTCACGATCTACAAGACGAGCTTCCGGGCGATGAAGGCGACGCTCTCCGGTCGCGACGAGCGCGTGTTCATGAAGCTCATCGTCGATGCGGCCTCCGACAAGGTGCTCGGCGTGCATATGATCGGCGAGGGCGCGGGCGAGATCATCCAGGCGGTCGGGATCGCGGTCACGATGGGCGCGACCAAGGCCGATTTCGACCGCACCGTCGCGGTGCACCCGACCGCCTCGGAGGAACTCGTGACGATGCGCACGCCCTTCGTCGTGAAGCACCCGCAGGCGGTGGGCTAGCCTAAGCCGGCGTAAAGCGCGAAGCTTGGCGTCACGCCGCCGCCGCGCCGGAACGGGAACGTGCCTGCCGACTTCCTGCTCTTCGTGATCATCGGCTTCGCGGCCCAGCTGATCGACGGCGCGATCGGCATGGCCTATGGGCTCGCGTCCACCACCATCCTCCTCAGCATGGGGGTGGCGCCCGCGACCGCGAGCGCCAGCGTCCACACTGCGGAAGTGTTCACGACAGCCGCCTCGTCGCTTTCGCATTGGCGGCTCGGCAACGTCGACAAGACGCTGTTCCGGCGATTGGTCATCCCCGGCGTGATCGGCGGCGCCTGCGGCGCCTATCTCCTCTCCTCGGTGCCGGGCGAGACCATCCGGCCGTTCGTCGGGGTCTATCTCGCAATCATGGGTGCCGTGATCCTCTGGCGCGCCCTGCGCCGGCGCTACGGGACGCTCGCAGAGCCGAAGCAGGTCGAGGCGCTCGGGCTCGCCGGCGGATTCCTCGACGCGGTCGGGGGCGGCGGCTGGGGTCCGATCGTGGCCTCTTCGCTGATCAGCCAGGGCAAGAAGGCCCGGCTTGCGATCGGCTCGACCAACGCCGCGGAGTTCCTGGTCACGGTCACCATCTCCGGCACCTTCGTGCTGACGATCGGGCTCGAGCTCTGGCCGATCATCCTCGGCCTCACCCTCGGCGGCATGCTGGCTGCACCCTTCGCGGCCTATGTCACGCGGAGCCTCCCGGACCGGCCGCTGATGATCATCGTCGGGGTGATCATCACCTTGCTCAGCATCCGCGAATTGGTTCGCAGCCTCGGCTGAGGCGCAACCCCGCGCTACGCTCTAGCCCGGAGCGGCCGCGGGTCGTATCAGGGCGCCGCGAAAGCCGGCCACAAGACGAGCTCGACATGCCCCTCATCACCTACCTGACCCATATCCGCTTCGGCTACGGGACGCTCAAGGAGCTGCCCGAGGACCTCGCCGCGCTCGGGATCAAGCGGCCGCTCGTCGTGGCCGACAAGGGCATCGTCGCCGCGGGGCTGGTCGACCGGCTCTTCGAGGTGCTCTCTTCCGACAATCGCCGCCTCGTGTTCGACGACGTGCCGACGAACCCGACCGAGGAGGCGGCGCTCGCCGCCGTGAAGGTCTATCGCGAGGAGGAGTGCGACGGGCTGATCGCGCTCGGCGGCGGCTCGCCGATCGACCTCGCCAAGGCGGTCGGCATCCTCGCGACCCATCCCGAGCCGCTGTCGCAATACGCCATGGTCGAGGGCGGGGTTGCCAGGATCACGCCGCAAGTCGCGCCGCTGATCGCCATCCCGACCACCTCCGGCACCGGCAGCGAGGTCGGCCGCGGCTCGGTCATGAACCTCGCCGACGGGCGCAAGCTCGGCATCATCAGCCCGAACCTCATTCCGAAGCGCGCGATCTGCGACCCCGAGCTGACGCTGGGCCTTCCCCCCTGGCTCACCGCCGCGACCGGCATGGATGCGCTCTCGCACTGCATCGAGAGCTTCCTCACGCCGAATTACAATCCGCCGGCGGAAGGCATCGGGCTCGACGGGGCGCGCCGCATCGTGCTCCATCTCGAGAGGGCTGTGCAGGACGGCAACGACCGCGAGGCGCGCCAGGAATTGATGGCCGGCGCCATGGAGGGCGGCATGACCTTCCAGAAGGGGCTCGGCGGCGTGCACGCGCTCTCGCACGCATTGGGCTCGCTCAAGGAGCCGCGCCTCCACCACGGAACGCTCAACGCCGTGCTCCTGCCGCCGATTCTGCGCTTCAACGCCGGCCATGTCGGCGACAAGTACCAGCGCCTCGCGGCCGCCATGGGCCTGAAGCCGGACGCCGATCTCGCCGCCTTCATCGAGGACCTCAACGCCCGCCTCGGCCTGCCGAAATCGCTGAAGGAGATGAAGGTGCCGGCGTCGGTCATCCCCGAGATGGCTGTGAAGGCCGAGAAGGACCACACCAATCCGACCAACCCGCGCAAGGCGACAGCGGCGGATTACGAGACGTTGCTACGGGAGAGCATCGGGGCCTGACTCGCTTGATATGAGGCGTCGGCTGGGGGACCTACACCCTAAACCGGCGAGCGTGGTGGGTCCCGAATAATCGGTTCGTGGATTCGGAACGACGGGGGGTTTTGTACTCTCCTTTCCGGCGGTGCCTCGGGGCGCGGGTTAACCGAACAGGGAAGCGCCCCGCGCGAGCGGTCGGAATAAGCGAGCGCAAAAGTATCCCGCGATAGCAGCGGGAACCGCTAGGATGAGGAGCGGAGAGCGGGGCGCGTTTAGTGGCGGGCTCAACATGGGCTGATTAGCGAGCAAGGGCTCGATAAAGGCTACAATGTACGGTGAGACGTATCCGCCCAGCGCGCCTACAATGCTGAGCAGCCAGGGTTGATAGGATTTCTCCCGCATCCAGATGGTGACGGCTGGCAACAGCACGCAATTAACTGGGATTGAAATCAAAATTGCGTAGTGAAAGCTGGAAAGCAACACAAGGCCAAACGGGAACAGGAGAATGACTAGCTGAGCCACTCCAATCACAGCGCCAAAGATGCACGCGCCGAGCGCGCAAAGGACTAGCTCGAACACAAGCTGAAAACGTGACATTGGTTCTTTCCCTGGACGGCTCAATGCGCCGTTTCGCACCAAACCGAAAATGACCTGCCACAATCAAGCTCGCCACCCCTCCAGCTGGCTCTACTCGCCTTTGCTCCGGAACTTCGGCTATAAGCCGCCCCTCATTCGGGGCAGAATGGCGCGCCACAACAACAAGAATGGCGCGAGGAGTTAGGACCAGGAGAGTTCAGATGAGCGAGCGGTGGACGCCGAATAGCTGGCGGGCAAAGCCCATCCAGCAGGTGCCGACCTATCCGGACACGGCGGCGCTGAAGGGCGTCGAGCGTCAGCTCGCGGGCTTCCCGCCGCTCGTCTTCGCGGGCGAAGCGCGGAAGCTCAAGCGCGCGCTCGCCAAGGTCGCGGCGGGCGAGGCCTTCCTGCTCCAGGGCGGCGACTGCGCCGAGAGCTTCGCCGAGCATTCGGCCGACAACATCCGCGACTTCTTCCGCGTCTTCCTGCAGATGGCGGTCGTGCTCACCTTTGCGGGCGCCTCGCCGGTCGTGAAGGTCGGGCGCATCGCCGGCCAGTTCGCGAAGCCGCGCTCCGCCCCGACCGAGACCGTCGACGGGCAGGAGCTGCCGAGCTACCGCGGCGACATCGTCAACGACATCGAGTTCACGGCCGGCGCGCGCACGCCCGACCCGCGCCGGCAGATGGAGGCGTACCGGCAATCGGCCGCAACGCTGAACCTGCTCCGCGCCTTCGCCACCGGCGGCTACGCCAACCTCGAGAACGTGCACCGCTGGATGCTCGGCTTTGTGAAGGACAGCCCGCTCTCGTCGCGATACCGCGAATTGGCCGACCGCATCACCGAGACGCTCGACTTCATGCGCGCCATCGGGATCGACCCCGAGACGCATCCCGAGATGCGCATCACCGACTTCTACACCAGCCACGAGGCGCTGCTCCTCGGCTACGAGGAGGCGATGACCCGCGTCGACTCGACGTCGGGCGACTGGTACGCGACCTCAGGCCACCTGATCTGGATCGGCGACCGCACGCGCCAATTGGACCATGCCCATGTCGAGTATTTCCGCGGCATCAAGAACCCGATCGGGATGAAGTGCGGGCCCTCGCTCGAGGCGGACGAGCTGTTGAAGCTGATCGACCTGCTCAATCCGGAGAACGAGCCGGGGCGCCTCGCGCTGATCTGCCGCTTCGGCGCCGACAAGGTCTTCGACCGCCTGCCCGCGCTCGTGCGCGCCGTGAAGCGCGAGGGCCGCGCCGTGGTATGGTCGTGCGATCCGATGCACGGCAACACCATCAAGGCGGGCTCGGGCTACAAGACCCGGCCCTTCGAGGCGATCATGCTGGAGATCCGCAACTTCTTCGCCGTCCACCAAGCGGAGGGAACGCACGCGGGCGGCGTGCATCTCGAGATGACCGGCAAACCCGTCACCGAATGCACCGGCGGCGCGCGCGCCTTGAGCGACGCGGATCTGCACGACCGCTACCACACCTTCTGCGACCCGCGCCTCAATGCCGAGCAGGCGCTCGAGGTGGCTTTCCTGATGGCCGAGCTGATCAAGCGCGAGCGCCAGGGGAGAGAGCGCCCGCGGGTCGAGGCGGCGGAATGAGAAAAGGGCGGCCGGACCGCCCTTTTCTGTCACCCGATGCGAGGCTTTCTCAGCTCAGATAGCCGAGGAAGAACAGGATCAGGATGATCGGCAGGGGGATGCCGATCAGCCAAAGCAGACCACCCTTCATCATGGCTGGAACTCCGGATCGTCGTCGGCGGGACAACGTACGCCTGAGCCGGCGGTTCCATGCTCAAGCTGACCGCGGCCGCGGCGTTGCCGCTTGGAGACCGCCACGCTAAACCCGGGTCATGATGGCTGTGACCACCCCGCAGAAGACGCTCAGGATCGCGCTCGCGCAGCTCAATCCCACCGTCGGAGATGTAGCGGGCAACGCGGCGAAGATGCGCGAGGCGCGGCTCGAAGCAGCGCGGCTTTCCGCCGACGTGGTGATGTTCCCGGAGCTCTTCCTCGCCGGCTATCCGCCCGAGGACCTCGTCCTGAAACCGGCCTTCCAGGATGTCTGCCGGCAGATTTGCGAGGAGCTTGCGCGCGAGACCGCCGACGGCGGCCCGGCCGTGCTCGTCGGTCTGCCTTGGGTCGAGGACAAGAACCTCTACAACGCCTATGCGCTGCTCGACGGCGGTGCGGTTGCGGCCGTGCGCTTCAAGGTCGATCTCCCGAACTACGGCGTCTTCGACGAGAAGCGCGTCTTCGCGCCGGGCCCGCTGCCCGGGCCTGTGGTGATCCGCGGCGTGCGCGTCGGCATCCCGGTCTGCGAGGACATCTGGGGCGACGAGATCGTCGAGTGCATCACCGAGACCGGCGGCGAGATTCTCCTGGTCCCGAACGGCTCGCCTTACTGGCGCGGCAAGACCGACGAGCGCCTCAACATCGCGCTCGCGCGCGTGACCGAGAGCGGGCTGCCGCTCGTCTATCTCAACCAGATCTGCGGGCAGGACGAGCTCGTCTTCGACGGCGCATCGTTCGTGGTCAACGCCGACTGCTCGCTCGCCTGCCAGCTCCCGGCCTTCCGCGAGAGCGTCGCACTCACCGTATGGGAGAAGAACGACGAGGGCTGGCGCTGCGCCGACGCGCCCAAGGCGTCCGTGGAGGAGGGTGACGAAGCCGATTACGCCGCCTGCATGCTCGGCCTTCGCGACTACGTCGACAAGAACCGCTTCCCCGGCGTGGTGCTCGGCCTCTCGGGCGGCATCGACTCGGCGCTGTGCGCGGCGATGGCGGTCGATGCGCTCGGGCCTGAGCGCGTGCATTGCGTGATGCTGCCCTACCGCTTCACCTCGAACGAGTCGCTCTCCGACGCGGCGGACTGCGCGGAGCGTCTCGGCGTGCGCTACGACAGGGTGCCGATCGCCGAGCCGGTCGAGGGCTTCGAGGCCGCGCTGAAGCCGGTCTTCGACGACCGGCCCCGCGACATCACGGAAGAAAACCTCCAGAGCCGCGCCCGCGGCACGATCCTGATGGCGATCTCCAACAAGTTCGGTTCGATGGTGGTGACCACCGGCAACAAATCCGAGATGTCGGTCGGCTATGCCACCATCTACGGCGACATGAACGGCGGCTACAACCCGATCAAGGACCTCTACAAGATGGAGGTCTACCGCCTCTCGTCCTTACGCAACCGCTGGAGGCCGGAGGGCGCGCTCGGGCCGGACGGCGTGGTCATTCCGGAGAACATCATAGTCAAGGCGCCCTCGGCGGAGCTGCGCGAGAACCAGAAGGACCAGGATTCGCTGCCGCCCTACGAGGCGCTCGACGACATCCTCGAATGCCTCGTCGAGCACGAGATGCGCGTCTCGGAGGTCGTGGCCCGCGGGCACGACCTCGAGACCGTGAAGAAGATCGAGCGCCTGCTCTACGTCGCCGAGTACAAGCGCCGGCAGGCGGCGCCGGGCGTCAAGGTCACGCGCAAGAACTTCGGCCGGGACCGCCGCTACCCGATCGTCAACCGCTTCCGCGACCAGGGCCAGGTCGCGTTCAAGCCCGATGAGGCGCTGGCGAGCGCGGTGGGGAAGGCGCGGAGCGAGGCCTACGAGGCCTGATTCCTCCGCGCCTTCCATTCGATGGTTCTACTCGACCATCGCGCCGTAGATCAGGTTTTTGAACAGCATGCGAGTGTGCACGCGGTTCGACGGCCCCTGCGCCATGAACACCGCGACGAGCTGCTCCTTCGGGTCGATCGTGAAGCTCGTGCCCCAGGCGCCAGCCCACATGGCGTCGCCGGTCGAGCCCGGCGCGACCGCGAAACCGTCCTGCAATCGCACGGCGAAGCCGAGCCCGAAGCCGTAGCCCGGCCCCGTCGATGCCGTCGGCGAGCCGCCGGTGCCGACCGTGTGGTTCGAGAGCATGTACTCGATGGTCTTCTTCGAGAGGATGCGTTTTCCGTCGAGCTCGCCGCCGTTCGCGACCATCTGGGCGAAGCGGTGATAGTCGGCAACGGTCGAGACGAGCCCGGCGCCGCCCTTGAAGTACTGCTTGCCCGCAGGGTTTTCGGTGATGCGGTAGGACTTCACCATCGTCTGCTTCTGCGGGTCGCTGTCGAGCGTCTCGGCGAGGCGCGCGACCTGGTCCTGCGGCACGAACCAGCCGGTCTCTCTCATGCCGAGCGGCTCGAAGATGCGCTCCTTGAAGATGCGGTCGAGCGGCATCTTGGCGACACGTTCCAACAGGAGCCCGAGCACGTCGGTCGAGATCGAGTACTCGAATGTGGTGCCGGGCTGATGGGCAAGCGGGATCTGGCCGAGCCGCTTCAGCATCTCATCTCCGGTCAGGTCGTTCTCGCGCGCCTCGATATTAGCGCTGTCGTACATCTCCTTGAGGCGCGGCGAGCGCACGCTCCCGGCGTAGAAGAAGCCGGAGGTGTGGCGCAGCAGGTCCTGCACGGTGATCGGGCGCTCGGCCTTGACCTCCTCGAAGCTCGCCTGCCCGTCGGGGCCGGTGCGGCGCACCTCGACCTTCATGTCCTTGAGCTCGGGCATCCAGTTCGAGATCGGGTCGCTGAGCTTCAGCAGCCCCTCCTCGACCATCGTCATCGTCGCGACCGAGGTGATCGGCTTGGTCATCGAAGCCAGCATGAACACGGCGTCGGCCGTCATCGGCTTGGTCTTGGCGGCATCGAGGAAGCCATGCGCCTACTGATGGACGATCTGGCCCTTGCGGGCGATCAACGTCACTGCGCCGGGGAACATGCCTCGCTCGATCTCGCGCTTCATCGCCGGCGCGATGCGCGCGAGTCGCTCCCGGGACATCCCGGCGACGATCTCGGCATTCGGGCCTTCTGTCGCGCGAACCGGTTCTGAGGGAATGGCAAGCAGCGCCCCCGCCGAGACAACGGCGGACAGGGCCAGCAATCGACTCGCTCGCATTGTCATGGCGTCCTCCTCACCTGCCGCGTCGAATGCGCTGGCTGGTCGTTTCAGCGAACCACCCTCGCGGCGCAGGGTCAATGACCGTGCAAGCAACCCCGGGTCGCGCCAAGGGTGGCAAGGCCGTACGAACCCTGGCCTTCATCGCCTAGAGCGCCGCTTCGCCACGACGCGCGATGCTCACGTTCTGTTGCGGGGCCATTGATCCGCGCAAGGGGTCGCGGAAGAATAGCATGATCAGGACGGCACCTGAGGAGGAAACACCGTGATCTCACGTCGACTTCTGCTCGGACTGATCGGCGCTGGTGCGCTCGCTTTCTCGCACTACGCGATACCCGCGGCTTTGGCATTTTCGCCGGAGGCGCGCACGGCGAAGCTCGACGAGACCCTGCGGGGGCTTGTCGAGGGTCGCAGCACGCCCGGCATTGCAGTGCTGATCCTTCAGAACGGCCGTCCGGTCTACAGCCGCAGCATGGGCGTTCGGGAGGCGGGCGGCAGCGCACCGATCGGCGAGAACGATTTATTCCGCCTCGCCTCCATGACGAAGGCCGTGACCTCCGTGGCGACCATGATCCTCGTGGAGGAGGGCAAGATCGGTCTCGACGATCCGGTCAGCCGCTTCCTTCCGGAATTCTCGAACCTGCGGGTGCGCGGGCCTGACGGCGCTGAGGCTCCCGCGCAGAGGTCCCCGACGATCCGCGAGCTGCTGACCCACACGGCCGGGCTCTCCTACAACTTCATCAACAATTCCCGGCTTCTTGACGCCTACCGCGAGGCACGCGTGACCGACGGGCTCGACCAGCCGGAGGTGACGACGGCCGAGGCGATGCGGCGCCTGGCCTCGGCTCCGCTCGGCTATCAGCCCGGCGCGAGCTGGGAGTACTCGCTCGCCACCGACGTGCTCGGGGCGGTCATCGAGAAGGTGACGGGCGGCACCCTCGGCGCTTTCGTGACCGAGCGGATCGCAAAGCCCCTGCGCATCGAGAGCTGGGTCTTCAACGCACCGGAGAGCATGCGTCAGCGCTTCGTTCCCGTAACCCGTCCGGCACAGGTCACGGGCGCGCTCGGCACCGGCTACGTTCCGCTGACGGCCACCGAGGGTGTGCCGTTTCCCGCGACCAAGGGCATCGCCAACCTCGACCCGAACCGGGTTTTCGCCCAGAGCGCCTATCACTCGGGCGGTGCCGGCATGAGCGGCACGCTCGGCGACTACGCGCGGTTCGCGCAGATGCTTCTGAACGAGGGCGAACTCGACGGCGCCCGAGTGCTCCGCGCCGAGACGGTGCGGCAGATGACTCAGAACGCGACCGGCACCACGCCGACACTTCGTGGGCCAGGTTGGGGCCACACTCTCGGCTTTGGGGTCGTGACGGATCCGGCGGCAGCGAAGACCAGGCTTCCCGCAGGTAGCTACGGCTGGGGCGGGATCTATGGCACGCAGTTCTGGGTCGATCCGACGAACCGCGTCGTCGGCGTCGTCATGACCCAGACCGCCATTATCGGCTCGGGCCCGATCTCAAATCCCGTCCGAGAAGCCTTCTACACGGTCGACTGATCTCTGCTTCCGATCATCCCGCTCCGCTGTATCGGCGTGGGATGATCTCTCGGCGCATGAAAGCGTCGCGCGCCGGCCTCCCGGCGCGCGATGTAGGCCGGCGGGGAATCATTGCATTTGCGCCCCATCGGCGAGTGTCTACAACGGCCTCATGCCGCCCGTCGTCCGCTTCGCCCCGTCGCCGACGGGGCTCCTCCATATCGGCAACGCCCGCACGGCGCTCTTGAATGCGCTGTTCGCGCGCCGCGAGGGCGGGACCTTTGTGCTGCGTCTCGACGACACCGACCTCGAGCGCTCGAAGCCCGAATTCGCGGCGGTGATCGAGGAGGATCTCGACTGGCTCGGCATTCGGCCAGACCTGGTGGTGCGCCAGTCCGATCGCTTCTCACTCTACGGCGCGGCCGCGGAGCGGTTGAGGGGCATGGGCCGGCTCTATGCCGCCTACGAGACGCCCGACGAGCTCGAGTTCCGGCGCAAGCGCCAGCTCGCGCGTGGCCTGCCGCCCATCTACGACCGCGCCGCCCTCAAGCTCACGGCGGAAGAGCGCGCGAGGCTTGAAGCGGAGGGCCGAAAGCCTCACTGGCGCTTCCGTCTCGACCACTGCGTGATGGAATGGCGCGACCTCGTGCGTGGGCCTTCCCACGTCGACATGGCCTCGCTTTCCGACCCGGTGCTGGTGCGCGCCGACGGCAGCTATCTCTATACGCTGCCCTCCGTGGTCGACGACATCGATCTCGGCATCACGCAGGTGATCCGGGGCGAGGACCACGTCACCAACACGGCCGTGCAGATCCAGATCTTTCAGGCGCTCGGCGGGCCCGTGCCGGCCTTTGCCCATCACAACCTCCTCACCACGGCGAGCGGGGAGGGGCTGTCGAAGCGGCTCGGCCATCTCTCCCTGAAGGGCTTGCGCGAGGCCGGCCTCGAGCCGCAGGCGGTCGCCTCGCTTGCAGTGTTGGTCGGCTCGGCCGAAGCCGTGCGGCCCATCAAGGATCTCGATGAGCTCGCGCGGCTGATCGTTTTCGCCCACATCTCGCGCGCGCCGGCCAAGTTCGACGAGGCGGAGCTCGAGCACCTCAACGCACGGCTGGTGCACGAGCTCTCCTACGAGGACGTCAAGGAACGACTCGAAGCGCTCGGGATCGTCGGCGGCGAGGACTTCTGGGTCGCCGTGCGCACGAACCTTTCCAAATTGTCCGACGCAGCCGAATGGTGGTCGGTGGTGAACGGGCCGATCGCGCCGGCGATCGCGGACCCCGCCGTGGTCGGCGCCGCGGCCGAGGCGCTTCCGCCGCCGCCCTGGGACGGCTCGACCTGGAAAGGCTGGACGGACGCGGTGAAGGCCGCGACCGGCGCCAAGGGTAAGGCGCTGTTCATGCCGCTGCGCCTTGCGCTGACCGGCCGCGACCACGGCCCCGAGCTTGCCCCGCTGCTGCCGCTGATCGGGCCGGAGCGCGCCCGCCGCCGGCTTGCCGGGGAGACCGCCTGAGCGACTATTGCGATTTCGCGCGCCCGATCGGCGTGATGCTCGGGCCGACGACCCGGATGGTGCGCTTCGGCTTGGTCGAGCCGGTCGCCTCGACGTCGATCGGCTGACCGGCGAGGGTCTTCGGGCCGTCGCCTTCCGCGGTCGGCGTCGCGGCGGCGTTGGTCTTCGCCTCGACCTCCTGCTTGACCGTCTGGGCGGTCTTCGGGTCGATCTTCTGCGAGGCGAACTCCTCGGTCCGCTCGGCGGGCTTGCGCTTCAGGTCCTTGAGCTGCCGGGCGGCGGTGCGGGACAGGCGCGGGCGGGATAGTTCCTCGGCCTTGGCAGCGGTCACGATCATGTCGCCGCGGCCGCGCCCGATCATGCGCTCGGCGGTCTGGAGCGCCTGCGCCCAGCTCTTGTCCTCGGGCTTGCACGAGCAGGTCTGGTCGCGTTCCTTCTGGAATTTGAAGGCGTTCGCGAGCCGCACATAGGGGCGCCCCTTGAGCGAGATGGCCTCCTTGATCTCGCCGTCGGTCGGCATGCGATAGGCCGCGGCCTGAGCGCCCGGGCAGAGCGCTTGGCAGAGCTGATCCTCGCTCGTCCGGCCGCCCGGACGATTGTCGAGGGGGAAGAAGAAGCCGTCGCAGGCGCGCACGCAGACCATGCGCGCGCCGCCCACGCGGCGCGGCTCGTCGGTCTCCCTGGCCGCCTTGCGCTGGACGTCCTCGTCACGGCAGGCGCGGGCGACCATCGAACGCAGCTCTGCCCGGCGCGCCTCGTTGCCGTCGGAGGAGCCACGGCCGGCGAGCTCGGCATAGGTCGCCTGCATCGAACGGATGCGGGCGGCGATCGCGCCGCACTCGGCCGGCGGCGAGAAGAATAGGAAGGAGCCGCGGTCGCAGCCGATCGACTGGTAGTAGCCGCTCATGCGGGCGATCTCGGCGCGCTGGCGCTGCGCCGCCGCCGCGTCGTTGCGCGAGCCGCCGCGCCCGAGCGATGCGAGCTCCGCGCGGTGGCGCTGGCAGGCAGACTGCGCGAAAGCGCTGCCCTCGAGCAGCACGAGGGCGGCGGTGGCGGCGAAAAGGTGTCGAAGGGTCGGCGGGATCATGGTCCTGCAACGAGCGAGAACGAGGCTTGTTCCCAGAGCAGCCCCGAGCCGGCAAGGCCGAATCAGCCGGCGCGCTTGGCCTTGCTCGCGGCGCGCTTGGCCTTCCCCGCCGCCCGCTTCGCCGGCTGCCGCTTCGACGCGGCAGGCTTTGGGTCGGACGCCCTGTTGCTGCGCCAGATTTTCGGCCCGAGAAGCGCCCCGGCCGCGATCTCGTCCATGCTGCGGCCGGTCGCGACCGAGAGCGGCTCCTCGTCGAGGATGTCGGGGGCGCCTTCCGGGCGCGCGCATTCGTCGTCCGATTTGATGAGCAGCCAGTTCTCGCGCTTCTCCCCGGGTCGCGACCGCATGCGCACGAGATGCCAGGTCCCATGCAGCTTTTCGCCGTAGAGGCGGAAGGTCAGGCGGCCCTTCCCGTAGTCCTTCCGTGGCTCGCCTTCGGACTCCCAGGTGCCGCGATCCCACAGCATCACCGTGCCGCCGCCGTATTCGCCCTGCGGGATGGTTCCTTCGAAGCCGCCGTAGTCGAGCGGGTGGTCCTCGACATGCACGGCGAGGCGCTTCTCGCCCGGCGCGAGGCTCGGGCCCTTGGCGATCGCCCAGCTCTTGAGCACCCCGTCGAGCTCGAGCCGGAAATCGTAATGCAGTCGGCTCGCCGCGTGCTTCTGGATGACGAAGCTCGAGCCCTTCGCCTTGGCCCGCCGGCCGGCGGGCTCGGCGGTCTTCCGGAAATCGCGCTTGGCATTGTATTCGGCAAGGGAGCTCGGCATGGCCAGGATCAACCGCTTGCCGCCGGTCCCTGTTCCGCGAGAGCGGCCGCCGCGACCAGCTCCTGCGTATAGGCCTCGCGCGGGCGCTCGAGGATCTCGTCGGTCGATCCCGTCTCGACCACGCGGCCGTCCTTCATGACCAGGATCCGATCCGAGAGCGCCCGCACCACTGCCAGGTCATGGCTGATGAAGACATAGGCGAGGCGATGCGCGACTTGCAGGTCGCGCAGGAGCTCGATCATGTCGCTCTGGACCGAACGGTCGAGGGCCGAGGTCGGCTCGTCGAGGACGACCAATTTCGGATGCAGGATCATGGCCCGGGCAATCGCGATCCTCTGGCGCTGCCCGCCCGAGAACTCGTGCGGGAAGCGGTTCCGCCCGGCGGGATCGAGCCGCACCTCCTCAAAGGCCTGCGCGGCGCGACGGTCGCGCTCGGCGCGCGGGATCGCGGGCTCGTGCACGAGTAGCCCTTCGGTCACGATCTCGCCCGCCGTCATGCGCGGCGACAGCGAGCCGTAGGGGTCCTGGAACACGATCTGCAGCTCGCGCCGCAGCGGGCGCATGCCGGCCCGGTCGAGCGGGGCGAGGCTGCGATCCTCGAAGCGGATCATCCCGGCGGCCGGCACGAGCTTCAGCACGGCGCGGCCGAGCGTGGATTTGCCCGAGCCGGATTCGCCGACGACGCCGACCGTCTCGCCGGCCCGCACCGCGAGGTCGACGCCGTCGACAGCGCGAATCTCGTGACGCCCGCGCGACAGGAAGGCCGAGCGCAGCGGGAAGGCGACGCGAACATCCTTCGCCTCGAGCACGGTGGGCGCGCCGGCCTCGGGCGGCGCCTTGCGTCCGCGCGGCTCGGCCTCGATCAACCGCCTGGTGTAGGGATGGCGCGGGCGGACGAAGATGTCGGCGGTCGCGCCGCTCTCGACCACCACGCCGTGCTGCATGACGTAGGTCCGCTCGGCGAAGCGGCGGACGATGCCGAGGTCGTGGGTGATGAACAGGATCGCCATGCCGAGCCGGCGCTGCAGATCGGCCAGCAGCTCGAGGATGCGGGCTTGGACGGTCACGTCGAGCGCCGTGGTCGGCTCGTCCGCGATCAAGAGGTCCGGCTTGTTGGCGATCGCCATGGCGATCATCACGCGCTGGCGCTGGCCGCCTGAGAGCTCGTGCGGGTAGGAGCGCAGGCGCCGCTCGGGATTCGCAATGCGCACGAGCGCGAGAAGCTCGAGCACGCGCCGACGCGCATCCCGGCGGCTCATTCCGGCATGGGTCGTAAGCGGCAGGGCGATCTGGTCGCCGATCCGGTAGAGCGGATCGAGCGAGGTCATCGGCTCCTGGAAGATCATGGCGAGCCTCGACCCGCGGTAGCGATTGAGCTCGGCCGGCGCGAGCCCGACGAGCTCGTCGCCGCGGTAGCGCACCGACCCCTCGGCCCAGCCGTTCGCGGCGACAAGTCCCATCACAGCATGCGCGGTCTGGCTCTTGCCCGAACCCGACTCGCCGACGATCGCGACCGTCTCGCCGGGCGCGATGTCGAGGTCGAGGCCCTTCACGGCCTCGAGCACGCCGTCGCCGGTGCGGAAGCGGACGCGGAGGTCGCGGATGGAGAGGAGGGGGGCTGTCAAGGCACCGCCCAGCGCAATTGCGATTGCCCGGTGTTGTAGATTATGGCATTAGATGCCATATGGCGTCGCGGGCCAGAGCTGTCGTCCTCATCCGCCGAAAGCTGGCCTTGGAGGACGGCGGTATAGTCGAGGCCCGCGTGCTCCGCGTGCCGAAGCCGGTCGTCGGTTCGACGCATCTGTTCAAGTACGCGCTGTTCTACGGCCGCCCCGGAGAGCGGCTCGTTCTTTACGACAATGAGCGCCTCAAAGGCGATCATCGCCACCTAGGTGCCGAACAGGAGCTGTATCGGTTCACGACGGTCGAGCAGCTCATGAGAGATTTTCTCGCGGATGTGCGCAAGGTGCGCCGAAGGGAGCGGGAGAGGTCGGCTGACAAGGATCGAGACTGATGGGCAAGGATCTGAAAATCCATATCGGGGAGGACCTGGATGAATTCGGCCGGCAGTTCGTCGATGCGTGGCATCGTGCCGAGCGTGGGGAGATCACGGACGCCAATCCCGAGTACCACCTGTCGTTCGAAAACTTTGCGACGTTTGCGGCGGTGATGACGCCCAAGCGCCTCGAGCTCCTGCGTCACGTCCATCGTTCGCCCCCACGCAGCATCCGTGCGCTCGCCCAGGCGCTCGGGCGCGACTACCGGCGCGTCCACGCTGACGTGGAGGCCTTGGTCAACGCAGGGCTGCTCGACCGCGACGCCGATGGACTTCGGACGGATTACGACACGGTCCATCTCGACACGCGCATCGCGCTCTAGGGAAGCTACCGATCCTTCGGATCGAGCGCATCCCTCAGCCCGTCGCCGATGAAGTTCAGAGCGAAGAGGGTGGCGACCAGGAAAAACGACGGGAAGATCAGCATGTAGGCGGCGCCCTGGATGCTGCGCGCGCCTTCCGAGATCAGCACGCCCCAGCTCGTCATCGGCTCCTGCACGCCGAGCCCGAGGAAGGAGAGGAAGCTCTCAAGGAGAATGACCTTGGGCACCAGGAGCGTCATGTAGACGACGACCGGACCGAGCGTGTTCGGGATGACGTGGCGGCGGATGATGCCGGCGGTCGGGACGCCGAGCGCTTCGGCCGCCTGCACATATTCCTGGCGCTTGATGGAGAGCGTCTGGCCGCGCACGATGCGGGCCATGTCGAGCCATTCGACCGCGCCGACCGCGAGGAACATCAAGACGAAGTTCCGTCCGAAGAACACCACCAGCATGATCACGAAGAAGATGAAGGGCAGGGAGTAGAGGATGTCGACGAAGCGCATCAGGAGAAGGTCGGTGCGCCCGCCGAGATAGCCGGCGACGGCGCCGTAGAGCACGCCGATGACGATTGCGACGGCGGTGGCGAGGAGGCCGATCGCGAGGGAGACGCGCCCGGCGACCAGCGTGCGGGTGAGGAGGTCGCGTCCGTTGGCGTCCGTGCCGAACAGGAAATGCCGACGCTCGATCGGCACCTCGATCGCAAGCCGCCGGCCCTCCTCGGAGCGTTCGACGACGCGCGCTGGGCCGAACAGGTCAGAGCGGTCGAAGAAGGCGAGGTTGCGCTCGTCGATCGGCCGCTGTGCCGTCAGGATCAGCCGCAACAGGTCGCCCTCGATGCGCGCCGCCTCTGCCCGCGCCCGCACCCGCGCGGCGATGCGCTCGGCTGCGGGCACGACCCGGTCGTCGCGTGGATGGGCCGCGAGGCTCGAGGGCGCGCGCACGTAATCCTGGTAGACGCGGTCGTAGGGGTGCCCGGTCGCCAGCGGCCCGAAGAGGCAGGCGAGCGTGATCGATGCGAGGACCGCAAGGCTCGCCACTGCGGCCTTGTTGCGCATCAGCCGACGCCGCGCATCGGCCCAGAGCGAGCGGCCGGAGACGGTTGCCGCGATCGGCAGGACCGCCGCCTCAGTCATGGCGCACCCGGGGGTCGATGAGGGCGTAGGCGATGTCGACAAGGAGGTTGAAGAGGAGGACGAAAACCGCGACGAGCACCACGGTGCCCATCACCAGCGTGTAGTCGCGGTTGAGCGCCCCCTCGACGAAATAGCGGCCGACGCCGGGCAGGCCGAAAATCGTCTCGACGACGACCGAGCCGGTCAGTAGCGCCGCGGCGGCGGGGCCGAGATAGGACACGACCGGCAGCGCCGCCGCCCGCAGCGCGTGGCGCGCGATGATCGAGGTCGGGAGCCCCAATGAGCGCAGCGTGCGGATATGGTTCGAGCGCAGCGCCTCGATCATCGAGGCGCGTGTCATGCGGGCAATCACCGCGACCTGCGGCAGGGCCAGGGTGACCACGGGCAGGACAAGGCTCGAAGGGGAGCCCCAGCCGCCGACCGGCAGCCACGCGAGCATCAGCCCGAACACGATCTGCAGCACAGGCGCGACGACGAAGTTCGGGATGGTGAGCCCGAAGGCGCCGAGCCCCGTCACGGCGTAGTCGATCGTGCTGTTCTGCCGGAACGCCGCCACCGTGCCGAGAGCGCCGCCCGTGATCAGCGCGAGCCCGAGCGCCAGCGCGCCGAGCGTCATCGAAACCGGCAGTCCGCGCGCGAAGAGCTCGGCGATGGTGAAGTCGCGGAAATAGAAGGACGGTCCGAAATCGCCGCGCAGCAGCGCTGCCAGATAGAGTCCGTATTGCTCGATGAGCGGCCGGTCGAGCTGATAGATGCGGCGCAGGTTCTCCATCACCCGCGCCTCGAGCGGCTGCTCGAGATCGAACGGCCCGCCCGGCGCGACGCGGATCAGGAAGAACGAGATCGTGACGATCAGGAAGACGGTCGGGATCGCGGACAGGAAGCGGCGGAGGACGAAGGAGAGCATGAAGGTTCACGGGACCTTCATTCCGGGGCTCGCGAAGCGAGAACCCGGAACCCATAAACTCCGCCGGAGCAGAACGAACACCAGCCTGGGGTTATGGGTCCCGGGTTCGCGCCTTCGGCGCGCCCCGGGATGACGGCGCTGTCGCTCACGGCTTCAGCGACAAAAACCGTGTCGCGTTCGCCCCCCGCAGGTTCGGCACCCAGCCTTCGAGCTTCGCCGAGACCAGGTTCTTGTTCGAATAAAAGAGGATCGGGATATAGGGCAGGTCGCGCATGAAGATGCGCTCGGCCTCGAGCAGGATACCGGCGCGCTTCTGCAGGTCCTTCTCCTCCGCGGCCTTCCTCATCAGGCCGTCATAGTCCAGGTTCTTGTACTTCGCGTAGTTGAAGCCCGGATTGTCGGACTGCACGAGGAATAGGAAGTTCTGCGGGTCCGAGTAGTCGCCGATCCAGCCGGCGCGTGCGACGTCGAAGTCGCCGCCGTCGCGCAGATAGGCGAAGTGGGTCTTGGCGTCGGTGTTGATGAAGCTCGTCTCGACGCCGATCGCCTTCCACTGGTTCGCGATCGCCACCACCGTGCTCTTGTTGTTGTCGGTGGTGTTGTAGCGGATCTCAAGCTTGAGCGGCTTGCTCGGACCGAAGCCCGCCTCCTTGAGGAGCGCCTTGGCCTTCTCCTCGCGATCGATCGGCGAGAGCTCCTTGTAGTCGGCGGTCGCCGGCTCGGCGTAGTTGCCGATGCCCGGCGGCACGAAGGAATAAGCCGGGAGCATGGTACCTTGCCAGATCTCGTCGGCGACGAACTCGCGGTCGATCGCCATCGACAGGGCCTGGCGCACGCGCACATCGTCGAAGGGCTTCTTTCCGGTGTTCACGGCGAAGTACCAGGTGCCGAGATAGGGCGAGATCTTGACCTGGTCCCCGAGCTTCTCCTTCAGGAACTTGGTCTGATCGGCCGGAATGTCGCTCGTCGAATGGAGCTCGCCGGCCATGAAGCGCCGAGCGGCCGCCGCGAGATCCTTGGTCGGCTCGTAGCGCACGATGTCGATCTTCACGCTCGCGGCCGCGTGGAAATGCGGGTTCTTCTCGAGCCGGATGTGCGAGTTCGGCACCCACTCCTTCAGCACATAGGCGCCGTTGGTGACGAGGTTCTCGGGCTTGATGAAGTTCGCCCCGTGCTTCTGGACCGAGGCGGGGTGCACCGGCGTGCCGGTCTGGTGGGTCAGGAGCTCCAGGAAATAGGGGGTCGGGCGCTCGAGCGTGATCTCCAATGTGCGCTCGTCCACGGCCTTGACGCCGAGGTCCTCGAGCTTCGCTCCGGCCTGACCCTTGTTGATCTTCTCGGCATTGAGGATCGGGTAGAGGATGTTTGCGTATTTGGCGCCGGTCTGCGGGTCCATGATGCGGCGGAAGGAGAACACGAAGTCCGAGGCCTTGAAGGCGTCGCCGTTAGACCATTTGGCATCGCTGCGGATGGTGAAGCGGTAGACACGCCCGTCATCCGAGAGCTCGTGCTTCTCGGCGACGCCCGGCACCACCTTCGCGGCCGCGTCATGGATGACGAGGCCCTCGTAGAGGTCGCGGATGATGTTCGCCTCATAGACGGTCGAGGTCTTCTGCGGGTCGAGAGTCTCGGGGTCGGCGTCGTTGCCCCGGTTATAGGTCACCTGCGCCGCGGCGGCGCCGGCCAGCGCCGCCGATGCGAGCGCCGCGAGCGCGAAGTTCGTCAGCCAAGCCATGCATGCCTCCTTGCACTGCCCGTTCGTCCGAACCTGCGGCGGGGCAGGGGATTTGGCAATGGGCGCGTATTCCCTCTGCGCGCTTGCCGGGAGAGCGATTAGGCTAGCGCGTGCCCGAGAGCCAGGCTGCGACGGCATGGCGCTCCTCCGGGCTCATCGCGGTGATGTTGTTCGGCGGCATGGCGTGGGTCAGAACCGCCTGGAGGCGGATCTCGCGGGCATGGCGCGCCAGGTCCCGCGGCGTCTCGAGCCGCACGCCCTTCGGAGCGATGGCGATCCCGGGCCAGCTGGGCTCGCGGGCATGGCACATCGAGCAGCGGGACTGGATCGCGAGCAGCGCGTCCTGCGAGGGCGCTGCCGCGAGCGTGCTCTCGGCAGGTGCGGCGGCGCTCGCCTCGCCCGGCTTGCCGGCGATCGAGAGCCAGATCGCGAGCCCCGTGCAGGCGGCGGCCACGCCCCAGGTCCACCAGGGCGAGCGCCGCCCGGCGTGCCGCGCATTGTAGAAGTGCCGCACCACCGCGCCTGCGATCACGATCAGCCCGACGATCGCCCAGCTCCAGCGCGACGACCAGGCGAGCGGGTAGTGGGTCGAGAGCATCAGGAAAAGCACCGGCAGGGTGAGATAGTTGTTGTGCGCCGAGCGCTGCTTGGCCTCCTGTCCGAGCGCCGGGTCGGGGGTGCGGCCGGCGAGGAGATCCGCCACGACCTTCTTCTGGTTCGGGATGATCACCATGGCGACCGAGGCCGACATCCAGGTCGCGATCATCGCGCCGGTATGCAGGAAGGCCGCGCGGCCGTTGAAGATAAAAGTGAAGCCCCAGGCCGCAGCGACGATGAAGGCGAACACCGCCACGCCCAGCGCCGCGTCGTTGTCCCCGAGCGGCGACTTGCACAGGCGGTCGTACACGATCCAGCCGAGCACCAGCGCGGAAATCCCGATCGCCGCCGCCTGCCAGGGCTCGAGCGCTGCGACGGCGGGGTCGATGGTGTAGAGCTCCGCGTGAAGATAATAGACCCAGACCAGGAGGAAGAAACCGCTGATCCAGGTCGCGTAAGCTTCCCATTTGAACCAGGTCAGCTCCTTCGGCAGCTCGGGCGGCGCGACGAGGTATTTCTGCATGCGGTAGAAGCCTCCGCCATGCACCTGCCAGGCCTCGCCGCCGACGCCCGCCGGCAGCCCCTCGCGCTTCTTCAGGCTGAGGTCGAGGTGGATGAAATAGAAGGACGAGCCGATCCAGGCGATCGCCGCGATCGCATGCACCCAGCGCAGCAGCTGGCCGATCCATTCGGAGAGATGCGGCTCGATCATGCGGGTCTTAGATCATTCCGCACCCCCGCCGTCATCCCGGGCGCGAACCCGGGATCCAAGCACCGGCGGCAGATCCCGGGTTCTCGCTTCGCGAGCCCCCGGGATGACGATGCGGGTAGGTTGCCCTATGAAGGCCCCATGACCGCAATCGACATCGCCTCGATCCGCCGCGCCGCCGAGCGCCTGTCCGGCCGCATCCTGCGCACGCCGCTTCTCAGCTCCGCCATGCTCGACGAGCTCGCCGGCTGCCGTGTGTTCGTGAAAGCCGAGCCCCTCCAGAAGACCGGCTCCTTCAAGATCCGCGGCGCGCTCAACAAGATTCTCGCGACGCCGGAAGACAAGCGGAACAACGGCTTCGTCGCCTTCTCCTCGGGCAACCACGGCCAGGCGGTCGCGGCGGGGGCGAAGATGGTCGGGGCGCCGGCCGTGATCGTGATGCCGAAGGACGCACCGGCGATCAAGATCGACAGCTGCCGCTGGTGGGGCGCCGAGGTGGTGCTGTTCGACCGCGTCACCGAGGACCGTGAGGCAATCGGCCGCCGCATCGAGGGCGAGCGCGGCATGACCCTGGTGCCGCCCTTCGACGATCCCGACGTGATGAGCGGCCAGGGCACCATGGGGATCGAGATCGTCGAGCAGCTCAAGGAAGCCGGCGTCGAGCCCGACGCGCTCCTCGTCAATTGCAGCGGCGGCGGCCTCGCCTCGGGCGTGACCACGGCGGTGAAGCAGGCCTCTCCCTCGACCCAGTGCTACACGGTCGAGCCGGCCGGCTTCGACAAGATGGCGCGATCGCTCGCGGCAGGCGCCCCGCAGCGGAACGAGCGTCTGACGGGGTCGATCATGGACGCGCTGATGGCCCAGATGCCGGGCAAGCTCACCTTGGCGACGCTGCGCGAGAACGGCGTCAAGGGCTTGAGCGCCAGCGACGACGAGGCGCTCGAGGCGATGGCGGCGGCCTTCCGCACGCTCAAGATCGTGGTCGAGCCCGGCGGCGCGGCGGCGCTCGGGGCGCTGCTGGCCCGCAAGGTCGATCTCACGGGCAAGACGGTGGTCGTGGTCTGCTCGGGCGGCAATGTCGATCCGGCGATGTTCGCGCGCGCCATCGAGCGCCGGCCGGAGGCGTCGGCGCGAGCGGCCTGAGGTCTCAGACCCGCCCTTGCGGGGCAGGCTCGAGCACGACCACGTAACCCGGAACGTCCTTGCCGCGATCCTGGCGGGTCGAGGCGCGCTCGAACAGGACGACCGCGAAGCCGGTCTCGGCCGCAAGCCTGCGAAGATGGGGTTCGCCATGCGAATAGCGCCCGTCCTCGCCGAGACCGAAACCCTCGCCCTCGTGAGCCTGAACGCTGAAGCAAAAAAGGCCGTCGCGGGCGAGGGCGCGGCGCGCGGCGCGGAAAGCCGGCTCGAGCGAGCCGAGATAGACGAAGACGTCGGCAGCAACGACGAGATGCGCCGCCGCGAGCTCCACGCCATCCAGGAAGCGCACGAGCTCGGCCTCGTGCAGCGCGTCGTAAAGATGGGTCTTCCTGGCCTTGGCGAGCATCTTCGGCGACAGCTCGACGCCTTCGAGATGCTCGAACGAGCCTTCGAGCGCCCGCCCGGCGAGCCCGGTGCCGCAGCCGAGATCGAAGACGCGGCGAAAGCGGAACGGCCGGCCGCGCAACGCGCAGGCCCGGCGCGCCGCCGCGGCGATGAGCTCGGGGCCACGATAGGCGAGGTTGTTCACGAGGTGCTTGTCGAAGCGCGGCGCGTATTCGTCGAACAGCGTCCGCACGTAAGCTTCGCCGATCGCCTCCTCCTGCGGCACGGCGCCAAGCCAGGCGAGCTCGATGCGCACGCCGAGCGCATCCTCGGGCTCGCTGGCGAGCGCGGCTCGCAAGGCGGTGATGGCACCTTCGTGGTCGCCCGCCGCAAGCCGCGCCCGCCCGAGCATCGCATGGGCCGGGGCAAAGCCCGGCACGAGCTCCAGCACCTCCTTGGCGAGATCGGCGGCGGCCGCGTGATCGCCCTCGTCATAGGCGGCCTGCGCGTAGCCGAAGCGGCGGTCGGCGAGGAGATCGCCGGAGGAGCGGAGCACGGTCGCGAGCATCGCGGCTGAGAAGCAAAGCGGCGGCGGCGCGTCAACGCCTCACGCGTCATCCAAAAAGCGTGGAGACCCGAGGACCCCGAAACGACAGCGTGCTTCAGCGGCACGAGATGGCGGGTCAAGCCCGGCCATGACGACTGGGTGGCGACGCGCTAGAGCTAGCCTAAGCCGAACCTCAGGATGCGCCGCCATGGATCAAGCCAAGCTCGAGGAGCTGCGCCGCCGCTACGCCGATGCCAAGGGCGGGGCGATGTACGATCCCGAGTTCAAGCGGGTTTCGCAGACGCAGTTCCAGGGCGAGCGCCGCAAATGGCCCTTCGCCGATCCCGCCACTTTCCTGTCGGCACCGTACCGGCCCGCCGCCGCGGTCGAGAATTTTTCGGACCTCGATGTCGCCCTCGTCGGCGTGCCGATGGACCTCGGGGTGACGAACCGGGCCGGCTCGCGGCTCGGGCCGCGGGCCGTGCGCGGCGTCGAGCGGATCGGACCCTACGAGCATGTCCTGAAATGCGTGCCGCTGAGCGAGGCGCGCGTCGCCGACATCGGCGACGTGCCGATGCACAGCCGCTTCTCGCTCGAGCAGTGCCACAGCGACATCGCGCGCACCTTCGGCGAGATCCGCGCGGCCGGCGTGCGCACATTGGCGGTCGGCGGCGACCATTCGATCACCCTCCCGATCCTCAAGGCCCTCGGCGAGGGCCGGCCGCTCGGGCTCATCCATATCGACGCCCATTGCGACACCTCGGGCGAGTTCGAGGGCGCGAAGTTCCACCATGGCGGGCCCTTCCGGCAGGCCGTGCTCGACGGCGTGCTCGATCCCGAGCGCACGGTCCAGATCGGCATCCGGGGCGCCGCCGAGTACCTTTGGGAGTTCTCGTACGATTCCGGCATGACGGTGATCCATGCCGAGGAGATCGAGCATCTCGGCATTCCGGCGGTGATCGAGCGGGCGCGGCAGGTCGTCGGCGGCGGGGCGACCTATCTCAGCTTCGACATCGACAGCCTCGACCCGGCCTTCGCGCCAGGCACCGGCACGCCCGAGGTCGGCGGCCTCACGACGCGCGAGGCGCTCGAGCTCCTGCGCGGGCTTTCAGGGCTCGATATCGTCGGCGCCGACGTGGTCGAGGTCGCGCCGCAATACGATGCGACCGCGAACACCGCCCATGCGGCGGCGCAGGTCCTGTTCACGATCCTTTGCCTGATGGTGCGGGCGCCCTCGTTCCAGAGCCGGCCGTAGATGGAAGAAGAGGCTTGCCATCCCCGCTCCTCTCGCGGTTAGCTCCCGCTACGGCAGCGCTCGGGCTGCTCAACCACGGGGAACCGCGATGAGATTGTTCAAGGCCTTCGGGCTAGCCCTCCTCTCCGGCGCGCTCGCGACCGGCGCCGCGGCGCAGGGCAAGAAATGGGAGACGGTCAAGATCGCGACCGAGGGCGCCTACGCGCCGTGGAACTTCTCGACCCCGCAGGGCAAGCTCGACGGCTTCGAGGTCGAGCTCGCCAACGAGCTTTGCCGCCGCATGAACGTCAAGTGCGAGGTCGTCGCGCAGGATTGGGACGGCATCATCCCGGCGCTCCAGGCCGGCAAGTACGACGCCATCATGGCGGGCATGAACGTCACGCCGAAGCGCGAGGAGGTGATCCAGTTCTCGCGCGTCTACGCCGCCGGCCCGCATGGCTGGGGCGCGATGAAGGATTCGCCGCTGACCAAGCTCGAAGGCACCGGGCAGATCCTGCACCTCGAGAAGGACGCCGACGCCGCCAAGAGAACGATCGAGGCCTGGAAGCCGGTGCTGAAGGGCAAGACCATCGGCGTGCAGGGCTCGACCACGAACTCGGCCTTCCTCGAGAAATACTTCAAGGGCGTGGTCGAGATTCGCGAGTACAAGACCACCGAGCAGCACGACCTCGATCTCGCCGCCGGGCGGATCGACGGCATCTACGCCGCGCACTCCTCGATCGCGGCCACCATGGACAAGCCCGAGTTCAAGAACATGCAGATCGTCGGCGCCGGCATGGGCGGCGACATCCTGGGCGCCGGCGTCGCGGTTGGGATGCGCAAGGCCGACACCGAGCTCAAGAAGATGTTCGACGAGGCCATCAACGCCGCGATCAAGGACGGCACGATCGAGAATCTCACCTCGAAGTGGTTCAAGATCAAGATGATCCCGCAGGCGTGAGCTCGCTTCACAATTGTCATGGCCGGGCTTGACCCGGCCATCCCGACCCAAAGGGCGCTAGGGTGGGATCGGGGATCGCCGGGTCAAGCCCGGCGATGACAAGGAAGGGGCGTGACCGCCAGCTGACGCGATGTCCTATTTCGAGCTGATGGGCTTCGGGCCTAAGGGCTGGGGCTGGCCGATGCTGATGGCCGCCGGCATGACCGTCGCCGTCGCATCTTGCGGCTTCCTGGCCGGCTCGGTCATCGGCTCGCTCATCGCCTGGGCGAAGCTGTCGCGCAGCATCGTCGCGCGCGTCTTCGGCGACGGCTACACGACGGTCCTGCGCGGCATCCCCGACCTCCTCGTCATCTACCTGTTCTATTTCGGCGGCAGCGCGCTGTTGAGCGGGATCGGCCAGCTGTTCGGAGGCTCTGGCGGCTTCATCGGCGTGCCGGCCTTCGCGGTCGGCGCGCTCGCCATCGGGGTGATCTCGGCGGCCTACCAGGCCGAGGTCTTCCGCGGCGCCTACACGGCGCTCGCGCGCGGCGAGCTCGAGGCGGCGCGCTCGGTCGGCATGCACACCATGCTGATGTTCCGCCGCATCGTCGCGCCGCAGGTGCTGCGCTATGCGATTCCCGGGCTCGGCAATGTCTGGCAGCTTGCGCTGAAGGAATCGGCGCTGATCTCGGTGACCGGCCTCGTCGAGCTCCTGCGGCAATCGCAGATCGGCTCGGGCTCGACCTACAAGCCCTTCTACTTCTACCTCACCGCGGCGCTGCTCTACCTCGTCATCACCACGGTCTCGACCTGGGGCTTCCAGCGCGCCGAGGATTACTCGATGCGCGGCTTGCGGAGGGCATGATGGACCTCGCCTTCATGGCCGAGACCTTCGTCAAGCTCCTCGAGGGCGTGCCGCTGACTTTAAAGCTCGCCTTCAGCTCGGTCGCGCTCGGCGCCGTCTTCGCGATGCTGCTCGCGCTGATGCGGATGTCCGGTGTCGGGCCTCTCGACTGGTGCGCGCGGGCCTACGTCTTCGTCTTCCGGGGCACGCCGCTGCTCGTCCAGGTGTTCCTGATCTATTACGGGCTCGGTCAGTTCCGCCCGACGCTGCAGGAGCTGGGCGTCTGGTGGTTCTTCCGCGAGCCCTATTGGTGCGCGCTGACCGCGCTCACCCTCAACACCGCGGCTTACGCGAGCGAGATCATCCGCGGCGGGCTGCAGGCCGTGCCGCACGGGCAGGTCGAGGCGGCGCGGGCCTGCGGCATGTCGCGCGCCACGCTCTTCCGCCGCATCGTGTTCCCGATCGCCGTCCGCCAGGCCCTGCCGGGCTACGGCAACGAAGTGGTCCTGATGGTGAAGGCGACCTCGCTTGCCTCGATCATCACCATGATGGAGGTGACCGGCATCGCCCATAAGCTGATCTCGCAGACCTTCCGGGCGGTCGAGATCTTCATCTGCGCCGGCGCGATCTACCTGATCCTGAACTTCCTCGTGACGCGCGCGATCATGGCGCTTGAATGGTGGCTTTCGCCGCATCTGCGCGGTGCGCCGGAGCCGCGGGCGCGGCTCGAGCCGGCGCACGTGTGATGGCGCCCTCATCCCAGCCCGCGGCGGTCGCGATCCGCGACCTGCACAAGCGCTTCGGCCCGCTCGAGGTGCTCAAGGGCGTGTCGCTCAGCGCGGCGGAAGGGGAGGTGATCTCGATCCTCGGCGCCTCGGGCTCCGGCAAGTCAACGATGCTGCGCTGCATCAACATGCTGGAGGTGCCGGATGAGGGCGAGGTGATCATCGGCGGCGAGACCATCGCGCTCGCGCGCGACCGCAAGGGCCGCATGTGCCCCGCAGACCGCGCCCAGGTCGACCGCATCCGGTCCAAGGTCGCGATGGTGTTCCAGAGCTTCAACCTCTGGTCCCACATGACCGTGATCGAGAACGTCGTCGAGGCGCCGGTGCATGTGCAGAAGCGGCCGAAGGCCGAAGCCGTCGCCGAGGCCGAGGCGCTCCTCGCCAAGGTCGGCATCGCCGACAAGCGCGACCACTACCCCTCGCATCTCTCGGGCGGCCAGCAGCAGCGTGCCGCGATCGCCCGGGCATTGGCCATGCATCCGCAGGTGATGCTGTTCGACGAGCCGACCTCGGCGCTCGATCCCGAGCTCGTCGGCGAGGTCTTGCGGGTGATGCGCGCGCTCGCCGAGGAAGGCCGCACCATGCTGGTCGTCACGCACGAGATGGGTTTTGCGCGCGACGTGTCGTCCCGTGTCGTGTTCCTTCACCAGGGCGTGGTCGAGGAGGAAGGGCCTCCCGCTCAGGTGTTCGGGGCGGCGAAGTCGGAAAGATTCCGGCAGTTCATTTCGAGCGGAAGATGACCTCTCCCCGCTTGCGGGGAGAGGCGACTCGCGCCGAGGAGGCGCGAGCGGGTGAGGGGATGTCGACGGCAGAGCGCGATCGTCGACAGCCCCTCACCCTCGCCCTGCGGGCTCGCTTCGCGGCCTCGCCGCGAAGCCCTCTCCCCGCAAGCGGGGAGAGGAGGATTCCTCAACCCGCACCGCCGTGCCCTCGATCACCTTCGGCGTCAGCCTTCCGGTCTGCTCGAGATGGTCGAGCACGATGCGCAGGTTGCGGCGGTTCGACTTGTAGGCCATGTCGAAGAGGTCGCCGACGAGCGGCACCGCGCCGACGGCGGTGTCGAGCGCCATGTTGCCGATCATGCGCGCGATCTTCCAGCGCGGGATGCCGAGCTGGCGCGCCTCCCAGATGATGTAGCTCGCAAGCGCCGCCGAGATGGCGTCGCCGACCACGGGGAACAGCCCGAGCAACGGGTCGATGCCGATGGTGCGGTTCGTGCCGGGGATCGGGATCGCGCTGTCGAGGACCTTCGCGAGCGTCGAGATGCGCGCGACCGAATCCTTGGTGGTCGGGCCGCTCTCCTTGAGCGTCTCGAAGATCGGCTCCATGCGGGTGGCGCGCATCGCTTTGCAACTCCTCACCTCACGCAACGCGGCGCCGATGTGGGCGTTCCCGCTCCGTTTGCAAGGAGCGCGATTACTCGATGCGCACCACGACGCTGTCCGTCGCGCCGCGCGCGTCCATCACCGAGACCCGGGCGAAGCCCGCCCCGTCCGGCTGCCAGGCGGCCTGGCGGCGAAGCGCCGGTGCGGTCACCGGCGCGCCGTTAACCAGCCAGGTCAGCGGCGGCACCCCGCCCGAGGCCTTGAGGGCGAGCAAGCCGGCAGCGTCGCCCAAGCGCGCATAGCCGAGCTCGACGCGCGAGCCGTCGACCGGGAAGGCGATCTTGAGCGGGGCGTTGGTCGTGGAGGCGATCGTCTTCGGCACATCTTTGCGCAGATGGCGCAACGGCGGCGGAAGCCCGGCGGTCGAGGCGACGAGCGCATGCGACGGCATGGGCACCGGTTCCGGCGCCTGCCCGAGCCGTGCGAAGGCGTCGAACAGGATCGGCGCTGCGACAAGCCGTCCGACCAGGCCCGGCACGGCGGCGCCGTCCGGCCGCCCGACCCAGACCCCGATCGTGGTGCGCCGGTCGAAGCCGACCGCCCAGGCGTCGCGATAGCCATAGGACGTGCCGGTCTTGAAGGCGATCCTGCCCGGGGAGGCATTGTCGGGCGGCGGCGCGCCGCGCAGCACGTCCGCGACGTACCAGGCCGCGACCGGATCGGCCACTCGCCGCTCCGGCCCGCGCGGGGCGCCGTCGACGCGGCGCAGAAGCGCCGGCGCGTCGCCGTCGCGGGCAAAGCCTGCATAGAGCCGCGTGAGGTCGGCAAGGGTGATGCCGAGCCCGCCGAGCCCGACCGCGAGCCCGGGCGCGGCCTCCTTCGGCAAGGCGATCGCCGCTCCGGCCTGGCGCAGCCGGGCGAGGAAGCGCGCCGGCCCAACCTCGGCGAGGAGCTCGACCGCCGGCACGTTGAGCGAGAGCTGCAGCGCGCGCCGGGCGGTCACCGTCCCCTGGTATGAAAGGTCGAAGTTCTCCGGCGTGTAGGCGCCGTAACGCGAGGGGCGATCGTCGACGAGCGTCTCGGGATGGGCGACGCCGGCCTCGAAGGCCAACGCATAGACGAACGGCTTCAGTGCGGACCCGGGCGAGCGGAGCGCCTGCGTCATGTCGATCGCGCCGGCGCGCTCCTTGGCGAGATAGCCGGCGCTTCCGACCTGCGCGAGTACGGCGCCGGTCTCATTGTCGATGGCGAAGATCGCGCCCGAGAGCTGCGGTCCGAGCCGCTCGACGCGCTCCCGCAGCAGCGCCTCGAGAGCGGCCTGGAGCCGCGCGTCGATGGTCAGGCGGTGGATTTTCGCTTGCGGCCTCTCGGCGACGGCGGCCTCGGCCGCGTGGGCGGCGAGGATCGGGAAGGGCCGCCGCGCCGAGGGCACCTCCTCGGCTTTCGCGGCTTGTGCCTCGGCGGCCGTGACGAGTCCGCGCGCGAACGCCCGGTCGAGCACGCGGTCGCGGGCGCGGAGCGCCTCGGCCGCGAAGCGGTCGGGCCGCCGGGTCTCCGGCGCCTGCGGCAGCGCCACGAGCAGCGCCGCCTCGCCGAAGGACAGCCGCTTCGGCTCGCGGCCGAAATAGGCGAGCGTCGCGGCGCGCGTACCTTCGAGATTGCCGCCATAGGGCGCGAGCGCGAGATAGAGGTTGAGGATCTCGTCCTTCGACAGCCGCCGCTCGAGCTGCACGGCGCGCACGAGCTGGCGCAGTTTCGCCGAGAGCGTGCGCTCGTCGCGCGGCTCGAGCAGCCGCGCGACCTGCATGGTCAGCGTCGAGCCGCCCGAGACGATGCGGCCGTTCGCCAGGAATTGCCCCGCCGCACGGGCGAGCGCGAGCGGATCGATGCCGGGGTGGCGGTCGAAGCGCGCATCCTCGTAGGCCTTGAGCATGGCGAGGAAGCGCGGATCGGCACCGGGCGTGGCGACCGGCAGCCGCCAGCGCCCGTCCTCGGTCGCGAAAGGCCGCAACAGCCGTCCGTCGCGGTCGAGCACCACCGTCGAGCGTTTTTCTGCCGCCGACAGGTCGAGCGGGCCGAGGGACGCGACGTAAATCCACAGCGCAGCGCCGCCGCTGCACAACGCAGCAGCGAGCGCTGCGGCGATGGCAGGCCGCTTCTTCACGGCCGCGCGGCTGTCACCTCGACCCTGCCGAAGGCGGTGCGGCCGAAGCGGTCGGGGCGGTACATGTCCTCGACCACGGCCGGCGGATGCACGTAGCGGCCGGGCGCGACGGCGCGGACCATGTAGGCGACGGTAAAGAACGCTTCGTTGCCGGCCTCGCGATCGAAGGCCGCGACGAAGCGGTCGTCGCGATACTCGGTGTGAGCGGGCTCGTCGGTCTCGAGCCAGTCGAGCGCCGCGACGGTATCGCTGTCGACGAGCTTCGGGTTGTCGATCTCGAAGCCGGCCGGCAGGCGATCGACCAGGAGCACGCGCGCGGCCTTTGCCGCGGCTTCCGTCACCTTCAGCACGGCGACGAGCCGCTCGTTCTGCTTGACCTCGGCCGGATCCACCTTGGTCCCGTCGAGCTTGTAGTAGCTGCGCTCGATCGCATAGCCGTTCGAGGCTGCGGGCTCGAAGCTCGTCGGGTTGCCGGTCACGTTGATCACGACCTGCGCCGCCGCCGCGCCGGCGTTCGCGAGCGTCACCGGGCCGCGGTCGAGCGTCGCGGGCCGGAAGGTGCGGTAGAGCGAGCCCTTGCGCGGCGTCCCGTCGACGGTGAGCGAGATCGTCTCGGCATCGCGCGCGAGCGCATCCGCCGCGAGCACCATCCAGGCGTTCTCCTGCGTGCTCGTATAGCGGTGCGAGGCGCGCTCTTCCTCGATCACCCGCGAGATCGGCTGGATGGTCTCGCGGCCGATGCCGGCGTCCGAGACGAGCGCGAGCATGCCCGCCCCGTCGCGTAGCCGCGTGCCGTAATCGGGCCGGTAGTTGCCAGGATCGCGGGTCGAGCGAAGCTGCTCGACAGCCGCGCCGAACACCGTCTGCGAGCGGCCCCGGTCGCCGAGGAGCCCCAAGGCCGCGCCGATCTGCGCCCGCGAAAGCGGGGTCTTGAAGGCGGCGAGCTTGGTGTCGGCGAGATAGCGCAGGTCGCCCATCACCGGGCGGCCGTTGCGGGCGAGCACATAGGCGGCGTAGGCGAGATCGGCGCCGTTCGCCTCCACTTCGGTCGTGTTGGCGACGAAGTTGCGAAGCCGCTCGAGCGCGAGGTCGAAGGCGCGCTGCGGCACCGCGAAGTTGCGCTCGCGCGCCCGCGTCAGGAAGTCGGCGACGTAGGCGGTGAGCCAGAGGTCGTCGCCGCCGACGCCCCAAAGGCCGAAGGCGCCGTTCGAATCCTGGCGCGACACCACGCGCTCGATCGCCTCGCGCACGCGCTCGTCGAGCTTGTCGTCGAGGGCGAGCGCCTCGGTGGCAGCGAGCCGGTTGACGTAGAGCAGCGGCAGCGCGCGGCTGACGATCTGCTCCGAGCATCCGTAAGGATAGCCGTCCAGTGCCTGCAGCAGCCCCGGCACGTCGAGCGCGGCAAGCGGCGACACCGAGACCGAGACCGCGCCGGTGCCCGGCAGGATGTCGGCGAGGAGGTCGTTCGAGATGGTGAGGCTTGCGCCCGCCTCGAGCGGCCGCACGGTGCGGCGCACGAGACCGGAGGTGCCGGGCTGCACCGCAACGCGGAAGCTCTGTCCCGCCTCGACGTTCGGCCCGGTGATCTTCACGTCGACCAGGGCAAGCCCCGGCCCCGCCGCCGTAATCGGAATCGTGACGGCGCTCTTGGCGCCGGCCTCGAGCCGCATCGACCTGCGCAGCGCGTCGGCCGGCGCGAGCACCGGGCCGCGCACGTCGACGTCGAGCGTGTACTCGGCCGCGGCCCCCTCCACATTCGCGATCTGCATATGGAAACGCGACTGGTCGCCGACCGAGAGGAAGCGCGGCAAGGTGCCGGTGAGCACGACCGGATCGCGCACGATCACGTCCGCGCTCGCGCTGCCGACGCGGTTGGCGGTCCAGGCGACCGCCATCACCCGCACGGTGCCGTTGAAGGCTGGGATGTCGAAACTCACCTCCGCCGTGCCGTCCGGCCCAACCCGCACCACGCCCGAGTAGCGCGCGAGCGGCTCCTGGGTCGGCGGGATGCCCTGCAGGCCGCCGTCGGAGCCGTCGCCGCCCGAGCGGATCGCGCCGCGCGTGCCCTGCATGCCGTCGATCAAATAGCCGTAGAGGTCGCGGATCTCGGTCGAGAGCTGCTTCTGGCCGAAGAAGTAGTCGACCGGGTTCGGCGTCTGGTAGCGGGTGAGGTTGAGGATGCCGACATCGACCGCGGCGACCGTGATGCGCGCCTCCTCGCCGGGCTGCAGCCCGGCAAGCCGGATCGGCAGGCGCATCTCGCCGCGCGGGCGCATCTGCGCCGGGGCGTTGAGCTGAACGCTGAGAGCGCGCGCGGCGCGGTCGACCTCGAACCAGGCGAGCCCAAGCGATCGCCCGGGCGTGCGCTTCGCCTGCGCATCGAGGGGGCGATGGGCGAGCGCGACGAGATAGGCGCCGGCGCCCCATTCGGCCTTCACCGGCATGGTCACGGTCGAGCCGTCCGCAGCGACCTCGACCACCTTGATGTCATGCACCTTGTCCGAGACCACCGCGAGGGTCGCCTTGCCGGCAAAACGCGGCGAGAGGCGCGCGCGGATCTCCTCGCCCGCAGAATAGCTCGCCTTGTCGAGCGTCACGTCGAGGAGGTCCGGCACGTCCGCCGTCTGGTCCCCCGACCAGCCGACCGTGAACGACACGCTGGTCTGCGCGGTCTCGATGCCGTCGGCGCGCAGGTCGAGCCGGTACGAGCCCCACTCGACCGGCGTCGCGATGCGGGCCGGCCCCTCGGCCGAAAGGTCGATCCGGCCGTCGGCGGCGCGGCGCGTCGACTTCACCGGCTCGAAGCCCCAGCGCCCGTCGCTGTTGAACCATTGATAGCGTCGCTCGACCTTGTAGAGGTTCCAGGAGACGCCCTGGCGTGCCTGCCGGGTGCCGTCCGGCGCGACCAGCACCACGTCGAAGGTCGCGGTCGCGCCCTCGGCGAGGTCGCCGCCGAAGTTCTTGCGCACGCCGATCACCGGCCCGTCGGGCAGGATCGGGATCGTGACGCTGCGCTCGACCGCGCGCCCGCCCTCCTCGCCGACGCGGAGAACGATCTTCGCCTCGGTCGGACGGGGCGCCGCGAGCGACTGGACCGGCACCTTCATGGTGACGCGCCCCTGCGCGTCGGTGGCGCCGCGCTCCTCGATCTCGGCGGTCGCGCTCTCGACCTGCTCGTCCTCGAGCCCGACCACGTAGTTCTCGAGCCCGCGGATGGCGGGCTTCGAGGCGGCCTGCACCGTGACCTCGCCCGAGACCTCGAGCTCGGCGCCGGGCGCGCCGTAGAGATAGCGCGCCTCGACATCGATCTCGGCCGGCTGGCCGGCGCGCAACGTCGGGGTCTTCGGCGTCAGCGTCACCTCGAGCCGCTCGGGCACGTAGTCCTCGACCAGGAACGACGCCTCGCCGACCGGCTGGCCCTTCGGATCGGTGTAGGCGCTGATGCGCCACGTCCCGTGCATGGCGCCTGAAAGCAGCGGCAGCGAGAAGGCGCGCCCGCCGAGACCCTGGTCCTCGACCTGCGCGCGGCGGTATTCGACCCCGTCCGGACGCTTCGCGACCAATGTCAGCGGCAGGCCGGAGATCGCCGCCCCCTTGGCATCGCGCAGCAGCGCCGTCACGAACACCGTCTCGCCGGTGCGGTAGACGCCGCGCTCGGTGAAGACGAAGGCGTCGACCGTGCCGGGGGCGACGCGGCCCTTCACGCCGCGGTCGGTGAGGTCGAAGGCGCTACTCCCCAGATCGAGGAAGCCGTAATCCTGGCCCGTGGAGGCCACGATCATGCCGGGCGCGTTGCCGCCCTCGCCACGCGCCAGGCCGGGATCGAAGGCGACGTGGCCGGACGCGTCCGTCGACTTCGTCGCGAGCACGTCGTTGTTGCGGGCGACGAGCCGGATCTCGACATTGGGGAGCGGCTCGGCGGTCGCGAGCGAGCGCACCAAGGCGTGCACGCCGTCCTTGCCCTTGAAGGCGGTGAGCCCGAGATCGGAGACCACGAACCACTGCGTCGCGCGCGGGCTGTAATCCTCGTCGTCGGGCTGCGAGCCGTGCGGGCGCGCGACCATCACGTAGACGCCGGGCTGGAGCCGCCCCACCGCCTCGGTCACGGGGAAGGCCGTGACCACGTCGCGGTTGAGATCGGATCTGGTTTCGAGCGTGCCCGACCAGATCTTCAGGCCCTTCTCGTCGGCGATCTTCTCGGCCGCGTTCCGCCCGATCTGGGCGAGGAATTCCTCAGAACGGACCGTCGGCAGGAGGTTGCGGTCGCCGATGCGGTAGATTGAGACCTCGACCGAGGGCGTGTTCACCGAGACGACCGGGATGCCTTCCTGGCCGGTGCGGGGCAGGACGTAGTTGCGCCCCGTGAAGCGCACCTGCGGCGAGCGGTCCCGCACGTAGACCTCGTAGTCGGCCGATTTCAGGAGGCTCTCGCCGACCGACGAGGGCAGGCCCTGGCGCAGCACGAAGGCGTAGCGCTCGCCGTGGCGCAGTCCATCGACGCAAAGCTGCGCATTCTCGGTGGTGATTGCGGCGTTGGCGGCGCCGGAGACCGCGACGTAAGGCGTGAAGTCGACGCGTCCCTGCGCCAGCGGCTCCGAGAAGTTGAAGCAGGCGCGCGGCGAGGCCGCGTCCGAATCGACCTTGTAATTCGTGATGCGGAAGCCGCGCTTCTCGCGCAGATCCTCGTAGATCTTGCGCAGCGGCGCGTCCTCGGCGAGCTTCAGGCTCTCGGCATACGCGTTCAGCGCCGGACGCCAGATCTCGCGCATGGCGTAGATATCGCCGAGAAGCGCGAGCGCCTGCGCCTCCTCCGGGCGCGTCGTCGCGCGCTGGTAGGCCACGTAGGCGGCGGTCGTCGCGCGCTCCTGCAACTCGTAGCGCTCGCTCCAATCCTTCGGCGTGATCGCCTTTGTGGCCTTCGCGAAACCGACCCAGTTCGCGGGGTTGCGCGGTTCCAATGTGATCGCGGCCGTGTAGAGGCTCGCGGCTCCCCGGTGATTGCTGCGGCCCATGAGGGTTTCGGCCTCGCGGCGGAGCTGCGCGGCCGGGCGCCCGGCGGCCGTGCCGCCCGCCTCGCCCTTGAGCTTCTCCTCGAGCCGCACGCCTTCGCTCGCGAGATCGTCGCGCACGAAGCTCTTCTGGGCGAGCGCGGGCAGGGCGGAGGCCAAGGCCGCTGCGACGAGTGCGGCTCGCAAAAGGCTCTTCAGCATGATCGTTCCTCGGGCAAATTGGCCGGTGCCTTGAATGCAATGGGCCGACCGCGCGATGCGGCGGCGCACGGACGGGAGCCTATCACTCGGTTCTCGCGCCGCAATGGGAGCGACTCGCGCCCCGCAGCGCTCTCTGCAAGACTGGTTTTCGGATCCGAGGAGCGGCCCATGAGATTGCACGCCAGGCACTTCCTTGCCTTTGCCGCCGCGGCGGGGCTCGCAATTCTGTCGTCCGGCGCGGCCCTCGCGCAGGGGCCGAGGGGCTCGGCGCCGGCCACGGCCCAGTCCGAGGCGGCTTATGAGGCGGCCCGGACGGCGTTCGAGCGGCTGCCGGAGGCAGATCGCAAGGCGATCCAGGAGGCGCTGGTCTGGACCGGCGACCATGTCGGCGTGACGACCGGCGGATTCGGCCGGCGCACCTTCGAGGCGATCGTCGCCTATCAGAAGCGCGCCCAGCTCAAAGCCGACGGCGTCCTCGACGAGAGGGCGCGCGCCGGGCTGCAAGCGGCGGCCAAGAAGGCGAAGGACGCGGTGAAGTTCGCGCTCGTCACCGACGCGAAGACCGGGATCGTCATCGGCGTGCCGCAGGCGATGCTGCCGATGCGCGACGTGAACCCGAACGGCGGGTCGCGCTGGCAGAGCGCCGATCAGAAGATCACGCTCGACACGCGTGCGATCGCGGCCGGTGAAACCGACCTCCAGGCGCTGTACGAGCGCAACCTAGCCATCCAGACGCCGGGCCGGCAGGTCACCTACAAGGTGCTGCGACCGGATTTCTTCGTCATTTCCGGCGAGACGCCGACCGGGAAATTCTACATGCGCTACGCGAGCGCCTCGGGGGGCCTGCGCGGGTTCTCGCTCGGCTACGACAAGGCGCTGGCGAAGAGCTTCGACAAGACCGTCATCGCGATCGCGAACAGCTTCACGCCGTTTCCGGAGCCCGGCGCGAGCACGGTCGCGGGCGCTGCGCCGACCCCGCCGGCGCGGCCGGCGAACGTCGAACCGCCGCGCCCGACCGGGCCGATCGCTACCGGCCTGGTGGTCGGACCTCGCGCAGTGGTGACGAGCGCCGCCGTCGAATCCTGCGCCGAGCCGCGGGTCGGCACGGCCAAAGCCCGCGTCGCGCGCAGCGACAAGGCGGCGGGGCTTGCGCTTCTCGACGTCGAGGGCAGCCGCTCGGCGCCGCCGATGCCCGCCCGGTCCGACCCGCTTGGCCCGGAAAAGGCCGTGGTCGCCCTGATGCATGCCGGACCGAGCGGCCTTTCCGTCATTCCCGGCGAGACCGGCTCGGAAGAGGCCGTGATCGCGCCGCTGCAGCCGGGAGCGAGCGGCGCGCCGGTGTTCGACCGTGCCGGTGCACTCGCCGGAATCGTCGGCGCGATGCCCGCCGCGCCGCGCCGCGTCGCCGGGATCGTCCCGCCGGCGCGCTACCGCCTCATCCCGATAAGCGAGCTCCGCAGCTTCCTTTCTGCGGCGGGCGCGACCCTCGCGCCGCCAAGCGGGGGAGGGGACAAGACCGCCGGGGAGATCGCCGCGAGCGCGGGCCCGGCTGTCGTAGCGGTCGATTGTGTCCGCTGACCGGTGCATCTCTCTCGCTGCGGGCCGGTTTGACACCGCTTCGGACGGCGTGTCTCATTTCGGCCACCCGTCGGCACGCGCGATGCATGCCTGACGGCAGGGCTCGCGTCCGCCATCGAAAAGGCAACAGGGAGAACGGCATGAACATGCGATGGAAACTGACCGCCGCCGCGGTCGCGCTCGCCGCGAGCACCGCGCTGGCGCAGGCCCAGACGACGCTGCGCGTCGTGATGCATTCGGACCTCAAGATCGTCGACCCGATCTGGACCACGGCGTACATCACCCGCAACCACGGCTACATGATCTACGACACCCTCTTCTCGATGGACGAGAAGGGCGAGATCAAGCCGCAGATGGTCGAGAAATACGACGAGTCGGCGGACAAGCTCACCTACACCTTCACGCTGCGCGACGGCCTCCTCTGGCACGACGGCAAGCCGGTCACGGCCGAGGACTGCATCGCCTCGATCAAGCGCTGGGGCGCCAAGGACGCGCTCGGCCAGAAGCTCATGACGTTCGTCGACTCGATGACGGCGAGCGGCGAGAAGAGCTTCACGATCAAGCTCAAGGAGCCGACCGGCCTCCTCATCTTCGGCCTCGGCAAGCCCTCCTCGGTCGTTCCTTTCATGATGCCGAAGCGCATCGCCGAGACCGATCCCAATACCCAGATTTCCGAGTTCATCGGCTCCGGACCGTTCGTGTTCAAGACCGACGAGTGGAAGCCCGGCGACAAGACGGTCTACGTGAAGTTCGACAAGTACAAGCCCCGCGCGGAGCCGGCCTCGGGCTTGTCAGGCGGCAAGGTCGTGAAGGTCGACCGCGTCGAGTGGCGCGCGATCTCCGACCATCAGCAGGCGATCAACGCCCTGCTCGCGGGCGAGATCGACTACATGGAGGCCCCGACCCACGACCTCCTGCCGCTCGTCAAGGACAATGCCGACATCAAGCTCTGGGACTGGAACCCGCTCGGCAACCAATACACCTTCCGCCCCAACCACCTGCACAAGCCCTTCGACAACCCGAAGGTCAGGCAGGCGCTCTGGTACGCCTTCAACCAGAAGGATTTCCTGGAGGCGGTGATCGGGAATCCGCAATACTACAAGGTCTGCAAGTCGATGTTCGTCTGCGGCACCGCGCTCGCCTCGGACAAGGGCATGCAGGGGCTGCTCGAGTCGAACTTCCAGAAGGCGCGCGACCTCCTCAAGGAGGCGAATTACGACGGCACGCCGGTCGTGCTGATGCACTCGACCGACCTCTACGTCCTGACGAACCTCGCCCCGGTCGCGAAGTCGCTGATGGAGCGGGCGGGCTTCAAGGTCGACATGCAGTCGATGGACTGGCAGACCGTCGTCGCGCGCCGGGCCAAGAAGGAGGCGCCGGGCCAGGGCGGCTGGAACGCCTTCCTGACCTCCTGGGTCTCGGCCGACATCCTGAACCCGGTGATGACCGGCTTCATCAACGCCGGCTGCGACAAGGCGATGTTCGGCTGGCCCTGCGACCAGGAGATGGAGAAGCTGCGCGACCAGTTCGCCCGCGAGACCGATCCCGCGAAGCAGAAGGCGATCGCCGAGGCCGTGCAGGTGCGCAACACCGAGATCACGACCCATCTCTTCCTCGGCCAGTGGTATCAGCCGGGCGCCGGGCGCAAGAATGTCACCGGCATCCTCACCGCGCCCGCGCCGGTGTTCTGGAACGTCGAGAAGAAGGGGTCGTAAGGAAGCTCTCGAGTGAAGAGGCGGGAGCGGCGAGCAATCGCCGCTCCTTTCTTTGCTCCCTATAAGCTTGCACTTTTATAAGCGATCATCGCGTCATGTGGCAGGTCGAGTTCGACGACCATTTCGCGACGAAGTTCGGGAAGCTGCCGCTGAAGGTGCGCAAGGCCATCGCGGCCTACGCCATCTTGCTGGAGAGCGAAGGTCCGCACCTCGCCTGTCCTCATGCCGATACTCTCAAGGGCTCGTCGCATGCCAACATGAAGGAGCTCCGCCCGACGGTCGACAAGGTGGAGTGGCGTGTGGCGTATGCCTTCGACCCCCGGCGCCGGGCCATCCTGCTCGCGGCTGCGGCCAAGGGCGGGAAGAAGACCGCCTATAAGGGGCTGATCGGCAAGGCGGACATGCGCTTCTCAACGCATCTGGCGGCCCTGAGGCGCCCGGGCTCGAGAAAAAAGGAGTGATGCCATGGCCGTCCCCCTCTCGAAAATGATCCAGCAATTTTCTGTAGATGATCAGGCGGACGTCAGGCGCCAAGCCCAGGAGCTCGTCGCCGAGCACCGCTCGCTCACCCAGATCCGTAAGGCTCTCAAGCTCACGCAGACCGATCTCGCGGACGCCCTCGGAACGAGCCAGGCGAATGTCGCTCAAATCGAGCAGAAGAGCGACCTGATGGTGTCGACGCTGGAGCGCGTCGTGCGGGCGATGGGCGGCGAATTGCAACTGGTGGTCACGATCCCGCGGCAGGGTCGGGTGGTTCTCGAGCTCGGGAAGACGAAAGGGAGGACCATCGTCAGGCCAAAAGCCCGCAGGACGGCGTCGCCGCGCTCGACATCTCGGCGGCGGCTTGCCACCGCCTGAGCGAAGCGGCCATTGGCCGGCTCGGCACTTGCCGGATCATTGCGCGTCCTTGGCGGAGTGCTAGGCTCCGAACGTCCATTCGCCGGACAGAGGAGGGTGCCATGCCTGTCGACTGGAAAAGCATTCTCGGCATCCTGACGGCACTCTCCCTTTCGGCTGCACCGGCGCTCGGCGCGGAGACACGGACGCTCCGCGCAGCCCTGCACTCGGACCTCAAGATCGTGGACCCGATCTGGACCACGGCGCTGATCTCCGTGCACCACGGCTATATGATCTACGACACGCTGTTCGCGCTCGACGACAAGCTCGAGGTGCGCCCGCAGATGGTCGAGCGCCACGAGATGAGCCCGGACAAGCTCACCTGGACCTTCGTGCTCCGCGACGGCCTCGAATGGCATGACGGCGAGCCGGTCACGGCCGAGGACTGCATCGCCTCGCTCAAGCGCTGGGGCGCGCGCGACACCATGGGGCAGAAGCTTCTGTCCTTCGTCGCCGGCTTCGAGGCGCCGGATGCGAAGACCATCCGGATGAGGATGAAGGAGCCCTATGGGCTGGTGCTCCAGACGCTCGCGAAGCCCGGCGCCAACGTGCCCTTCATGATGCCGAAACGGGTCGCCGAGACCGACCCCAACCAGCAGATCGCCGACTACACCGGCTCCGGCCCCTTCACCTTCCGCAAGGAGGATTGGAGGGCGGGCGAGAAGGCGGTCTACGTCAAGAACCCGAGATACAAGCCGCGCAGCGAGCCGGCCTCCGGGCTCGCCGGCGGCAAGGTCGTGAAAATCGACCGCGTCGAGTGGCTCTGGATCGCCGACACCCAGACGCAGATCGACGCGCTGACCAAGGGCGAGATCGACTACATCGAGGCGCCGCCGCACGACCTCCTGCCGCTCCTGCAGAAGGACCCGAACATCGAGCTCCTCGCGACGAATCCCTACGGCCGGCAATACGCCTTCCGCTTCAACACGCTGCACAAGCCCTTCGACAATCCGAAGATCCGCCAGGCCGTTGCCTATGCGCTGAACGGCAAGGATTTCCTGGATGCCTCGATCGGGAACCCGAAATGGTACCGCGAGTGCAGATCGCTCTTCCCCTGCGGCTCGCCGCTCGAATCGACCGTCGGCTGGGAGGACAAGGGCGGCGGCAACGCGGCGAAGGCGCGCCAGCTCCTGCAGGAGGCGGGCTATGACGGCACGCCGGTCGTGCTCATGCAGCAGACCGACATCGCCGTCTTGAAGGATTCGGCGCCCGTTGCGCGCCAGGCGCTCGAGAGGGCAGGCTTCAAGGTCGACCTGCAGTCGATGGACTGGCAGACGCTGGTCTCGCGGCGCGCCAAGAAGGACCCGCCCTCGGCCGGCGGCTGGCACGCCTTCGTGACGACCTGGTCCTCGGCCGAGGTGCTCGATCCCGTGGCGACGACCTACCTCAACGCGAGCTGCGAGAAGGCGAGCTTCGGCTGGCCCTGCGACGCCGAGCTCGAGCGCCTGCGCGACGCCTTCGCCAAGGAGACCGATCCCCAAAAGCAGAAGGCGATCGCCGAAGCCGTGCAGCGCCGCGCCGCCGAGGCGCCGACCCATGTCCCGCTCGGGCAATATGTGGCGCCGGTGGCCTTCCGGAAAAACGTGTCCGGGGTGCTGGTCTCGCCCAACATCAACTTCTGGAACATCGAGAAGAGGTGAGGCCGGCGAGGGGCTAGAGGCCCGCTAGGAAAAAATCCTTGACAACTTTCCTATTTTATGCTTGTTTGCCGCTGTCCCGTCCACCCGAGGGGCGCGCTCATGAGGCGTCGTGGCGTGGGGCGGGACCGGTGCCCGCGCCGGGAACGCATGCCCGGTCCGGGTGGTCGGCTGAGGAACACGCGGTCCGAGGGGACGGGCGGGACTCTTCTCGAGAAGAGA
>JAQSWQ010000050.1 GCA_029266525.1 Microvirga sp.
TCCTGATCTCCATCGTGGTGGCTCCAAGCTCGTGCTGCGTGACAGCACCACCTTGGCGCTGCGACGCCGGGAGCGGGAGCCATCCACCCCATCTGCTTTGGGGGTGCTAACCGGCAAAGCGGACGCTGACCTTGGCACGCCGCTGTGGCAGTGTCTGACCCGAAGCAGAGGTTACGAGTTGTTCCACTCACCGGACCGGCGGAGCGAAGAGGATACCGCCTTGGCTCCAGAGCTGGTTGAGTCCACGGGGAATGCCGAGCCGCGACGCCGTCCCGACATTACTCGGCACCAGAGCACGAACGAGTCGGTGGCCCTTCAGGGACAGCCCCTTACCCGCCAAAATCTCATTCCAGCCCTCGCGTGTGCCGATGCGGCTAGTATCCTCATACAGACCTTTTGTTCCTCAACACGCGTGAGCGCTAAAGCGTCAATGCCCGCTTCCCGGTTCGATCTTGCCGTCGAAAATTGCAGGGTTGGGCGGCCCGTCGACGTGCAGCATGCCAGCCAGACCACGTTCGGCGCGTGAGAGAGCGTGATCAACTAGCATATAGTTGCCCGGCACCTCGACCTTGAAGTCAACGATCACGGCGCCGCCCGCCGGAACCATAACGGTCTGGATGCCGCGCAGGGGTTCATTTAGGACGCCGCCAAGATTATAGACGCGGTCGAAGATTTCGCCGATGACGTGGAACGAGGAGGTGTAGTTCGGCCCGCCGACGCCAAAGAAGATACGGACAGTTTCACCGACCTTCGCCTCCAGGGGGTGCAATTTTGCAAGTGCGCCGACGGCGCCGTTGAAGACGAAATATTCCGGCCGTTCGTTCAATAGCTTTTCGACGCTGAATTCCTGACTGCCTCGATGGCCGAACGGCGCTTCAGTGTAAATCTCACCCTGCATAACGTAGAACTCGCGATCGACGGGAGGCAGGCCCTCTTCTGACTCGACCAAAATCATCCCGTACATCCCGTTCGCAATGTGATGGGCCACCATTGGCGTGGCACAGTGATAAACATACAGGCCCGGAATCAGAGCTTTGAATTTGAATGACTTCTCTCCGCCCGGATCCACTTGTGTGGAAGCGGCTCCCCCGCCGGGACCGGTGGCTGCATGGAAGTCGACCGAGTGAATCATTGTGCTGTCAGTAGCGTTCTTGACGCTCACATCCACGGTGTCTCCGACGCGAACGCGCAGCATCGGTCCGGGAACGCGACCGTTGAACGTCCAATAGCCGAACGTAGTCCCTTCTGCGAGGCGGCCTTCGAGCTCGACAGCATTGAGCTCAACCCGCACGGTCTGAGGCGGACGTTTGCCGATCGGCGGTGGTACTTCGGTCGATTTGAGCGAAATATCGGCCTCGACTAGCACCTGATCGGGTGGTAGCGGCGTGACGATGAATTGTCCTTTCATGCCCGCCAGCTCGTGGCCTGGAACGCTGCACAGGTACGTGAAATCTCCGGCGTGAGTGGCGCGGACTGTGGTCGCCGTGCTTGCGCCCCGGCCAAAAATACGTGACGACTTTGCATTATGCTCCGGGAAGACGATGTCGTGTTCTGCCCCTTCGCCGTTGATCAAGATAATCTGTACCGTCTGTCCCACCGCGGCTGAAAGTATCGGATTGATTTGTCCGTCGATCGTGCCGCCCACGCCGAGATACACTATCCGGCCGTCCGCAATGCCGCTACGTAGCGTGTAACGTATTTCCGGGAGATAGGTGGCTGTGCGCTGGTGAGGCGAAGCCGAAGGTTGCGCCGGCGCCGCTGGAGATTGGGGACGTTGTGCAACAGCCGGCGCGCCCGCCGGAGACGAGGCCGCAGCAAGATAGGCGATTACATCCTTGCGCTCGTTCGCGCTCTTCAATCCCGGGAACGGCATCTTGTTCTTCGGAACCAGCTTTTGCGGATCGAGCAGATAGACGTCGAGTGTGGCGGCGTCCCAAACTAAATTTGCGCCCTTCAACGCAGGCGAATAATCGTAGTTGGGCACCTCAGCCGATTTTTGGCCCATTATGCCGGCGAGGCTTGGGCCAACTGTGTTCTTGCCGAGCTCCAGCGAGTGGCAGGCCTGGCATTTTTTATAGACTTGACGGCCCGCCACCGGGTCGCCGTCGACAGCCATTGCGCCAGGCCGTGTTGCAACAGATTGCGCCGGAGGCGCCTGCGCCACAAGAATGGGGCGGGCGGCAGCGCTCGATGACGCCGCTGCTGGCATCACGTGTGCGGTGTGAGCGGCTGACGCCGGGGGATGGCTTGGCGTTGTCGAGCCCGTTGGAGCGGCGGACGTGGTGCCTGAGCAGGCGAACTCTGTGTTGGCGCCGGCGCGGAGGCTTCGCTTATGACGCTGGTTTCGGTTTTCGTCGACGGCGGAATTGATAAGGCATAAAACCCGCCAAAAATGATACAAATTGCAGTTAGCAAGATGCCCCATTCGCGCAGTATCGCAGCAACCATTCCACGCATGTTCGTCTCCGTTGGATCATGGCGATGCAACGCATAAAGAATTGAAAAACGGCCGGCGGACCGTGTGCTGCCCCCGTTCGAAATTTCAGATGCGGACGATCAACGGGAAGCCGCCGCCTTGCAGTGCGCGAAGCATACCACACTTCGTGGGTCGTGTCCCGAGTGGTGGCGCTGTCTCCTCGGCAAGTTTCGCGCGCTCCACGTTGGCACGAGACGCTCTCGTGGCACCAAGCCCGCGCCTCACGCCGCCAGCGGATCGTTAGCACCTGCAGGCGTCGGGCGTGGGCGCCGTCGCGGGCGAGGAGTGTCTCGTACGAGCCGATTCAACGATGTGGCCCCCGTCCATGACCGCGATGAGGTCGGCCTCGAGGCAGGCGGAGCCCCTTCCGTCGGGCTAGTACTCGGTCTGGCAGACGCTGACCTCAGGCAGCCAGCTCGACAGCTTCGCCCAAAGCGGACATGAGAGCGTTCCCAATCCGTCATCGCGAAAATTACGGGTGCAATGGCGTGCGCGATTTCACGCTGTCGTCATGTCCGATTGGCCCTGGACCTCGATTTGATCGCATAGACGCCGATCGCCAGAGCACCCACAACCACCACGACGCTCGCCAGAGTTCGGTAACCATGGCCCTCCGCCACCAGCCCGACAACAAGCAGGGCGACTGCCCCGAGGACCGTGCCGATCACCTTATGCTGGCCTGGTCGCCCGATGTAGGACTGGTAGGCGCAGAAGGTTGCGAGCGCCAATATGGGAAAGAAGAACACAAGATCGACGCGAATGTTGCAGGGCGTCTCGCATAGGACACGGGTCACCACCAGATGCTCGTACACAGCGTAGAGCAGCCACAGGATGGCCGACAGGATCAGCGCCAGACTCGGCCGCTGCGCTGCCGCCACCAGATGGATCACGACCATCATTGCGGCCGCGATCGCGAATAGGTTCATTGGCCTCTCCCCATTGCCCGTCCATGGCGTCCATTGAGTGCAAGCAAGGTGCCCGCCGAACGATACGCTAGCATGGCGGCGCCTTGGCTTCTGCTACACCCATATGTCGCTTGCTGGCACGCGGCGACCCTATCGACCTACTTCTGCAATGTCCGGTTTCGGGGAGACGAGATGGTCACGATCCAGCTAGACATGTCGGCGGCCCGAACAGGCCCGGCCAAGGACTGGGCTGATGCGCGTCGCCGTCCTCGCTGATGCCCACGGCAACCTGCTTGCTCTGGAAGCCGTGCTGGCAGACTTGCGTGCACAGGCGCCCGACCTGGTCGTTAACCTGGGCGACCTGTTCACTGGTCCCTTCGATCCGGCCGGCAGCGCCGATGCGCAGATCGCGCTGGGGTGCCCGACCCTCGCCGGCAACCACGAACGCAACCTCCTCGAAGGTGACGACGCCAGCAGCTCCGTCGCCTTCGCGCGCCCTCTTTTGTCGGAGGCGCATATGAGATGGACCAAGAGCCTGCCTCAGACTTTGCGGCTGGCGGACGATGAGGTGTTCGCCTGCCACGGCAGCCCAGCCGGCGGCGACCTCGATTACCTTCTCGAAGACGTCACGAGCGGCCGGGCGGTCTTTGCCCCCGACGACGCGATCCGGCCGCGACTGGCGGGCATCGGTTCCGCGCGCCTCGTCCTGTGCGGCCATACACATATGCAGCGTGCAGTCCAGGTTGGTGCCGTGACCGTGGTGAACCCTGGCAGCATCGGCATGCCGGCCTACACGGACGCTACCCCGGTCCCCCACGCGATTGAAACCGGGTCGCCGCACGCCCGCTACGCGGTAGCCACGCGCGGGCCCGGCGGCACGTGGTCGGTCGATCTGCGTGCCGTCGTCTATGACTGGGACCGAGCCGCCCAGCAGGCGCAAGCAAACGGCAGCCCAGGCGTGGCACGCTGGACATCGACCGGACGGGTTTAGAAGGAGCAGGGCTGATGCTGACGATCTGAGGGAAGGTCTGCTCACTCCGCCAATCGCGCCTCAACCCGGCATGTCCGCTTAGGAGAAGACGACTGCACCGGCTGAACGACCGAAATGGGCACGAAGCCGAGATAGGTGAGGCGCCTCCACACCGCCGGCAGTTGGCACAAGGCTGACCTTGGCTCCCGCTACAAACGGGCCTTTGAAGGCATACGACCTAAGCCACGCACACCGCCCCAATCGCCATCGCGACCGCGGCCTGCGTCGGGTCGATCACCGGCAGGCCGAGCGCCTGTTCGAGCGGGCGGCGGTGGCGGGCCATGCCGGCGCAGCCCATGACGATGGCCTCGGCGCCGTCGCGGTCGCGGAGCTCGCGCCCGACCTCGACCATGCGGTCGAGCGTGTTCTCGCCCGAAGCGGTCTCGGCGACCGACATCTCGAGCGGGCGCTCGCCGGCGAGCCGCTCCATCAGGCCCATCTGCCGCAAGTAGCGGATGTGGCGGCGGATCGAACGCTGCTTGATCGCAATCACGCCGAAGCGCTCGGCCCGCGCAAGCGCAGTGAGCACGCCGCATTCGGCGATGCCGAAGACCGGGCGCTCGGAGCCCTCGCGGCAGACATGGAGGCCGGGATCCGAGTAGCAGGCGATGACGAAGGCGTCGGCGCCGTTGTCGCTCTCGACAAGGCGGCGCAGCGGCATGGTCACGCTCTCGACGTCGGCTTGGGTCTCGATGCCGTAGGGGCCCTCCGCGAGGGTGGTGCAGACGATCTCGGGCCCGTCGGCGAAGGCGAGCGGGCGCAGCGCCTCGTCGATGCCGCGCGTCACCGCCTGGTTCGAGTTCGGATTGATCACGACGATGCGGCGGCGGCTCATGGGCTGGCTCCTTGCCGGCCATTGAAACCGCGCCGCGGACGTTGTCCAGTGCCGGACCGGACCAGGCGGGGCGCCATGGCAGAGAGCAGCTACGACATCGTCATCCGCGGCGGCACGGTCGGGACCGCATGCGACCGCTTCGAGGCCGATGTCGGCATTTCCGGCGAGACCATCGCGGCGCTCGGACGCGGCCTGCCGGCAGGCCGGCGCGAGATCGACGCAGGCGGCAAGCTGGTGCTGCCCGGCGGCGTCGATTCGCATTGCCACATCGAGCAGCTCTCGGCCGCCGGCATCATGAACGCCGACACCTGGGAGAGCGCCACCGCCTCGGCCGCCTTCGGCGGCACCACCACGGTGATCTCGTTCGCGGCCCAGCATGTCGGCATGGATCTTTCGCGCGTGGTCGAGGACTACGCCGCGCTCGCGCGCAGGGGCGCGATGGTCGACTACTCGTTCCACATGATCGTCGCCGACCCGACCGAGGCGACCATCAGGGAGCACCTTCCGGCGCTGATCAGAGAGGGTCACGCCTCGATCAAAGTCTTCATGACCTACGACCGGCTGCTGGTGCAGGACGAGGCGATGCTCGACGTGCTCATGGCGGCGCGCGAGAATCGGGCGCTCGTCTGCGTGCACGCCGAGAACCACGGCATGATCGCCTGGATGGGCAGGCGCCTCGTCGAGCGCGGCTACACGGCGCCGAAGTTCCACGCCATGAGCCACCCGCGCGTCTCCGAGCCCGAAGCGTTCGACCGGCTGATCGCCATGGCGGCGCTGATCGACCAGCCGATCATGATCTTCCACGTCTCGACCGCCGAAGGCGCGGCGGCGGTGCGGCGCGCCCGCGGCGAGGGCCTGAAAGTCTTCGCCGAGACCTGCCCGCAATATCTCTTCCTGACGGCGCGGGACCTCGACAAGCCCGGCCTCGAGGGCGCGAAATGGATGTGCTCGCCGCCGCCGCGCACGGAGGCCGACCAGGAGGCGCTCTGGCGTGCGCTGGCCCTCGGCGATCTGCAGACGATCTCCTCCGACCACGCGCCCTACGCCTTCGACCAGACCGGCAAGCTCAGCGCCGGCTCGAACCCCAGTTTCAAGCAGATCGCCAACGGGCTGCCGGGGTTGGAGACGCGGCTGCCGCTGCTCTTCGACGCCATGGTCTCGAAAGGCCGGCTCGGGGTCGAGCGCTTCGTCGATCTCACCGCGACCGCGCCGGCCAGGATCTACAATCTCCCCAGAAAGGGCTCGATCGCGATCGGGGCCGACGCCGACATCGCGATCTGGGACCCGGAGAAATCCGTGACGCTCACCGACGCGATGATGCACGACCGCACCGGCTACACCCCCTACGCCGGCCGCACGGTGCAGGGTTGGCCGGTGACGGTGCTGCGGCGCGGCGAGATCATCGTCGAGAACGGCCGGCTCGAGGCAAGGCCTGGCTCCGGCCGCTTCCTTCCGCGCAGCGGCGGATGGGCGGCGGAGCCGTCCGGCCGCTTCGAAGCCGAGATGGACCCGGCGAGAAATTTCGGAGCCGTTCTGCGCTGAACCGTATGAGGGAATTCAATGCCGATAGCCGATGACGAGACCGAGCGCGCCGGGCGGATCCTCCTCGAGGCCCGCCATACAGGCGAAGCAGCGGAGGTGCCGGGCTTCCGGCTCGAGACGACGGCGGACGCCTATCGCATCCAGGACAAGGTCGCGGCGCGGCTCGGCCCGGCCGCCGGGTGGAAGGTCGGCGCACCGAGCCGGGAAGCGACCCCCTTCTGCGCTCCGCTCCTCGCGGGCGCGGTGCGCGAGCCCGCCCGCCGGCACGAGGTGCGCTTTGCGAGGCCGCTCGGCGTCGAGGTCGAGATTGCCTTCGTGCTGGGGCGTGCCTTCCCGCCGGCCGCGCAGCCGCCCGAACGCGAGGAGGTTCTCGATGCGATCGCCTTCTGCCACATCGCTATCGAGCTCTGCGCGATGCGCTGGCGCGGCGATCCCGGCAGCGTCGATCCTTTGTGGAAGCTCGCCGACAACCAGATGAACGAGAGCCTTCTCCTCGGCCCCGAGATCGCGGCGTGGCGCGATGCCGATCTCGGGAAGCTGGAGGCGAGGCTCGCGGTCGATGGGACGACCGCCGAGACGCCGCGCCGCCCGTCCGACGACGACCTGATCGGGCTCCTCGTCTGGCTCGTGCGGCACTGCGTCGAGGCGCGCGGCGGCGTCGCGGCCGGCGCCGCGATCACCACCGGATCCTGGACCGGGATGCATTTCGTGAGGCCGCCGGCCGAGATCGTCGGCGCCATCGGCGATTTCGAGCCGATCGAGCTCGGCCTGCGCCGCTGAGGCGCGGCAGGCCGGGATTTGAGAGCCTCACATGCGCAGCGTTAGGCCGTCGCGATCACGTCGGCCGAAGCGAGCGACATCGCCGCGATAGCAGGAAGGCGAAGAGAATAGAGCGGGTCGGCAGCGCTAACCCTCAGGTAAAGACCTGCCGGCAGGCGCGGAGGGCGCGGCCGTTGTCCTGCTCGGCGCAGCACTCCTGCGCCGGCGGCTCGACCGCGATCTCGGCGATGAGCTTGCGGATCTCGGCGATCCTCTTCAGACGGACGGCGTCGTTGTCGTTGCTGTGCTCGCCGGGCATGGAGCGCGGCGAGAGGCGAAAATATCGCAGCAGCGGCTTCAAGGGGCATCCTCCGTCTTGTTCTTAAGGCCCCAGTTAAGCCCGAATCATTTCTACGTTATTTCGTGCTACGAAGCGGCTGAGAAACGAAAGGCGATCCCCCGGGCGCAGCGCGCCCGCCCGGATCGACCGATGGGGGATGGGGGACATGGCTCAACGCGAAGCCTCTCCGGCGCGAGCGCCGGGCCGCGCGCTGGCGGCTGCCGCCGCCTGCGCGGCGATCCTGCTGGGTGCGAGCGCATCCCAGTCCGCGCCGGCCCAGAACGGCCGCGCCGCGCCCAAGAAAGCGCAGGAGTCGAGCTGTGACCGCGCCAATTTCCGGGTCATCGTCGATGTCGGGCATTCCGCCGAGGTGCCCGGCGCAACGAGCGCGCGCGGCGTGCCGGAATACGACTACAACCTCGGCCTCGCGACGCAGATCGAGAGGAGCCTGCAGCGGGCCGGCTTCGGCAAGGCGCATCTCCTGGTCACGCCGGGCCCGGCGCGGCGCGGGCTGTTCGGGCGGGTCGCGAAGGCGAACAGCATAGCCGGCGACCTGTTCATCTCGGTCCACCACGATTCGGTGCCGGAGCGCTTCATCGACGTGTGGGAGTACGGCGGCAAGCGGCAGCGCTACAGCGACCGCTTCCGCGGTCACTCCATCTTCATCTCGTACGAGAACCCCGCGGTGCAGCCGAGCTTCCAATTCGCGCAGCTTCTCGGGACGGAGCTGAAGGCGACCGGCCTGCAATATACGCCGCACTATTCCTATCCGATCATGCAGGAGCGGCGCCGCGACCTCCTCGACGAGAAGGTCGGCGTCTACCGCTTCGATCACCTCATCGTCCTGAAGGAAACGCGCATGCCTGCAGTGCTGCTCGAAGCAGGCTCGATCGTGCATCGCCAGGAAGAGCAGGAGATGGCGACCCCCGAGCGCCGGGCGACCATCGCCGGCGCGGTGGTGAAAGCGGTCGAGCGGTTCTGCGGCGCGCTCACCCAGCAGGAGCCTCGGCAGGAGAGGGCGGAGCGGCCGGTGCCCGCCCAGCCCGTGGCGGCGTCGCCGGCGCCGGCGAAAGCCGAGTCCTGGCTCAGCTTCAGGCCCGCCACCACGATCCCGGGCCAGCCCTGATCGGGCGGCCGCTCTCATGATCCCGCGCTGATCCCGGCGCATGCGCTTTCTCGGCGTCGGCGACAGCTGCGATCTCGGTGCGCTCTATCTCAGGCTGGTCGAGGACGGGCACGAGGTCAAAGTCTCGATTGCCGAGCCGCTCGCCCGCGGCACGCTCGCGGGTCTCGTGCCGCAGACGCCGGACTGGCGCGCCGAGCTCGACTGGATCCGCGCGGCGGGCGACCAGGGCATCGTGCTGTTCGAGAACGTCGCCGACGGGCGCGGCGCGCTTCAGGACCGGCTGCGCCGCGACGGCCTCCAGGTGATCGGCGGCAGCGCCTTCGGCGACCGGCTCGAGAACGACCGCGCCTTCGGCCAAGGCGTGCTCGCCGATCTCGGCTTCCCGACCGCGCGCGTGTGGGAGTTCGAGCGCCAGGCCGATGCCGAGCGCTTCCTCGCCGGAAATCCCGGCCGCTACGTGCTGAAGTTCAATGGGCCGGGCTTTGCCTCGAGCGACAACTATGTCGGCCGGCTCGAGGACGGGCGCGACGTGCGCGCGGTCCTTTCCGCGAAGCTGCGCCGGCGCGCGGACGCGCCATCGAGCTTCATCCTGATGGAGCATGTCGACGGCATCGAGATGGGCGTCGGCGCCTATTTCGACGGCGAGCGCTTCCTCGATCCGCCCTGCCTCGACTGGGAGCACAAGCGCTTCTTCCCCGGCGACCAGGGCGAGCTCACCGGCGAGATGGGCACGGTCGTCACATGCGACCGCAGCCGCCGCTTCTTCGGGCGCACGCTCGCGCGCATGGCGCCGCTGCTCGCCGAGCACGCCCATGTCGGCTACATCAACCTCAACACCATCGTGAACGAGCGCGGGATCTGGCCGCTCGAGTTCTGCGGCCGCTTCGGCTACCCCGGCTTTGCGATCCTCGACCCGCTGCAGGAGACCTCCTGGGCGGAGCTGTTCCGGATCATGGCGCTGCGCTCCGCGCCGGGCTTCAAGACGCGCCCGGGCTTCTCGGTCGGAATCGTGCTGACGACGCCGCCCTTCCCCTACACGCGCAAGGATGTCGCGGAGGCGGCCGGGCTGCCGGTGCTGTTCGAGGGCCCGCTCGACGACGAGGACCGCGCCAACCTGCATTACGGCGAGGTCGGGCTCGAAGGCGGCGAGCTCGTGACCAGCGGCCTCTACGGATGGACCATGGTCGTGACCGGGGTCGGGCCGAGCATCGCCGCGGCGAAGGCGAAGGCGTACCGGCTTGCGGGCCGCGTCTTCGCGCCGAACCTGCGCTACCGGCAGGACATCGGCGACAAGCTCGCGGCCGGCGACTACGCTCGCCTGGAGGCGCTCGGGATGCTCGGCGACGAAGCGGCGCTCAGGCCGGCGTGAACCACAGCGTCATGCCGTAGTCGAAGGTGATCTCCTCGCCGGCCGCGATATCGCGCGACGCCACGAGGTCGAGCGCAAGCTCGTCGAAATGGCGGATGAACGTGCAGTTCGGCGCCGCCGAGTGGTTCACGAGGCTCGTGTAGCCGAGCACGATCGCGGCGCGGCCCTCCTGCTTGTAGAGGTCCTGGCCGGTCGTGCCCGCCTCCCACAGGAAGATGTAGTTGCCGACATTGGTCGGATCGACCGCGGCGCGCTGCTCATGGCGGATGATCAATACCGGCGACCGCTCGACGAGCTCGCCCGCCTCGATCCGCCGCTCCGCCATCACCCCGCGCCCGCGGGCACCGAGCTCGACGACTCGCAGCGGCACGCGCTGCCGGCTATGGATCGAAAAGGCCTCCGCTGCGGAACTCATCTCCGCTCAATCGCTGTTTGGGTAGTGCGTCAGTTTGAATTTGACGACCATGCCCCCGCCCGATGTGGTAAGGTTCGCCCGCTATACGCCGGGAGGTTCATATGATCTGCATGATGGCCGCCTTCACGCTTGGCGCAGCGACCATCGCGGCGTTCAGCGTCGGGCTGGTTATCCTCGGCTTCCAATGGTTCATGAAATACCCGTTTCGATGGGGCTGGCGAGCGCATGTCGAACCTATTGGGGTGCAACGCCCGGACGGTGATCCTCGCCTGGAAACCAAGCCGCGCCATGCCCACATTTCACTAGCCGCCATCTGAGAGCGGGACTGCCCCGAGGCCCCAAAGGCGAGCGAGGGCCCGCAGCGGCACGCGCTGCTCGCTGTGGATCGAAAAGGCCTCCGCGGCGGAACTCATCTCCGCTCAAGCCCTGTTTGGACTCGCTTGCCGTACACCGCGCCTCTTGTCACGACAGGAGGTTCCCTTCGCGCCGAAGGTCTAAATCGGCGTTCGGCCGATGTGCACGATGAGCGGGAACGAAACGTGCTCGCCGTCCTATTCGAGCTCGCCACCCGAGGGCCAAGGCTGACCGCGGCAGGCAGTAGGCCGGGAATAGCGGCGCGAACGGCACGACACAGCGACGCCCGGGCTGCGCGTCCGATTCAGCGTGTGCGAGTCACCGCCGCAATAGCCGCTGGCGAGATTTCGCCGCGCGCCTGCCGCTCCCGCAGCGCGAGCAACAGAGGCTCGCCGCCCATAGTGGCCGTATGCGGGTCGACGCGGACATAGGCGCGCGAGCCGTCGGTGAATTCCACGACGACCATCGTCTGCCGGTCGCGGGGCCGGAAGCGGATGAGGTTCGAGCGGTTGAAGGGCGACGCCACGGATGGATCATGGGCGCGGCTTGGTTAACAAATCGCCAGGAGCGGCGGAGCTCATGACCGCCGCCGCTCCATGCGTGCGCCCTGCACGGCCAAACGGGCCGCCGCGCACCTAGTTCTTCGGCGCAGCCTTGCCCTCGTAGCGCTTCGACCATTCGGCCAGGATGCGCTCGCGGTTCGTGGCCATCCAGTTGAGGTCGTTCTTGACCATGGCGGCCTCTCCCTCGACCGGATAGTTCGGCGGCGCGGCCTTCACCTCGGGATGGGCGACGATGGCATAGTACTTGCCGTAGAGCTCGTTCGCCTTCTTGGTCGCCGACCAGTCCGCGACCTTCTTGGCGGCGTCCATCACCTTCGAGCCCTTGACGACGCCGGTCGCCTCCATCTCCCAGCCGATGCCTTCCTTCGGCACCACGAGGTCGATGGGCGCGCCCTTGGTCTTCTCGGAAGCGCCGCGCATGTCGAAGCCGATGCCGATCAGCCGCTCGCCGCGCGCCGCCTGCACGCAAGGAGCGGAGCCCGAATGCGTGTAGACGGCGATGTTGTCGTGCAGCTTGTCCATGAACTGCCAGCCCTTCTCCTCGCCCATGAGCTGGAGCCAGGCCGCGATGGTGAGATAGCCGGTGCCCGAGGAGGCGGGGTGCGGCATCACCACCTTGCCCTTGTAGGCGGCGTTGGTGAGGTCGTTCCACGTCGCGGGCTTCGGGGCGTTGGCTTTCGCGGCTTCAGCCGTGTTGAAGCAGACGACCGCCAGGAAGGCGTCCATGCCGATCCAGCTGTCCGGGTTCTTGCCGCTCCTGAAGATCGGCTTGAGGTCCTTGGCGGCGGGCGGCGTGTAAGGCTCGAGCAGCCCCTGGGCGTCGAAGAGCGCCATGCTGGAGGCGGCAAGCCCCCACACCACGTCGGCGCGCGGGTTGTCCTTCTCGGCGAGGAAGCGGGCGGTCACGACGCCGGTCGAGTCGCGCACCCAGACGATCTCGATAGTGGGATTGTCGGCCTCGAAGGCCTGCTTGTAGGGCCCGAGCTGGTCGTTCTCCATCGCGGTGTAGACTGTCACGCGGGTCTTTTGCGCGAGCGCATCGCCACCGCTCGCGACCGCGCCCAGTGCAGCCGCGCCAAGAACGGCGAGCGCTTTCCATGCGGTTCGAAGTGTCATGACCGTTCTCCCCGTTGTGGTTGGACGAAGCTTAGCACGCGGCAATCCCCCCGCAAGCGAGGCAAAGATTGGCATAATGTGGGAAAATGTGGCACTTCCCCCTGCGCGGTTTGCGGCATTGGCGATAAGCTCGCCTTCGCTTACGACGCCGTGATGACAGGCCGGAGGAGAGTCTCGTGAACTACGTCTCGACGAGGGCGGGGCAGGGCGGAGCGGACGTGCCGGGCCTCGTGCAGCGGCACAATCGGGGCGGCCCGCTCGAGCGCGCCTTCTACACCGCGCCCGAGGTGTTCGAGGCGGACCTGCGCCACATCTTCTACCGCAGCTGGCTGTTCGCCGGCCACGCCTGCTCGATCCCACAGAGCGGCGACTACTTCACCTGGCGGGTCGGCTCGGAGATGATCATCGTGGTGCGCGGCAAGGACGGCGAGATCCGCGCCTTCCACAATTTCTGCCGCCATCGCGGCACGCGCATCTGCAACGACGAGCATGGCCATGCCCGCAAGCTCGTCTGCCCCTATCACCGCTGGACCTACGATCTCGACGGCAAGCTGATCACGGCGACGCAGCGCGAGTTCGAGGTCGACCGCTCCGAGCTCGGGCTGCTTCCGGTGGCGCTCCACAACGTCGCCGGCCTGATCTTCGTGAACTTCGCCGACGACCCGCCCGATTTCTCGGATGCCATCGAGACGATCGCGCCGCAGATGGCGCCGCACGCGCTCGAGAAGTGCAAGGTCGCGCACAGCGTCGACTACGTGGTCAAGGCGAACTGGAAGATCATCTTCGAGAACAATCGCGAGTGCTATCACTGCCCCTCGCATCACGACGAGTACAACGCCGCGACCTATGACGTGATGCGCGACCGGGCGCTGTTCGAGCCGAAGCTCCAGGCCGAGCTCGACGCCATCACGGCCGACGCCAATGCCCGATTCCGGGCGCTCGGCCTCAGCGAGGGCAACGTCTCCTCCGAGATGAGCGGCGCCTATTTCCGCTGCCACCGCACGCCGCTGATGAAGGGCTACGTCACCCAGAGCCTCGACGGCTCGCCGGTCGCGCCGCTCATGGGCGACGTGCCCGAGATGGACACCGGCACCCTGCGCACGACGCTGTTCCCGAACTTCTGGCAGCACACCAATTGCGACCACGCCGTCGCCGCGCGGATCACGCCGATCTCGGCCGACGAGACCCGCATCCGCGGCATCTGGCTCGTCGACGGCAAGGCGGAGGAGGGGCGGGACTACACGCTCGACAAGCTCCTGCCGGTCTGGGACCAGACCAACCGCCAGGACTGGGCGATCTGCGAAGGCCAGCAGATCGGCGTGAGTTCGCGCCACTACGTGCCGGGGCCGTTCTCGAAATACCGCGAGCGCAACGTCGCGCATTTCCTCGACTGGTACCTCGCCGAGATGCAGCGCTGACGCGCTGAGCCGATCCCCCGAGCGGAGAGCGTCGCATGCTTCCGTCCCATGCGCGCATCGTGATCGTCGGTGGCGGCGCGATCGGCTGCTCGATCGCCTATCACCTCGCCAAGCTCGGCGAGCGCGACGTCGTGCTCCTCGAGAAGAGCGGGTTGACGCACGGCTCGACCTGGCACGCGGCGGGGCTCGTCGGGCAGCTGCGCTCGAAGCGCAACCTCACGCGCCTGATGCAGTACAGCGCCTCGCTCTACGCGAAAATCGAGGCCGACACCGGCCAGGCGGTCGAGTGGAAGCCGGTCGGGAGCCTGAGGCTCGCATCCTCGAAGGAGCGCTGGAGCGAGCTCAAGCGCATGGCGACGACGGCGCGGAGCTTCGGCTTCGAGCTCGAGACGCTGTCGCCCGCAGAAGCCCGGAAGCTGTTCCCGCTGATCACGCTCGACGGCGTCGAGGGCGCGGTGTTCGTCGCGACCGACGGGCATGTCGATCCGTCGAGCCTCACGCAGGCCTATGCCAAGGGCGCCCGCGCCGGCGGCGTGAAGATCGTCGAGCGGGTGCGCGTCACCGCGATCGAGGTGGCGGACCGTCGCGTCACCAGGATCCGCACCGACCACGGCGACATCGGCTGCGAGATCGCGGTCAATGCGGCCGGCATCTGGGCGCGCGACATCGGCAAGCTCGCCGGCATCGAGCTGCCGGCCGGCGCCGTCGAGCACCAGTATGTGGTCACCGAGAAGCGCGCCGACATTCCGCCGGGCCTGCCGACGCTGCGCGATCCCGACCGGATCTTCTACCTCAAGCCCGAGCCCGGCGCCTTCGCGATCGGCGGCTGGGAGGACAACACGCCGACCTTCGGCGAGGCCGGCATGCCGGAAGGCTTCGAGCGCGAGCTGTTCCAGCCCAACATGGACCGGCTCGAGGCCTTCATGCTGCCCGCCGCCGAGCGCATCCCGCTTCTGAACGAGATGGGCATGCGCACGATCATCAACGGGGCGATCCCGATCTCGCCCGACGGCGAGCCGATCATGGGGCTCGCACCGCAGCTCGACAATTTCTACGTCGCCTGCGGCTTCACCTCCGGCATCGCGGCGAGCGGCGGCGCCGGCAGCGCCATGGCGCAGTGGATCGTGCAGGGCGAGCCCGAGCACGACCTCTGGGCTTTCGATGTGCGCCGCTTCGGACCGCACCATGCCTCGCGGCGCTACCTCGCCGAGCGCTCGGTCGAAGCCTATGGCCGCTACTACGCCATGCATTGGCCGGTCGAGGAGATGCGCTCGGCGCGCGGCGGACGCCGCTCGCCGCTGCACCAGACCCTCAGCCACAAGCGCGCGGTGTTCGGCTCGCGCAACGGCTGGGAGCGGCCGAACTGGTTCGCGCCGCAAGGAATGGAGGCCGAGGACCGGCCCTCCTTCGAGGGCCGCCCGAACTGGTTCGGACCCGTGGCTGAGGAGCACCGCGCCGTGCGCGAGCGCGTCGCGATGATCGACATGAGCTCGTTCTCGAAGTTCGAGATCGTGGGCAAAGGCGCGCTCGCGGCGCTCCAGGCCATCGCCGCGAACGACCTCGACAGGCCGCCGGGCTCGCTCACCTACACGCAGCTCTGCAACCCGCGCGGCGGCATCGAGGCCGACCTCACCATCGCCCGGCTCGAGGAGGACCGCTTCTACATCGTCACCGGCAGCGGCTTCGGCGTGCGCGACGGCGGCTGGATCGCGAAGCACCTGCCGCGCGACGGCAGCGTGTCGATGCGCGAGGTCACCTCGGCGAAAGCGGTGATCAACCTCTGCGGCCCGCGCGCTCGCGCGGTGCTGGAGAAGGTCGCCGAGGGCGACGTCGGCAACGCGGCGCTGCCCTACATGGGCGTGCGCGCGATCCGCATCGGCTACGCGCCGGTCGATGCGCTGCGCGTCACTTATGTCGGCGAGCTCGGCTACGAGCTGCATGTGCCGACCGAATACGCGCAGCACGTCTACAAGCTGTTGTGGGAGGCGGGCCAGGAGTTCGGCATCGCCGATGCCGGCTACCGCGCGGTCGAGTCGCTCAGGCTCGAGAAGGGCTATCTCTACTGGGGCGCCGACATCACCCCGGACTACACGCCCTACGAGGCCGGCCTCGGCTTCGCGGTCGCGCTGAACAAGGGCGAGTTCATCGGCCGCGAGGCGCTGGAGCAGGCGAAGCGCGTGGGACCGCAACGGCGGCTGTGCTGCTTCCTCCTCGACGAGCCCGCCGCGGTTTATGGCGGCGAGGCGATCTGGCATGGACAGACGCTGCTCGGCGTGACCTCCAGCGGCGGCTACGGCCACACGGTCGGGAAGAGCATCGTCTACGGCTACGTGCCGGCCGAGCACGCCGGCCACGCGGGCTACGAGATCGAGACCTTCGGCCGCCGCGTGGCGGCGGTGCGCTCGCGCAAGGCGCCGTACGATCCGGAGCGGCGGAAGATTCTGGCCTAGCTCCGAGGGGCCCATCCTCCCTGCCCTCATCCTGAGGTGCGAGCCCATCGGGTCCGGCCTTCGGCCGGCCCGACGGCAGGCTCCGGCGAGCCTCGAAGGACGCACCCTGCCGCTGCAGCGCCCGACCGTCGCTGCGTGCTTCGAGGCCGCCGCTTCGCGGCGTCACCTCAGCATGAGGCGGCTGGTGGGTGGGATGACCGCGTTACATCCGCGTGCGCGCCGACGACGGGTCGTACGGCGCTTTGAGACTCGCCTGCACCGGCGCGCGCGCGCCTGCGATCTCCATCTCGAAGCGGCCGGCGTCGAGCCAGGCTGCGTCGATCGCCTCCTCCGACGACACGTAGGCGAGTGCGATCACGCGATCGAGGCTCGCGCCGAAGGCCGCCGAGGTGACCTCGCCGACCGGCCTGCCGTCGCGCAGCACCAATTCGCCGCCATGCGCCAGCGGCGCCGCGGCCTCGCGGGCGACCAGCGAGACGCAGCGCTTGGTGAGCGGCTTCGCCTTCGCGGCGATCAGCGCCTCGCGGCCGAGGAAATCGCCTTTGTCGAGGCGCACCGCGAAGCCGAGCCCGGCCTGCCAGGGGGTGTAGTCGGGCGTGAGCTCGCGGCCCCAGGCGCGGTAGCCCTTCTCGAGCCGCAGGCCCTCGATCGCGTAATAGCCGGCATCGACGAGCCCGAGCTCCGCGCCGGCCTCGGCGAGCGTATCGTAGACGGTCGCGGCGAACTCGGTCGGCACGTAAAGCTCCCAGCCGAGCTCGCCGACATAGGTGCGGCGCGAGGCGAGAAGCGTCGCGTAGCCGATATCGACCTCGCGAATGGCGCCGAACGGGAAAGCCTCGTTCGCGAAGTCCGCGCGGCTCACGCGCGACAGGAGCTCGCGCGAGCGTGGGCCCATCACGGCGAGCACCGCATAGGCCGAGGTCACGTCGGTGAGCGTCGCGCGCGCCGGTTCGGGGATGTGGCGGCGAATCCAGTCGGCGTCGCGCGTCGCCTGCGCCGTTCCGGTGACGATCAGGAACGCGTCCCGCGCGATCCGCGCCATGGTGACGTCGCTCTCGTAGGTGCCGCGCTCGTTGAGGAGGCCGGTATAGACCGTCTGCCCGAGCGGCACCGCGACGTCGTTCGCGCAGAGCCGCTGCAGCACGCCTTCCGCGTCGCGCCCCTGCACCAGGAGCTTCGCGAAGGAGGTGAGGTCGAAGAGCGCGACGCCTTGGCGCGCCGCGCGCTGCTCGGCCGCGACGGTGTCGAACCAGTTCTGCCGTCCGAAGGAGTAGCCGATGGTGCGCTCGTCCGCGCTTCGCGCGAAGTAGTTCGGGCGCTCCCAGCCCATCTTCGAGCCGAACACCGCGCCCTTCGCCGCGAGCCGGTCGTAAAGCGGCGAGCGCCGGAACGGCCGCGCCGATTCGAGCTCGCGATTCGGCCACGGCATCATGTAGTGCAGGCCGAGCACCTCGCCGACGCGGGCGCGCAGCCAGGTGTCGTTGCCGTTGAAGCGGGCGAAGCGCCGGATGTCGACCGGCCAGAGGTCGAGCGGCGGCTCGCCTTCGACGATCCACTCGGCGAGCGCCTTGCCGGCCCCGCCGCCGCTCGCGATGCCGATCGAGTTGAAGCCCGCGGCGACAAAGAAGCTCTTGAGCTCCGGCGCCTCGCCCATGATGAAGTTGTTGTCGGGCGTGAAGCTCTCCGGGCCGTTGACGAAGCTCTTGATCTCGGCGCTCTCGAGGCCCGGCAGGCGCTGCAGCGCGTTTTCCATCAGGATCTGGAACTGGTCCCAGTCGTCCGGCAGCAGCTGGAACTCGAACGGCTCCGGGATGCCGTCGGTCGCCCAGGGCTTCGCGACCGGCTCGAAGCCGCCGACCAGGAGGCCTCCGACCTCCTCCTTGACGTAGATGTAGCCGTCGGGATCGCGCATCACCGGCAGGTCCGGTTGCACGCCGTCCATCCGGCCGGTGACGATATACATGTGCTCGGCCGAATGCAGCGGCACGGTCACCCCGCACATTCGCCCGACCGCCTTCGCCCATTGGCCGGCGCAGTTCACCACCACCGCCGCCTCGATCGGCCCCTTGTCGGTCTCGACGCCGGTTGCGGCGCCGTTCCTCACGCGAACCCCGGAGACCTTGGTCTGCTCGAAGATGCGGGCACCGCGCATGCGCGCGCCCTTGGCCAATGCCTGCGTCACGTCGGCCGGATTGGCCTTGCCGTCGCTGGGCAGCCACAGCGCGCCGAGGAGGTCGTCGGTGCGCATGATGGGATAGCGATTGGCGGCGTCCTTCACCGAGATCACCTCGCAGGGCACCCCTTGCGCCGTCGCCGAAGCCGCGACGCGGCGCAACAAGGTCATGCGCTCGGGCGTGCGCGCGACGATGATCGAGCCGCATTGCTTCCAACCGGTCGCAAGCCCGGTCTCGGCTTCGAGCTTCGAATAGAGGTCGACCGAATGCTGCACGAGGCGCGTCATGTTCTGGTGCGCGCGCAATTGCCCGACCAGGCCCGCGGCATGCCAGGTCGTGCCGCAGGAGAGGCGCCCCTGCTCCAGGAGCACCACGTCGCGCTTGCCCATCTGCGTCAGGTGATAGGCGACCGAGCAGCCGACCACGCCGCCGCCGATGATCACGATCTCGGCGTAGGAGGGAAACTCAGCGCTCATGCGGGTCTCGGCTCGGAAGGGGAAGGGGGACTGATAGCCCGCGGGGCAAAAAACCACAAATTCCCACATCATCGGCGGGGCGCCCGCCTTCCCTTGTCGTCGCCGGGCTTGTCCCGGCGACCCCGATCGGAAAAGCGTCGAGCCCGGGGGATCGGGATGGCCGGGACAAGCCCGGCCATGACAAAAGAGCGCTGGCTTCTCCGGATGACCCATGGAGGTGTTGCGATGATCGCCGATCCGCGCGCACGCGCCGAGGGGCTCGCTTGCTGGCGTGGGCCGGTCGAGGTCGAGCGGCTTCCCGGCGGCATGACCAACACCAATTTCGTGGTGCGCGACGGCGAGGAAAAATTCGTCGTGCGCATCGGCGAGGACATCCCGGTCCACCAGGTCATGCGTTTCAACGAGCGCGCCGCCGCGATCGCCGCGCACGCAGCCGGGCTCTCGCCGGAGGTCGTGCATGCCGAGCCCGGGGCGCTCGTGATGCGCTTCGTCGAGGGCCGCACGCTCACGCCGGACGATGTAGGCCGGCCGGACATGCTGCCCCGGATCGTCGAGCTCCTGCGCCGCTGCCACCGCGACGTGCCGCGGCATCTGCGGGGCCCGGCGCTGATCTTCTGGCCGTTCCACGTGCTGCGCGACTACGCCGCCACGCTCGAGGCCGGCTCAAGCCCCTGGGTCGGGGAGCTGCCGGGCCTGCGCGCGCTGATTGAGCGCTTCGAGGCGGAGCTCGGGCCGACCGAGATCGTCTTCGGCCATAACGACCTCCTGCCGTCGAACCTGATCGACGACGGCGCGCGGCTGTGGCTGATCGACTGGGATTATGGCGGCTTCTCGACCCCGCTTTTCGACCTCGCCAACCTCGCCACCAACAGCAGCCTCGGCCCGGAGGAGGAGGGGGCGCTGCTGTCGCTCTACTACGGCGCCGAGCCCGGCGATCCGCTCCGGCGCAGCTTCGAAGCGATGCGCTGCGTCTCGCTCATGCGCGAGACGCTCTGGAGCATGGCGGCCGAGATCCATTCGACGATCGATTTCGACTTCCCCGCCTACACCGCCGAGCAGCGCGCCCGCTTCGAGGAGGCGCTTGCGCGGTTCGAGGGGCAAGGTCGCTGAACGAGGGGGCACATCGGACTATGGCGCGTCTCGGCCATGATGGGCCAATCCCGATGCGCCTGTCAGCCATTTTGGATGGTGACGGCGCCTGGGACCTGATAGTCTTTTATTCCGTCGTTCGCTACAGCCTGCCAAGGTCCCTCGCTGCCTTGAGGAATTGCGAGACTGCACTTCACCTCCGTCGGGGTCGCAGGTTTCTTTGCCTCCGCCCTGATCGGGACGGCGCCCTCCTTCCGCAGCTCGACGAATTTGATCTGAGCAAGATTCTCGCCCGTGAGCGTCAACTCGGTAGCGGTTCGCGTCAGCGGGTTCGGACGAATGCCGCTCGGCTTGGGCTCGGCTGGGGCAGGCGCTGCCGATCTGACCTCGAGCGCCTGCTTCAGCCTCACCTCCGTGCTGCCGTCGCTCGCCGCCACATCCCACTTCCCCCCAAGCTGGGCGGTGACGGTCAAGGAGAAGTTGATCTGGGTCGGCGTGGCCCTGAAATCCGCCACATCGATGACCGCGTCATCCTTCTTCAGCTTCACGCTCTTGACGCGGTCGAGATTGCTGCCGGTCAATGTGAGGGGCTGCGCCTGCGGTCCCGGCAGCAAGCTGCTCGGCCTGACCTCCGTCAGCGAGATGAGCCCATCGCCTGGTCTCAGGACGTTCGCGACGGTGTTCGCCGCACTCTGCACCGAGTTTGCCCCGAAGTAGAAGCTCGCCACGGCCGTTACCAGGGTGCCGAGGAGCACGATGAGCTGCTTCGCCAGATCGTCGCTCGCGGGGCTATTGGGAACGCGATAGGTAACCTCATAACGTGATGCCGTGTTCGCCGCTTCTGCGCGAGCAAATTCAGAGCCTTCACGTGGAAGCGGGGGCTGGACCTCTGCCCCCGGCACCATCGAGAGGTCCCTCGCCTGATTGTAGGTCAAATTGCGTATGGTCTCGGTGCTTCCGTTGGCCATGCTCCCATAGAGAAAGATCGAGACGATGGCGAAAAGCAGCACCAGGCTCAATGCGATGACTGCCCGTACGGAGCCTTCCGGCAGAGCTAAGGCGTGCTCGCCGCGCGCGAGGCCACGGTCGGAATACAATAAAGCGAGCAGGCCAAGCGCAATGAGAAGTACAAGGACACCGCACGTCACGAGCAGCGGCAGCTTCACCTCCGGCCCGACAGCTTTTCGCGAGACGAGAACCGCGGCTGCGATGAAGACCACGAAGAGAAGTCCCGCGAATAGAAGCGGCAGCGATTTGATTACGCTAGGGGGCAGACTGGCTACGGTCGGCGCAGGCTGCCCGCCGGCAGTGCGCGATCCGCCGCTGTCGGTCGCGCCGGGCTGCACGGATGCGTCTGGCCGGACTGCTGATCGGGCGCGAATTGCCTCGATGATTGCGGCGACCAACAAGAGTAGCAGCACCCAAACGAGCGGCCGATTCAATTCTTTCCAGGCGACATCCCAGCTCCCAACTGTCTGGGGGACGGCCAGGAACACCACGAGGATCGAAAGGATCCAGACGAGCGGTTGCCTGTACGCCTGTCTCAAGCCTTCCATCTCAGACCCGCACCAACGAGATTGCATCTCATAGTAGCGCTGAGCGAGAGAATGTCCAGTGGAGAGGTGAGCCGAAGCACCACGCCCGCCTCAGCACCTCTGCCTGCGGCACATCGGCCTCGGCCTCGCGCCTCGATCGGAGCCAGGCTCACCGCCACCGCGATGTCTGAGCGGCTTTTCGCGTCGGCCAATGCCTGGAACAGCCTCCGACACGGCTGACACGGCTCGACGCGAGCCGAGCGGATGCCTAAATACAGGGAAGCATTCGTCGCCGGGCCTTGAACCCGGCCGCCGGAGACCACCATGCTACCGAGCCTCAAGGTCCTGAGCCTGACCGACGCGGCCGCGATCCGCGTCCGCGAGATCATCGATAAAGCCGAACGGCCGATCGCCGGCGTGCGGGTCGGCGTGAAGAACGGCGGCTGCGCCGGAATGTCCTACACGCTCGAATATGCGGAAGGGGCGAAGCCCGGCGAGGACGTGGTCGAGGACAAGGGCGTCAAGGTCTTCGTCGATCCGAAAGCCGTGCTGTTCCTGCTCGGCACCGAGATGGATTTCGAGCGCACCAAGCTCGCCTCGCAGTTCGTGTTCCGGAACCCCAACCAGACCTCGGCCTGCGGCTGCGGCGAATCGGTCGCCATCACCCCGGTGAAGCCGGAGGTGCTGCACGCCGCGGGGTAGGGTGGACCCCGATTCGGTCAGCGACCTCTTCTCGGCGCTCGGGCCGGTGCGCGTCCGCCGGATGTTCGGCGGGCAGGGGATCTATCGCGACGAGCTGATGTTCGCGCTCGAAGCCGACGGCGCGCTCTATCTCAAGGCCGACCAGGAGACGGCCGGCGCCTTCGAGAAGGCCGGCTCCGCGCCCTTCACCTACCGGAAGGACGGCAAGTCGACCACGATGAGCTATTGGCGCGTGCCGGATTCGGCCCTCGACGATCCGGACGAAGCCGCCGGCTGGAGCCGTCTGGCCCTCGAGGCCGCCCGGCGTTCGGCGGCCGCAAAGAAGAAGCCGCGCCGGCGCGGCTGAGCGCTGTCGGCTGTTGCGCTACTTCGGGGCCTTGTCGGCCACCGGCCGCAGCAGGAAGGCCGGGACGTGGTCGCCGAGGCCGAGGACGCGCTCGGAGTCGCGGTTGGGCTCCCGGCGCTGTTGGGGATCGCGCTCGCGCGGACGTTCGCGGCGATCAGGATCGCGCGGCCGCTCGGGCCGGCGCTCGGGCGGGCGATGCTCCGCGCGGACTTCCGCCGCCGGCCGCTCGGGCCGCGCCGGGCTGTTGCGGGCCGGGCGCTCGTCGCGGCGTTCCTTGGCCGCTCCCGGCGGCGCTTCGGCCGGGGCACGGGTTTCGCCACGGCCGCGGGCACGGGGGCGCTCGCTGCGGCTCCGGCCGCGCGGCGAGCGCTCGCCGCGGCTGCGTCCGCGGCGTTCGTCGGGCTCGGAGGGAGGCGGCGCCGGCTGCGACTCGTCCCAGGGGATCGGCTGTCCGATCAGCTTCTCGATCGCGCCGAGGGATTTCTCGTCGCCCGGCGCGACCAGCGTGAAGGCCGCGCCCGAGCGCCCGGCGCGGCCGGTGCGGCCGATCCGGTGGACGTAATCCTCGGCGTGATGCGGGCAGTCGAAGTTGAAGACGTGGCTCACGGCCGGGATATCGAGGCCGCGGGCCGCGACGTCGCTCGCGACCAGCAGCGGCACCTCGCCGCTGCGGAAGCTGTCGAGCGCCGCCATGCGAGCGTGCTGGTCGAGGTCGCCGTGCAGCGCCGCCACATTGAAGCCGTGCCGGGCGAGCGAGCGCTGCAGCGTCGCGACCTCGCGCTTGCGGTTGCAGAAGATGATCGCGTTCTTGAAGTCGGGCGTGGTGCGGATGAGGTCGCGCAGCCGCTCCCGCTTCTCGTGCGGCTCGCGCCCGACCCGCACCAGGCGCTGCGTGGTGGTCGCGACGGTCGAGGCCGGCTTCGCCACCTCCACCTTCACCGGATTGTGCAAGAAACTGTCGCTAAGCCGTTGAATCTCCGGGGGCATCGTCGCCGAGAAGAACAGCGTCTGCCGTGTGAAGGGCACGAGCTTCACGATGCGCTCGATGTCGGGGATGAAGCCCATGTCGAGCATGCGGTCGGCCTCGTCGATGACGAGGAGCTCGATGCCGGTCAGAAGCAGCTTGCCGCGCTCGAAATGATCGAGCAGGCGACCGGGGGTCGCGATCACCACGTCGGCGCCGCGGGTGATCTTCATGTCCTGGTCTCCGAAGGACACGCCGCCGATCAGGAGCGCGACGTTGAGGCGGTGGTTGACCCCGTAGCGGTCGAAGCTCTCCTCGACCTGCGCCGCAAGCTCCCGCGTCGGCTCGAGGATGAGCGTGCGCGGCATGCGCGCGCGGGCGCGGCCGGTCTCGAGGAGCGTCAGCATCGGCAGGGTGAAGGCCGCGGTCTTGCCGGTGCCGGTCTGGGCGATGCCCAACACGTCGCGCCGCGCGAGCACGTGCGGGATGGCCTGGGCCTGGATCGGGGTCGGCTCGGTGTAGCCCGAGGCGGCGACGGCTTGCACCACCTTCTCGCTCAGGCCAAGTTCGGAAAAAGGCATTCAGGGTTTACCGGTGGCGGGGCGGTGCCGATGCGGTCGACCGCTTCACACGGCAACGATTGGGCGCACCCTTGGTTTCGCGGCCCGCCCCCGGGGGAGCGCCGCGCCTCGGGCGGAGCAATAGAGGCGTAGGCAAGCTTGTCAATCGATGGCGCCTGCAAGCGAGGATGAAATGCCGGAAACCCTCGTCCTCGTTCCGGGGCTGAACTGCACGCCTGCGCTGTTTGCGGCGCAGATCGCAGCGCTCGGGAGCGATTGCGACATCCTCCTCGCGGACAACAGCCGCGACGAGACCATGGCCGGTATCGCCCGGAGGCTCCTCGCGGCGGCGCCGGGGCGCTTCGCCCTCGCCGGGCTCTCCATGGGCGGCTACATCGCGCTCGAGGCGATGCACCAGGCGCCGGAGCGCGTGACGCGCCTCGCGCTCCTCGACACCAACGCCGTCGCCGACGGGCCCGAGCGCAGAGAGGCCCGCGCAAAGCAGATCGCCATGGCGGGCGAGGGGCGGTTCCGCGAGGTCGTCGACGAGATGTGGCCGAGGATGGTCCATCCGGACCGCCTCTCCGATCAGGAGCTGCGGCGGATCTACGACCAGATGGCCGAGGAGACAGGTCCCGAGGCGTTCGTCCGGCAACTCAGGTCGATCATGGGCCGGCGCGATTCGCGGCCGATGCTGCCTTCGATCCGGGTCCCGACGCTGGTGCTTGTCGGCGACGAGGACCGGCTGACCCCGCCCGAGCAGTCGCGCGAGATGGCGGCGCTGATTCCCGGCGCGAGGCTCGTCGTCGTGCCCGGAAGCGGGCACCTGTCGACCCTGGAGCGTCCGGATGAAGTCGGCGCGGCGCTGCGGGATTGGCTCGCCGCGTGAGGAGGTCAGGGCTTCTGCACGCCGGTGCAGGGGTCGAGCCGCAGCTTGTTGATCGAGCCGGTCATGGTCGGCTCGCCCTTGCTCTTGCCCTTCGCGGCGTCGGCGGCAAGGCGCGAGAGCGTCGGGTGGTCGAGTGAGCGGTCGGCGAGATAGTTCGCTGCGAGCACCGACAGAACGGCGATGGCTATGACCGCCTTGATCGTCGCCAGAAGGAGAGGGCGGTCGTTACGGCCAAACAGCCCGAACATCGGTAGCGCTCCGGAAGGTCGGCTGCGAAGATCGCCGATTAACGTAAAGCAATCGTTTAGCCAAAAATCGGCCCCGAATCGTTCATTCCGGCGCAAATCCTGCCTCGAAGCTGCCCGAATCCGGCCGATTTAACCCGTTGTTGACCCTGAAAGGACTATTGCCCGCCGGCTGTTGCACGGAAGCGACAGACCGGCTGGGCCGGCTCCGCTACCAGCCCCGCGGACCATCACAACGAATGGAACCCCCCTGAAAATGAAAAAGCTTCTCCTCTCCTCGACTGCCCTTCTCGGCCTCACCCTCTCCGCCGTTGCCGCCGACCTGCCGCGCCGGGCGGCTCCCCCGGTCTATGCTCCGGCCATCCCGGTCTTCACCTGGACCGGCTTCTACGTCGGCGCGAACGCCGGCTACGCCTGGGGCAACAACGACAACAACGGCGACGTCTTCTTCTTCCCGCCGGGCTCGATCGTGGGCTCGGGAGACACGACCGGCACGTTGACGCTGTTCAACAACGGCCGCGGCAATGAAGACGGCTTCACCGCGGGCGGCACGGTGGGCTTCAACTATCAGATGGGTGCGATCGTGGTCGGCATTGAGGGCGACCTCAACTGGGCCGATATCGGCCGCAACGGCAACAGCAACTTCGGCGGCTCCTACACCTTCGTGGGCACGCCGGGGTTGGCGTTCGCGCCGCCTGCCGCGACCGTCGCGACGAACGGCAACGGCATCGACTGGTTCGGGACGATCCGCGCCCGCGCCGGCGTGGCCTTCGACCGCGCGCTCATCTACGGCACCGGCGGCTTCGCCTTCGGCAGCGGCGGCAACAACGGCAACGGCTTCTGCGGCGGTCTCGCCTTCGGCTGCGGCAACGACGACGACTGGCGCGGCGGTTGGACCGCGGGCGGCGGCGTCGAGTACGCCTTCACCAACAACCTCACCGCCAAGGTCGAGGGTCTCTATGTGAACCTCGGCGACGGCAACAAGAATGTCGGCGCCGTTTTCAACCTGCCGACCAACACACTGTTCCTCGGCAACAACCGCGGCGACGACTCCTTCGGCCTCGTCCGCGTCGGCGTGAACTACAAATTCGGCTCGTAACGACCCGAGCGACAGAGCAAGCGAGAAGGCCCGGTGAAAGCCGGGCCTTTTTCGTTGGGCGCGACGCCGCTCGAACGGAAAGCTTCGCGCAACCAGTTTGCCTAAAGGGCGCTTAACCTGAACGCCGATTCAGCTTTGCGCGTTAACCACCGAGCGAGAGGGCTTGCGCGAAAGTCGACGTGGGACAGGACAAAGCCGGCACCAATAACAGGCCGGGGAGGCGTCGACAGATGATCAAGAATTCGCTCCGCGCTTTCGTCGAAACCATCGTCGAGAACAAGCGCATCACGAAGAAAGACGTTCGCAAGCTTCAGCGCTACCTCCTCGAGGATGGGATCGCTTCGCGAGAGGAGGCGGATACGCTGATCGCCCTCGAGCGCGCCGTTCCGGCCGATCCCGACTTCGCGGAGTATCTCGTGCGCGCGGTCGTCGATTTCGCGGTGTGGGGGGCGCGTCCGACCGGCTATGTCGACCAGGACACCGCCCGCTGGCTCGTCGCGACGCTATCCTGCGGGGAGGGGCCGAGCGCGGCCGCCTCCCGCATCGCCTTCGAGATCGTCAAGGAGGCCGAGCAGGTCGACGAGGCGCTCTTGGCCTTCGCGATGCGCGGCTCGCGTCATCGTGCTCGCGGCGGACGGCGCTTGGAGACCCCTGCGCACGCCGCCCCGTAGGAGCTCACGACCTGCGCGGCCGCCTGCGCGAGCGAGATCGCGGAGGCGCAGAGCGGGACGATAGGGCAGGCGCTTGTCGTGCGCTCTCGTCGATCACCGGCGGGAACCGACGCTTCGCGAGATGCGGCTTAGGCGCCGGCCCGACCCCAGCCCGCGATCCGCCGCTGAGCCTGCCCTCAACGCCAATCCCGGGCCAGCCTTCCGGCGCGTCAACAACTCCTCGGGCGGCGGCGGGACGACGCGAAGGCCTGCGTCCCTCAAGCGCCGCTTCCCGAACGCCGGGCCATGCAGTAACCGGGGGGCGGGGCTCGGGCGTCCGCCGGGCCGCCGCTCGTCCGCGCATCGCCCGAGGGCCCATGTTCGAGAAGATCCTGATCGCGAACCGGGGCGAGATCGCCTGCCGGGTCATCAAGACCGCGCGGCGGCTGGGGATCAGAACGGTGGCCGTGTTCTCGGACGCCGACCGCGACGCGCTGCATGTCGAGATGGCGGATGAAGCCGTCCACATCGGCCCGCCGGAAGCGGCGAAGTCCTATCTGGTGATCGAGAAGATCGTCGAGGCCTGCAAGCGCACCGGCGCCGAAGCCGTGCATCCGGGCTACGGCTTCCTCTCGGAGCGCGAGGCCTTTCCGACGGTGCTTCAGGCCGAGGGCATCGTGTTCATCGGGCCCAACCCCCGCGCCATCGCCGCGATGGGCGACAAGATCGAGTCGAAGAAGGCGGCGGCCGCCGCCAAGGTCTCGACCGTGCCCGGCCATCTCGGCGTCATCGACGGGCCGCAGGAGGCGGTGAGGATCGCCGACGAGATCGGCTATCCGGTCATGATCAAAGCCTCGGCCGGCGGCGGCGGCAAGGGCATGCGCATCGCCTATTCGGCGGGCGAGGTCGCGGACGGCTTCGCGCGGGCGAGGTCGGAGGCGGCGTCCTCCTTCGGCGACGACCGGGTCTTTATCGAGAAGTTCATCACCGACCCCCGCCACGTCGAGATCCAGGTGCTTGGCGACAAGCACGGCAACGTCATCTATCTCGGCGAGCGCGAATGCTCGATCCAGCGCCGGAACCAGAAGGTGATCGAGGAGGCGCCGTCGCCGCTCCTCGACGAGTTCGGCCGGCACCGTCGAGTTCGTGGCCGGCCAGGACCGCTCCTTCTACTTCCTCGAGATGAACACGCGCCTCCAGGTCGAGCATCCGGTGACCGAGATGGTGACCGGCATCGACCTCGTCGAGGAGATGATCCGGGTCGCGGCCGGCGAGAAGCTGCGGCTGAAGCAGAGCGACGTGAAGCTGGCGGGCTGGGCGGTCGAGAGCCGCGTCTATGCCGAGGACCCGACGCGCAACTTCCTGCCCTCGACCGGGCGTCTCGTCACCTACCGCCCGCCCGCGGAGGGCGAGCGCGACGGGGCCAGTGTCCGCAACGACACCGGGGTTTTCGAAGGCGGCGAGATCTCGATCTACTACGACCCGATGATCGCCAAGCTCGTCACCCATGCAGGCACGCGCGAGGCGGCCATCGAGGCGCAATCGCGGGCGCTCGACAGTTTCGCGATCGACGGCATCCGCCACAACATCCCGTTTCTGTCGGCGGTGATGGAGCATCCGCGCTGGCGCGAGGGGCGGCTCTCGACCGGCTTCATCGCGGAGGAATTCCCCGACGGCTTCAAGCCGGTGCAGCCCGAGGGCGAAACCGCGCTGCGCATGGCCGCGGTCGCCGCCGCGATCGACCACAAGCTCAACCAGCGCAAGCGCCACATCTCCGGCCAGATGCGCGATCCGAGCTTCGTGCGCTTCGAGCGCGAGCGCGTCGTGCTGCTCGGAAACCAGAGCCACCAGGTCTCGGTGATCGAACTGGAGGATGGGATCGCGATCGAATTCCGCGACGCCTCGCTTACGCCCGGGGATCATTGGCGCGTCGAGTCCGGCTGGCGCCCCGGCGAGCCGGTCTGGACAGGTACCGTCGGCAGCGACGCGGTCGGCCATCGGCAGCTTGCGATGCAGGTGCGACAGATCCTCAACGGCTTCGTGCTCTCGCATGCCGGCGCTTCCGCGGAGGCCCGGGTCTACACGCGCCGCGAGGCGGAGCTTGCCGCGCTGATGCCCGAGAAGACGACGAGCGGTGCGGGCAAGCAGCTTCTGTGCCCCATGCCGGGCCTTGTGAAGGCGATCCTGGTCAAGCCCGGCCAGGAGGTGAAGACCGGCGAGCCGCTCGCCATCGTCGAGGCGATGAAGATGGAGAACGTGCTGCGCGCCGAGCGCGATGCAGCGGTGGCTCGTCTCATGGCGAAGGAGGGCGATTCGCTCGCGGTCGACGCCGTGATCCTGGAGTTTGCGTAAGCGCCACGCCGTCCTCGGGCGAACCGCGAAGCAGCGCAGGGCCGAGCACCTCAGGATCTTCGGGCTTCAGCCCACGAGGTCCTCGGGTCGACGGTCCGCGTGGCCGAGGATACGGTACCGGAGCCATGCCCCTCTACTTCGCCTACGGCTCCAACATGGACCGCGCCGCGATGGCCGGGCGCTGCCCGGCTTCGAAGCCGCTCGGCGCGGCACGACTGCCGCGGCACAGGCTCTTCGTGACGCGCGAGGGCTACGCCTCGATTGCCCGCGATCCGCGCCGCACCGTCTGGGGGATCTTGTGGGATCTCGCCCTTTCCGACGTGCCGGCGCTCGACCGCTACGAAAGCCTCGCGAGCCGGCTCTATGCCAAGGTCGCGCAGCCGGTGCTCACCCGGTCAGGCCCGCGGCGGGCGTTTCTCTACGTCGCCCGCAGCACGGCGCCGGGGCTGCCGCGGCCGGGCTATTTCGAGGCGGTCGTCGCCGCGGCCGAACAGGCCGGGCTCCCACAGGCTTACCTGAAGGAGCTCGCAGCCCATCTCCCGCCGAGCGCGGTGCGTCCTGCGGGGGAGGGCGCGACTCCGAAGGTTCGGCCGCGCTGGGCGACGCCCTTGCAGGCAAAACCCGAGCCTCTATAGCGTTGCGGCCACCTCGCCGAGCCCGCGACCCATGACCGAGCGCCGTTTCGTCCACGTCACCTTCCGCGGCCGCGTGCAGGGCATCGGCTTTCGCGCCTTCATCGAGGGCGAGGCGGTGGAGCGCGCCCTCGACGGCTGGGTGCGCAACCGCGAGGACGGCAGCGTCGAGGCGGTGTTCTCCGGGCCGGCCCATGTCGTCGAGGAGATGCTGGCGCTCTGCCGCAAGGGCCCGCCCGGCGCGCGCGTCGACGAGGTCGAGCTGCGCGAGGAGGACGCCGCGGGGCTCATCCCGTCCTCGCGGCCGGCCGGCTTCTACGTGCTGCCGACGGTGTGATCGCCTCCCCGGACGCACGCTTGAAGATTCATCTGCAACAATCTATGTTGCACCTCGTCATATGACGGTGAAGCGCCGGCCGACTTTCGACTTGGCGGCTGTCAAGGCGGCATTTGCGCGTCCGGCAACACTGAACCGAACGAAGGTAGCGGCACGAGACGCGGCGGCGCTTGGGCTCGATTCGGAGGCGGTGGTGGAGGTCATCCAGGGGCTTCAGCACCCGCGGGACTTCGACAAGAGCGCCACCGCTCACTACGACCCGCGCCAGTGGCACGACAGCTACAAGGCGCTGGTTGGAGGTGTCCGCATCTACGTGAAGTTCACAGTCGACGACGAAGGCAAGTTCCTTCTAACCAGTTTCAAGGAGGCGGAATGAAGCGGGCGAAGACCAGGCCCTGCCCGTCCTGCGGCGACGGCCTACGGCGCGGCGTCCAGAATGAAACCCTGACCTATCGGGGGCAGTCGCTCACCTATCAGCAACCCGGCTGGTATTGCGGCGCTTGCGGCGACGGCATTCTGGAGGGTGCCGACAACGAGGTCCACGACGCGGCGCTGCACGAGCTGATGGCGCGGGTGAAGGGCTCCCCGATCTCTCCGCTGATGATCCGAGCCGCTCGCGAGGCGGTCGGTGTTTCTCAGCGCGAGGCGGGCAAGCTCTTCGGCGGCGGGCCAACGGCGTTCTATAAATACGAGACCGCCAAGGCGGTGCCTTCGGAGGGTATGGCAAACCTGCTGCGATTGGCCCTGAAGCGACCGGAGCTGTTCCGGAAGCAGGTCCGGGGCGGCTCCAGCTGGCCGTCGGCGCAGGATGCCGAGCTGCTGCGCAAGGCGATCCGCAACGACGAGCTCAACGCCATCGTGCGTCGGGTGTACCCTCAGACCGCCTCGCGATGAGCAGCGGACGGACGGCGTTCGCGTCAATGACCCTCGTCGCGCAGCTTGCGCAGCAGCTTCGCGCTCGATTCCGTCATTCGCGGCCCGCGAACGTTAGCTCTTCCCCTTCCCCTCGACCTTCTCCACCGGCCCGCCGGCCTTCTGCCACGCCCCGAAGCCGCCCTCGATATGGGCGACCGGCCTTAACCCCATCTCCTGCGCGGTCGCGGCGGCAAGGGCCGAGCGCATGCCGCCGGCGCAGAAGAAGACGAAGCGCTTGTCCTCGGCAAACACCGGCTTGTGGTAGGGGCTCTGAGGGTCGATCCAGAACTCGAGCATGCCGCGCGGGCAGTGGAAGGCGCCGGGAATCTTCCCCTCGCGCTCGAGCTCGCGCGGGTCGCGCAGGTCGACCAGCACGACGTCGTCGCGGCCATGCAGCTTCACGGCCTCGGCGGCCGGAACGGTTTCGATCCTGGCGTTCGCCTCGTCGACCATGGCCTTGTAGCCGCGCGTGATGGTCTGGGGCATCTTTCGCTCCTCGGTGGTCGCGGGAACCTGGGGGAGGCTCGCCATGAGGTCAACCGGAGGCGCGCGGTGACCGGCTTCTCGCCTGCCGACTACGCGGCTTTGGGCTTCTTTATCGTCGCCTGGGCAGGCTACCACCTCGCGATCGAATCGAGCACGGCCGGCGGCCGCAGCCTCAATCGGCTGATGAACGCGCACCGCCACCTGTGGATGGAGCGGATGGTGGTGCGCGAGAACCGGGTCGTCGACACCACCATCATGGCCTCGCTGCAGAACGGCACCGCCTTCTTCGCCTCGACCTCGCTCTTCGCGATCGGCGGCGCGCTGACCCTCTTCCGCTCGCCGGACGAGGTCTTGACGCTGTTCGCGGAATCGCCGTTCGGTGCCACGACCTCGCGCGTCGCCTGGGAGATGAAGATCGTCGGATTGGCTGTGATCTTCGTCTACGCCTTCTTCAAGTTCGCCTGGTCCTACCGGCTGTTCAACTACGTCGCGATCCTGATCGGCTCGGTGCCGGTGCGGCCCGAGCCGGATGATCCGGAGGCGAAGACGACGGCGCTTCGCGCGGCGGCCATGCACGTCGTCGCCGGCAAGCATTTCAACCGCGGCCAACGCGCCTTCTTCTTCGCGTTGGCCTATCTCGGCTGGTTCATCGGCCCGTATGCGATGATCGGCGCGACCGCGGCGGTCCTCCTGGTGATGTGGCGGCGCCAGTTCGCCTCCGACGCCATCAAGGCGCTGGAGGGCTGAGGGTGGCGGCGAGCGCGGCGGAGATCGAGACCCGCATCCTCGCCCTCCTCGCCGAGCGCGGGGCAAGGCGCACCATCGGCCCGACGGACGTGGCGCGTTCGCTTGCCGGCGACCACCCCGACCAATGGGGGCCGCTGATGCAGCCGATCCGCCGCATCGCCGTGAGGCTCATGAAGGAGGGGCGGGTGGCGATCCTGCGCAAGGGCAGGGCGGTCGACCCGGACGACTTCCGCGGCGTCTATCGGCTCGCCCTACCGGACGCTGGCTCGGGCGCAGGGAACACGGCGTCGGTATAGCCGGCGAGGCGATAGGCGAGGAGGCCGATCCACTCCTTCGATGCGAGGTCGAGGCGGCGCAGCCCGTTCGCCACGAAGGGGAAGAGGCGCATCGCGTCGCCCGGCCCGCGCGTGCGGTAGTCGACCGGATAAGGCGTGACCGCGAAACCCGCCTCGCGGAAGCAGCCGATAGCCCGCGGCATGTGCCAGGCCGAAGTGACGAGGAGCCAGCGTTCGCCCGGCTGCGGCTTTACGAGCTCGCGGGAATAAAGCGCGTTCTCGCGCGTCGTGCGCGAGCGGCCCTCGAACAGGACCCGCTCGCGGGAGAGCCCGAGCTCGCCGATGAAGCGCGACAGGCCTTGCGCCTCCGCCACCTCGTCGACGATCAGGGTCGAGCCGCCGCCGGAAAAGACGAGCTTCGCCGCCGGATAGCGCCGGGCGAGGTCGGCAAGCGCGATCACCCGCTCGCCCGCCTCGTTGATTTGAAGTTGGCCGCGCGCGAGCGACTCCTCGGCCTCGACTGCGCCGCCGAGCACGGCGATCCCGGCGATCGGCCCGCCGTCGTCGCGGAAAGCCGGAAAGCGCTCCTCGAGCGGCATGATGAGCCAGTTCGCGACGGGCCCGAGCCCCCCGGCGAACATCCCCAGCGCACCGAGACAGGCGAGCGCCCAGCCGGTGCGGCGAAGCCGCGTCAGCATCAGGAAGAGGCCTGTCGCGACGAGGAAGGGCAGGAGGTTCGACGGCGTCGCGAAGAACCAGCCGATCTTCGAGGCGTAGTAGAACACGTAAGAGGCGGCTTAGCGGTGGAGCTGCGGGCGGGCGTCGCCGGGGCGCGCCTGGCGGCGCGTCATGCGCTCGATCTCGATGGCGCGGAGCGCCGTCTCGCGCAGCTCGCAGCCGGCTTGCATCGAGGCGGCGCGGGCGGGCGGCTGGATCTCGGCCGCGAAGGCGCATTTCTGGGCGGCGTAGGATTCCCACGTGCGCTGCAGCGCGACGAGCCGGCTGCGTGGCCCCGCCTCCAACCGCTGCGCGAAAGCGGAGAGCGCAAGGTCGAGCCGCTCGCGCCACACCGCCGCCTCGCGCCGCGAGCAGGCGACGTCGCCGCCCTCGCGCGCGGTGCCGGGCTCGCGCGCGCACACGACCGCGATGGTGCCGATGCAGGCGCGCGGCATCTCCCCGCTCTCGCGGACGCACGAGGCGATGGCGGCGCGGTCGGCCGGGGTCACGCCTCCTCCCGGAGGTGTGGTCTGCGCCGCCGCGGGAAAGGCGAGAAGCGCGAATGCAAGAAAGGCGGCGCGGAGGGACATGGCCCGACTGTCGGGACCGCGGCGGCCCGGGTCAAGCGCTCAGCCCTTGCGCGTCTCCGCCTCGTAGCGCGCCTTGGTCTCGGCGTTCGGCGGATAGAGGCCGGGGAGCGGCGTCCCCTTCTCGACCTCTTGCATGATCCAGGCCTCGAGCCGCTCCTGCTCGGGCCCGGCCTTCGCGACCTCCTCGACCAAGGCCTGCGGGATGACGACCGCGCCGTCGCCGTCGGCCACGATCACGTCGTCCGGGAACACCGCCGTGCCGCCGCAGCCGATCGGCTCCTGCCAGCCGACGAAGGTGAGCCCCGCGACCGAGGCCGGCGCCGCCACCCCCGAGCACCACACCGGCAAGCCGGTGCTCTCGACGCCGGCGCCGTCGCGCATCACGCCGTCGGTGACGAGCGCGGCGACGCCGCGCTTCTTCATGCGGGCGCACAGGATGTCGCCGAAGATGCCGGCCTCGGTCACGCCGAGCGCGTCGGCGACCGCGATCACGCCCTCCGGCATGTCCTCGATCGCCCCTCTCGTCGAGCGCGGCGACGACCAGGATTCGGGCGTCGCGAGGTCCTCGCGGGCCGGCACGAAGCGCAGCGTGAAGGCGCGCCCGACCTCGCGCTCGCCGGCATGGAATTTCGGCTGCGGCCCGCGCATCCAGGTGCGGCGGACGCCTTTCTTGAGGAGGATGGTGTGGATGGTGCCGGTGGAGGTCCGGCGCAACGCGTCGGCGATGGATCGGTCGAGGGTCATGGCTTGCCTGTGCGGGGACGGATTCAGGCGATCCTTTACAGTGGAATCCGCCCAGCACGAAGCGATGGGTCCATAAGGCCCGGGTCGTCCCGGAAGCCGCGGAGCGGCTATCCGGGATACTGCCGTCCATGGATGTTCGTAGACGTGCGCCGACGTGCGCGTAACCCATTGCAGGGAACGTCGTTTCTTGCCGATTCTGGTTTTCTAAATCCACCAGCGTGTGCCACAATCCACGCCAGCCGCTAGGGCAGAGAATAGGGCAGGAGATCGAGCCCGCGGCGGCAAGGAAGGGCAATCATGGCACGTATGATCAACCGGCTGAACGTGCGGGCGGTCGACACGCTCACGCGACCGGGCCGCCACGCTGACGGCGGGGGGCTCTATCTCTCGATCTCGCCCAATGGCGGAAGGCGTTGGACGTTTCTCTATCGCTGGCACGGGAAGCCGACCGAAATCGGCTTCGGCTCGGCCCGAAACGTGCCACTGGCGGTCGCCCGCGAGCTTGCCGCCCAGGCGCGCAAAAAGCTCGCTGCCGGAGAGAACCCCAAGCAGGTGCTGCGGTACGCGACAGAAGCCACCTTCGGGGCTTGCGCCGAGCGGTTGATCGCTGCCATGCGGCCGTCCTGGCGCAACGCCGAGCATGCCCGCCAATGGGAGACTACGCTGCGCCGCGATGCGGCGGCGCTCTCACGCTTGCCGGTCGACAAGATCCGCACAGAGGACGTGCTCGGGGTGCTGCAACCACTCTGGCTCACCAAGCCGGTGACGGCATCACGCCTGCGCGGCCGCATCGAGCGCGTGCTCGACGCCGCGAAGGCGCACGGTCTGCGGCCTCAGGGCGTCGAAAATCCGGCCCGGTGGCGCGGGCATCTCGATCAACTGCTGCCGCGGCGCCCGCGCCTAGAGCGCGCCCATCATGCCGCCATGGGCTATGTCGACGTGCCGAGCTTCATGCTTGAGCTGCAAGGGCGCGAGGGTGTGGCGGCTCGAGCGCTTGAGTTCACCGTTCTAACGGCCGCGCGGACGGGAGAGGTGCTCGGCGCGCGCTCGTCGGAGTTCGATCTCGCAGAAGGCATCTGGAGGGTCCCGGCCACGCGCATGAAAGGCGGCCGCCCGCATAGCGTACCGTTGTCGCGACAAGCGCTAGAGATCGTGACGGCTCTGCAGGACAACCGGCAGGGCGAGTTTGTCTTTTCCGGCCGGAAGCGCGGGCAGCCACTTTCCGACGCGGTGTTGAAAAATCTGCTGCGTCGCATGAAAGTTGGGCCCGTGACCGTGCATGGCTTTCGCAGTTCGTTCCGCGATTGGGCCGCGGACACTACCCACTTCAGCCACGAGGTCTGCGAGGCGGCATTGGCGCACACCATCGGCAGCGCGGTTGAGAGAGCCTATCGACGGACAGATCTGTTCGAGAAAAGGCGGCAGTTGATGGAAGCCTGGGCCGCGCATTGCACGCTACCCGAGCGAGGTAAGGTGCTGGCCTTCCGGCGCTAGGGCGTCTTCGTCGCCTCTCAGATCGAACGGGCCTACCTACATCGCGATTCTCAGCACCGGCAAGAGTCAGCACACGCGCAGAAGAACGTCTCGGGCGGCAATCCTTCACCGCCAGCCGGCGCCATCACCGGTTTCCCATGTTTGCTCAAATCCGCCAGAATCCACGATTTAGCTTTGAACAAGTCGGAGGCTGGGCGGATGACGAGGACAACGGTGATCGTGAGGCCTTTTCCGCAAAGGGGACTTCTTACCTGCGCAGAGGAACACGAGAAGGCGGTTGCAGCGTGGCACGAAGAGAACGAGCTTGCTGAACTCGAAACGCTCTTGAAAAGTGCCGAGAAGCTAGGCGTTCCAATTCCAGAAAAGGCATTGGCAGCCATTTCGCCTGAGTTGCGAGCATGGCTGGGATGGACAGTCGCTCTGGCAATCGCGCGGCAGTATCACCCCGACTTCCGGCCGCGGGGGCAGGCGGGGCGGCGCATCGTATGGGACGATACGCGACTGCATGAGCTCGTGGCTGATGTGTGGTACGAGCGCGAGACGACCAAACGCCACGACAACGCTATCTTCGTTGCGCTCGCCGATATCGACGGCCCCTATAGCTCGCGCTGGGGGAAGCTCCGTCCTCAGAACCTGCAGAACCGGTTCATTAAAGGCAGGTCTTGTCCTCTCATCCGTCGAGTGGTCTGCAATCCGCGCTTCCAGGGGGCGAACCTGCGCGCCGCGTTCATTCAGTTGTTCGCTCTTTATGCAGGTCCAGGCGATCCATCGGCGATCCCTGCATCGAGGGCGTAACCTGCGAACGAAATTCATTCAGCTCTTCGCTCTTTATGGCGGCTCACTTTAATTCCGACCCCCCTTTTTCCGTGAGATTTTCGTCGGCAGGGTTCTCGCCGGATTAAGTCAGCGAGAACTCAAATGAGCCTCCGCATTCAAGCGGTCGTACCGCCGCCCGACGTGTACAGCATCGATGGATTCGGCCGCGCTTTCGGCTTCGGGAGAAGTTTCATTTATGAGGAGATAGGGGCCGGACGTCTGCGAGCCGTCAAGGCCGGGCGCGAGACCCTTATCCGGCGCACCGACGCGCTCGCCTATATCGACAGCCTGCCTCCGATCACGGAGCTCGGTCCGCACGAACCCGACCCGGCTCAGGCCCCTGAAGACCGCATCATCCCGAATCAGACGCCCGTCCGCTACCGCGGAAAACTGAAGCGTCATCGGATGAAGACAGCACTTGCTTCGGTCGACCGCGAGTAGCGCAAAGGTTCCGGGAGACTCCATCCAGGCGAACCTCCAGACCGGACGCAGGTCGCTCCGTGCAGAACCTGGCGCTGGGCCAAATTAAGGAGAGCATCATGGCCGACGAAACCAAGCCTGAATTTGAGGTTGTTTACCCTACATCCGAAGAACTCGACGAGGAGGAGCTGGAATTTCGGGCGCTGCGCCGCGACCTTCCAGGCGTCAAGGGTGCCAGCGCAGTTGGAGTTGTCTCCATCGGCGTTGGCAAAATACCGGGCAAGAACGAATTCTTCCGGACTCACCCCGAGTTCCGCCCAGTCATACCGATCGTGGATTTCGAAGTCGGAATGGAGCGACAGTACTTTGCTGTCGCGGACAACATGGTGGAAGCGCTGGCCGGCATCGGCATCACCGTCACCGACCACACCCTCTATCTGACCCTAACGTCGCGCGGTGCAGTGCGCATCATCCCGGTTCGGCAAGCCAACGCTGACGGCCAGCAGAACGAGTACGCCCGCACCAAAGAGATCGGGCTGATCCAGGGCATCGAGACCTGGGTCCGCCTCTTCACCGATCAGGACAATC
>JAQSWQ010000005.1 GCA_029266525.1 Microvirga sp.
AGCGTCAGTGCGGTTGGGAGGCATGATGGTGCGGGCGGTCACCTTTGCCGTTTCTTCAGCCTCGCGGTCAGCACGCTGCCCGGGCAAGGCGGCGCTCACCTTCGCAGATTCGGCATCTTCGCGGTGACCACGCGAAACGATTTCCTTTGCAGAGTCGGAATTTAATGCCGTTGAGGCAACCTGCGGCAGTGGCGAGGTAACACTTGGCTCGGAAGAGCCGCTTGTGATTGCCGGAGCGCCCGTGGGTACTTCGGGGACTGTTACTACGGATGCGGAGTTCTGGGCTGGAGGGCCGGAAGCGGCCCGCTCTTCATGCGAACGGAGCTGGTCCGAAGAGCTTTCGCCGTGCGAGGCGGCAGGTTGAGTGCCGCTGATCGGATCCAACGCAGCCAACCCTTCAACTTTCTTACCGGCGCTGCTAATAGATTTTTCGGGAAAGTTCCTGATCACGGTTGGAGCAGGTTTCGGCTGGTCGGTACGGGTTGAAGCCGAAACTTTGACCGGCATCAGTTCCGGGACCCCGCCTATGATCTCAGGCATCTCCGTCGCTCGGACCTGTGTCGTCGAGGCGAGCACGCCGGAAGCACTCCCGGTCGCTGAGGCTCCACGGAATGTGGGCTGCACGTTGGCAAATGCCGGTTCGAAATCACCGGCTAGGAAGCGAGTAACGCCCCAGTAGGTGCCGATCAGGCAAGCGGCACCGAGGCTGATCTGGAGCATGCCGACAGCGGCCTTGCGTGCGAGGCGCAGAACGCGACGGGTAGCTTTCGCGGGCTCTAACGGATGATCGGGCATCATTGGGTAGTTTCGCTGGGCTAAGCGCAGCAGGAGCCTGACGAATTGGGCGGGAGCATGATGGCCGCACGTACCTCAGCGCACGGCGGGCCGCGCGGGGAGCGTTGCAAAAACCGATTTCGGGTCAGCCTCGCCCAGGCTGTCGATACCTAGCAGGAGAGACGAGGCCTTCCGCCCGCTCCGCTATCGTGCTACATTCTTGCTACACGCTGTCTGAAAAAGTCCTGGAAAATCAACGTTCTGAGTGGCTACGCGCCGAATCCGGTACGGCGCGACGAGCGCCGCGAGATCGGGTGGGAGCGCGGCGTCGGCCGGCCCATCGCCACGACTCTCGAACCAGCGCGCGACGAGGAGGCGGATCGCCTGGACGAGCGGCGCCGGCACGTCGGCTGCCGCGGTCCCGAACCCCGCGACGATGTCGATCTCGATGCCCGCGAAGGCCCGGCCGGGCTCCGGCGCTGCCGCCTCGACCACCACCCGCGGCGGATCGGCAGCCGTGTCGGCGCGATAGAGCGGAGCGGCGAGATCCGTGCCTGCGCCGGCGAGGTCGTAGACCCGTACGCGGGCGACGCTCAGCAATGGCGACAGCGGCAGCAGCACCGCGCGCCCCGGCGGCCAACGGTTCAAGGGGAGGCGCCAGGTCTGGGCGATCAGCTGGCGGCCGCAGGCACCTTCGACCAGGAGCCGCGCCGCCTTGATCAGAGCCGCGACGAGGTCGTCCTCGGCGCTGTCGTCGAGGCGCAGGTAGAGGCGCATCTCGGCGAGCGTCAACGGCTCGACGGCCGGGCCGGCGATGAGTAGTGGGGTCATCGATGAGTCCTCGCAAGCTCGCGATTGCGCTCGCGCTCGCCATGCCCTTCCCCGGCCACGCCATCGTCGGCGGGGCGGAGAGCGAGGGGCCGCTCGAGCGTGCCTCGGTGATGGTGCTGTCGTCGAAAGGCGGCGTGTGCTCCGCCGTGATCGTCGATGCCGACGTGGTGCTGACCGCGGCGCATTGCGCGTCGGGCGCGCCTGAGCATCGCGTGCATTGGCGCGGCGAGGGCGGAAGGCCTGAGCTCGTCGCTCCCGCCGCGAAGGCGATCCACGCGGGCTACGACGCGAACGCCGTCGAGGCGCGACGGCGCTCGATCGACCTCGCGCTCCTCAAGCTGCCTGAGAAGCTGCCCGACCGCTTCGCCGTCGCGACCCTATCGGCAGCCGCGCCGCGCGCCGGAACGCGCATCACCTTCGGCGGCTACGGCGCCGCGATCGAGGGCGAGGCGCGCTCGACCGGCAGCTTCCGCGTCGCCGAGCTCCCGGTCGTCGAGCCCTACGGCAAGAGCACGATCCTGGTCTGGGCCGATGGCGGCGGGAAATCCGGCGCCTGCATGGGCGACTCCGGTGGCCCGATCGCGCAAGGCGAGGCCGTGTTCGCGATCACGACCTGGGTCGGCGACCGAAAAGGCGGCGCCTGCGGAAAGTTCTCGCAAGGGGTGCTGCTTGGCCCGCAGCGCGCCTGGCTCGACAAGACGCTCGCCGGCTGGGGGCGAAAGGCGCGCTGGGAGTAGTCGGCTTCCCCTGCGCGCGCAGAGACACGATCGGCGCGGCACTTGACGGAAGCTCTGCATTTCGGGACGCTTGGGCTTGGGGGTCGTCCAACCGACGGCATCGATCCATGCGCATCTCGCATTCCGTTCTCCTGGTCTTCGCCCTTTTGGCCACGCCGGCCGAGGCCGTCGTGCGCGGCAAGGTCACGCGCGATCCGAACGGCACCCGCGGGTCGGTGGTCCAGGTCGAATCCTCACGCGGCGAGCTTTGCTCGGGCGTGGTGATCGGACCCGACCTCGTGCTCACCGCCGCCCATTGCGTGCTCGAGCGCGCGACCTACCGGGTCGTTGCGGTCGACCGGCGCTTCCGCCGGCACGCGATCCCGGCGACGGCCGCCGCCATGCACCCGGCTTTCGTCGCGGGCACGACGCCGCGCACCCAGCCCGGCGTCGATCTTGCGATCCTCAAGCTCGCGCAGCCGCTCGGGCGCGATTTCGTGCCGATCGATCCGCGGGGCGCGGCGCGGATCGGCAAGGGCCAGCCCGTCGCGCTCGCCGGCTTCGGCGTCGCCGGCGAAGGCCAGAAGGGCACGGCCCGCGTCCTGCGCGAGACCCGCCTCGTCAATCTCGGCACGCTGCAGGTCGCGAACCGCGTCATGGTGGTCGCGGATCAGCAGCGCTTGGCCCAGGTGACGGGCGCCGGCGCCTGCCGCGGCGATTCCGGCGGGCCGATCTTCGCCGGCGGGCAGCTCGTCGGCATCGTGAGCTGGTCGAGCGGCGCGCTCCTGTCGCGCAACGGCTCGGCGTGCGGCGGCCTCACCGCGGTGACCCCGGTCGCGGACCATTCCGGCTGGATCGCGGCTCGGGCTGCGGATCTGCGCCGGATGCCGGCCGGCCAAGCGATTCATCATCCGACGGCGCCGGCGAACGAGTACGACTGGTCGGCGCGCTAGCCCTCACCCGCTCGCGCAAGGGGAGAAGCGGGTTGCGCAGCTGCTGCCTCTTTTCGTTTGGGAAACCTGGTTAACGCAATGTTAACCGGCGCACATCAGGCTTAGCCTTCGCGAAGGTAGAGTGCGTATCGCCGGTCGGACCGGCTTGGATACGGCACGACGCGCAGAAGTCGCTTCAGTCCTGCGCGCCTCACCGAAGCCCTTCCGGCCGCAAGGCAACGCTTTGCCGAGCATCGCGTTGGCGCCCGCAACTATCTATCCGGAGAGCGCTCATGACTCGAAGCGCTGGCCGGCGGAGCCTTACCGGCGCCGCCCTGATTTCGCTCGTCCTCGGCTCGGGAGCGAGCGCGCACGACATCTGGATCAACAAGGAGCGCCGCGTCAACGCGGCCGGCGAATGGTGCTGCAACACCTTCGACTGCGCCGTGGTGCCGGAGGAGAAGATCCGCATCACGCCGCGCGGCTATCTCCTCGAGAGCGGCGAGACGATCCTCCACCAGAACGCCGCCATGTCGGGCGACATGCAGTACTGGCAGTGCCGCCGCCCCGACAAGACCACCCGCTGCTTCTTCTTCCCGCCGCCGAGCATGTGAGAAGGCGAGGAGAGACGACGCCTGCCAGGCGCGACTCTCCCCCACCCTCAATCGCTCCCTCCCGGGAGGGGGTGCAGCTACGCGAACTTCAGGAGCTTGATCGCGTCGTAGTCCTGGACGCCACCGCCCACCCGTTTCGTGGTGTAGAACAGCACGTAGGGCTTGGCCGAGTAGGGGTCGCGCAGGACGCGCACGCCGGCCCGGTCGACCACGAGGTATCCCCGCTTGAAGTCGCCGAAGGCGATCGACAGCGAGTTCGCGGCGATGTCCGGCATGTCCTCGGCCTCGACCACCGGGAAGGACATCAGCGTCGCCGCCTGCCCCGCTCCCGCCGGCGGCTGCCAGAGATAATTGCCGTCGGCGTCCTTGAACTTGCGGATCGCGCTCATGCCCAGGTACGAAATCACCCTCCGAAGATTGTGTCGTCTCCGATCAAGAGGTCCCGGATCGTTCGAGGAACTGGAAAGCCGTACCCGTCACCTTCTTTCTCCCAAATCAGCCGACCCAATTCATGGTGCTCGCTTGTGTAGAGTTCGGCGCCAATGGCCTGCAACGCCAGGAATAGCGCCTGGACTGAATCGAACCCTCCGATAGATCGCGTCCGTGGTGCGTCTGGCCATCCGATCTCATATCGGCACGACCATGAATTCGCCTCGTCGCGCTGTGGGGCAAAAACCCGGACCGGCACCTCGATCTCGCCTTGAGCGCGACGGATCCTCAGGAGGCGTTCTGCGATTTTCATGGTGCAGCTCAGTAGTTGAGAGGCGGGATCGGACGTCCGGCCAGGCAAGCCGAATAGCGTTCCGCCGCTTGCGCATAGCAGGATTTAAGCCCAACCATTCTGCAATGGAAAAGATCGCGCTCGTACTGCTCCCAGCACTCTTCGTCCGTGAGCCGGCGCCCGCGCCGCGCAGCCTCCATCACGCGCGGCGTCAAGCTTGATTCAACGTCGCTGAGAACGCCAGTGTTTCTCGCTCGTCCACTGCCCGCCGCTCGGCTGCCCCGCCGGTACGCGGGCCTGATTGGGATCGTACTTCCGGTCCAGGACTCGCTGCAGCTTGATGAGCGCGAGGCTCACCCGGATCGCGGCGTGCTCGTGCCGCAGGCGCGAGAGCTCGCTTCGCGCCTGCTCCGCCTTAGATCGAGCGCGCCGGGCGGCGGCGCGGTCATGATGGAGCTGCTCGTGGAGCGAAAGCCTCATGACCTGCCTCGTCCAGCTGTTGGCGACGTTTTCTACCCTCCCTTCGAGGGCAGGGTCGCCCGAGCGCAGCGAGGGCGGGGTGGGTTGAGTCCGAGCGTTGCGACTCTCCCCACCCCTACCCCCATCCCCTCCCCTTGCAGGGGAGAGGCTAGGCGAACTTCAACAGCTTGATCGCGTCGTAGTCCTGGACGCCACCGCCCACCCGCTTCGTGGTGTAGAACAGCACGTAGGGCTTGGCCGAGTAGGGGTCGCGCAGGACGCGCACGCCGGCCCGGTCGACCACGAGGTAGCCGCGCTTGAAGTCGCCGAAGGCGATCGACAGCGAGTTCGCGGCGATGTCCGGCATGTCCTCGGCCTCGACTACCGGGAAGGACATCAGCGTCGCCGCCTGCCCCGCTCCCGCCGGCGGCTGCCAGAGATAATTGCCGTCCGCGTCCTTGAACTTGCGGATCGCTCCTTGAGTCTTGCGGTTCATGACGAAGACGGCGTTCTGGCGGTAGCCGGCGCGCAACGCGTAGATCAGGTCGATCAGCTTGTCGGTCGGGCTCGCGGCCGGGAAGCCGCCGGCCTGGCCGGTCGAAGGCGGCGCCCTCCTGCTCGGCAAAGGCGCTCTCGAACTCGTCGGCGATCCACTGGTCGATGTCGACGATGGCGTCGTCGAGCAGCGTCTGCGTCGCGGCGGGCTAAGCGTAGAGTTCCATCGGTGGGTAGGAGAGCTCGGCGAGCGTGGAGGCGGCGGTCTGCGGCCGCGCGCCGGTCTCGCCGACCCAGCCGGTCGTGGGACCGGCCGTCGAGAAGGCCCGCTTGTAGAGCCCGCCTGAGATGGTGCGCACCGAGGCGACGGCGCGGATCGGCGAGATCGCCGCCAAGCGGCGCAGCACCTCGCGCTCGACGGTGTCGGGCACGAGATAGCCGCCGTCGGGCCCGGAGCCGGCCGAGAGCGCCTTCGCCTCGAGGCGCTTCAGGCCGGCCGCCTCGCCGGTGCGCACATAGGTCTGGAACGCCGCCTTGTGCTCGGCGACCGCGGGATCGCGGGGCTCCGCGGCGGCGAGCGCCGGCCGGCGGGCGTCGAGCGCGATGCGGTCGATCCGGCGCTGGGCCTGGTCGAGCGCGTCGCCGATGCGGGCGAGCTTCTCCTCGGCGAGGGGATCGGGCGAGAGCCGCGTCTCGATCTCCGCGAGGCGCGTTTCGTTGGTGTCCTTGAAGGCCGAGAAGGCGCGGGCGAGCTCGTCATAGGCGGCGGCCACCTCGGCGGACTTGGTCTCGGGAGCTTGGAAGGCAGTCATGTGGGTTCCTCTGACGGTTAACGTTCAACTTAGGGGTGGGTTGTGTTTCGCGCGGAGCCCGCGACGAAACCTTCGGGCCGCCCGGCGCAATCATCGCGGAACGGAACGGGCGTAACTGAGAGGCGTTGAGCGAGGGCACCGAGGGGTCCGCGGGAGGCTCGGCCATGACATCGATGGGCAGAATCATCGCGAAATGCGCGTTCGCGGCGGCGGTCGTGACCGGCATCTTCGCAGCCTCGCAGCTGAGCGAGCGCAAGGCGGTCGCGACCTGGGCGCCGAATGCAAGGCTCGATGCGAAGCCGGCGCCCGCCGCGCCCCTGCCGGTCACCGAGCAGCGGCTCGCCGCAGACGATCAGAGCTGCGCGGCGCAGGTCTGGCCGAACATCTCGAAGGAATGCATCACCGGCCGGGTCGAGGGGGAGCGCAAGGAGCCGCGCGCCGTCGCTTCGCCGCAGCCGCAGCTCGCAGCGCTTGCGGCGGCGCCGGCGCCGGCCCGCTCGAGCACCGTCGTCGACGTCGGCACCACCGGCACCGTGCCGGCCGTGACCGCTCCGGAGCCGGCCGTCCAGGCCGTGCCGGCCGCGCCGCGGCCGCGCGAGGTCCATCGGCCGCGCAACAAGCCGCCTGCGCGGGCGACGGCGGCGGCCGAACGCGCGCCCTCGAGCTCCGGACGGGTCCGGGAGCCCGTGCAGTTCAGCCTCGCGGAAGGCCGCAACTGAGCGCCTGCGCCGCGCGGCGAATCGCCAGCACAAGGCTCTCTCCGCGCTCGGTCGTCGCCCCCGTCGGCGGTCTTTCGTGAGCGGAGAGGGCGGCGATCCGCGCCCCCGGCTGCATCGGGAAGGTCACGACCGAGATCTCCCACAGGTCGAGCTTCTCGAGGCGGCGAAGGCCTGCCCGATCGGTGCGGGCGCGCTCGACCCGGAAGCCGATCGAGAGCCCGTCGATCGCGCCCTCGCGCATCAGGGCATGGATCTCCCGGGCCCGCGCGACCGCGAGGTTGAGCCGTCCGCGCACGCGCAAGCCGCGCCCATCCCCGGCGAGCGACAGCCACCGACCGATCGGCTCGGCCGGATCGTGCTGCCACAGCATGCGCACGCCCGCCGATCCGCGCCGGGCGAGGCTTTCGGCAAAGGCGCCCGGCACGACGAGGTCCTTGCCGAGATCGGCAACGCCGAACAGGCTCGCATAGCCCTCGAAGCCGCCGTCCTCGGCGACGCCGGCGAGCGCCGCCGGCAGGAGCTTGGTCTCGCGGGAGGTGGCGGAGAGCCACCTCTGTTCATTGTCATGCCCGGGCTTGACCCGGGCATCCACGCCGCGAAGGGCGGCGCTCTGGCGATCTGGATCGCCGGGACAAGCCCGGCGACGACAACAAGAGGCAAGCGTGCTCATCGTCCGCTCTCCCGGGTCGGACGTCCGCCGCCGCGCCCGCTCTCGAGCTTCTCGAGCGTGCGCAGGAAGGTGCGGAAGACGTTCCCGCTCGGGCGCTCGCGCGGCGGCGCGGGCGGGCGGGCCGGCGCCGGCTGATTTCGGTTCTGGGTCATCGGTCCTCTCCGGAATGGCGGCGGTTGAAGCGCGCGAGCTCGCGGACGAAATCGTCGAAACGCCTGTTCGAGGCGGCGAGCTCGCGCAGCACCGAGACGAGGAGCGCCGAGGCCGCGCAGGCCCACAGGAACAGTGCGAGATGGGCGAGATCGCCTCGCGCGATGATGGAATCGGTGATGGCGTCGAGGTTCATGGGGCGTCCCCGCCGGATCGCGCTCGGCGAATGGCGAATAAGCGAATGGCGAATGGTCGACGCGGCGGCTCCATTGGCTATTCGCCACTCGCTTTCCGTACCCCACGGCCTCGCGCTTCTCGTCCTCGGAGAGGAAATCGGCTGCGCCGACGCGCCGCCATAGCGACTCGCGCTCGGCCGACAGCGCCTCGATCGCGTCGAGGTCGGGCTCGAAGGACACATCGCCATGGGCCGACAGCCATTGCGCCACCGCCTCGGCGGTGCGCTTGACGAGCGGGATCACGGTCTGCCGGTAGAAGGCGCGGTTCGCCTCGGCGTAGTTGGTGTGGGTGTTGTCGCCGGGAAGCCCGAGCAGCAGCGGCGGCACGCCGAAGGCCAATGCGATCTCGCGCGCCGCCGCGTTCTTCGCCTCGACGAAATCCATGTCCTTCGGCGTGAGCGAGAGCGGCTGCCACGAGAGGCCGCCTTCGAGCAGCAGCGGCCGCCCGGCATTGGCCGCGCCCTGATAGGTCGCCTCGAGCTCCTCCTTGAGACGCGTGAACTGCGCCTCGCCGACCGGCGCGGCGCCGCCGAACACGAGGGCGCCGGAGGGGCGCGCGGCGTTGTCGAGGAGGGCCTTGTTCCAGGCGCCGGCCGCGTTGTGGATGTCGAGCGGCACCGCCGCCGCCTCCATCGGCGAGAGGCCGTAATGGTCGTCGGTCGGATGGAACAGCGTGAGGTGCAGGATCGGCGGAATCTCGCCCGCCTGCACGAAGCGCACGGTCTCGGCGCCGACCGCATAGTCATAGGCGGCCGGCCAGCCGTCCGGCCCCGGCACCACGCGCATGCGGTCGGGCCTCAGCGCGTAGAGCTCGCGGACCGCGCCCTCGACCGCGACCGCCTCGAGATAGGCGTTGCCCGAGACGAGGAGGTGCCCGTAGACGCTCTCGAGGAAGCGCGCTCCGCCCTCGCGCGGGTTCGGGCGGCGCAGCAGCGCGAGCAGCGGATGCCGGTCGAGAATGCGCCCGCCTTCGACGAGCGAGAGCGGCAGCGACGCCGCGGCCTCCGCGACCAGCCGCACGGCGCGGTGCACCACCGGGTTGCGCTGGAAGCCCTCCCGCGCGAGCGCCGCATAGTCGCGCGGCGTCCATAACGGCCGTCCGGTGACGTAGACTGCGATCGCCGCAGCAGTGCGCGAGGCCTTCGCCTCGGCCGGGCGGCGGAGGCGCGAGAGGAGGTTGAGCATCGGTTCAAACTCTGTTGATCATCGTTGCCGCGCGCTTCCGCGCGCCGCGCGGGCTCGCTAGCGTGGCCGCCTGGAACAGGGGCTCGCCATGTGGAATCTCGTCTACGCGATCGGGCGCGTGCTGCTCGTCGCGCTGTTCATCAAATCCGGGGTCGAGAAGCTGATCGACCCCTCCGGCCTCGCCGGCATGCTGTCCGGCAAGGCCTTCCCGATGCCGATGGTCTTCGCCTATCTCGCCGGCGTGGCCGAGGTCGGCCTCGGCATCCTGGTCGCGATCGGCTGGCAGACCCGCATCGCCGCCTTCGGGCTCGTCGCCTTCACCATCGTGGCGACCCTGCTCGCCCACAACTACTGGGACATGACCGGAGCGGCACGCCGGGCGAACGAGACCGCATTCTGGAAGAACCTCGCCATCATCGGCGGGCTCCTCATGCTGATGGCGAGCGGCGCCGGCCGGTTCTCGGTCGACCGGCGGTAAGCGCGATCCCCTCCCCCCTTTGCGGGGGAGGGCCGAGCGGGGAGAGGGGGAGAGTCCGACGTCGGAGAAGGTCCCTCCCCGCCTGCGTGCCTTCGCGAAAGAGCAGCGCGGGGTCATGACGCGCGCCGAGATCGTCATTTGGCGCGAGCTGCGCGCCGGCCGCTTCGCCGGGTTCAAGTTCAGGCGCCAGGTTCCGATCGGGCCTTACATCGTGGACTTCATCTGCTTTGCCGCCCGCCTCGTCGTCGAGCTCGACGGCGAGCCGCATGAGAAGCCGGACCAGCAGATGCACGATACGCAGCGCGATGCGTGGCTAACCTCTCAGGGCTCCCACGTACTGCGAGTCAAGAATGAGCTTGTGCTCGGAAATGCAGATCTCGTGCTGGATGAGATTGGCCGAACCCTCCGCACTCCTCGAAGCAGCTCCGCTTGACCCCTCTCCCCGCTCGGGGCTTCGCCCCGAGTCGGCCCTCCTCCGCAAGGGGGGAGGGATCACAGCACCCTCACCCGGGGCTCGCGTACCTCCAGCATCAGCGCGGTGAGCGCCCAGACGAGGGCGTCGAGGCGGTCGGGGGAGCGGCCGTTCGAGAGGCCGCCCGGGCCGAAGTCGCACATCTCGTCCTCCAGTTCCGGGAAGGCGCCGACGTGATGGACGCGGTCCTGCTCGTAGAGCGTGGAGACGGGTTCGGCCCTCAGGTATTTCCCGCGCCGCGCATGCACGCGGGTCACCGGCACGGCGGGATCGACCTGGCGCATGACGGCCTCGACCATCTCGCCGCCCTGGTTGGTCTCGGCAACCAGCGCGTCGGCCTGAAGCTTCCGGTAGAGCGAGAGGGCCCGCGCCGCCCAGCGCTCGGGCGAAAGCCCGGAGGCGGTCGCATCCTCGATCACGTAGCCCGCGCCCGCCTCGTCGATACCGGCGGCGACGATGCCGCAGGCGTCGGCGTTGCGCGTCGACGAGGCCGGCGGATCGACCGCGACCACGATGCGCGCGAGCGGCGGCGCGCTGCCGACGCGCAGGCGCTCGATCGCCTCGCGCGACCACAGCGCGTCGGGCCGGTCCTCGACCAGCTCGCCCTCGAGCTCCTGCCGGCCGATGCGCGTGCCGGCATAGCGCCCGACCACCCCATCGAGGAAGCCCGACGAGAGGTTCGCGGCGTTGTCCGCCGTCCTCGCCCGGCTCACCGCGACGCGCGGATCGGTGATGAGGCGCCGCAGGAGCGGGATCGGCCGCGGCGTCGTGGTGATCATCTCGCGCGGCCGCAGCCCCAGCCGCAAGCCGAACTGCAGCATGTCCCAGGTCTCCTCGGCGTGGCGCCACTTGGCGAGCTCGTCGCACCAGGCGGCCTCGAATTGCGGGCCGCGCAACGCGTCCGGGTCCTCGGCCGAGAAGCCATGGGCGACGGCGCCGTTTGGCCATTCGAGCTTGCGTAAGCTCGGCGACCAGACCGGCCGCTCGCCGCGCGCATGCACCTCGAGGATTCCCGAGGGCCCCTCCACCATCACGTCGCGCGCGTTGGCGAAGGTCTCGCCGACGAGAGCGATCCGGCCGATGCCAGGCTCATCGAAGCCCGGCTCGGCCTGCACGATCCCCCTCACCCACTCGGCGCCGGTGCGCGTCTTGCCGGCGCCACGGCCGCCGAGCACGAGGCCGATCGTCCATCCCCGACGCCAGCTCCTGTCAGAGCCCGGCGGTACCTGCGGTCTGAGGCAACGGAGCGGCCAATGACTCAGAAGGCTCGTCAAGTCCTCCGAGCTCAAGCTCTCGAGGTATCCCGTCAAGTCCTCGCTCGCGTCGAATGCGCACGAGATGGCGATAAAGCTCATCCCGGAGCTCGGCGAGGCTTCGACGGGGCTCTCCGGATCCATGGGCATCCTCGTGCGGCGCTCGCGCCGGCTGCGTGCGCAGGGCGTCCGCGTTCTTGATCGTCTTGCAGACCTGCGCCAGGAGGCGCGCTTCGCGCTCGCGCTCGGCAAGCCCGAGTTCGTTCTTGAGCCGCGCCTCGGTTTGGCCGAGCAGCCGCTCGGCCGCGGCGCCGAGGCGCGCGATGAGCTTCAGGCGCGCTCTCGCGTCGACCGTGGGCCCGCTCTCCGTGCCTGCCGCCTTGCCTCCACGCCGTGGGCGCCAGCCCCCCTCGCGCGAGCGCTTGCGGAACGAGCTGTCGGGGACCTTGGTCGTGGCGGCGATAACCTTGAAGGAGAGCTTGGTGGTGCGGCACAGCTGCTCCGCCTGCCGCATGGCCTCGGCCTCCCAGCTCGGCTTGAAGCGCTGCAGATGATCGCGTGGCGTCTTCATGGGCGGCTCCGGATGTCCTTCTCTCGTCATCGCCGGGCTTGGCCCGGCGACCCCGGTGCGAGCGTCGCGACGTCGGAATCGGGATGGCCGGGACGAGCCCGGCCGTGACAAGGCGTGTGCGTTATCCCCGGCCGGAGCCGCAAGCGGCGGAGGGAAAGGGCATCGGGCGCAAGTCAAGCCGACCGCGAAGCGACGCCGAATTCCTCGCTATGGGAACTTGCCATCGCCGGGCCTGACCGGCTCGACCCGGCGATCCGACCCGCGCGCACCGCCTCAGAATCGAGATGGCCGGGACGAGCCCGGCCACGACAAAGGCGGCGGTCCGACGAGAAAGGGCGAGTGGATCTTGCGGTCCGCTCGCCCCGTGGCTTTCCAGCCTCGCACTGGTGTTGCCCGGACCAAGTGCCGGGTCACGACGGGCGGATCCGTGCCGCTCCCGTCGAAGCTTTCATAGCACGGCAAGAGCTTACGCTGAACCGGCTTGTCGTGCGCTGCAGCAAAGGCCCGTCGAGCCCCGCGCCCACTTCCCGAGCCTGCGCCATTGATACCAAAGCAGCGTCACGCTGTCAAGGACTTTTTTCACAGTTGTCCGGTCACATCCGCGCATCGGAAGACGAGCGATCGAGCGAAAACCGGGAGGGCGGGACGGCCGCCGCCCTCCTTTACGCGCTCGGCTTCGCTTCTCACCGCATCGGGCCGGGGCGGCTCGGGATGTTCGGGATGTTCGGCGGCGGCGGGATGCAGCGGTAGCCGGCGCAGACGCGGGACTGCCGTCCTCTCAAGGTGCATGGAACCGGCCGGGTGCAAACCGGCACCCAGCGCCGCGGGCAGCGGGGAAGCACGTGGATCACCATCAGGCAGGTGTTGCCGGGAGTGATCTGCACCCGCTGCGCTGCGGCCGGCGAGCTCGTCAGGCTGGCTGCGCCCAGCATGGAAACAGCCAGAAGAACCAAGCGGAACATCGGCTTCTCCTCGTCGACCCCATCCGGAGCTAAACACGCCGATCTGGCAGGCGCAATCGACGCTAGAACGAACCGGATAGCAACGGGTGGCCGCAATCGTTCGCTTTGAAGGCCGCGTTCATGACCATGAGCGTTTCCGCTCACGCCTGCCGCATTCCTGCGCTATAAGGCTGGCTGCGGCTGGAGAATCCCAAGGAGACCTCATGCGAAAGCTCTTGCTTCTCGCTGCCTCGGCGGCAGCGCTTTTGACCTTCACGCCCGAGCCGGCCGACGCTCAGGGCATGCGGCGCGGCGGCGGTTACCGCGGGGCGGGCGTCGTGCGCCGCGGCGCCGTGGTGCGGCCCGGCGTGCGCTATGGGGTGCGCCCCGGCTACGCCTATCGGCGCGGCGGCCGCGGCTGGGGACCGGCGGCGGTCGGGCTCGGCGTGCTCGGGGCGGCGGCGGTCGGCGCCGCGGCGGTCGGCTCGTACGGCTATGACCCGTGCGTGCGGCGCCAGCCGATCTACGACGCATGGGGCAATCCGGTCGGCTCGCAGCTCGTCAACGTCTGCTGAGGGCTCGCGCCCGAGAGACGACAAAGGGCGCAGGATTCCGCGCCCTTTTTCGTAGGTCGCGTGCCGGCTTCCCCCGGCTGGCATCCGCAATTTCGGAGCGTGCGCCTTTCCTAGCCGAGCAGCGTCGCGCTGTCAAGGATTATTTTACTACCCTGCGCTCACCGCTTGTTTGCCGGGCGCGCCGCCTCGTCCGGCTGCGCGATCTCGGGGTGGCGGCTGATCAGCGCGTCGCGGTCGTCGGCCAGACGGTCCCAGGTCTCGGCCATGCGCAGGAGCTGGTCGCGGTGCTCGCCCTGCTCCATCTTGTTTGCGAGCGCACGGCACTCCTGGGCGTGCTGACGATATTCGAACCCCTTCTTCATCGCATTCCCAAAACCTTCCGGTTGGGCGTGCAGGTAAGAATCGCAACGAGCGCTGTCAATCAGCTGCTCTGCCCGGTGCCATTTTCGCAAGGGATATCCCGGGGCCAGACGAGGACCGGCGGCGGGTCCGGAAGCGCAAGACGCGGTCCGAAGACGATGGTGCTCAACGCGGGCCGAACCATGCCCTGAAGGTGCAAGCTCTAAACGGAGAGGGCCAGCCCGCCCCATTCGGCTCGCGTCGAGCAACGCCATCTTATCGGGCCGCTGGGCGAAAGCTGTAGTCCGGCTGCAACAGGGACGCGCCATCGTGGAGCGGCACGGTCCTGCCGGAACGTCCCCCTTCAGCGCGCGCCGGTCTGCGCCGCGGCCGGCAGGTCGCGCGGCGCGGGGATCAACGCCCACAAGTCCCGCCCGATCGCCCACCAGACGAGTTCGGCGAGCGCCGGGAGCGAGACCCAGAAAGGCCCGCTCTGCTATTGCCCATACAGCCACACGCCGAGAAAGCCCGAGGGGTTCGAGACCTTCTGGAAACGCGGAGCGAGGCGTTTCGACCCCGGCGGCAGCGCCCGGTTGGCGATCTCGGCCACGTCCGCGGCGCCTGGCCGGTCCTGGTCGCTGAAGTAGTCGACGCCCGGCCCTCCCGCGGCGTCGATCTTGTCGTCGATGCCGCGCACCAGATAGCCTCGGGACTGCAAGGTTTTCGCGACCTGATCGGCCGGCCCCGGCGGGCCGCCGCCGCGATGAAGAAAAACCACATAGCGCGCAGTCTCGCGCGTTGGGTTGACGGTGGACTGGGCGCCGACGTTGCCGGACTTGGAGTGAAAGCCCGAGCTGCCGCCGAGGAACTCGAGACATTTGAGGTCGTTTGCGTTCTCCTTGCAGTACTGGACCGGGTCCTGGGCCGGCGCGGCGCATGGGGCGAGCAGCCCGGCCAAGGCTGCGAATGCGACCAGGAAGCTCGTCCTCATTGCGGGCTCGCGGTTTCCTGCGGGGGAGGAGCCGGCACGGTGGCGGCGGCGTTCGAGGTCGTGCTCACGCGCGTTTTCTCCTGATCCGGCCCGCCGCTCGATGCCGCCCCCGCCTGCTCGGTCGTAAGGTTGAGCCGGTCGAGATCATAAGGGAACGAGCGGCGCACCGCTCGGTAGCCGATGACGATCGGGCGCTGGAAGGTCTGCTTCAGCTCGAAATGGCTATCCGAGCCTGAGGTCACCGACATCACGCCGCCAGGCACGGCGGTGTTGAGCTGCTCGAGGAGATCGCGGACCGGCTTCGATGCATTCGAGGCGCCGGGCTCCGGTGAAGCGGGCTCGCCCGTCGCCGGAGCGGGCGGATCGGCTTTCTTCTGCTGTGTCGCCGCGTCGGCCGCGGCTTGCAGGAGAGCCGCCTGGTTGCGGCCGAGCCGCCGGGTCTGCTCGATCGAGCGGGTGAGATAGACGCGATTGACGAGCGCGATCTCCACCTCGACGAGGTAGCGCAGGCGCCCGGTCTTTGGATCTGCCGCCTTCGCCATCACGTCCGGCGTCACGTAGCTCAGGTGGTTGCGCAAAGTCTCGTCGCTGCAGACATCGCGCGTGAACGGGTCCTCGCAGAAGCGCGCGAGCTTGCCGGCGGCGAGCAGGCTCGGCACGCCGTAGGTCTCGGCGAAGGGAATCTTGACCTCGACGATGTCGCTGTCCTGCCGCGAGGCGCCGAAGAGCCCGGCGACGGTCGACAGCCCGCCCGAGCCCGCGCGCTCGTGCCGGATCGTGAAGCCCGGGAAGGCGGCGATCGCGAGGAGGCCGCGCTTCGATCCGCCGGTGAACACGCCGTCGGCCTTGGCGGTCTGCGGCCAGGGCTCGTCGGGCGTGACCGGGCGCTTCGCCGTGTCAGGGAAGATCGGCAGGTTCTCGTAGATCCGCGTGAGCTCCGGCTTCATGTCGATGTGAGTGAGCTTGATCGCCCGGTTGAGCAGCGGCTCGCCGCGCGCACTCTTGCCGTCGGCGCGGTTGTCGGCGGTGATCACCGCGAAGACATCGCCGACGTAGATGTCCTCCTCAGGCGGGAAAACCGGGTCGATCCCCAGCCGCGCGATGGTCTCGTTCCACTCCGCGACGACGCCCTTGTCGGCCGGCGTCGCGCCCCAGATCAGGGGTATCGCGACGGCGCCAAGAATGAGGAGCGCGCCGAGCCCAAGCGCAACGCGCACGGCGGGCCAGTGATCGCTTAGCCAAGAGCGGAATTCCGTCAGCCGAGGCATGCACGATATTTCCCTGCAAAGCCGGTTCGCTGCGGGCGCGGCGGACATGCAAACCATACGTGCAGAACGCGGTCGGCCGCAATGACTCCTTCCGAGTGGGCCCTTGCCACCCCGCCCTTCACCGCTCAGAAAAGGCCGCGGAGGGAGCGCCGAGGAATGACGGGCGGCGAGACGCAGCGGGGCGCGACTGCGCGCGACTCCATTGAGCTCGGCTCCGGCCGGCCGGCGGCTGAGGCGCCGGGACATGCCGGCGAGGCCGCGCCCGAGCAGATGGTCGAGGAGCTGGTCGGTCGACCGATGGCCGGCGCCATGCGGGCGGTGTTCGTCGCCGCGGCGGTCGTCGTCACGCTCCTCGTGCTGAACCAGCTCCTGAACCTTCAGCTCTTCACCGGCGTGGTGTTCATCGAGAACCGCTATCTCTACATCCTCGCGGTGCTGCTCTTTCCGCTCGTCTTCCTGGTCCTGCCCGCGAACCCCAAGGACGCCGCTGGCCCGCCGCCCTGGTATGATTGGGCGCTCGCCGCGTTTGCAGCGGCGCTGTTCGGCTGGTTCGCATATCACGCGACGCGCATCCTCTCTGAAGGCTGGGAATACAACGCGCCGACGATGGCCAAGGTCCTCGCCGGCGTGCTGTGGCTCCTCGTGATGGAGGGGCTTCGCCGGACGAGCGGCTGGCCGATGACCATCGTGGTCGCGGTGGTGTCGCTCTATCCGGTCGTCGCCGAGCAGATCCCGAACCCGCTCAAGGGCTCGTCCCAGTCGCTGCCCGACACGCTCGCCTTCCATTTCGCAAGCGCGGAATCGGCCTTCGGCATCCCGATGCGCGCCTTCGCCGAGATCGTGGTCGGCTTCATCGTATTCGGCGTGGCGCTGAACTTCACCGGCGGAGGCCGCTTCTTCAACGACCTCGCCTTTGCGCTCGTCGGCCGCTTCCGCGGCGGCGCGGCGCAGGTCGGGATCATCTCGTCCGCGCTGCAGGGATCGATCTCGGGCAGCGTCATCTCGAACGTGGTCAGCTCCGGTGTCGTGACGATCCCGGCAATGAAGCGCACCGGCTTCACGGCGGCCTACGCCGGCGCGGTTGAGGCCGTCGCGTCGACCGGCGCCGTGCTGATGCCTCCGGTGATGGGCTCGACCGCCTTTGTCATGGCTTCCTTCCTCGGCCGCAGCTACGGCGAGATCGCGCTCGCTGCGACCGTGCCGGCGCTGCTCTTCTACCTCGCGCTCGTCGTGCAGATCGACGGCTACTCGGCGCTCCGCGGCATCACCGGCATGCGGCCATTCGAGCTGCCGCGGCTCGGCGCCGTGATTCGCGAGGGCTGGTTCTACCTGCCCGTCTTCGCCCTCCTCGTCTTCCTGATGGTGTATCTGCAGGACGAGGCCACCGCGCCGTTCTATGCGACCGCGCTCCTGATCGCCATTAACCAGGCGCTGCCGAGCCACCGCATGAGCTGGGCGAAGCTCGCCGATTGCGCCGCATCCGTGGCGCGCGGCCTCGCCGAGCTCGTCGCGATCCTCCTCGCCATCGGCACCATCATTGGCGCGCTCTCGATGACGGGGCTTGCCGGCACGCTCGCCAACGACCTCGTCTATCTCGCCGGCGGCGCTCCGCTCGTGCTCCTCGTCATGGGGGCGCTCACGAGCTTCGTCTTCGGCATGGGGATGACGGTCACGGCCTGCTACATCTTCCTCGCCATCGTGCTCGCGCCGCCGCTGGTGAAGGCCGGCCTCGACCCGCTCGCGGTGCACCTCTTCATCATGTACTGGGGCATGGTCTCCTTCATCACGCCGCCGGTCGCGCTTGCAACTTTCGCTGCGGCGCCAATCGCCGGCGTGTCGGCGATGCGCATCGGCGTCCAGTCGGTGAAGCTCGGCTTCGCGATCTATGTCGTTCCCTTCTGCTTCGTGTTGAACCCGGCGCTGATCCTGAAAGGCAGCGCCGCCGAGGTCGCGCTCGCGCTCGTGCTCGCATTCCCCGGAATCATCATCGTCGGCGCGGCCATGCAGGGCTATGTCGGCGGGCTCGGCCCGGTGCCGAAGAACCCGCTCGGCTGGGCCGTCCGCGCCTGCCTCATCCTCGGCGGCTTCCTGCTCGCGGCGCCGATGCCGCGGCTGACCGGCTTCTCGATCGCCGCCAATATCGGCCTCGCCCTCGTTCTCATCGCCGCCGGCCTGGTGCTAACCTGGCTCCACAACAACACGACACGGAGGAAACCCGCATGACGCGCTCTCTCGCCCTGCCGCTCGCCTTCGCCGCGGTGCTCGCCGCAGCGCCGGCCCTCGCGCAATCAGGCATCAAGCTGCCGGAGACGCTGACCTGGACCGCCTACGACGTGGGTTCCGGCGGCTACAACCAGGCTGTGGCGATCGGCAACGCGCTCAAGAACAAGCTCCAGGTAAACCTGCGCGTCCTGCCGGGCAAGAACGACGTCTCGCGCACTGTGCCCCTGCGCGACGGCAAGGTGCCGTTCTCGGCGAACGGCGTCGGCGGCAGCTATCTCGCGCAGGAGGGCGTGTTCGAGTTCGGCGCGCGCGACTGGGGCCCGCAGCCGGTGCGCTCGCTCCTCGTCAACAATTCCGACGCGCTCCTCACCATCGTCACAGCGAAGGACGCGAACATCAATACAATCGCCGATCTCAAAGGCAAGCGCGTCGCCTGGGTCGTCGGCGCGCCGTCGCTCAACCAGAACATCACGGCGCTGATGGGGTTCGCGAACCTCACCTGGAACGACGTGAAAAAGGTCGAGTTCGGCGGCTTCGGCCAGGCCATGGACGCGATCGTCAACAACCAGGTCGATGCCGCCTTCGCCTCGACCATCTCGGGCAACGCCTACAAGATCGCCTCCTCGCCGCGCGGCATCCGCTATCCGGTGATCTCGCACGCCGACAAGGAGGGGTGGGCCCGCATCAACAAGCGCGCGCCCTTCTTCGTGCCGGCGATGGGCGCCGAGGGCGCCGATCTCTCGCCCGAGAAACGCGTCGAGGCCGCGACCTACCCATACCCGGTGCTGATGACCATGGCCGGAACCGATGCCGACCTCGTCTACAACATGACGCGGGCAATGGTGGAGCTCTTCGACGACTACAAGGACGGCGCGCCGGGGAACGTCGGCTGGGACCTCAAGCGCCAGGTCTTCGCCTGGGCGATCCCGTTGCACGACGGCGCCATCCGCTACTTCAAAGAGAAGGGCGTCTGGACGCCCGAGCACCAGAAGCACAATGACAGCGTCGTCGAGCGTCAGAAGGTTCTCCTCGTCGCGTGGGATGCCTACAAGGCGAAAGCGCCATCGGGCGAGGACGAGTTCGCCAAGGGCTGGATGAAGGCCCGCGCCGAGGCGCTCACGAAGGCAGGCATGGAGCCGGTGCTGACGGAGTGGTAGCGGGCGAGCCTCTTGCCGGAGCGGAAGCGCCGTCCGGGTGAGGGGTTCGACCTTATCCGGAGAGGGCTTTCCCCTCACCCGGTTCGCGGCCTGGCCGGCCGCGACTCGGCCTCTCCCCTTGGGAGAGGCTGGGCCGCCCGCTTCCACGGGTCGCGCGTCTTCCATTGCATGGCGATAATCGCGGCGAAGAGCGCCAAGCCGATGAGGTCGGTAGTCCAGTCCGGCTTCACGAGGCAAAAGGCGGCGGCGATCAGCACCGCGCGCTCCCACAAGGAGGCCGCGCGCAGGAGATAGCCGTGGAGGCCCGCGGCGAGCAGCATGATGCCGAAGCAGGAGGCGAAGAAGCGCCAGATCACGGTCGGCCAATCGCCGATCATCAGGAGCGCCGGCTCGTAGACGAACATGAACGGAACGATGAAACCTGCGGCGCCGATCTTCACCGCCGCCCAACCCGTGATCCACAGGTCGGATTTCGCGAGCCCCGAGGCGGCATAGACCGCGAGCGCCACCGGCGGGGTGATGGCGGAGAGGATCGCGAAGTAAAAAGCGAACATATGCGCGGCCGGCGTCGCAACACCGAGCTTGATCACTGCCGGCACGAGCAGCGCGGTCATGACGATGTAGGCCGGCGTCGTCGGCATGCCCATCCCGAGCACGATGCCAGCGATCGCGGTCAGCATCAGCGCGAGCAGGAGGCTGTTCTGCGCAAGGCCGATCACGGCTTGGGTGAAGACGATGCCGGCGCCGGTTAGCGCCACCATGCCGATGATGATGCCGGCGCAGGCGCAGGCGAGCGCGACCGCGAGCGTGTTCTTGGCGCCATCGATCATGGCGTCGATGAGGTTCGCGACCGTCACATGCCCGCGCGTCGAGGCGCGCAACGCCGCCACCGGGAAGCAGGCGAGCGTCCCCGCGAGCGCGGCGAGCGGCGCCGAGTAGCCGGCATACATGACGGCGAGGATCGTCAGCACCGGGATGAAGAGGTGACCGCGCTCGCTGAGCGTCTTGCCCAGGCGCGGCAGCTCGCTACGCGGCACGCCGAGGATGCCCTTGCGCTTCGCCTCGAAATGCACTGCGCCGAAGCAGGCGACGTAATAGAGGATCGCCGGGATCACGGCCCAGATCGTCACCTGCAGGTAGGACACGGACAAGAACTCGGCCATGACGAAAGCCGCGGCGCCCATGATCGGTGGCATGATCTGCCCGCCGGTCGAGGCGACGGCCTCGACCGCAGCTGCGAAATGCGGCTTGAAGCCGGTGCGCTTCATGAGCGGGATCGAGATCGGTCCGTCGACCATCACGTTCGCGACCGCGCTGCCCGAGATCGTGCCGAACAGGCTCGAGGACACCACCGCGACCTTGCCCGGCCCGCCGGCGGTGTGGCCGGTGATGCCGAGCGCGAAATCCATGAAGAGTTGCCCCGTCCCGGTGCGCTCCATGAAGGAGCCGAACAGCACGAAGATCATGACGTAGGCCGCCGAGACCCCGAGCGGCGCGCCGAAAATCCCTTCCGTCGTCATGAAGAGCTGGTCGAGCATGCGCTCGGGGTCCTTCGTGACGTAGAGCCCGTAGGCGAGGAAGACGATCGCCGTGATCGGCAGGGCCCAGCCGATGAGCCGGCGCGTCGCCTCCATCACCATGACGACGAGGAGCGCCCCCATCGCCATATCCGCCAAGGACAGATCGTCGATGTAGTAGATGCGATTGACGACGTAGTCGAAGTTGACGAACAGGTAGATCACCGGCGCGACCGCGGCGACGAGCAACGCGTAGTCGAGCAGGGTCGGCGGCCCCTGCGCGACGGGCGGCGCGTCCATCCCGGGAAGTGCGTCCGCCTGCTTCTCCGACACCCGCCGGAAGAGCAGGAAGGTCAGCGCCATCGCGAAGAGCAGGTGGGTGCCGCGGAAAATGAACGCCTCGGGCGTTCCGATCACGATCATCCACATGTGATAGAGCGCCATCGCGACTGCGACCACGGCGGCGGCGAGCCGGATCACGCCCGCATGCGACAGATCGAGTCGACGGAAGGGGTTGCGAGCGAGGGTCAGCACTGTGTTACCCCGGAGATCGTCGCTTCAGCTCAACCGGCTTCTGCGCCGGCTTTCATCATTCTCGCCGCCTAATCTCGTCGGCTGAGGTGCGAGGAGCGAAGCGACCAGCGTCGAAGCACGCACCGACCGCCGACGCTACGTCCATGGTGTGCGTGCTTGGAGGCTTGGCTTCGCCGCGCTCCTCAGGATGAGGGGCTCGAATGAGTGCCCCTCGTCCATGTTCTCACATCGTCTTCACCTCGATGTTCTTCTCCTTGTAGAAGCGCGCCGCGCCGGGATGGAAGGGAACGCCGATGTCCTCCGCCATCTCCTTCGGGGTGAGCTTCTCCATCGCCTTGTTGACGGTCGCCATCGACGAGATGTTGTCAGCCATCGCCCTGGTCATGGCGTAGACGCGGTCGGTCGGGAGATCGCAGCTTGCGACGATGTGGGTCGCGTAGCCGATCACCTTCACGTCCTGGTCCTGCTTCGGATACGTGCCCTTCGGCACGGTCACGAGGGTGTAGCCCGGATTGATCTTCTTCATCGCCTCGATGTTGTCGGAGAGGTCGAGGAGTTTGACGTCCCGCGAGGAAGCCAGGTCCATCACGGCGCCGGACGGGATAGTGGTCCCGAGCGCGAAGGCCTGGACGTTGTTGTCCTTCATCTGCTCGACCGCATCGGTGTAGGAGATGAAGCTCGGCTTGACCTCGCTGTAGGAGAGGCCGTTCACCTTCAGGAAGTGCTGGGTGATGATCTCGCCGGTGTTGCCGCGCGGTTGGGTCGCGATCGACTTGCCCTTGAGGTCCTTGGCCGAGTTGATGCCCGCGTTCGCCGGCACAACCACCTGGAAATATTGCGGGTAGAGGGTCGCGACGTTGCAGACCTTCTTGTGGGGCTTGTTGAAGGGCGCATTGCCGACGATGGCATCCACGGTCGAGATCGAGTTGCCGAAGCCGACCTCGGTCTTGCCTTCTTCGATTCCGCGCACATTGGCGATGCCGGCGCCGGGCATTGAGGTCACGGAGAGGCCAGGGATCGCCTTCTCCCACATGTCCTTGAGCTGGCCGCCGAGCGGGATCCAGACCCCGCCTTGCGGTCCGGTCATCAGCCGCATCTCCTGCGCCAAGGACGGCCCGGCGAGTACTGCCGTGGCGAGCGCGACGCCGGCGGTGAGCGCGCGGGCAAAGCGGCGAGCTTTCAGTGTCGGCATGGGTTTTCCTCCGTTTCGGTTCTTGCGCCGAGGCCACAATTGGTCGGGTCTTGCGAGGCCCGCGGCGGTATGGCCGGCACGCTAATCGCTCGCGCCGCGTGCGACAAGGGAATGAGGCCGGCCCTTCGCCCGGCTTGGCACGGGTGATGCGACGGCTGCAGGAGCGGTATCGAAAGCACGAAACTTTGCACCAGCCTGACGCACAGCTGCCCGAGGCAGCCTCCGGCGAGGCCGCGCCCCGCGCGCAGGCGCCCACGCCCAGTGCCGGATCGGCACAGGCTCACGGCATCGTGCGGGCCTTTGCAGCGCAGGACATCCCCGCCTTTCCGGGTCACGCGTCGGCGAACTAGGCCTGGACCTGCTTGCGCCGGATCTTGCCGCTGTCGGTTTTCGGCAGGGCGTCGCGGAATTCGACGTGGCGCGGCACCATGAAATCCTCGAGCTCGCGGGCGCAATGGCGGACCACGTCCTGCTCGCTGAGCTCCGCGCCGGGGCTCAATGCGATGACCGCCTTGATGGCGCAGCCGAGCAGCGGGTCGGGCACGCCGACAACCGCCGCTTCGCGGACGCCGGCGAGCGCATGAGGACGTTCTCGACCTCTTTCGGCTCACCTTCTCGCCGCGGGTCTTGATGATGTCGTCCTTGCGCCCGACGAAATAGAGGAAGCCCTCCTCGTCGGCGCGGAAGAGGTCGCCGGTGTAGCGATGTACGGCTGCGCCGCCGCCAATTGCTTCTCGGCGGTGAGCCGGTCGAAGCCGCAAACCTTGGCGAGGAGCGCCTGGGTGCATGGCGGGATCGCCCGCGAGTAGCCTGGCCGGGGCAGGCGAGATTGAAGATCAGGTCGGTCTCGACCTCGAAGGGCTCGGTCACGTCGTGCTCGATCGGCGCGAAATCCGGATGGGCCACCGAGCCGATGAACCCCGCTCCTCCGGTCACGAGCACGCGCTCCGCCCGCCTGGCACTCGTCTCGGCGCCACCGATCGCTGCCTCCCATGTCGTCGCCTGAGAAGACCATCGGGCATAAGATCGCGCAACTTCCCACCAGGGCCGGCGTTGGCGGGCCGGATCGAAGCCGCCACGACCGGCCTGGAAGAAAGCGCATGACCTTGCCGACAATCCTGGCTCTGTTTCTCGCGGCGCTGCCGTTCTCTTCCGCGGCGGCCGAGAGGGAACGGCTCTTGGTCTTCACCAAGACCGCAGCCTACCGGCACGACTCGATCCCCGCGGCGGTCGCCGCCATGCGCAAGCTCGCCGGCGCGCACGGCATCGAGGTCGAGCACAGCGAAGACGCCGCGCTGTTTATCGAGGATCGGCTTTCCCGCTTCAAGGCCGTCGCGTTCGTGAACACCAGCGGCAACGTGCTCGGCGCCGACGAGCAGCGCGCCTTCGAGGCGTTCGTGGCCAAGGGGGGCGGCTATCTCGGCGTTCATGCCGCCGCAGACACCGGCTATGACTGGCCGTGGTACGGCGAGCTCCTCGGCGCTTGGTTCAAGAGCCATCCGCCCGGCTTGCAGACCGGCACGGTGCGGTTCCTCCGCCCGCTCGGCGGAACCTCGCCGGTTGCGTGGCGGGTCACCGACGAGTTCTACGATTTCCGCAATCCGCCGCCGCGCGAGGCCGCCGTGGTCGCGCTCCTCGACGAGAGCACCTATCAGGGCGGCGGGATGGGCGCGCACCACCCTATCGCCTGGTGCCGACAGGTCCAAGGCGGGCGCTCCTGGTACACCGGCCTAGGACACCGCCCCGAGCTCTACCTCGACGAGGTCTTTCTCGCCCATCTCGAGAAGGGCCTGCGCTACGCGACGGCCCGCTCCGACGAGTGCTGATCACCGCCGGCCGGAGTTCCTCCGCGGCTGCGCGGGTGGGCTGCCCGTCAGTGCAAAGCGCGAGCGGGTTGGGAGATGCCACGCGTAGGACTCCTCGGCGGCGCCACCACCTCAATCGAGGGGTCAAGCCCGGCGACGACTGCGATTAGCCGAAGGCGGATTTGGAATTGCTGGCGACCCCGTCCGGGAAACGGACCCATCCGTGTTGCTCCGAGGTCCAAGCCACGGCGGTCGGCGGCGGAAAGCTCGGCTCGGCGAAGCAGCCGACCGCGACCGCAACCTGATCGGGACGGGCGCTGGAGCGCCAGACGACCGACGTACCGCAGGCCGGACAAAAGCTCGTCTCGAACGCGAGCGCGCCGCTCGTTCGGCTGAACCTCTTGCTCTCTCCGTCGAGGCGGACCTGCCTTTCCGGAAAATACGCCGCTACGCCGAAGACGCTGCCGGTGCGGCGCTGGCAGTCGAGGCAGTTGCAGGCGAGGACGAGATCAGGTTCGCCCTCAACCGTGACCCCGAGCTGCCCGCAGGCGCATGTCGCCGTCCGCTCCATGCGGCTAGTCTGCTCGCGTCGTCGGCGCGGGGCAACATGACCGGCTTGAGGCCGGTTGGACGCTTCCGGGCCGCGGAACGCTGCGGCTGGGGATCGGGCCTGCACCCCCGCTTACGCCGGCCCGCCGGGATGGCGTAAGGTCGGCTCGGCCTGGCACGGCGGCAAGGATCCGATGAGCCCGCAGAGGCTGCCCGAAATCCCCCTTCTCGACCTGCGCCCGGGCGGGCCGGTCGAGCATGCGAGGCTCCGGCGGCGCGAGATGCTGGCGCTTCGGGAGGCCTGCTTCTCGATCGTGCCTGCCCCGTTGCGCGGGCTCGCGCGCGCTCTCGACCGCATTTCGGAGCGCTGGCTCAGGGCAACGCCGAGCCCCTACGCGGGCGAGATCGCCGAGATCGCGAGGATTGCCGGGCGGGCGGGCGTGTGGTTCGTCAACGCGTCCTACGAATGGGGCTGCACCACAAGGGTCGACACCGAGCCGGCCCCCGAGTTGCGACGCACGCTCGACTGGCCCTTCCCGGGGCTCGGGCGCCATGTCGAGGTGGCGCTGCAGGAGGGCGAGGCGGGCCTCTACGCGAACGTCACTTGGCCGGGGGCGGCCGGCGTGTTGACCGGGCTCGCGCCCGGCCGCTTCGCGGCCGCGATCAACCAGGCGCCGATGTACCGCCGCACCGGCGGCGCGGCGCTGCTGCCGGCCGATTTCCTCCTCAACGGCTACGGCACCTGGCGCCAATCCGGCCGCTGGCCGGCGGCCCATCTCCTGCGCTTCGTGTTCGAGCGCTGCCGGACCTACGAAGAGGCCGTCGAGATGCTGAGCAAGGCGCCGGTTGCCCGCCCGGCGCTGTTCTCGATCGCCGGCGCGAGGGCCGGCGAGGGCTGCCTGATCGAGCGCACGGAGACGGCAGCCCATATCCATCTCGGGCCGTGCTGCATCGCCAATGGCTGGCACCCGGCCGGGCCGGCGCGGCCGGGACGCTGGATCCCGCGCGGCACCCTGGTCCGCGGGTTGGCCGATTCCGAGAACCGCCGCGCGCTGCTCGAGCGCCACGCCTGCGAGGCGCCCTTCGCTTGGCTCGTCGAACCGGTGATGAACGGGCTGACGCGTCTTGCCGTCGAGGCCTCGGCGGTGACCGGGGAATTGCGCGTGATCGGGTTCGAGCCGACCTCGAGACGGCTTACGGAGGCGGTGCCGGCGACGCAGGCGTTCGAGGCCCGGATCGGGGTCGAGGGGGAGCGGGCGCCGAGCGCGCTCGCCGCGGGGAGCTGAGCCGCCATGCGCCTCCTGCTCTCGCTGCGCTACGTCATGCTCGTCGCCTCGCTGGGGGCGGCGCTCGGCGCCGTCGCGATGCTGTGGGAGGGCTGCGCCAAGCTCGTGCAGGCGCTGCGCGGCATCCTCGTTGCCGGCGAGGGCGCAGGCACGGTCATCAGCCTCGTCATGGGCGCTACCGACGCCTTCCTCTTTGCCATGGTGCTGGTGATATTCGCCTACGCCATCGCCTTCGGCTTCGTCCTCGACCTCTCGGCCGAGGAGCGCGCCCGGCTGCCGGCCTGGATGCGCATCAGCAGCGTCGGCGAGCTCAAGCATACGCTCGTCGAGGTGATCCTCGTCTATCTGGTGGTCGATTTCGCGACCGACGTCGCGAACGGCGACCATCATCTCGCCTGGACGAGCCTCGTCTTGCCCCTCTCGATCCTCGCCATCGCGGCGGCGCTTCGCCTGCTCTCGATCGGGCATGGCCGGCCAGAGTAACAGGCCACCGCCGCGCCGTAAGAGAGCGTTTCCCTTTCCGAGCGGCTAGGCGCCACCCCTATACGAAAGGATGAGGCTCTCCTATATACTCGGCGGGCGGGCATGACCCGCTCCAGAGAGGAAACGGGTTAAAGCCCATGAGCATGAATTTCTCCAGGCGCGGCCGCTTCGCCTTAGCGCTCGCAGGCGTGGTCGCGCTCGGCATGGCGGGCATCGCCGAAGCCCGGCCGGGCGGCAAGAGCGGCGGCGGCTTCGGCTCGCGCGGCTCGCGTACCTACGACTCACCGGCCGCGACCCGGACGGCGCCCTCGACCGCGGCGCCGATCCAGCGTTCGCAGACGACGCCGGGCCAGATCCAGCAGCAGCGCCCGGGCGCGCCGGTCGGCCAGGCCGCGCAGCCGCAGCGCAAGTTCGGCTTCGGGACCGGCCTGATGGCCGGGCTCCTCGGCGCGGGCCTTCTCGGCGCCTTGTTCGGGAGCGGCTTTTTCGGCGGCCTCGGCGGGCTTGCCTCGATGCTGGGCCTGCTTCTGCAGGTCGCGCTGATCGGGGGGCTGGTCTACCTCGCCCTGCGCTTCTTCCGGCGCCGGTCCGAGCCGCAGCCGGCCTATGCCGGTGCGGGCGGTCATGAGCGCTCGGCGCTCGGCGGCATGAGCCCCGCCGGCGGCGGAATGGGCGCCGGCCTCGGCGGGCTCGCGGGGCTTGGCGCCGGAGCGAGCGCCGCCAACGCGCCAGTTCAGCGCGAGCGCAGCGACGAGCTCGGCATCGGTCCCGCCGACTACGGCGCGTTCGAAAAGACCCTGCACGACGTGCAGACCGCCTACGGCCGAGAGGACGTGGCCGCGCTCTGGACCCTCGCCACCCCCGAGATGGCCGGCTACCTCCAGGAGGAGCTCAACGAGAGCGCCCGCAACAACGCGATCAACAAGATCTCGGACGTGCGGCTTCTCCAGGGCGACCTCGCCGAGGCGTGGCGCGAGGGCTCGACCGACTACGCGACTGTCGCCATGCGCTACGCACTCAAAGACGTGACGCTCGACCGCACGACCGGCCGCGTGCTCGACGGCGACCGCGACAATCTGCAGGAAGTGACGGAGCTGTGGACGTTCCGCCGCGACCAGACCGGGCCCTGGAAGGTCTCGGCGATCCAGCCGGCCGAGCAATAAGCGTTCGCTATTCGACGAACGAAAGAGGCGGCCGCTCGGCCGCCTTTTTCTATTCTGTTGCGGCCGCAGCCGCCCCAAAGGCGAGACCTTCGGAACCCCGCCCTTCCGCACCGGTTGATCCTTCGAATCCCGCCCGAGCTTCGAAGGAGCGACCGATGATCAGCACAGGCGCTCGCCCGTTCACCGCGCAGCCCCGGCCCGGGAACCCGGCCCATGAGCCAATCCCCGGCGGCAACATCCCGACCGAGGTTCCGCCGCGCGAGCCAGACGAGTTGCCCGACCAGGGGCCGGCCGGCCCGCGCACGCCCTATCCGGTCGACGACCCGGGGATCGGGGATCCCCGCGGCCCAGGCTCCGAGCCCGATTACCTGCCCGGCGCGCCGACCAACCCGATGCCGCGCCTGTAAGCGGGAAGGAAGCGTCCGATGCAGCAGCCGAACCAGCCGATCGGGCCGTACGACCCGCAACCGGCGAGCCCGTCGCAGCCGCCTTCGGTCACGCCGCCGGGCCATTCCCCCCTGGAGGTCCCGCCGGCGCGGCCGAACGAGGCTCCGGCGACCGATCCGGACCGCGCGCCGGGCCCGGGACCGGGACCGGCGACCCCGGCCCAGCCCTCGACGCCGACCGACCCGCAGCCTCGCGCCTGATCCGCTGCGAAACTGATCGGAACGCCGCAGCGACACGCTCGTGCCCGTCTCGCCGCGCGTGCAGCTCACCTGGAAGGTGACGCGTCGGCGGCGGTTCCGGCGATCAGTGACCGCCTTGGGAGGTGCGGGCGTCCGGCGGAGCGTTGAGGATTTCCATGAGGCTCTGCGCGATGTGGCGCGCCTCGTCATCCTTGAGACGCAGCATGAAAGGCGGCAGCGGCCCGGCCTGCAGCGCGAGCACCGCTTGGCCGGACTCGTCGAGACCGATGTCGATCGAGGGCGATGTCACCTCGACAAGCTCACCCTCGATCTCGTCCGAACCCTCGCCGCCCATCGCGCTCAGCATTTGCCCCAGCGCCTGGAAAAGACCCTGCGCCGTCCGCTGGTCCATCAGCACCGCGGTCGTCTGGTCGCCCTTCTGAAAGGAAAGCTGGATGTTCGACCCTTCGAGGGTCAGCGAAATGCCGGCCATGACGATCCTGTACGCATGCGCCGACATATAGGACGCGAGGTCAGCAAGAGCGAGCCCAGCCGGACGGCGCAGCTCACACCTCGAGCAGCGCGTAAGGCCGCCCGGTCGGCTTCTCGATCTGACGGGCGACGTTGTAGACCGGCGCGCCGCCGGGGGTGCGCCCCTCATAGGCGCCGCGATGCGCGTGCCCGTGCACGACAGCGCTCACCTTGAAGCGGTCGATGGTCTCGGCGAGCCGCGAGGAGCCAAGGAACGGGAAGATTTCCAGCGGCTCGCCCTCGACCGTCTCCGGAATCGGCGCGTAGTGCAGAACCACGACTGCTCGCTCGCTCCGGACCTGCCGCATGGCGTTCTCAAGACGTATCGCCTCGCTCATGCTCTCGGCGACCATGGCCTTGATGGTCGGCTCGCCGAAGGAGCCGAGCATGCGGCGTCCGAAGCCGCCGACGAACCCCTTCACCCCGACGAAGCCTACCCCGTCGATGTCGATCGCCTGCCCGTCAAGAAGACGCACCCCGGCGGCCTTGAGGATTGCGCCGACCTGCTCCTCGCAGCCGCATTCGAAATCATGGTTGCCAAGCACGGCAACGACCGGGATGGCGCAGGCGCGCAGGTCCTCGGCCAGGATTTCCGCCTCCTTCGGCTTGCCGAGATCGGTGAGGTCGCCGGTCAGCACCAGCACGTCCGCCGCCTTGGAGATCTCCGCGAAGAGCTCGCGGAACGGCGCCGCGTGATCCTCCTTGACATGGAGATCGCCAATGGCGGCGACCTTCAGCTTGCCGTTCCCGTGCGCCATCGCTCGACCTTTCAGTCGTTGCGCCACTCGCCTTCGCCGCCGACGTCGCCGAAGCCCCATTCCTTGACGTCGATCTCATAATCCACGCGCGAGAACATGCGTCCGCGGCAGACCTTCATCTGCGGCGGCGGCAGCTCGAGCTGGTGCTTCAGGCGTTCGAGAAGCTCATCCATGAGCCAGCGCGGAACCTTGTCGCGCTCGGTTGGGTAGATCCAGCGAAAGCTGAGAAGGTGCGTCAGCAGCACCTCCCAATGGACCTCCATGTAGGCGAGGAGCCGGCGCCAATCGATCTGGTCGTTTGCCTTGAGGATGGTGTGAGCGACATCGGCCCCGTCATAGCGGTGGCGCAGCTGGATGAAGCATTTCGACCACACGAGCTCGGTCGGGCCGACGATGCGCACGGACGTCCCGAAGACCTCGATCCGTCGCGCGTTCTCGAACCACTCGTCGCCGACGGGCATGGTGCCGTTCGAGGAGGCGAAGATCACGTCGAAGAAGTGTGGACCCTTGTACACCTTGCCGAGCCAGCGCTCGTCCTCGATCTCGACCGCGTGCCCACGCTCCTTGAAATGGCTCAGGATGCGCGGGTAGTCGCCTGCCTTGCAGAAGACGTCGAGATCCTTCGTCGCGCGCGTGATGCCGGTGTAGGCTGCGACCGCATAGGTGCCGGCGAGGAGAAAGGGCACGCCGAGTTCCGTGAGCTCCTTCAACGCCTCGGTATAGAAGGCCTCCGCCTCCGGATTGACGAGCGTCGGCTCCGCGCGCGCATCAAATGCCGGCGCCGGATAGGTCGTCGGATTGCGCGGAGGATCGTGGAGATTCATCAGGCGACCAAGCGTGGCCGGACCCGGCCGTCCTTGCACAACAAGCCGGACGGTTCAGGGGTTCCGTCGCACCGAACGTAGGCTTCGGCGTCAGCCCTGCGAGGCGAGAAGCCCGAGACTGAGCAGCCCGGAGAAGATCAGCAGGAAGACGATGACGCGCGCGTGAACGCGCGGGTCGCGCGGCGACCCGAGTGCGATGAAGTCTGGCATGACGCCGCCCCCAAACCCCTTGGCGCTTGGTTAAGCTTCGTCTCGCCACGATCGGCTGTCCACAGATGGACCGCGCGCTTGGGAGATTGAGCTTTGATGTGGCTGAGGAAACACAGTCAAGCCGGAGGTCGGGGCGGTGTGGTCTCCCCCTCCTCCAGAGCGCAGTTCGGGCTTGGGCGAACGAAAACGGCCGAGCTTCCTCTTCCAAACCGCCAAGTGCTCCCCATTTCCTGTCGAGAGAGCCGCCACGCGGCCTCCGGAGGAGGAACAGATGAACGACCAGGAGCGCCAGGTCATTTCCGACATCTTCCAGCGCCTCGAGCAGGTCGCGAGCCAGCCGCGCGATGCCGAGGCGGAGCGCTTCATCCAGGACAAGGTGCGCCAGCAGCCCTACGCTCCCTACGCCATGGCGCAGGCGATCTATGTCCAGGAGCAGGCGCTGCAGAACCTCAGCGCCCAGCTCGAAGAGCTCCGGGCCGAGGTCGAGGAGCTGCGGCAGCGCCCGCAGGGCGGCGGCTTCCTGTCCGGCCTGTTCGGCGGCGGCTCGCGCGAGCCCGAGCGCCCGCGCCCGGCCTACGGCGAGCCGCAGCAGGGCGGGCTCTGGACACGGGCCGGGCCGCAAGCCGGACCGCAAGCCGGACCGGTGCCAGGCCAAGGCGGGCCGTGGGCCGGCGGCCAGCCGGGCATGGGTCAGCCGGGAATGCCCGGCCAGGGCGGCCCCTTCGGTGCGCCGCAGGGCGGCGGCAGCGGCTTTCTCGGCTCCGCACTCACGACGGCGGCGGGCGTCGCGGGCGGGATGATGATCGGGAACGTGCTCATGAACGCGTTCTCGGGCGGGGGCGCCGGCCGCGGCGCGCTCGGCGGCGGTCTCGGCGGCGGCACGCAGGCCAATGCCGACGGCTCGAATTTCGGGGATCTGAGCCCCTTCGGCAGCGCAGGCGGTTCGGGCGCGGGCGGCTCAGATAGCCAGACGTTCCAGGACGCCAATTTCCAGGACGCCTCCTTCAACGACGAGGAGGATTTCGGCGGCGATCTTGGCGACGGCGGCGGCGACGATTGGGCCTGACCGGCCTCTGCGTCGCGTTCGCGGAAACGGCGCCCGCTCCGGATCTCGGGGCGGGCGTTCTTTTGGGCGGCCTCAGATCACGACGACCTTCGTCCCGACCTTCACGCGATTGTAGAGGTCGACGACGTCGTCGTTCAGCATGCGGATGCAGCCTGAAGACACCGCCTGTCCGATGGTGTGAGGCTCGTTCGTGCCGTGGACGCGGTAGAGCGAGGAGCCGAGATAGAGCGCGCGCGCGCCAAGCGGGTTGCCCGCCCCGCCCACCATGTGACGGGGCAGGTCGGGCCGGCGCTTCAGCATCTGCGCCGGCGGCCGCCAATCCGGCCATTCGCGTTTCATCGTGACGCTTTTGACGCCCGCCCATTCGAAGCCCGGGCGCCCGACCCCGATGCCGTAGCGCAACGCCTTGCCGCCGCCCTGCACGAGATAGAGGAACTTCGCCGGCGTATCGATCACGACGGTGCCGGCAGCCTGCGGGCCATCGTAATCCACCGTCTGGCGCCGGTATTTCGGATCCATGATGCGCCCTATCCCACGCTCCTCGCCATAAGGCGCGCTGGGCAGCGCCGCGATCCGTGCCCGGCCGTAGGGGTCGCGCGCGTAAGGCGCCGGCCCATAGAGGGATCGCGGCAGCGCCGGGCGGGCGAAGGCCGTCGGGTCGCGCCCGGTCATCAGAAGCTCGATGAAGCCGCCACCGTAGTTCTGGGCATTCACGCCCGAGACGGACATGGCGAATCCCATCAAGCCCCAACACAGCCCTCGTCGCATGATCTGCCACTCCACTCGACTTCGCGGGTGAGCGCCCGCGTCCTCGGCAGATTTCCAGCCGTCGGCTTGAGGAAATGGTGAATCGAGCGGTGCGGAATACGCTGAATCGCACGGCGAGCGCGAAAACGAATTCTTATGGTTACGCCGAAGCTGACGATCACGATAAACAAATTGCAAAGACCAGCGCGACGCGATCTTGCTCTCGGCCTATTCGGCCGGGGCGAGGACGGAGCGGCGCGAGAAGCGGGCGCGCAGGAGCACGCGCAAGCCGGCCATATCCAACGCATAGGCGATTGCCGCGTAGATTCCCGCTCCGCCTATGGTCACGAGGCCGAGCGCCAGCGCCGGCGGATCGAGCGAGCGAAGCGGTAACAGAGCGAGCACCATCGCCGCGGTCGCAAGGCCTGCAAGGCCAATGTCACGCCACGGCAGGCGCAGACCACCCTGGCGCACGGCCATGATCGTGAAGAGGAGCGCTGCGGCCGCGAGCCCGGCGAGCTGCCCGATCGCGACGCCTTGCGGGCCGGCTCTCTCCGGTAGGATCGCAAGGAGAGCCGCGTTGACAGCGAGCGCGACGAAGGCGGCCAGCACCACCGGTCCGGTGCGGCGCTTGAGCTGGAACACTGGGTTAAGGGCATATTGGATCAGTGCGAAGGCGAAGAGCGCCGGGATCAGGATGGTGCTGTAGATCGCGAAGGAGCCGCGGTAGCTCGCGGGCACGACCAGCGCCTCGAACGCCGGCATGGCCAGCCAGTAGCCGGCGGCGAGCGGCAGCAGCAGCGCCACGACGAGGGCGAGGTTGCGCGCGACCTGCGCCTCGGCCTCGGCTCGGCCATGCGACTCGTCGGTGCGGACCACAAGCTGAAAGAGCAGAAGGTCGAGCGCCGATCCTATGGTCATGAAGATGCGCAAGCCGACATCGGCAGCGAGCGCGAACTGTCCGGCCTCGGCATAGCCGTCGGTCACGGCGAGCGCCGAGCGGTTCAGGAGGGGGATGAGCTGGTAAATCAGGTTCGCGGCGACGAGCGGCACCGCATAGGATGCGAACGCTGCAAGGTGCCGCCGCTCGGCCGCCGCCGGCGTCGCCCCGCAATCGGCCAGTATGCCGCGTGCCACCAGGAGCGCGAGGCCCCCGCTTGCGGCGGCGCCTGCGAGGACCAACGCCGGCTCCCGAAACAGGTACGCTCCGCCGACCATCAGGCCGAAAGCGACGAGGTTCTTGAACAGGACGAGCCTGGAATAGGCGCGGTCGAGAAAGCGTGCGCGTGCGAGCGCCGCGCGATAGTCGAACATGGCCATGCCGATAGCGGCCCCGGTCGCGACGGCGAGAAGCGGGACCGGCAGGCCCGCCTCCAGACCAGCCAAGCTCGCCGCGAGCACGAGAGCCACCAGCACAAGCGCGGCCGCGGCGTAGCCGAGGTCGAGCGTCGCCCGGATTCCCGGCTCCGCCGTTCGCCGCGCCTCGGAATAGAAGCGCGTGGCGGACAGGCGCAGCCACTCGAAAGCGAGCGTGTTGAGCACGATTGCGACCGCCATGGCGACCGCGTAGCGCCCAAAGTCGCTTGGCCCGAGGAACTTCGCGACGAGAAGCCCGAGCGCGAAGTTGAGGGCTGCGTTGACGAAGAAGGCGACGACGATGCTCATCCCATGCCGCAGCGAGAGCCATGCGCCGCCGCGGCGCCGGCTTGTTCCGGCAAGGCTAGCCCCCGGCCGGGAAAGAATGTCTTACGGTGACGCCCGCCCGGATTCCCCCTTGAGCGCGATGCCGTGCCTTCTCCCGCACTTCGCGTTCCCGTCGCTGCCGGTCGCCCCGGCATGACGACGGGCGCCTTCCTGCGTGCTGCAAGCGCGATCGCGGTGCTCTCGCTCATGGACGCGGTCATCAAAGCGATGGCCGCGAGCTATCCGACCTTCCAGGTCGCCTTCCTGCGCTTCGCCTTCGGTCTCGTGGTGGCGGGCGCGGCGTTGGCGGCCGTACGGCCCGGCCTTCCGAGTCGCGAGACGGTGATCGCCAACGCCGGGCGGGCCGCGCTCACTGTCGTGACGGCGACCACCTTCTTCTATGCGCTCGGACAGCTGCCGCTCGCCGAAGCGCTCGTCCTCACCTTCCTCTCCCCGATGTTCGTCGCGCTTTTCGGCGTCCTGATGCTGGGCGAACGGCCCGACGCGCGCATTCTCGTGGCGCTCGGCGCTGGATTTTTCGGGGTGCTGGTAGTCGTTTCGGACCAGTTCGGCGTGGGCGACCGGGCCGCTTCCATCGGGGGCGTCGCGGCGGCGCTTGCTTCGGCGGTCTGCTACGCGTTCGGCCTCGTGCTGTTGCGCGCGCGGGCGCAGCGCGATCCGATCGTCTACATCGTCTTCCTGCAGAACCTCGGCGCCGCTCTGCTCCTCGCCGTCCCGGCTTACGCGGTGTGGGAGCCTGTGAGCCTCGCCGACCTCGCCTTCTTCGCCCTGATCGGCGTGCTCGGCGTCGGCGGACACTTCCTCCTGACCAGCGCCTTCGCGCGGGCGGAAGCGGCCCGGCTCGCGTCGCTCGAGTACACGGCGCTGATCTGGGCGGCGCTCTTCGGATACCTCTTTTTCCGGGAGGTGCCGACACTCGGCACCGCGCTGGGCGCGGCGCTGATCGTCACGGGCGCTTTCGTTGCCTCTCGCCGCTAGACCTGCACGCCTAGCCCGACCTCTTCGCGCAGCGCGGCTTGGACCACCCGATCCGGGCCGATCTCGTCGAGCTTCTCATAGCCGAGAAGCTCCGCGAGGCGCTTGCGCGCCCGGTTCACGCGGCTCTTGATGGTGCCGACCTTGGTGTTGCAGATCTCCGCTGTCTCCTCGTAGGAGAGGCCCTCCGCGCCGATGAGGAGGATGGCCTCGCGCTGCTCGGGCGAGAGCTTCTTCAGCGCCATACGGAAATCGCCGAAGTCGAGGTGGGCGCCCTGCTCGGGCGCGATCGCAAATTTCGCAGCATAGGCCCCGTCCGCATCCTCCACCTCGCGCCGGCGCTTGCGGTAGTTGGAGTGGAACTGATTGCGCAGGATCGTGAACATCCAGCCCTGGAAATTCGTCCCGCGTCTGAACTGATGGAGATGAGAGAGCCCACGCACGACCGCCTCCTGCACGAGGTCGTCGGCACGATCGATGTCGCCGGTAAGCGAGATTGCGAAGGCGCGCAGATGGGGCAGTGCGGAGAAAAGCTCCTGACGCACGTCCTCCATGCGCACGGGGGACTCGCCGGCTTCGTCGAGCATCAGCTCACCTATCAGTTCGCAAGGGGCCCGATGGTCCCGACCGGACGCCTCCTTGAGTTCGAAACCAGCTTCGTCAACTTTGGTTCCGAATGTCATCAAGTGCACACCATGTGTTCGAATGATATAACCTATGTTAATTCGCTGAAACCTGTCGGCTGACTGCAGGCCACCTTTCCCGCACCACTAATCAATCAGGATTATTTTCACCAAACTCAATTGTATAGATCAAAATACTTCGAGTACACCGGCGATGGAATTGGTGTCTTTGAAAAGTGCTTCTTCAGTACGCAAGCGTACTTTTCGTCGACCTGCGTAGTGGAGCAAAAGCGCTGACCGCGGCCGCCGTGGCGCATGCATGGGCGCTTGCAGCGGCTGGCGCGGTGGATCAGGGCCGTCGCCCGTCTCTGAGCACCGCCGCTCTTTGACCCGCGCGACCCCACGCCCTATGTGCTGAGGAAGCGACGGCGCGTAGCGTCGCTCGCACGTCAACGAGGAAAAACTCTCCCGTGCCTGTCCCGACACCGCTTCTCGACACGATCCGCACGCCCGAGGACCTGCGCCGACTGTCCGAGACGCAGCTGCGTGCGGTCGCCGACGAATTGCGCGCGGAAACCATCGACGCAGTTTCGGTCACCGGTGGTCATCTCGGCGCGGGGCTAGGCGTCGTCGAGCTCACCGTCGCGCTGCACTACGTCTTCGACACGCCCCGCGATCGGCTGGTGTGGGACGTCGGCCACCAGGCCTACCCGCACAAGATCCTGACCGGGCGCCGCGATCGCATCCGTACGCTGCGCCAGGGCGGCGGCCTTGCGGGCTTCACCCGCCGCGCCGAGAGCGAGTACGACCCGTTCGGCGCGGCCCATTCCTCCACCTCGATTTCCTCGGCGCTCGGCATGGCGGTCGCCCGCGATCTCTCGGGCAAACCGCACAACGTCGTCGCCGTGATCGGCGATGGGGCCATGTCGGCGGGCATGGCCTACGAGGCGATGAACAACGCCGGCGCGATGCATTCGCGGCTCATCGTGATCCTCAACGACAACGACATGTCGATCGCCCCGCCGACCGGCGCTATGTCGTCCTATCTCGCCCGCCTCGTCTCGGGCGGGACATACCGCTCGATCCGGCACGTCGCCAAGCAGCTCGCCCGGAAGCTGCCGAAGTTCTTCTACGAGAAGGCACAACGGGCGGAGGAATATGCGCGCGGCTTTTGGACCGGCGGCACGCTCTTCGAGGAGATGGGCTTCTACTATGTCGGCCCGATCGACGGCCACAACCTCGACCGCCTGTTGCCGATCCTGAAGAACGTGCGCGACGCCGAGACCGGGCCGATCCTCGTCCACGTCGTCACCCAGAAAGGCAAGGGCTACGCCCCGGCGGAGAACTCGGCCGACAAGTACCACGGCGTCGTCACCTTCGACGTGGTGACCGGCGCCCAGGCGAAGCCCCGGGCCAATGCGCCGAGCTACACCAAGGTGTTCGCCGAGAGCCTCGTGAAAGAGGCGCGCAAGGACGAAAAGATCGTCGCGATCACGGCCGCGATGCCGTCGGGCACGGGCCTCGATCTCTTCGCCAAGCAGTTCCCGGCCCGCACCTTCGACGTCGGGATCGCCGAGCAGCATGCCGTGACCTTCGCAGGGGGTCTCGCGGCCGAGGGCTACAAGCCGTTCTGCGCGATCTACTCGACCTTCCTGCAGCGCGCCTACGACCAGGTCGTCCACGACGTCGCGATCCAGAACCTGCCGGTGCGCTTCGCGCTCGACCGGGCGGGGCTCGTCGGCGCCGACGGGCCGACCCACGCGGGCTCCTTCGATGTCGCATATCTGGGCTGCCTGCCGAATTTCGTGGTGATGGCCGCGGCGGACGAGGCCGAGCTCGTGCACATGGTCGCGACCGCGGCCGCCTACGATTCAGGCCCGATCGCCTTCCGCTACCCGCGCGGCGAGGGCGTGGGAGTCGACATGCCGGAAGTCGGCGTGCCGCTCGCGATCGGCAGGGGCCGCCTCTTGCGCGAGGGCGATCGGGTCGCGATCCTCTCGCTGGGCACGCGGCTCGCGGAGGCGCTCGAGGCGGCCGAGGAACTCGAGGCCCGGGGGTTGTCGACGACCGTGGCCGACGCCCGGTTCGCGAAGCCGATCGACGACGAGCTCGTGCTGCGGCTCGCCCATGAGCATGAGGTGCTGGTCACGATCGAGGAAGGATCTGTCGGCGGATTCGGCTCGGCCGTGCTGCAGCTTTTGGCCGAGCGCGGCGCCCTCGATCAGGGCCTCAAGGTGCGGCCCATGGTGCTGCCGGACGTGTTCATCGAGCACGACAAGCCCGAGCGCATGTACGCCCGGGCGGGGCTCGACGCCTCGGGCATCGTGGCCAAGGTCTTCGAAGCCCTCGGCCGTGAAGAGCCGATCCTCAAAGCCCGAGCCTGACCGCCTATTTGATCACCGCGCAGCCCACGCGCGCGCCGGCATTGCCGATGGGCTGGCTCGTATGGTCGTCCTCGTTCGCGTGGATGACCAGCGCCGAGCCGTCGCGGTCCTTCAGCCCCTGCTCGCCGGTCAGGACGACCGACTCGCTCGACACCTCCGCATTCACCGAGCCGTCCGCATTGGCATAGATGTTCGGCAGATCGCCTTCATCCGGCCCCTCGGGATTGAGGAGGCCGTGCTTGGCGTTCTCGTGGTTGACGTGCCCCTTCGAGAGCTGGAACTGACCCACGTCCGAGCAGTCGCCGACCGAATGGAAGTGGATGCCGTGCCAGCCCGGCGTGAGCCCACCGGCGTTGATGGTGATGCGGACGACGGTGGCGTTCTCGCTCGATCGCACCGCGATCTTGCCGATCTGGTCGCCCTTGGCGCCCGTGATCGGCGCTTCGTAGGTTTGGACAGGGGCGGCCGGGGCCGCCGCCTGAGGCTGGGCGGGAGCCTGTGCGAGGGCGGGAAGTGCCGTGGTGGCCAGGAGCCCGGCGAGCAGCGTTCTCATGATACGCGTTCCTCCTCTGAGTTGCCTCAAGTTAAGCCACGCCCGCGCCATTGATAAGGGGCGGTCAGCTTGCGGCGCCTGCGCGGCGCGTGCCAAGAGCCGGCGATGACCCGCCGGCGCGCCGATCTGCTTCTGGTCGACCGCGGCTTGTTCGAGAGCCGCGCGCGAGCCCAGGCCGCGATCGAAGCAGGGCTCGTGACAGCGGACGGAGCTCCGGTGCGCAAAGCCGCGGACCGGCTCGCCGCGAATGTGAAGCTTGCGGCCGAGGCGCCCCACCCCTGGGTGTCGCGGGGCGGCGTGAAGCTCGCGGCGGCGCTCGACGCCTTCGGGCTCGACCCGGCTCGGCGCGTCTGCCTCGACGTCGGAGCCTCGACCGGCGGCTTCACCGAAGTTCTGCTCGCGCGCGGCGCTGCGAAAGTCTACGCGGTTGACGTCGGCCGCGGGCAGCTGCACGCGAGGGTCGCCGCCGACCCGCGGGTGATCGGTCTCGAGGGCCAGGATGCGCGTGCGCTGACACGGGCGGTGGTCCCGGAGCCGATTGCGTTCATGGCCGCCGATGTGAGCTTCATCTCGCTGAAGCTCATCCTGCCGCCGCTCGTGGCTTTGCTCGCCGAGAGCGCCGGCCTCGTGTCGCTGGTGAAGCCGCAGTTCGAGGCCGGGCGGCGGCATCTCAAAAAGGGCGTGGTGCGCGACGAGGCCGTCCATCTGGCGGTCTGCGGCGAGCTTACGGGCTTCGTCGCGTCGCTCGGATTCGAGGTGCTCGGCCTTGTCCCTTCGCCGGTTCTCGGCGGCGACGGCAACCGCGAGTTTCTGCTTGGAGCGCGGCGTGGCTGAACGCGTCGCGATCGAGCGCCTCGGCGCCCGCGCCGATGGCATCGCGCATCTCGGTGGCCAGGCGGTTTACGTGCCCTACGCGCTGCCCGGCGAGGCGGTGCTGATCGAGCCGGATGGCTCGCGATCGCGACTTGTCGAAGTGCAGACGCCTTCGCCCGACCGGATCGATCCCTTCTGCCCCTATTTCTTCGCTTGCGGCGGCTGCCTTACCCAACACATCGCTGAGCCTGTCTATGCGGGCTGGAAACGGGGGCTGCTCACCGCTGCGCTTGAACGTGCCGCCCTCGAAACCACGGTGGATCCGCTGATCGACGCGCATGGCGGGGGGCGGCGTCGCATCACGCTGCATGCGCGATTTCACGAAGGCAAGGTCCGGGTCGGCTACATGGCGGCCCGCAGCCACCAATTGGTCGAAATCGCCTCCTGCCCGATCGCCGAGCCGGGTGTGAGCAAAGCTCCGGGAATAGCGAGAGCGCTTGCAGAGGCGCTGAGCTCGGCGCGAAAGCCGCTCGACTTCCAAATTACCGCAACCGAAGCCGGTCTCGACATCGACATCCGAGGGCACGGCGAGCCGAACGACCGCGAGCGGCAGGCGCTGATCGCGACCGCCGCGACGCAGGACCTCGCAAGCCTTTCTGTCGACGGCGAGACCCTCGTCGAGCGCCGGGCGCCGCTCGTGTCGATGGGGCGAGCACGTGTCGTACCGCCTCCAGGCGGCTTCCTGCAGGCGACGCGCGTCGGCGAGGAGGCGCTGGCGGCGCTGGTATGCGAGGCCTGCGCCGGCGCGAAGCGCGTCGCCGACCTCTTTGCCGGCTGCGGACCTTTCGCGTTGCGACTGGCCGAGCGCCAAGAGGTCCACGCCGTCGACGGCGACCCTCGCTCGATCGCGGCGCTCGACAAGGCAGCGCGCGGCGCGGCCGGCCTGCGCCCGGTCACCAGCGAGACCCGCGACTTGTTTCGGCGACCGCTCCTCGCAGTGGAGCTTGCGCGCTTCGAAGCCGCGGTCATCGATCCGCCCCGCGCTGGCGCCGAGGCGCAAATCAAGCGCCTCGCAGAGGCGCAGGTCGAGGCCGTGGTCAGCGTCTCATGCGATGTCGGGACCTTCGTGCGCGACGCGGCGACGCTCGTGCGCGCCGGCTACCGGCTCGAACGCGTCACGCCTGTCGACCAGTTCAAATACAGCCCCCACCTCGAGATCGTGGGCGTGCTTCGCCGGGATCGCGCCCGGCGCCGCCGCGGCTGAGGTCATGACCCGGCCGCGATCTTCGACTTGGCGAGGAAAGCACTGAAGGCTGCCTTGGCTGCGGGCGATGCGAGCGCTTCGCGGAACGCGACCGCCTCGCGCTCCATCGCCGCGAGCACCTCGGCGCGATCGCCGCGGATGAGGCGGCGCGTCGCAGCGATCGCCTCGCGCGGCTTCTCGGCGAGCTTCTTCGCGCGCTCGAGGGCGCAGTCGAACAGCACCTCGGCCTGCACGACCGCATTCACGATCCCTAGTCGCAGCGCCTCGTTCGCGTCGAAGGGTTCGCCGAGAAGCAGAAGCTCGCTCGCCTTGGCGAGGCCCACACGTCGCGGCAGCAGCAAGCTCGAGGCGGCTTCCGGCACGAGCCCGAGATCGACGAAGGGAAGGCGGAACAGCGCGTTCGGCGCCGCGTAGACGAGATCGCAATGGAGCAGCAGCGTCGTGCCGACCCCGACCGCCGCCCCCTCCACCGCGGCGACAAGGGGCGTCTCGAGCCGGGCGAGGGAGGTGATGAACTCGAAGGCCGAAAGCCGCTCCGGCTGCTCCGCCGCGGCGAGGAAATCGGCGATGTCGTTCCCGGCTAGGAACGAGCCGCCCGAGCCGGTGAGGAGGACCGCGCCGAGGCGGTCCTGATCGGCGCCGCGGAACGCCTCGACGACCGCGTCATACATGACGCGCGTCATTGCGTTCTTCTTGTCCGCGCGATTGAGCCGAACGACAAGGACCTCGCCGTCGCGACTGACCTGCACGTGCTCGGTCATTTGGGCGCTCCGCTCAGCTCGCGAGCGCAAGCGCCGCGTCTTCCACGAAGCCCGCACCCGAGATGACGGTCTCTTCCAACCCCCGCGCGCCGGTCGCGATGTTCTCCGCAAAGAAACGGCACAGGGCGATGCGGGCCGGATGGCGCGGGTCGGAATCCCCTGAAGCCGCGGCGGCGCTTGCGGCGAGCGCCGCTTCGGCCAGCGCCGTCCCGCCCTGCGCCAGCGCGAAAAGGCGAAGATAGGGCGTCGCGCCCGCGAGCGCCGCGTCCGGCCGGTTGCCGGAGGCGGCCCTCAGCATGAAGCTCGTCGCACGGTCGAGACTCTCGACCGCGTCGCGCAGGCGCGCGCCGGCGAGGCCGAAGGCGGGCGTGGCATCCCTGACGAGGCGCTGCAGGGTCCGGCGCATCGCCGCAATCTGCCGTCGCACGGCTTCGCCGCCCGAGAGCGGGAGCTTGCGCATCGTGAGGTCGATGGCCTGGATGCCGTTGGTGCCCTCGTAGATCGGGTTGATGCGGGCGTCGCGCAGATGCTGCGCCGCGCCGGTCTCCTCGATGAAGCCCATGCCGCCATGGACCTGCACGCCGAGCGAGGCGACCTCGACGCCGATGTCGGTCGAGAACGCCTTCGCGACCGGCGTCAGCAGCGAGGCGCGCTCCTGTGCAATCCGTCGAGCGCCGTCGTCAGGCGCGCGCTCGGCCCGGTCGATCGCCTCCGCCGTGAGGTAACAAATGGCCCGCGCTGCCGCGGTGAGCGCCTTCATGGTGAGGAGCATGCGCTTCACGTCGGCATGCTCGACGATCGGGCTCATGCCCTCGCCGGCGTAGCCCGGCGCACGCCCTTGCCGGCGCTCCCTGGCGTAGCTCAGCGCCTGTTGGTAGGCGCGCTCCGCGATCGCCACGCCCTGCAGCCCGACTGCGAGCCGAGCGTTGTTCATCATCGTGAACATGCAGGCGAGGCCGCGGTTCTCCTCGCCAATCAGCCAGCCGGTCGCGCCGCCGTTGTCGCCATAGACCATGGTGCAGGTCGGCGAGGCGTGGATGCCGAGCTTATGCTCGATCGAGTGGCAGCGCAGGTCGTTGCGGGTTCCGTCGGGCAGGACCTTCGGCACGAGGAAGAGCGAGATGCCGCGCGTCCCCGGCGGCGCATCGGGCAGGCGCGCGAGCACGAGGTGGACGATGTTCTCAGCCATGTCGTGCTCGCCATAGGTGATGAAGATCTTCTGGCCGGTGATCCTGTAGCTGCCGTCGTCCGCCGGCTCGGCGCGCGAGCGAAGGGCATTGAGGTCCGAGCCTGCCTGCGGCTCGGTGAGGTTCATGGTAGCGGTCCAGTCGCCGGCCACGACCTTGGCGAGATAGCGCTCCTTCAGCTCCTCGGAGCCATGCTGCGCCAGCGCCTCGACGCCGCCCATGGTGAGGAGCGGCGCGAGCCCGAAGGACATGCAGGCCGAGTTCCACATCTCGACGCAAGCTGAGTTGAGGAGCGTCGGCAGGCCCTGGCCGCCGTACTTGACCGGGCCGGGCAGCGCGTTCCAGCCGGCCTCGGTCCACGCCCGGTATGCCTCCTTGAAGCCGCGCGGCGTCTCGACCACGCCATCGTTGAAACGCAGGCCTTCGAGATCGGCGGGGCGGTTGAGCGGCGCGAGCTCGTCGTTTGCGAACTTCCCGGCTTCGTCCAAGATGGTCTCGACGAGATCGAGCGAGAGGTCGCCGTGCAGGCCCTCGGCAAGCGCCCGGTCGAACCCGGCGACGTGCCGCATCGTGAAAACCATCTCGGCGACCGGCGCGCGATAGGTCATCGGTGTTCTCCGCAGCTCAGCGCGCGCCGATTGACGCACGGGGCAGCGCATCTCTAAGCCGCTGCAGTCGCGGCGCAAGCGGGAGAGAGCGGGTGAGTGGGCCTTTGACCGGCATGACCGAGCGGCTCGCCCCGGATTCAGCCGGCATCGCCCGCGCGGCGGAGCTGCTCGCATCGGGACAACTCGTCGCCTTCCCGACCGAGACCGTCTATGGGCTCGGCGCCGACGCGACGAGCGGCGAGGCGGTCGCGCGAATTTACACCGCCAAAGGCCGGCCCCGCTTCAACCCTCTGATCGCGCATGTCGCCAGTCTCGCGGCGGCGCGAAGCGAAGGTGTCTTCAACGACACCGCGCTGATGCTCGGCGAGCGCTTCTGGCCGGGGCCGCTGACGCTGGTCGTGCCGGCCGCGCCGGGTTCCCGTGTGAGCGATCTCGCGCGCGCAGGGCTCGACACTGTGGCGCTGCGCGTGCCGGGGCATCCGATTGCGCTCGATCTCCTGCGGCGCGCAGGGTGCCCGATCGCCGCCCCATCCGCGAACCGATCCGGCCGGGTAAGTCCGACCACCGCCACTCACGTCCTCGCCGATCTTGGGGGGCGTATCGACGCGGTGCTGGACGGCGGTCCGACGCAGGTCGGCCTGGAGTCGACGATCGTCACGTGTTTGACGGATTCCCCGCGGCTGTTGCGGCCGGGCGGTCTTCCGCGCGAAGCCATCGAGGAGGCGATCGGGCGGGCGCTCGCGGGCGGGTCGGCTTACGACGGTGCGCCAAGGGCGCCGGGCATGCTGGCCTCTCATTATTCGCCGCGCGCCAGGGTCCGCCTGAATGCCGAACGGATAGCGCCGGGCGAGGCGGCGCTGCTCTTCGGCCGCAGGACACCGGCGGACCTTTCCGGCGCGGGCCTCGTTCTCAACCTGAGCGATCGTGGCGATCTCGCCGAGGCTGCCGCCCACCTCTTCAGCCATCTGCGCGCACTCGACGACAGCGGCGCCGCGACCATCGCGGTCGCCCCGATCCCGGAGCAGGGGCTCGGCGAGGCGATCAACGACCGCCTGCGCCGCGCCGCCGCGGAACCAGAACGGGAGGGCGCGATCACACCCTGAGCGGCTTGGGGTTCGCGCCCGGCAGCGCCCTTCGGCTCGAGCTACGAGATCGCGACGATTTCCGCTTCCGACGTGCCCGCCTGCACGACGTCGCCGACCTTCTTGCCGGTCAGCGCCTGCGCCACCGGCGAGACGTATGAGATCGTGCCTTTGGCGGGATCGGCCTCGTCCTCGCCGACGATGCGAAACGTCTGGCGGCGGCCATCGTCGCGTTCGATCGTCACGGTCGAGCCGAAATGCACCTGCGCGATGTCGCTCGGCTTCTCGACGACGTGCGCCGAGTTGCGCCGCGCCGTCCAGTATCGGAGGTCGCGCGCGGTGCGGGCGAGGCTCGCCTTATCGTCCGCCGCCTGCGCGGCGGCATGCTCCCGGTGCAGCCGCTCGAGTTCCCCCTCCATCCAGGCGAGGAACTCCGGCGTGACGAAATTCGGATGCGGCGAGATCGGGCGATCGGGGAGGTCCTCGAACGCCTCGCCCCCTTCCGGCTCCTTGACGAACGCGCTGCTCATGAAACTGCAATCCCACGGGATTGCGTAGGTTCCGCCACGGCCCGGCTTGTGTCCAGAGGCGTACGGGCGAAAGCTTCAGCCGATCTCGACGACCACGCGGCCCCTGATCTTGCCGTCGAGGATGGCCTTGCCCGTCTCGATCACCTGGTCGAGGCCGATGGTGCTCGTCATTGCCGCGAGCTTATCCTGGTCGAGGTCGCGGGCAAGGCGTTGCCAGGCCTCGAGCCGCACCGCCTTCGGGGCCATCACCGAGTCGATGCCGAGAAGCGAGACCCCGCGCAGGATGAAGGGTGCGACCGAGGTCGGCAGATCCATGCCGCCGGCGAGCCCGCAGGCGGCGATGGCACCGCGATACTTCGTCATCGAGAGAAGGTTCGCGAGCGTGGTCGAGCCGACCGAATCGACGCCCGCCGCCCAGCGTTCCTTGGCGAGCGGGCGGGGAGTAGCGGCGAGTTCGCTCCGTTCGACGATCTCCGCCGCACCGAGCGTCTTGAGGTAGTCGCCCTCCTGCGGCCGGCCCGTCGAGGCGATCACGTGCCAGCCGCCCTTCGCCAGGAGCGAGGTCGCGACCGAGCCGACCCCGCCGGCCGCACCCGTGACGATCGCCGGGCCGTCGCCGGGCCGCAAGCCGTGCCGCTCCAGCGCGATCACCGCGAGCATTGCCGTGTAGCCCGCGGTGCCGATCGCCATGGCTTGCGCGGCGCTGAGCCCGTCGGGGAGCCGGACCAGCCAATCGCCCTTCACGCGCGATTTCTCGGCATAGGCGCCAAGATGCGTCTCGCCGGTGCCCCAGCCGTTGAGCAGGACGGCGTCGCCGGGCTTGAAGTCGGGGTGGGAGGAGCTCTCGACGGTGCCGGCGAAATCGATGCCCGGGATCATCGGGAAGCGCCGCACCACCGGCGCCTTGCCGGTGAGCGCGAGCCCGTCCTTGTAGTTCACGGTCGAGTGCGTCACGCGGACCGTGACGTCGCCCTCCATGAGGTCGTTCTCGTCGAAGTCCCGGACGGCGACGCTCTGCCCGCCCCCGCCCTTCTCGACCACGATCGCCTTGAACGCGCCCATGCGCTGCTCCTGCCCTTCAGCTTCGGAGGCTTGTGGCGCAGCCGACGAGCGGGGGCAAGCTACTCGGCCGGCACCGCGAGCGGACGTTCGACCGGGCGCTCCTCGATCGGCAGGTTGATGACGGCAGACGCGATGCCGAGGGCGACCGAGAGCCACCAGACCAAGTTGTAGTTGCCGTAGGCCTCGTAGAGCACGCCGCCGAGATACACGCCCAGGAACCCGCCGACCTGATGCGAGAAGAAGGCGAAGCCGTAGAGCATCGCCATGTACTTCGTGCCGAACATCAGCATCACGAGGGCCGAGGTCGGCGGCACGGTCGAGAGCCAGAGGAGCCCGATCGAGATGCCGAAGACGATGCAGCTCGCGGGCGAGGCCGGCGTGAGGATGAAGGCGGCGATCACGACCGAGCGCCCGAAGTAGATCCAGGCAAGCAGCCAGCGCTTGGACACGCGGCCGGTGAGCCACCCCGCCGAGAGCGAGCCCGCGGCGTTGGCGAGACCGATGACCGCGAGCGTCCAGCCGCCGATCTCGGCGGAGAGGCCGGCGTCCCGGAGATAGGCCGGCAGGTGCACGGTCACGAAGGCGAGCTGGAAGCCGCAGGTGAAGAAGCCCAGCACGAGCAGGACGTAGCTCGGGTGCCGGAAGGCTTCGGACAGCGCCTGCGCGATCGACTGGTTCGGCAGGGCGCGCGGCCCGCCCACGGTGCCGGCGGCGGCGCCGCGCGTCGCGAGCGCAAGCGAGAGCGGCAGCACCAAGAGGACGGTGAAGGCGAAGATCACGAGCGCCTGATGCCAGCCGAGCGAGCCGATCAGGAGGTTGCCGATCGGCGGGAAGAAGAACTGCCCGAAGGAGCCGGCGGCCGTCCCGGCGCCGAAGGCCATCGGACGCCAGCTCTCCGGCAGGAGCTTGCCGAAGGCGCCGAGGACGAGGTTGAAGGAGCAGCCGGAAAGCCCGAAGCCGATCAGCACGCCGGCGCCGAGATGGAGCATGCCGGGCGTCGTCGCCTGCGACATGATCACCAGGCCGAGCGCGTAGAGCAGCGCGCCGGCGCAGATCACGCGCACCGAGCCGAAGCGGTCGGCGACGGCGCCGGCAAAGGGCTGGCCGACGCCCCAGAGCAGGTTCTGGATCGCGATGGCGAGGCCGAAGGTGTCGCGCCCCCAGCCGAATTCCGTGGTCATCGGAATCTGGAACAGCCCGGCGGTCGCACGCGGGCCGAAGGTGATCAGCGCGATCGCGCAGCCGGCGAAGACGATCAACTCGGGCGAAAAACGGCGCGAGGCCGGCGCGGACATGCTCGGGCTCCCCGGAGCGAGAAGCCCGGCACGCTAGTTCATCGTCAGGGGCCGGCCAAACGCATCCGCGTCATGCCAGCCATCACGGCGCGGAATGAATGGTGTACTTACACGAGGCTCAAAAAAGCTGTCGCGAGGGCGTGTCCGACGCGAGCTCAGTAACCGAACGCGTCGACGGCGACCCCGGCTGCGAACGCACCGGCCGGACCTGCCGCAATCCCGCCAGCGGTCGCGGCAAGGGCGCCGACCGCCCCTCCGCCATAGTCGCCGTTATATCCGGCTCCGAAGCCTCCGCCGTACCCATTGCCGTAGCCGCCGCCGACCCGCTGCCACCCAGAGCTCCCGGGCTGCACCATCACGGTGCGATGATGGGTGGCATAAACCCCCGGCACCGCATGATGAACGACCTCGGGCGGGCGCAGCATCACGGCCCGGTGCTGGACGGCGTATCGGGCCGGAACGAGCACCCAGCACCCGATCGGGCGGCCATAAGGATCGCGGCCCGCTTGCCAGACCATGCGCGGCGGCGACACCATCACCTTCTCGGCAACCGCGCCGTACTGCCCGGGAATGGCGTGGGCGATGGTGCGCGGCGCGCGTACCATGACCTGCTCGGCGACCGTGCCGTAGACCGGCGGCCTGACCACATGGCGGTAGCAGTCGATGCACTCGACTCCTCCGCCCGCCAGCGCCGGGGCTGTGAGAAGGCCGAAGGCGGCCGGCAGAACGGCAGAACGAACGCGCATGACAAGCTCCCTGCGCCCGCGAAGGGCGTCGCGATGCCCCGTTGCGGGGCCATTTGCGAATGAGGGAACGGCTTTGCGCGCGGGCGCGCAACGCAAATGCCTTGTTAACGTAAAGCGCGGTCCAGATCAGGACGTGCGCTCATAGGCCGGAACGCCTGCCGGAAGCGGCGCCCACGAGATCTTGCTCTCCGTCCAGACCACGGCTTGCGGCGCCGGAAAGGCCGGATCGGCGAAGGCGCCGACGGCGACGCCGACGCGGTCCGGCCAAAGCTCCATGGTCCAGTAGACGGTCGAGCCGCATTCCGGGCAGAAACGCAGCTTCAGCCAGCGGCCGGCATCGCTCACGCGCGTGAACTCCCTCGCCGCTCCTTCGATTCTGGTCACCGCTTCTCGCGCGAAGTAAGCTCCGACGCCGAAGGCCGAGCCGGTCCGCCGTTGGCACTCGGTGCAGTTGCAGATCGAGACGCGCACCGGGTCGCCCGTGCAGGCGACGGTGAGTTGACCGCAGGCGCAGCGCGCAATCCGCTCGCTCATCGACCTCACCTCCCGGGCGTCACCGAGCCGGAAACACCAGCTGCGTCTGCGTCACGTAGGCGGCGACCCGCCCGTCGCCACGGGTGATCGCGGTCTGCCACACCATGGTGGTCCTGCCGCGATGGAGCGGCGTGCAGGTGGCGATCGCGGTCTCGCCGGCCGGGATGGCGGCGATGAAGTTGGTCTTGCTCTCGATCGTGCTCGTCCACTGCCCCTCGGGCAGGTTCTGCACGGTGGCGATGGCGCCGAGCGTGTCGGCAAGCGCCATCACGGCGCCGCCGTGCAGGACGGCAGGCACGGTGCACAGCTCCGGCCGCACCTCGAGCCGGGCGACCACGCGCTCCGGCGAAACCTCGACGACCTCGATGCCGAGGAACTCCGAGAAGGGCATGCTCGTCTTGTCGGACATCCGGCGCTCCCGCTCGAGCCCGCAGTGTGCGTCGGGCTAGGCGGGGCGCCAAGCCTCAGGTCTGGCCGGGCCTGAGCTTGTAGAAGATGTGCCGTCCGATCACGTCCATCTTCTTGAGGCGCTTCGCCCAGCGCGGGCGAACATAGTCGGCGTGGTAATGCGTCGCCGCCCCGACATCGGCGAGATAGGTCTTGCCCTCGAGCACCTCCTTCGCGACCCGGGCGGCCGAGCGCCAGGAATCCGCGTCGGCGATGCGCAGGGACTTGCCCTCGCACGCGAAGGTGAATTGGCAGGCGAGGTGGCGGTGGCGGTTCTGGTAGACGACGCCGCAGATCGAGGACGGGTAGAGCCCGCTCTTGACGCGGTTGAGCACCACCTGCGCGACGGCGGCCTGGCCCTGCTCGGGCTCGCTTCGGGCCTCGAAATAGACCGCCTCGGCGAGGCAGCGCTGCTCGCGGCTCAGATTCTCGGGGTTGATCAGCTCGGCATAGTTCGGGCGGTTGCCTTCGGGATCGCGAGCGATCGCCGACGTGCCTCTGCCGCCCCGGTCGAGCCGGATGCTCAAGCCGCCGGCCGGGAGCGACACCGGCACCGCGGCGATCTCGATCGGCGTCGCATCGGCCGGCGCGGGGGTCGTCGAGGAGAGCGCGATGGCGCGCGGCACGGCAGGCGTGGCTCCGCCGGCGGCCGGCGTGATGGCCCCGCGGGCTGGGCCCGTGGAGCCGCCGCTGGCGGCGGCCGGCGATCGCGCGGAGGTCGCAAGCCGGGTGCGGGTCGGATCGGTTCCCTCCCACGGCGTGAAGCCGGGCTGCACGTCGAGATCAGGCGGCTCCAGCCCGCCCGGAACCAGCGCGGGACGATCGGCAGAGCTCCCGAAAAGGAGCCGATTCGCGCCGGCGTCGCGCATCTCGATCCCGCGGCGGCTGAGCGTCGGCCGGAGCGTCACAAGCGGGTCGCCCTTGCGGGTGCGGTCGATCGCCGGATAGCCGGCGACGCCTGGCTTGAATTCGTCCCGCGGCGGCAAGGTCGACAGGAGCTGCTCGGAGAAGTCGGGCAGATCGAAACGCAGCCGGGCCTCGCGCACGAGGCCGTCGAGCTCGATCCGCGGCAGGCCTGGGCTCGCGCCGAGCCGCACGCCCGACGGCGGAACGAGGCCGCTCGAAGGCGTCGCCGTCGCGGTCAGGAGGGCGGCGCTGATTCCTGCATGAAAATCGTGCCCGGCCGAGGCTGTGAACGAGACGAGCATTCCCGCCGCGAGCGCCCACGGGGCCGCAGCGGAGACGACCCAGCGCATGCTCGACCCGCGACAATCCTGACGCACGAAACCCCCGCGCGGCTTCCTGCGCGGACATCGCGCGCCGGATGCTCCGGCGGCGCGAGATCCCGCAGCGAAAAGTTATCGCGGGGTAACGTTGAGGCTTGGTTAAATGCGAGCGCCGTCACGGCCCTTCGGGATTGCGGCCGTCGGCGCGCTCGGGTTGCGGCCCGACGACGAGCGGCTCGAACTGGGCGCGGCCGGGACCGCCATAAGGCATCCGCGGGTCGGCCGGAGCCGCCAATGGTGGCGCGTAGGGCCGCTGGGCAACGCGATGCCGCGGCGCCGCCTGCCGGACCTGCCGCTTCTTTGCGCCGGGCTCCCGTGCCTCGGCAGGAGAGTCGAAACTCGCCGAGGCGAAGGCGCCCAGCAGCGCGAGGGTGAGGATCTTCAGCATGGATGGCATCTCAGGCTCCTGACTCAGTAGCCGCCGCCGCTTCCGCCGCTCGCCGGATCGTAAGCCGGTGCCGGCACTTGCGCCCGAGGCTGCGGCACTGCTCGGCCGGCCGCTCCCCGGCGCGGGGGCGCTTTTGCCTCGGGACGGACCTGCTTCTTCACGGATCGGGCCAAGGCCGCTCCGTCCGGCATCTCGATCGGCCCCGCGACGGCAAGGATCACCGTTGCGGCGAAAAGACGTACCATGCGGCTCATTGGAACGAGGTCCTCGGGCAAAGGCTGCCCCGGCCCTTGCGCCGGCGCAACGCACGATGCCGCGAGCCGCCGGCTCACGCCTGGCTGGCGACGTTCCCGCCGATCGCCGCCTGCGCGGCGGCAAGCCGCGCGATCGGCACGCGGTAGGGCGAGCAGGAGACGTAGTCGAGCCCGACCTCGCCGCAGAAGCGCACTGAGGCCGGATCGCCGCCATGCTCGCCGCAAATCCCGAGCTTGATGTCGGGCCGCGTCCGGCGACCGCGCTCGACCCCGATGCGCACGAGCTCGCCGACGCCGTCCTGGTCGATGGTGACGAAAGGATCGGAGGGCAGGATTCCCTTTTGCGTGTAGGGACCGAGGAAGGTCGCGGCGTCGTCGCGCGAGATGCCGAGCGTGGTCTGCGTGAGGTCGTTCGTGCCGAAAGAGAAAAATTCCGCAGTCTCCGCGATCTCGTGGGCGCGCAGGCAGGCGCGCGGCAGCTCTATCATGGTGCCGGTCTGGTACTCGATGCGAGTGCCGGTCTCCTTCGCCACCGCCTCGGCCATGGCGTCGATGCGCTCCTTGACGAGATCGAACTCGGCGCGCGTGACGACGAGCGGCACCATGACCTCCGGCACCACTGCGGCGCCGGTCGCATCCTGCGCTTCGACCGCGGCCTCGAAGATCGCGCGCGCCTGCATCTCGGCGATCTCGGGGTAGGCGATCGCAAGCCGGCAGCCGCGGAAGCCGAGCATCGGGTTGAACTCGTGCAGCTCCGCCGCGCGCCGCTTCAGCTTGTCGGGCGAGGCTTTCATCGCCTTCGCCACCTCGGCGAGCTCGGCCTCGGAGTGCGGCAGGAACTCGTGCAGCGGCGGATCGAGAAGACGGATCGTGACCGGCAGCCCGCTCATGATGGTGAAGAGCTCGCGGAAATCCTGCCGCTGCATCGGCAGGAGCTTCTCCAGCGCGGCGCGCCGTCCAGCCTCGTCGTCGGCGAGGATCATCTCGCGCACGGCGACGATGCGGTCCCCCTCGAAGAACATGTGCTCGGTGCGGCAGAGCCCGATGCCCTCCGCGCCGAAGTTCCGCGCCGCCCGCGCGTCGATGGGCGTGTCGGCATTGGCGCGGACCTTCAGCCGTCGCGCGGCGTCGGCCCAGCCCATCAGCGTCGCGAACTCACCCGACAGCTCGGGCTCGAGCATCTTCACCTCGCCCCGGAGGACCTGGCCGGTCGAGCCGTCGACCGTGATGATGTCGCCCTTCTTGAGCGTCACGCCGGCGACGCTCATCGTCTGCGCGGCGTAATCGACGCGCAGCGAGCCGGCGCCCGAGACGCAGGGCTTGCCCATGCCGCGCGCGACGACCGCGGCATGCGAGGTCATCCCACCGCGGGTGGTGAGGATGGCTTCGGCCGCATGCATCCCGCCGATATCCTCCGGCGAGGTTTCGACGCGCACGAGGATGACCTTGCGCTCGGCCTTCTTCGCGCTCTCCGCGTCTTCGGACGAGAATACGATTTCGCCCGCGGCCGCGCCCGGGGATGCGGGCAGGCCGGTCGCCAGGATGTTGCGCTCGGCTTTGGGATCGATGGTCGGGTGCAGGAGCTGATCGAGCGAGGCGGGGTCGATGCGGTTCACCGCCTCCTCCTGGCTGATCAGCCCTTCGCTCGCGAGGTCGACAGCGATTCGCAGGGAGGCCTTTGCGGTGCGCTTGCCGTTGCGCGTCTGCAGCATCCACAGCTTGCCGGCCTCGACCGTGAACTCCATGTCCTGCATGTCGCGGTAGTGCTTCTCGAGGATGCCGTAGATGCGCACGAGCTCGGCATAGGCTTCGGGCATGACGCGTTCCATCGAGGGCTTGTTGGAACCCGCGGCCCGGCGCGCCTTTTCGGTGATGTCCTGGGGCGTGCGGATGCCGGCGACCACGTCTTCGCCTTGCGCGTTGATCAGGAACTCGCCATAGAGCTCCTTCTCGCCGGTCGAGGGGTTGCGGGTGAAGGCGACGCCGGTGGCCGAGGTCTCGCCCATGTTGCCGAAGACCATCGCCTGCACGTTGACCGCGGTGCCCCAGCTTGCCGGAATGCCGTGGAGCTCGCGGTAGCGGATGGCGCGACTGTTCATCCAGGAGCCGAACACCGCGCCGATGGCGCCCCAGAGCTGCTCCTGCGGATCCTGCGGGAACGGCTTCTTGAGCTCCTTCGCAACGAGCTCCTGGTAGCGGCCGATCAGCGTTTTCCAATCCTCGGCCGAAAGATCGGTGTCGAGGGAAAAGCCTTTGCGCTCCTTGTAGGTCTCGAGCACGTCCTCGAAATGGTGGTGGCCGATGCCGAGCACGACGTTCGAATACATCGTGATGAAGCGCCGGTAGCTGTCATAGGCGAAGCGCCGGTCGCCCGAGGACGCCGCGACCGCCTCGACGGTCTCGTCGTTGAGGCCGAGATTAAGCACCGTGTCCATCATGCCGGGCATCGAGGCGCGCGCGCCCGAGCGCACCGAGACGAGAAGCGGCTTCGCCGCGTCGCCGAAGCGCCTGCCGGTGAGCCTGCCGACATAATCGAGCGCGCTCGCGACCTCGGCCTCGAGTTCCGGCGGGTATGAGCGACGGTTGTCGTAGTAATAGGTGCAAACTTCGGTGGTTATGGTGAAGCCCGGCGGGACCGGGAGCCCTAGGTTCGACATCTCGGCGAGGTTCGCGCCCTTGCCGCCGAGAAGATCGCGCAAGCCCGCCTCGCCCTCGGCTTTTCCGTCGCCGAAGGTGTAGACCCACTTCGTCATGGTTCTTGTTTCCGATTGTCAGGATGGCGCGCGAGCGAACGGCCCGAGGGTTGACCAAACCTTGCCCAAACGCAACCCGAACGGCCAAGGTTCCGGGCTGCCGGCGCCGCCGCGCGGCCCTCGACGGTTGACGCCGGGCGCGGTCTCATCAGATTCGCGGCATGACCGATCTCGAAGCCATCGGCAAGGCCTGCTTCGCGCTGCACGCGCGCATGACGGCGCGGCTGCTCAGCCGCGTCTACGATGCCGCGATGCGTCCGGCGGAGCTGCGGCTTGCCCAATTCGGGCTCCTCGGCGCGATCGCGCATGGTTCCTCGACATCGGAGACCGCGCTTGCGGAGCGGCTCGGCCTCGAGCGCACGACGCTGGTGCGCAATCTCAAGCTCCTCGAGGAGAGGGGCTGGATCGAGCCGGTGGCGGGGGACGGCCGGGGCGTGCGTCACCGCCTCACCGAGGCCGGACGCGAGAAGCTCGAGAGCGCCGTTCCCTTGTGGGAGGCGGCGCAGCGCCGGATCGAGGAGAAGCTCGGCGAGGTCGAGCCCGAGGCCGCCCGGCTCGCGTTGCGCGCGCTTCGCAAGGCGAGCCGCTGAGGGGTCGCTTGCCTATTGACCCTGCCAAGCCGGCCGGCCTAATGTGCATCTACACGGACGGGAGGCTCCGATGTTGGCCGGTTTCCATGGCGTGGTGCCGCGAGAGGTCCTCACGGCGGAGTCCGGCCTCGCCTTCCTCCAGGGCCTGATCGACGGGGTGCACCCTCCCCCGCCGTTCTCGCGAGCGACCGGGATCTACCTGACGAGCGTCGCGGAGGGCCGGGTCGTGTTCACCGGCGTGCCCTCGGAAGAGTTCCTGAACCCGATCGGAACGGTGCACGGCGGCTGGACTTCGGCGCTTCTCGACAGCGCGATGGCCTGCGCCGTCCATACGACGCTCAAGCCCGGGCAGGGCTACACGACCGTCGAGATGAAGATCAATTTCGTGCGCCCGATCCTGCCCTCCGCCGGACCGCTGACCTGCGAGGGCAACCTGATCCACCGCGGCGGCACGCTCGCGACCTCGGAAGGCAAGCTCGTCGACGCTGCGGGCAAGCTCCTCGCCCACGGCACCGAGACCTGCATGATCATCGAGGGCGCAAAAAAGTGAGTTTCCGGCCGGGCGACGCCCGGAACGGCGGTCCCGATTCGGCGTTTTCGGGGCGACACCAAAGGACCATTGAGAACGCCGTCCCCCGGCCTGCATTGGTCTCGGGGGTCGAGGAGCGGGAGGCTCGGCGTCAAGCCGGGCCTCCTTTTCGCTTCCGTAGAGACATGATCAACCGATCGAGGTTTCATTTGCGCCAGCTACTTACGATTTCCAGCCGGCTTGCGGGATTTTCTTCGAACGTTTCCGTACCAACGGCGCGATATCAGAGGAGAGGCGGTTGAGGCGAGCTTAACCCCTCATTCATCCGCCGCTGGTACTGGATTCCCATGTCATTCTCGCTGCGCCTAGGAAAAGCCTCGCTCGATCGCCGGCCCGGGGCCGCGCAAGCGCCGGACGCGCGGCAAGGCACCAACCTGCCGGCCTTCGCGCGCGGGCTCCTGATCGGCTTCTGCGGCGCGTTTTTCGTCTTCGATTGGGCCCTGCTGGGCGGCGCCACGGTGCGCAGCTACTTCTTCGCGCTGCACAGCCTCTTGCTGGGCCGCTAGCCCCTACGCTGCGCCTGTCAGCCTTTGGTCGCGCCAGCGGTAAGGCCGGCGATATAGTAGTCCATCAGGAAGGCGTAGATGATGAGCGGCGGCGCCGCGCCGAGGAGCGCGCCGGCCATGATCTGTCCCCAGTTGAACACGTCGGCCCGGATCAGCGTCGTGGCGATGCCGACGCTGAGCACCAGCTGATCCTCCGAGGTCGTGAAGGCGAGCGGGTAGAGAAATTGCGCCCAGGCGACCGTGAAAGCGAAGATCGTCGCCGCGATGATCCCCGGCAGCGCCACCGGCACGAAGATCTTCGTCAGGGTCTGCGTCCAGCTCGCCCCGTCGATCAGCGCCGCCTCGTCGAGCTCCCTCGGGATCGAGGCGAAATAGCCGATCATGATCCAGGTCGCGAAAGGTACCGTCAGCGTCGGGTAGAGAAGAAGCAGCACGTACCAGCGATTGATGAGCTCGATCCCGGTCCAGTCCCGGAAGGTCGCGAACATCTTGAACAGCGGGATGAAGAGCAGCGTTTCGGGGATGAGGTAGGTCAGGAACACGCCTGTCGCGAGAATGCCCGAGCCCCAGAACTTCATCCGCGAGAGGGCGAATGCCGCCGGGATGCTGATCGCCATCGTGATCGCGACGACGAGCACCGCGACGATCGACGAGTTCAGGAAGAAGATCTGGAAAGCCCGCGAGGTCAGGAGCTCGACGAAGTTCCCAAGCGTCGGATGGTAGACCCACCACGGGTTCGTCGCGGCCGAGATCTCGCTGCTCTTCTTCAACCCGGTTATCAGCATGTAGAGCGGCGGCATCAGCGCGAAAGCGGCGAACAGGCACAGGAAGAAGTAGGCCCAGCGCAACGCCCATTTGCGATCGCCGCCCACCATCGCGCCTTCGGGCGCTGCCGCGGCGCCAGAGGCCGCAGGCGAGGAGAGCGCGGTCGTCGCCATCAGATCCTCTCCCCGCGCTTGTTGATGTCCCGCAGGATGAAAATCGCGGCGACCGTCAGGATCGGGACCATGAAGAGCGAGATCGACGCCCCGAGCGGGATGTCGCCGCCCTCGATGCCGAGCTTGAAGGCCCAGGTCGCGAAGACATGCGTCTGATCGATCGGTCCGCCCGCCGTGAGGATGCGCACGATGTCGAAATTGGCGAAGGTGACGATGAGCGAGAACAGCGTCGTGATCGCGATGATGTTCCGCATCATCGGAAGGGTGATGTACCAGAGCTTCTGGAGCCACGTCGCGCCGTCGATCGCGGCCACCTCATAGAGCTCGGCCGGCACCGATTTGAGCGCCGCGAGATACATGATCATGAAGAAGGGCGCGCCGATCCAGATGTTCACGAGAATGACCGAGAAGCGCGCCCAGAGCGCGTGGCCGGTCCACGGGATAGGGTCGCCGCCGAGCGCCACGATGACATAGTTGAAGGCCGAATAGGACGGGTCGAACAGCCACAGCCAGGCGAGCGTCGACAGGGCCGGCGGGATCACCCATGGGACGAGCAGCATGCCGCGCCACTTGCGCTGGCCTTCGTTCGGGATCGCATGGACGAGATGGGCGACGATGAAGCCGATGATGGCCTTGAAGATGACGGCGGTGATCGCGAAGATGCAGGACTGCTTCACCACCATCCAGAAGGTTTCGCGGGTGAAGAGAAAGGTGAAGTTCGACCACCCGACGAACCGGTCCATGCGCTTGCTCAGCATGGCGAGATAGACGGAATAGAATGCCGGGTAGATCACGAGAATCGCGATCAACAGGATCAGCGGCAGGGTGAAGAAGAACGCGACTGTCGACTTCTGGCGGAAGAACTCGCGCGCACTCCCGCGGGGCCGGCTCGTCGTCGCGAAGGCGGCACGGTCTCGAACGGCAATATTGGCCATCGGCTCTCTCGACGCTGAGGTCGCGGCCCGGGCGGTCGGTCCGCCCGGGCCCCGTCAAGGGTGCGGAGCGCCGCGCTCGGCGACGCCACCCGCTGCCATCAGCCCCGCATGAAGCCTTCGACTTCGCTCTCGGCCCAGGCGAGGGTCCGCTCGAGGCCCTCGCCCTGCAGATGCCGCGCGACCATCTTGGTCTGCACCGCCTGGGTGTAGATCTGGAAGGCGATGGCCGGCGGGGCGGGGGCCGCCGCAATCGACAGGGTCTGATGGTTGTGCGGGTTCGGATAGTGGTAGAGCGTGCCCTTGGGCGGCCCTTCCTCGGCCCAGGTCTTGAGGGTGGTGAGTTTCTCGTAAGCCGGCAGGTCGTAGCCGCCGCTCGCCGCCACCATCTTCCCGATCGCGTCATGGGTCGACAGGGCGAGGAGGAGGCTCTTCGCGGCCGGCTTGTTCTTCGAGAAGTTCCAGATGCCCCAGAAATAGGGCAGGAACGGCGCGAAGCGGCCGGCCGGACCGGACGGCATGCCATGCGTCCAGCACTGCTCGGCGATCTGCGGCGCGTCGCGCTTGGCCACCGCCCAGGCGCTCGGCGGATTCATGATGAGCGCGCCGCGGCCGGACACGAGCCATTTGTTGTTGGAGGCGTCGTCCCAGGCGGGCGCATCCGGCGGCAGCACCGCCGCGAGCTTCTTGTAATACTCCATCGCCTTGCGGACGTTGTCCGACTTCACCGTGACCTTGCCGTTCTTGTCGACGAGGTGGGCGTCGAAGGACTGGAAGATCGCGCCCGCGGTGTCGACCGAGTCGGTCGTCTGGCCGAGCCCGATGCCGAAGGGCACCCCGGCCTTGTGGCAGGCTTCCGCCGCCTTGAGGAAGGTATCGAAGTTCCAGTTCTCGGCTTTCGGCGCGCTGCCGGCCGGATACATCGCCTGCACGTCGATGCCGGCATGCTGCTTCATGAGGTCGATGCGGGAGCACGGACCCTTGATCTGGCTGCCGTTGGTGGCCGGGACCGCGAGCCAGCGGCCCTTGGCGCGGCCGAGATACTCGACGGTGCCGTTGACGTTGCCGTTCTGCTCGATCAGCTGCTTCATGAGGTCGTCGACCGGCTCGAGCGACTCGGCATGCTGCTGCGGCCACCAGGTCGGGAAGGCGAAGATGTCGTGACCGGATTTCGCCTGGGCCTCGGCGGCGATGGTCAGAAGGTTCTTGTTGCCCTGGGAGGTGATGAAGTCGATCTTCAGATCGATCTTCTCCTTGTCGGCCCAGGCCCGGGCGATCTCCTCGGTCGCCTTGTTGCCGCCCGGAACCCAGTGGTCCCAGAAGCCGACCGAAAGGCTGCCGGCCGCGTTCGCGTCGCGCACGAACGGCGCCGCGACGAAGGTCGACGCAACCGCCGTGGTCTGCAGGAAACGCCGACGCGTAAGCTTCATATTCGCCATGGATGTCCCTCCCGTTGGCTTCCAACCCGTCCTCTGGCCACCCGCGGTTCGCGGGCGGCATGTCCTTTGCGGATCTTTCGGTCGCGATATCCTGACCCAATTCCCGGAAAGCGCAACCCGTTCGCGCGGGCGGCGGAGCGAATGCGCCCGGTCGGTCGAGACAAAAAAAGCCCCGCCGCCCTTTTCCAGGACTGACGGGGCTTGAAGATCGGCCGTGGGGCCTGGGGCCTTCCGGTCGATGAACTCCCAAGGGTCTCGAAACCTTAGGTCCTGCCACTTTCGCCCGGCTTTTGGGAAGCATTTCGTCCAGGCTGTGGTGATTCGAAGGCGACCGCGCCGCGCTGGCCTCGCGAGCCGAAAGCTGTATTGCTCTTGGTGAGCCGCATCATCGAGAGGACCGTCTCATGGTCGATCATACCGCCGTGACCGTCGGCGCGATGCGAATCCTGATCATCGGGCTCATGGCCGAGATCGCGCAAGCGCTCACGCAGAGCCCGGACGAGATGCGCGCCTGGACCCAGCGTTTCACGAGACTATGCTCCTCCTTCGCAGCGCGCGTGCCGCTCGGCGATCTTTCGCCTGAGGACGAGGAGGCTTTCCGCCAGGGGCTCGCCGACGAGATCGCCAACATCGTCTCGTCGATCAGCCCCGCCGCGACGAACCATTGAACGGAGGCCCGCATGACCCGCTTTCAGATCCGCGCCCTCGCCTCGCTCATTATCCTCGCCGCGGCGACGCCCGCCCTCGGACAGAACAAGGTCTACCGCAGCGCGGACGCTGTCGCCGGCAAGACGATGCGTCTCGGCATCTACGCCAACGTCACGAAGGAGTGCACGGCGGGCCCGCTGCCCGAGATCAAGGTTGTCACGCATCCCAAGCATGGCGCGCTCGCGGTGAAGGCCGGCAAGGTGAAGCCCGGCACGCTTGCCCGCTGCCCGAAGCTCGAGGTGCCGGTGCAGGGCGTGTTCTACCAATCGAACCCGAGATTCACCGGCGCCGACGAGATCGCCTACGAGGTCAAGCACACGGACGGGCGCGTGCAATCACTTTCCGTCAAGATCAATGTCGGCGCCGGGGGCAAACCGGCTGCGAAGCCCGACGCGGTCGATCTCTGAGAATTTCAGGCTCCTGGAACCAGAACGTTCGCCTGGCGTTAAGGGCCGGGTGAGTGCGTACCGGTTGGGGAGGGAGCCATGGCTCTGTGGGCCGGTGTCGTCGCGGTTGCGGTTGCGGTCCTGGCGCTGCTGACGCGGCAAATCGATATTTTCCTGGTTTTGCGAAGCGTCGTCGAGCTTGCGGCGGTCATGGGCGTCTTCGCCCTGATCTGCGCCGCGGAAGCGCACAACTGAACGCTTGTCGGACCGTTCTGCGGATAGCACAATCCGGACCGTGTCCTGCGGTTCGCGCCGCCATGACGCCGCCGCCTCTCGGGAGATGACCATGCGTAGCGCCTTCCTGGCCGCCCTGTTCGGTTCGACCGCGCTGATCGCCGCGTCGGCGATCGCGCAGACCACGCCGCCTGCCGGTTCCGATCAACAGCCTGCCGCTGCCCAGCCGGCGACGCCCGCCCAGGCGACGCCGGCGAGCGCGCAGCCGGCTCCGGCCTCGGCCGCGCAAGCCGCCCAGGCCGGCCCCGCCGATCTCTGCCAGGAACTCCTCGCCTACGCCGAGAAGAAGGCGTCCGAGCCGCCGAAGCCGCCGGCCGGGCAGGCCGCGGCTTCGGCCCCGCCGGCGGCACCTCCGCCCGCCGCGGCCGCACCGCCGGCCGGCGGCCAGGCCGCGGCCGGGCAGCAGGCCTCGACGCAGCCCCTTCCCCGCAGTGACGGCCAGGCGACCGGCACGCAAGGCGGCGGCTCGGTCGGGCCGAGCACCTCGACGAATGTCGGCGCGCAAAGCGCCGCGCCCCCGACCGCGCCGGTCTCGACCGGAGCCGCGCCGGAGCCGGCCGCAAGCCCCCATGCATCCGGCTCGGGCACGGGCGGCGCGCAGGCCGCCGGCCCGGCCGGCCCTTCCGGCGACTTCAAGCTCGCGGGCGGCGTGACGCTCCAGCAGCTCCGCGACACGGCGCAGGGCGCCGACCGGCAGGCCTGCCGCGACTCGGCCCAGAAGCTGCGCCGGGCGGGCGCCGACATGCCGGCTGCGCTGATCGCGCTCGCCGCCTACGAGCCCGACGCTTCGAAGCGCCAATAGCGGAGCCATATCGGCCCCGCCGCGTTAGCCACGCATGGCGGAGGCAGGGCAAAATCGGGGGCCGGTGCGGGACGCCGGCGTCCTGCCGGTTCCCGCGAACCCGCCGTCGGCCGCCCGGAGGCGGGTTCGTGCCGCGGCCGAGGCGTGGCATTGGTCTTCGGAGTTCCGCGACGGGGCCTTCGTCCGCCGCGTTCTGATCGTGCTCGCGCTCGGGGCGCTCGCCGCCCTCGCCTGGCGTCTCTCGGACGTGCTGCTGCTTGCCTTCGGGGCGGTCGTCGTCGCGGTGATCCTACGCGCGCTCGCGGACGTCATCGCGCAAGCCATTCCCTCGACCAAGCGCTGGTCGCTCGCGATCGCCGTGCTCGTGATCGTCATCCTCGTCGCGCTCGTGTCCGGTCTCTTCGGGCAGCAGATGCGGGCGCAGATCGCACAGCTCGGCTCGGTGCTTCCGCCAGCGGTCAGCTACGTGCTCGGCGAGTTTGGGGTGAACGTGAACGATCTCTCGCGGCAGCTGCCAAACATGCTCGGCTCCGGGCTTCCGCGCGAATTGCTCGGCCGGGCCGCGGCGTTCGGTCTCACTGTTGTCGGAGCGCTCGCCGATCTGCTGGTGGTGATCGTCGCCGGAATATTCCTCGCCGCCGACCCCGATCTCTACAAGCGTGGGCTCGTCAAGCTCTTCCCGCTGAGCCAGCACTCGCGTGCGGAAGGCGCGCTCGACGCGTCCGGCACGGCGCTCAGGCTCTGGCTGAAGGGCCAGCTCATGGCGATGGCCATCGTCGGGGCTCTCACGGGCACGGCGTTGTGGCTCATCGGCCTGCCTTCGCCGCTGGCCCTCGGCCTCATCGCTGGTCTCGGCGAGTTCATCCCCTTCCTCGGCCCACTGCTTGCAGCACTGCCCGCCCTCATCATCGCCGGCAGCCAGAGCAGTGAGCTGTTCCTTTGGACGCTCGGAGCCTTCGTCGTGATCCAGCAGGTCGAATCGAACATGATCGCGCCTCTGGTGCAGCGCGAGACGGTGTCGCTTCCGCCGGCGCTGTCGCTTCTCTCGGTGCTTGCTTTCGGCGTGGTCTTCGGTCCCGTAGGGCTGGTTCTCGCGGTGCCGCTCACCGTCGTCGCCTTTGTGCTCGTGAAGAAGCTCTATGTCCGCGAGACGCTCGGCGAAGACACCCCGGTGCCTGGGGAGGAGACGGCACGGGAGGAGGCGCAGGCGGAGGCCGCTCCGGCTTCTCGCTCGTCGTAAACAGCGCCGCGACGGGCCAGCCCCGCTGCAGCCTTCGCCTACCGTTCCGGCGAAGCGCTACAGGCGATCCGGCGCCGCTATTGCGCGCTCGCCTCCAGCGTCGCCGGGGCGGCCGTCGCGACGCGGTGGACGTCGCGATAGCGGTCAAAGCGCAGGCCCATCATCTTCTCGAACTTGCCGTGGACCTCAGCGACTGACAGCCCCTGCAGCTTGCGGCCGCGGCGGGCGTAGAAAATCGAGCGGTTAGCGCGTGCGGGCCGCGGCAGGAGCTTCACTGCGCCGGCGCTCGGAGCGCCGACTACCTTTTGAAGGAACTTCTCGGCGTCGTCCGGGCCGAGGAAGTGGGCGAGATAGGTCTCGCCGTCCGTGAGATCGCGGCCGATGCGCTTCGCGATCCGCGCGCGATCCCGCTTCAGCATCTCGGCGGCGAGCAGCGCCGAAAGAAAGGGGTCCCGCCGCAGATCGAGGATGCGGGCCCGCTCGACGCCGTCGGCCACCGTGAGCTCGTCGTCGACCCACTCGATGGCTTTCGCTTCCTTCTCCAGCCCGTGCTTCGCGCCGAAGTCGCGCACGACCCTGAGCCAGGTCGAGGCGATGAACTGGTACAGCCCGGTGGCGGATGAGGTCTTCGCCTTCACGGTCGTCGAGAAGCTCGATTCCTTGTCCGCGACGGCCATCAGGAGGATCGGATCGGTCTCTGTCGCCCGGGCCGCCTTCATGATCGTGCCGACGAGGTGGCGGCGGATCCGCATCGGCCCGAATTCGAGGATGTCGTCGGGATTCAAGGCAGGCGCGTCAGCCGTCAGCGCCGGCGTGTCGACGCCGGCTTCCGGCGGCTCGGGGTAGAGAAAATCGGCTGGTACGCGGTCGATCGCGCCGGCCCTAGGAAGCGCGGCCGTGATGGCGGTTGAGATGTGGTCTTGAACCGGCCGCTCGACGGGTGGCACGAAGGCGCTCACGCGCGGCTTGAGGAAGGCCGAGACCTCCGCCGGGGCCGCTTCGGCCCGGGTCACCGGCTCGAACTCGCCGCGGAAGCCGGCGAGCGCTACGGCCAGCGCCGCGCCTGCGCCGCCGCAGACCAGAAGCGACCGCAGCGCCACCGGCACGAAGCTCGCCCGATCGCGCGTCCCAGGGCCGCGGGGGGCGAGGCAATCGCCGCCGTAGCGCTCGGATGGGCGCTCGACTCGGTCGCTGGCGCGCAGCGGCGCCATCGCGCGAAGTCGCATTCGATCGAATCTCCCCGCCGCCTTCTAAGGGCGTCCCAGCTTGTCGTTATGGTGAATGGGTAGCAGGAGATGTGGCGACAACGTGGCGCCGCGCCCGCCCGAGGTCCGGCCGAGGCGTTTCGGGGCAAGCCGTTGCCGAAAAGCAAGAGCCCCGGCGATCGGCGCCGGGGCTCGGACTGTCGAGCTTGGATGCGGGAGCTTTAGGCCGCTTTGCGGTTCACCTTCGACTCGGCGAGCTGGGTCAGCTTCTGATCCGTCCGCTTTTCCTCGTCGAGGATGCTGTGCAGGATGGAGGCGCAATCCTGGCGTCCCAGTTGCTTCGCCCAGGCGGCGAGCGTGCCATAACGCGTGATCTCGTAATGCTCCACCGCCTGGGCCGCCGAGAGCAGCGCGGCATCGAGCACCTCGGGATCGTCGGCGTCGCTCATCACCTCCTCGGCCTCCTCGACGAGACCGTCGATCACCGGGCAGTTCACGCCTTTGGCCTCATGCCCGTGCAGGCGGAAGACCTCCTCGACGCGGCTGACATGGCTTTCCGTTTCCTTGAGATGGGTCTGGAAGGCCTGCTTGAGCTGCGGATCGCTGGCCTTCTGAGCCATGGTCGGCAGGTTCTTCAGGATCTGCTTCTCGACGTAATAGATGTCCTGCAGGGTGTGCACGAAGAGGTCGTCGAGCGTCTTGATCGGTTTCGAAAAGAGGCCCATGGGTCGAATCCTCCGGCTTTGACCGCCCACAGTGCGGCGGGGGCGGCGCGGCTGCGTTTCGGAACGATCGGGGCGGCCCTGCGGACTGAGCGAGCGCCCGGTGAGGCGGACCCCTCCAGGCGGCAACGTGGCCGCGCGCAGCCGGTTCCCGCCGTGCGGCGCCTTCGAACCGCCACGGGTGAAAACCGGCCGTTAATGCGGAAGCGCTACAACCGTTCCCGCAAGCCGACCTGGGATTGGAAGCGCTTATGATCTCTGCCGCGAGAACGCTCGCTCCCGCGCTCGTCCTCACGGCGATGGTTGCCGCTGACGGCCTCTCTCCGCCGCGCTCGTCGCGGGAGCCCGAGGTGACCGGGACGGCGTCGGAGCGCGCCGCGTCCGAGAAGACGGAGCTGCGCGGCGGTGCAGATGCCGTCGCGCCGGAGAAGCGACCTGTTCGCGTCATCCTCCCCTCGCCCTATTCCGATCGCCGCTGACCGGACAATTCATCCACAACCGCCGCTCTCGTTAGAGGAACCCCCGGTCGCGGATCACGTTGTTCGGTGGCGGCGGTGCTTGTCGTGGCGATTCGTCGCCGGAGACGAGCTGCTAAAGCCGCCGCGAGACCGGCGAGGCGCTGGATTTGAGCGACACGATGTTCATCCATCACAATCAGGCGTTTGGCGCGTCCGGCCGCAATGAGGGCATCCATCCGTTGTCCTTCGACCGGCACCTCGTCGCCAACCTGCTCGTGTCCGTTTATTCCGGCGTGCTCAAGGAGCCGCTGCCGGACAGACTCGAGCGGCTCGTGCGCGAGTTCGAGCGGCGCGAAGCGACCATCAAGGATCGCTGAAAAGCCCGCTTCCCCGCCCCTCGGGCAGCACCATTACCTTGGGGCTCGTCGGCAGCATCGCCCGCGAGACCACGATGCTCGGCGACTTCGAGTACTCGACCGGCCAATGCTCCTTGGCTCTCGCGAGGAAGCGGTTGAGGGTCGTAGGATTGAAGTAGTGCATCGGCACCATGAGCGGCGCGCCGATCGTCTTCAGCACCTCCATCATGCCTTCAGTATCGAGCGTGTAGCCGCCGTCGACAGGCACCAGGACGACGTCGATGCGCCCGAGCTTCTTCAGATGCGAGGGTTCGAGCGTGTGGTGCAGATGGCCGAGATGGGCGATGCACAGCTCCGCCGTCTCGAACACGAACATCGAGTTCATATCGTATTGGGTGCCGCCGCCCCCCCAGAGGTCGCGGATGTTCGTGGAGACGTTGCGCACGCGCACGTCGCCGATCGTCACGTCGTGGCGCGCGGGACCGCCGGCCGGGTTCCAGCCCGGCAGGAGATGCTTGATAGTGGGATCGGGCCGCGTCGAGTAATGGGTCGAGTGCGCGCGGTTCATGGTTGCGACGTCCGGCACGACCGAGGGGCGGACGTAGTCGTTGTAATCGGTCGCCGCGCGAACGCCACCCGGGCTCTCGATCAGGAACGTCGCGTGACCGACGAAGGTGAGCGAAACCTCGCCGCGTGAAAGCGCCGCCGGCTGCACGAGCGATTTGAGCGAGGCGACGAAACCCGGACAGGCCTCGTGCTCCTGCGTCTGCGCACGCACCGGGTTTGCGGCCGCGAGGCCGACACAGAACGCCGCCACGAGCGCTCGCTGGACGATCGACATTGAACTCTCCGGTCTGCAATGGCTTTTGTCCGGAAGCTAAGCCTCAGCTCGCGGGAGGCCAAGCGCGAATGCGGGTCAGCGCGAGCGCAGATGGCTGTATCGCGGCGCGCACCCCGACGCTCGGAGCGACCGCTTCTCGCCATCAGTGTTCGCGTTTCGACAGCCGTTCGTCGTACTTCGCCGCACGCTCCACGACGACGCAGCTTCCGGTGCCGCCGCGATCGAAATCAGCTTTCGGAAAGGAACTATACTTGAATTTATCGCCTCGACCGCACGATGCGCAATGCGAGCAGGAACTATGCTGTATAGAGCTCTCGATGCAGACAAAGGCTGAAGTGAAGGCGCAGCCGGATGCTATTGTTCGCAAACCCCCGCACGGCGTCCGTCGTGGGCCGCTCTCGCGCGCCTATAATCGTTGGAACGCGTTTCCGCGCTGATTCGCGCGGTTCGGCGTCCACTTCGCTTTTCACGACCTCTGCTGCCTTGCCAAGTACTCGATTGCAGCATCCGCAGTGGAAAAAGGCGCCTTCTTCAGCTGTTGCGCATGAAAGAACTTGACAGCGCGAATCGACTGTCAGCCAACTTTCAACGTGGCGCGACATGATCGCGTCGAAACCCAGAGAGAGGGCGAAGTGGCCAAAAACCTGATCACGGGCGCAGCCCAAAGTGTGACGGAAGCCGCTCAATCCGCCATCACCCGCATGAAGGAAGCAGCAGGTAAAGCCATGGGCGATTCAAATACTCCCTCGAAAACGCAAGGCATGGGCGGCAGCGGCGGATCGTCGGGCTCCGGCTCGAAATCGGCCGGGAAGACCGCGCGCAAGTCGGCCGGCAAGGGCACGTCGCGAGGCGCCAGCAAGGGCGTTTCGAGGGGCGGCGCCAAGAAGTCCGCTTCGAAAGGCGGCGCCAAGAAGTCCGCTGCAAAGGGCGGCGCCAAGAAGATGGCCGCGAAGGGCGGCGCGCGGAAGGGCGCGACCAAGAGCGCTGCGAAGAGCGCCCGCAAAGGCGCGACGAAGTCGAGCGCCAAGAAAAGCGCCGGCAAGGGTGGCGCGAGGAAGGGCGCCTCGAAGTCCGGCGGATCGCGCGCGAAGACCGCAAGGACCGCCTCCACCAAGACCTCGAAGCCCGCCGCCAGGAGAGCCAGCAAGGCCAAGAAGTAGGCGGTCCGCCGCGCTCGTCACCGCGTCTCCTGCACGACGCGAATCGTGGCGAGCGCGACGGGGCGCCGCTCGGCGGCGCTCGACTTGCAAAGACGGAGCTGCCCTTTTTCGCGCAACTCCGAACATCACCAAGCGAAGACTTCGACCCGAGCTCTCCGCTCGGGTTTTTTGTGGCGGCTCGGCCGCCGCGCTCACGCCGCAGAAAGCGAGCCGCTCCACATCCGGCTTCAACGCCGCGACCTCCAGCCAGCGCGTCCAGTAATCGTCCGCTGCCCGGCGCGCCGCGAGCGCGGTCGCACGGTGGCCGGCGCTGCGGGCCCCTTCGGAGGCTCGACCGCGCTCACCTCCCAGCGCCATTTGGGCGTGCCGCCCGCGGACGCACGCAAGACGCTTGCGATCGCAAGCTCGCCGGAGAGGCCCCGCCACCAGCCGCCTTCCTGCTTCTCCCAGCGGATCATCGCGGCTCGTCCCCATCCTTCTTCCGCGCCCCTCGGCTCAGCGGCCACTGCACGACGTGATCGAGAAGCTCGGCCAGGGAGAAGTCCTCTTCGCGGCCGGCGACGCGGTCTCGCACCGAAATCCCGGCCTCGTGCACCGTCTCGGGATCTCCAGATTTCAGCGGATGCCACCAGGGCAGATCGCGGCCTTGGGCGACGAGACGGTAGGCGCAAGTCGGCGGCAGCCACGACAGCTCGGCCACGTTGCCGGGCGCGAGCCGGACGCAGTCGGGCACCTGGGCTTGGCGGTTGTCGTAATCGCGGCACCGGCAGGAGCCGGCATCAAGCAGCGTGCAGCCAACGTCGGTGTAATGGACGGTGCCGCTCTCCTCGTCCTCGAGCTTGACGAGACAGCAGCGGGCGCAGCCGTCACAGAGGCTCTCCCATTCCGCTGCCGACATCTCGCGAAGGCTCTTCGCGCGCCAGAACGGGCGTCCGTCGACGAGCGATTTGGAGGTGGCCATGCGAGATGATGTATCGAATTTTAGCCGAACGTCACATCCGGCCTTTACACGCTTCTCGTAGCGTAAGCCGACACACCGATCGAATCGATCAGGGTCTCTGCAAATGCTCTCTGCCCCGCCGACCATCGTCGTCCTATCCCCGGCCTCGGCCCGGCCCGGCGTGGAAGATCAGGAGATCTGGGGGTTGATCGCGTTCTCTCGCGGGCTGCTCATCGGCTTCGTGAGCGCCTTTTTCATCTTCGACTGGGCCCTCCTAGGCGGCACGACCATGCTCGGCGTGCTGCGCGGGCTCCAGCACGTCGGGAACACGGTTCTCTGAGATCGCGCGGTCGCGCCGCGTCGTCCGATCTCCGTCGTCGCCGCAGGCATCCCTCACGGGCAGTTCCGGCCTGTCGCGTCGCGCCCCGCCAACCCCTCTTCCCTGCGCCCGCCCGCACGGACCTCCCCCGCCGCGCCGTGCGTTATCGATAAACTCAGCTGGACTTCCCGGCGGTCTGGCTGCAAACCGCGACGGTTGATAATATCTTAAGGCGCATGGGCGGCCGGCTCGGCCGTCGCCAGGGGTGAATTCTAGCCGTGAACCTGCACGAGCAGCCGGGGGCCTCATTCTCGACGCGGCTGAAGCGCGCCGCGCTCGCCCTGGACGCGTGGCTCAACGACGCCCTGTGGTCCGGCGGGCGGCGCATGAGCGAGGCCTATGAGGGCTTCTCTGAGCGAATGGCGAAGCTTCGGATCCGGGGGACGAAGCGCGTCTTGCTCGATCTTACCAGCGAAGCGGCGACGCTCGGCACCGGCGCCGCGATCGTGCTCCTCGCGCTCGCTCTGCCGGCCTTCCGCGAGACGAGCGACAACTGGCTCAAGGCCCAGGAGCTCGCGGTCACCTTCCTCGACCGCTACGGCCAGGAGATCGGCAGGCGCGGCATCCGCCACGACGATTCGGTCAAGCTCGAAGAATTCCCCGATCATCTGATCAAGGCGGCGCTCGCGACCGAGGACCGCCGCTTCTTCGAGCATTGGGGCATCGATCCGATCGGCACGATGCGCGCGCTTACCGTCAATGCGCGCGGCGGCGGCGTCGTCCAGGGCGGCTCTTCGATCACGCAGCAGCTCGCGAAGAACCTCTTCCTGAACAACGAGCGCTCCCTCGAGCGCAAGATCAAGGAAGCCTTCCTCGCGGTGTGGCTCGAGTTCCACCTGTCGAAGAACGATATCCTGAAGCTCTATCTCGACCGCGCCTATATGGGAGGCGGCGCCTTCGGCGCTGCGGCGGCCGCCGATTACTATTTCGGCAAGTCGGTGAAGGACGTGACCCTCGCCGAGGCGGCGATGCTCGCCGGCCTATTCAAGGCGCCGACCAAATACGCACCGCACGTCAATCTGCCGGCGGCCCGCGCTCGCGCCAGCGACGTTCTCAACAACATGGTCGAGGCAGGCTTCCTGACCGAGGGCCAGATCCAGACCGCCCGCCGCAACCCGGCGACGCCCGTGGACCGCAAGCGCGACACCAGCCCGGACTACTACCTCGACTGGGCCTTCGAACGGGTCCGGGACCTCGCAAACGCCGGCAGGTTCGGCAATGAGCGCGTGCTCACGGTCAAGACTCCGCTCGACCTCGGAATTCAGAAGAAGGCCGAGCAGACCCTCGAGAACGTTCTCCGCCAGCATGGCAAACAGTACGACGTCGACAGCGCCGCGATGGTCGTGATGGACCCTGACGGGGCGGTCCGCGCGATGGTCGGTGGGCGCGACTACGGCGAGAGCGAGTTCAACAAGGCGACACAGGCGCTGCGCCAGCCGGGATCCTCGTTCAAATCCTACGTCTATGCTGCGGCACTCTCGACCGGGCTCTATCGCCCAAACACCAAGGTGACGGACACGCCGGTGTGCATCGGCAACTGGTGCCCCGGCAACTACAATCGCGGCTCACATGCCGGCACGATGCCGTTGACCACGGCGCTCGCGAAATCGATCAACACGATACCGGTGATCATGTCGATCAAGATGGGCCAGGCCACCGGGGTCAGTCACGTCGCCAACGCCGCCAAGATCGGCCGCGCCAAGATCATCCAGACGGCGCGAGCCATGGGCCTCACGACGCCTCTCACCGACACGGTGTCGCTGCCGATCGGCGCCGCCGAGGTGACGGTGATCGATCAAACGGCGGCTTACGCGGTGTTCGCCAATGGCGGGCGGCGCGCGAACCCCTATGCGGCGGTCGAGGTGCGCAACACCGCCGACGAGGTGATCTACCGGCGCGATCAGGAGCCGCCGGCCGCGCAGGTCCTCTCCACCCAAGTGGTAGCGGACATGAATTACATGCTCTCAAAGGTGCCGGAGGAAGGCACCGGGCGCCGGGCAGCGCTCGAGGGCATCAAATCGGCCGGTAAGACCGGCACCACCAACGCCTACCGCGACGCCTGGTATGTCGGCTACACGGGCAACCTCGTCGCGGGCGTCTGGTTCGGAAACGAGGACCATACCTCGACCAACAACATGACCGGCGGATCGCTGCCGGCGATGTCCTGGCACGAGGTGATGAGCTTCGCGCACCAGAACTTGGAGATCCGGCCGATCCCCGGCTTGAGCGTGGACGGGCCCAAAGTCGCCGCCAAGCCCGCCGGTCAGGGTCCCGTCGTGGATCTCAGTTCGCGCCCCGCCTCGGGGGCGCTGTCGCGTCGCTCCTACGAAGTCATCGGAGGCATTGGCGATCTCTTGAAGCGGGCGGAGCGCCCGGTGCCCTCGCTCACCACGCTTCCAGGCTCCGCTCGCGCCGCGGTCGATCTGCCGACGACCACCGCCGGCACCCGCGCGGTCGGCGGGCGCATCGCCGTCCCATAACAGCGCGTCGCCGCCGTGTTCGCCGCTCGCCTTCCCCGGGCCTTCGCCTTGCGCGGTCCGCCCATTGAAGGCCTGCCTGTCAGGAAGGCGAGCGCCGCCGCTTCCGCCCTTCTCGTCGTTTACACCTTCGTGATCGCGGGCGCGCTCGGGCTTTCAAGCGCCCATTGGATGACGAATGGCGAGTATCCCTTCGGCCGGGTCGGCGTTGGGGCGTGGACGGTATGGCCGCGGTCCGGCTCGCGCGAGGCCGACCCGTACACGCGAGCGGTGAACGCTCGCACCGGAGCGATCCCGCTCGGCGTCGGCGAGGGCCTGCTGCTGCGCGCGAGTGTCGACGACGGCGGGCGCGCGCTCGACGCGCGCTGCGCCTATCGGGTCGGCCCGGCAACGCCGCAGGCGCGATTCTGGACGCTCACCCTCTATGACGTCGCCGGCCGGCCGGTCGACACTCCCCTCGGACGCAGCGGCTTTAGCTCGGCCGAGCTCCTGCGGGACCAGAACGGCGGATTCTCGATCACCGTCTCGCGGGAGGCAGCGACCGGCAACTGGCTGATGATGCCCGAGAGCGGCCCCGTGACGCTGATCTTCCGCCTCTACGACAGCCCGGCTTCGGTCGGATCGGCTGCGCTCGATTTCCGCACAGTCCCGCGCGTTGAGCGGCTGGAGTGCGCTCCGTGACCTTGAGAGGCCAGTTCGCTCTTGCCACTCTGTGTGCCTTCGTGCTTGCCGCGATCGCGCATCTCGCGGCCGTGCTCGCGATCCCCTATCTCGCCGAAAAGGACGCCTTCTCGCGCCTTCGCTCGACGCTCAGCGCCGACCGCTCGGAGATTATCGCCGCGCCCGGCGATCTCGGCACTTGGCTGCCCTACCCTGATCCCGACGTGGCGCTGTCGACTTGCGCCTACACGCTCGAGGAGGGGCCGGTGCGCGTCTCAGCCCGGACCGGAGCGCTGTTTCAATCGGTCTCGCTGCACGCACGCGCCGGCGGCGTCTTCTTCGCCATTACGGACCGGGCGGCGGTCCGCGGCGCGCTCGACCTCGTCCTCATGACCCGCCGGCAGCTCGACGAGGCGCTCGCGACCGAGGACCCCGACGAGCCCTCCCGCGACGTTCGCATCGTGGCGCCAAGCCGCGAGGGCCTCGTGGTCATCCGGGTCCTCGCGGCATTTCCAAGCCAGCGCGAGGAGGCGTCCGAAGTAGCGAAATCCGTCTCCTGCACGATCGATCGGGAGTAACCCCGTCCCGCAGCGTCAGGAGCGCCGGCGTGGCCGGCCGGCTCGCGATGCGCCGCTCGACGCGGGGGTCGGCTCGAGGCCCGTCGCGACCGCCCGTTCATAGCGCACGCCGGTGAAGAGCAGAATCTCGCCACGCGGCTCGTCGGCTTTGAGCGCCGGACGCGATGCACGGTAGGCGGACCCGGGGAACGGCACGACCGCTCCGGTGGCTGGCTGGATCTCGGCCATAACTCCTTCCTCCAAATCCCACCTTGCGGGCACTCGGCTCGCGCTGTGCCTTCAGCAAAAGCTGCAGTGGTTAACAGAGGGTTGCCGGCACCTGCCCGGCGCGCGGAAACCGATTAAGTGTGGATTCAATCACACGGCCACGCTTCCGGTTCCCTGAGGTGGGATGCGACGAGCGGGCGTTGGTTAAGCCTTCGCTAAGCGCAAAACGATAATCTGCGTGAGCCCTCCCCCCATGTCGTCGACGGGTTGCGTATGTCCGGCTCCGCACTGTCGGATCTCTCTGGCCTTCTTGCGCTTTCTCGTGCGAGCGCGCTCGATCTGCGCCCCGTTATCCTGCGGGTCCAGACCGACCTCTTCGTCGCCGCGAAGAACCGGGACAAATCCATGATAGCCGCCTTTGAGGCGCTGGCAGGCGGCCTGCTGCCCGTGGTCGATGACGACACCGCCGCGATCGTCGCGCGTAAGCTCGCCACCATTGCCGACACGCCGCGAACTCTCCTCGCGCTGCTCGTCGGTCGTGGCGGCGAGGCCCGACGCGCCGTCGTCGAAGGTGTTGGATCATTTGACGACTCGCTCGCAGCCGCGGCGTCGCGGGATGGCGCCGATCTTTCGGCCATGCGCGCCGCGCGGGACGACCTCGACGAAGCGCAAATAGCCGAGCTCTTGTCGCGAGAGGATGCAAAGATCGATGCCGTTCTCGCGCGCAACCCTTCCCTCGCGATGGCCGGCATGCTCCTTGACGCGCTGATCACGCGCGCGGGTATGGATTCCAACCTCGCACAAGCGCTCCTCGCTCGCTCCGATCTGCCCACTGCTCATCGCGCGGCGCTCTACCTAGCTGCCGACGAGGCGCAACGTGCCGATATCCGCGCCGCCGTCGAGCCGATCGCCGCCATCCGCGCCCCCGCCCTGCCGCTACGCGACCGAGGGGCTTGCGACACGCTGGTGGATTGCGCGAGAGCCGGCGACCGCCAGCGCTTCGCGGAGAAGCTCGCCTCGATGCTACGCCTCGCCGGCGCGGTCGACTGGAACTTCGGCAACGCCGAACGGCACGACATCCTGGCCCTCGCGCTCCTGGCGGCAGGCATCGACGAGGAAGACGCGATCAGGGTTTTCCTGACGCTCGAGCCCTCGATTGCGTTCGACGTTGAAGAGGTTTTCAGCCTCGTCCGCCTCTTTCGCCAGACCCCGCGCGCAACCGCGGCCTATCTGGTCGAGGCAATCCTTGGCGCAAACCAGCGGCCCATGGTCGGCCTCCATGTTCGGCAAATCCACGAGGCGCTGGTTCGCCCGGACGTGCGTACAGGCGCAGCCACACGGGCTGTGGCGGAGAACGGGCTTGTTCAGCGCCGCGCCTGACCCCAGCCACCCCGGGCAAAGCCCACGGTGATCCACACGGGGCCAGCGGCTTACAATTCGACGGAGCTATCCCGGGCAAGTGGGAGGAAGTGCCGTCCCGCCCGATCTTCGATCTCCATCAGCCAAAGGTCGGAATCGAACTTCAGCTCCCGGCGCATGCGGTCCTCGATCTGGACTGCCGGCACCTCCACGAGAACGGGCGCGAAGAGCCGCTCACTCGCCGCCTCCTCCACGAGGTATTGGGGCGCGGGGCCGTAGAGGCTGGCACGGCCGTCGAGCCGGTCGACTTTGACGAAGATGGCCCCCGCTTCGGCGGCGCCGCGACGCCTGAGCACGGCATCCACTCCCTCGGTGGCGCAGCGCCGCAGATGAGCCGCAACCCAAAAGTCCGACCGCAGGCGGCTCACGCAGAGCCCCGAGGCCGGCGCATCAATCGAGGGCGATCCCGGACTGCGCAGCCAATGCCCGTGCGGTGCGGGGGCTGAGTTCGCCCGTGACCGCAAGCTTGCGGTCGCGCTCGAACCTCTCGATCGCCTGGCGCGTGCCCGGTCCGATCACGCCGTCGTTCTTGATTGGACCATAGCCGAGCTTCGTCAGCGCGCGCTGGGCTGCGATCACTTTCGCCAGGGAATCCTTTGCGGCCGCGGAGCCGGTCTCGCCCGCCCGAATGAGGTCGCCGATCGGATCGCGCGCGGGTGGGGGCCGTGACGGAGTCGCCACCACGGGCGGCGCAGCCGGGCTCGCCGGCGCCGCAACGACCGGAGGCGCGGCCGCAACCGGGGCGGACACGGCGGGTCGTACCTCGGCCGGCCGTGACGGCGGCAGCGGCGGCGCGACCGCGACCCGTCGCTCGGGGTCGCCCTTGCGCGGGAACATCGGGGAGGGGTGGCGCGCGCTCTGCCATGCGAGCGCATTCAAGGCGACGGCCGTGAGCGCCGCAAGCAGCAGGGCGCAGCCGAGGACGATCGCCGGCCGCCGGGCTACGAACAGCAGCGCCGATTTGAGCCCCGCTGCAACGTCCTTGCCACCCGCAGCGAGGGGCGACCCGCCGGTCGTCACGAAATCCCGCCCCGAGCGGGCCGCCAAAGCCTCACGCACGCAGACTCTCCCTCTCCCGGCCATCGCCGGCGACGAGCCGGCGCGGAAGCGCTCGCACCCGCAATCCGATGTTCGGCGCGCCGCCCCCGCGGCAGTCCACCGGCAGCGCAACGGTGACCACCGTGCCCTCGCCGGGCGCGCTTTCGATCGTAAGCTCGCCTCTGTGCAGGCCCACGAGCCCGCGCACCACGGAAAGTCCGAGGCCGGTCCCGTCGTGGCTGCGGCTGTAGGCCGAACCCGCCTGGAAAAAGGGATCGCCGAGTCTCGGCAGGTCCTGCTCGCCGATACCGACCCCGGTGTCGGCGATCGACAGCTCGATGCGATCGGCGCGCCGCCGAGCAGCCATCGTGACAAGCCCTCCGGGCGGCGTGAACTTCACCGCGTTGGAGAGAAGATTGATCAGGATCTGGCGACAAGCGCGCCCGTCGGCGACGAGCTCCGGGAGATCCGTGGCAATGTCGCGAGCGAGCGCGACCCCGGCCTGCTCGGCCTTGAGCTGCATGAGATCGCAGCAGCCATGCACCAGCGGCGCAAGCGCGAAGGGCTCCGGGACGAAATCGAAATTGCCCGAGTCGATCTTCGACATGTCGAGGAGAGTATTCACGACCTCGAGGAGGTGCAGCCCCGATTCATGGATGATTCGGGCGTATTCGCTCCGTCGTTCGGGCACACGATCGAGCGCCCCGTCGGCGGTCAGCATTTCCGAGAACCCGATGATGGCGTTGAGCGGCGTGCGCAGCTCGTGGCTGACCGTCGCCAGAAAGCGGCCCTTGGTCTCCCCCGCCTGCTCGGCGGCGAGCCGCGACGCCTCGAGGTCGTCGGTGCGGCGCTTTTGTTCAGTGACGTCCCGGGTAACGGCGACAACGGCGCACTCGGCCGCCCCGCTGGCACCAGCGCCCTCGGCCGGCTCGATACGATGGGCACGGGTCTCGGCCCAGATCACCCGCGCCGCGGCGGCATCTGACGGACCAACATGGAGCCTGTATTCAATCGCGACCGGCCGCCCGCTTAGAGCGGCGTCGCTGATCGCCTTGAGGAAGGCTGGCCGGTCCGACACGTGGACGCGGGCGAGTAAGCCGCGGCCGGTGAGCGCGGAGGGGGCAGCGGCGAGGAGCTTCGTCGCCGCGGCGCTTGCCTTTACAACATGGCCGTTACGGTCGTGCCAGGTCACGAGATCATCGATCGCCTGGAGGAGCGAGCGGTCGCGGGCGTCGCGCGTGCGAGCCAGCGCGCGTCGGCCGACCTCGATGCGGCAGTGCTCTAGCGCGAGGGTCGCGGCATGGGCGATCGCCGTGATCGCGAAGACCGGCACTGCGACAGTCATCGGCCAGGGCTCGAGCGGCGGCAAGACCCCCGCTACGCTCAGGAATCCGAGAAGGAGTGCGGCGATGCCCGCCATCGCGCTTCCCGCGAGCGCCGCGAGCCGCGAGCCCGAGAGGAAAGCTTCGAGCGGCACTGCTACAAGCCAGACCGCGGCAGGTGACGAGACGCCGCCCGAGGTCGCGGCGATGCAGACGATGAGCCCGGCAAGCGAGGCGGAGGAGATCGCATGCGCAAGCCCGAGGCGGCCGCTGTGCGCCAGCACGACTGCCGCCGCGACCGGCAGCACGAGGCAGGTCATCGCCGCGTACTCGGGCAGCGACGGCACGCCGCGCAGCAAGAGATAAAGTGGGAGGCAGGCGAGTGCGATCACGCCGACCGTAAGCCGGCTTGAGATGAACCGTTCGTGCCGGACGCGCTCGAGAGGATCGTCTCGCACCGAGTCGTGAACGAGAGCCGCCAGCCTGGCCTCGATCGCCGAGATGGTCTCGTTGATACGCAAACTACCAGCCGCGACGGTTTTGCCGTGCGCTCCTCGCCCCCGTTCGAGGACCGTGCCATAGGCGGCTTAAACGAAGCCTAAGGCGGGAGATCCAGAACTGCGATCGCAGGCGCTCGAAACCGTGGCCCGGCTCGCGCAAGATGGCGCTGGCGGCCCGAACAGCGCGGCAGATGTTGGCTTGGAACCGAGCGCGACCTCGTATCCGGCGCACCCGAGCTCGGTTGCGAACCTCGCCAGGCGCTCTTCGACGTCCTATATCGGCGGTATGCTGCCGTCCGCCGACGAGATCGTCGCGAATTTCGAGTTCCTCGACGATTGGGAGGAGCGCTACCGCTATTTGATAGAGCTCGGGCGGATGATGCCGGCGCTCCCCGACGAATCACGTACCGACGCCAACAAGGTCATGGGCTGCGCAAGCCAAGTCTGGCTGGAGACCGGAATCGAGCCGGCGCAGGATGAAGCCATCCTTCATCTCCGCGGCGACAGCGACGCCCACATCGTGCGCGGCCTGATCGCGCTTCTCGTCGCTCTCCTGTCGGGCCGGCCAGCCTCGGAAATCGCCGAAGCAGACCCGCAGCAGACCTTCCGCTCCTTGGGGCTTTCGGAGCACCTTACACCGCAGCGCTCGAACGGGCTGCGCTCGATGGTCGAGCGCATCAAGCGCGACGCTCGCGCTGCGGCCGCCGCCGTTCACTGAACCGGTTCGGGAATGCCGGTCTCGTGCCAGCTCCTGATCCTGACCGAGCGCTCGGGGCCGCGCGCTGCAGGCCGCAGGCCGTAGTGGTCGGCGAGACGGCGCAGCGCAAGCTTCACCACGACCTTGCCTGAGCGCGGGGGCCAAGCGCGATCGCGCTCGATCTTCTCAAGCCCCTTCAGGAAACCGCACAGATCGATCAGGAGATCCGCGAAATCGGGGCCCACGGCCTCGAAGGCTCGGGCGGCGCGCTGGCGGGCGGCAATGGCCATGTCGGTTGCAGAGGCGGGGTCTCGAATCCCGGCGTACCCCTTTTGGGACACGGCTCCGTTCCAATTCGCGGTGACCCGCGGCAACATGGACGCGAAGGTGAGGTCCCGCCGCAAGCGCTCTCCAGCCTCGAAGCACGCGTGATCGATGAGCGGCTCGCCGTCGATGCCCTTTCGGCGGCGAAGCCAGCCGAGCGGGCTTTCGGACGCGTTCACCGTGAGGGTCGCCTTGCGACCTTCCACCTGGATTTGCTCCTCTACCAAATCCTGATGTTGCGCAGCGAACGCTCCGTCCCGGCCTGCCGTGCCGCGCTTCGATCGAGCGAGGCCGGCCTCGGAGATGCGGAAACCCCGTCGCGAGGCGGAGCCGAGCTCCTCCACGAGGTCATGCCGGAGAAGCTCCTCAACCGCCGCCGTCCGAAAACGCCCTCCGCCGAGCGAAATGCCATCGCGCGCGCACCGTAGGATCAACGCACCGTGGTCGGTCGGGTCGAGAATCGCGTAGCGCCCGGGCGGTCCGAGCTCGCCCAAGAGGCGCGCGCCCTCGCGCGACAGAGTTGCTCCGACCGTGCATGGCCTTCGAATTGCTGCCCAGTCCAACCGTTTTTTTCCTCATCGTCATCCCCGGGTTTTTGAGGATAAATCCTATATGTGAAAATTCCTATGCCAAGCAGCGAGGGGCAATTGAGCCGCACAGATCTGGGCGGAACTGGCGGCTGTTTTCGCGCGGGTGTGTTGTTCGCGCACTAGTGTACCCTCACGGCAACGCCTAGCGTCGCCGTGCAATCAACCAAGGGGTCTCGACATGAAAAAGATTGTTCTTGTGACCGTCGCGGCGGTCGCGCTCATGGGCACCGTCGCCGCCTGCGGCAAAGGGAAAGCTCCTCCGCCGGCTGCCGCCCCGATCGTGACGAAGGGCTAAGCCACTAGTTTCTGCGGGACAGACCCTCTTCAAGGCGGCTCCGGCCGCCTTTTTCTTTGCGCTGCCGGGTTGCGAGTTCGCGTTCCGGGAGCTCCCAAATAAAAATGGGGCGGCAGCGCCGCCCCATATGGAGTTGAGCGTCCGAGCAACCCAGGCGGGCTACGCCCTCAACGCCCCCACGGGAGGAACAAGCTCAACCATACCCGATTCCTTGCGGCAGGAATGTGCTGGGAAAGCCACAGAACCAGGGCAATTCACGTTACGTCATCGCTCGTCCACAGGCATGGTGAGGAGGAGCGCGCGTCCTGACAGAAAAGCCGCCGAGGCCGGCGGCTTTCTGCTTTTCCGCGTGCGCCGGTTAGGCGCGGGCGCGGCCTTTCCGGCGCTGCTGCCCGAGGCCCATTTCCTTCGCGAGCTCCGAGCGGGCTTTGGCGTAGTTCGGCGCAACCATCGGGTAGTCGGGAGCGAGCCCCCACTTCTCCCGATACTGCTCGGGAGTCATGTTGTATTGCGTGCGCAGATGCCGCTTCAATGACTTGAACTTCTTCCCGTCCTCGAGGCAGATGATGTAGTCGGGCGTGACCGACTTCTTGATCGACACCGCAGGCTTGGGAGCCTCGGCTGGAAGCTCGGCGGAGCCGTTGCCGATCTTGCTCAGTGCGATGTGCACCTCGCCAATGAGGCCCGGGAGATCACTGGCCGGAACGGAATTGTTGCTCACATATGCGGAGACAACGTCCGCAGCGAGCTCGATGTAGTTCGATGAAGCTGCATTCTCGGTCATTGATAATTTTTCCTTTCTGGTCCGTCTTGGTCCGGTATCCTTCAAGCTCCGGTCGTTGTAAGCCCGCCCAATGGCGAAAGCTTGATTCTGAAGCTTGTCGACGCTTTCGCATACGCGAATTAGGACCGGGCGCTGCGATTGCAATCTCAACTATGCCAGTTCATGGCAGAAGACAAGTAGAACATTGGCAAAACGCGCTCTCAGTTGCACGTCTTCTCCTGAGAGCACGTGTGAAAGTCAAGATGGTCCTCAGCTGCAACCGACGGAAGGCGTTCTTGCCCATGAGGGGTCGGCACGCGATAAGCGTCCGCGGATTCTGCATCCAAGTCCGGCTTTGCTCACATCGACCGCATCTCCCGCAGGCATGACAATGGACGGTTTTCCGAGCGACCCCTTCCGATCGCCGCCGGTCGCCGCAGCGCGCCCGCGCGAAATCGAGCTTCACGGCGTGTGCCTCCGCGACGACTACGCCTGGCTCAAGGCCGAGAATTGGATGGAGGTGCTCAAGGACTCATCCGCCCTTCCGCCGGAGATCCGCGCTTATCTGGAAGCCGAGAACGCCCATACCGAAACCTTCCTGCGTGGCACGAAGTCGCTGCGGGAGGTGCTCGTCGCGGAAATGCGCGCCCGCATCAAGGAGGATGACGGCACGGTTCCGGAGCCCGACGGACCTTTCGCCTATTTCACGCGCTTCCGGGAAGGCGGTCAGCACCCGCTCGTCTGCCGTCATCCACGCGGCGGCGGCGACGTCGAGATCCTGCTCGACGGAGACGTAGAGGGACAGGGCGCGCCGTTTTTCGACCTCCACGACGCCGATCACTCCCCCGATCACCAGCTGCTCGGGTGGAGCGCGGACAAGAAGGGGTCCGAGCTGTTCACGATCCATGTCCGCGACCTCGCCACCGCCCAGGACCTGGAGGACGAGGTGCTCGCGACCTCCGGCGAGGTCGTCTGGTGCTCGGATTCACGGGCCTTCTACTACGTCGAAGTCGACGAGAAGCATCGCCCGGTCCGGGTGAAGCGCCACCGTCTCGGCTCGGCGGCGGCGGAAGACGAGCTCATCTACGAGGAGAAAGAGCCAGGCTGGTTCATCGACATCGACGCGACGACGTCAGGCGCCTTCGTGACGATCGCCGTCAGCAATCACGAGACCTCAGAAACCTGGCTTCTCGACCGCACGGACCCGAAAGCTGAGCCCCGGGTCGTCGCTTCCCGATCGGCGGGGGTGCTGTATTCGGTCGACCATCACGGCTCCGAGCTCGTCATCCTCACCAACGCCGATGACGCCGAGGACTTCAAGCTCGTGCTGGCGCCGCTCTCCGCCTCGTCACGCGAGAACTGGCGCGCCCTCATTCCCCACCGGCCCGGGATCATGATCCTATTCCACATGGCGTCGGCGCGCCATCTCGTGCGGCTGGAACGCCAGGACGCCAACCCGCGGATCGTCGTCCGCGACATCTGGACCGGCGAGGAGCACGCAATCGCCTTCGACGAGGAGGCCTACTCGCTCAGCGTCAACCCGGGCTACGAGTTCGACACCGATGTGCTGCGCTTCTCGTATTCGTCGATGACGACGCCCACGGAGGTCTATGATTACGATATGCGCACGCGCGAACGGACCCTGCGCAAGCGACAAGAGGTCCCGAGCGGGCACGATCGCACCCGCTACATCACGCGGCGCCTTTTTGCGACCGCGCCTGATGGCGAGCAGGTGCCGATCTCGCTTCTCCACCTGAGGAGCCTGCCGCTCGACCACTCGGCGCCGTGCCTGCTCTATGGCTACGGCTCCTACGGCTCGTCGATGCCGGCCGCCTTCCGTACCAACCCGCTCTCGCTCGTGCACCGCGGCTTCGTCTACGCGATCGCCCACATTCGCGGCGGCACGGAAAAAGGCTGGCGCTGGTACACGCAAGGGAAACGCGAGAACAAGCCCAACACGTTCAAGGACTTCATCGCCTGCGGGGAGGCGCTTGCGGCGGCAGGCTACACGGCCCGCGGCCGCATCGTCGCCTTCGGAGGCAGCGCCGGCGGAATGCTGATGGGCGCTGTCGCAAATATGGCGCCGGCCCTCTTCGCCGCCGTAATCGCCGACGTGCCTTTCGTCGACGTGATGAACACCATGCTCGACGGCGACTTGCCCCTCACCCCGCCGGAATGGCCCGAATGGGGCAATCCCGCCGAGTCGGAAGCGGCGTTTCGTACGATTTTGTCCTACTCGCCCTACGACAACGTCCAACCCCAGCGCTACCCGCCGATCCTGGCGCTCGGCGGGCTCACCGACCCGCGGGTCACATATTGGGAGCCGGCGAAATGGGTCGCGCGCCTGCGGGCCACGATGACAGGCGGCGGCCCGGTCCTCCTCAAGATCAACATGGAAGCAGGCCATGCCGGGGCGGCCGGACGCTTTGACCGGCTCGAGGAGGTCGGGCTGATCTACGCCTTCGCGCTGACTGCGATCGGAGGCTTCGAAGAGCGCGAGGCCCGCTCGGCGGCGTGAACGTAGCGCAGCCGCTTTGTTCCGGCTGCTGTTTTCGCCATAGTAGCGTCGATGGCGTGTCGCTCGATCCAGTCATGGAAGAACAAGAACTCGCGCAGGCTCGACCGGAGACGACGCCCGAGCGAGAGGTCTCGGAGGCCGCGCTGCGCTGGAGCGAGAAGCGACAGGGCTTCCTCCTCGGCCTGAACGACCAACTCCGGGATCTCGATTCGCCTAAAGCGATCATGGCCGCCGCGGCACGGGCCGTCGGCGAGTTGTTTCGCATCAGCCGGGTCGGCTATGGCGAAATAGACCCTGCCCAGGAGTTTGTGACGGTCAAGCGCGACTGGAACGACGGCGCGATCGGCACGGTAGCGGGCCGACATCGCATGAACGACTTCGGCTCCAGCATCATCGACGAGTTGAAGCAAGGACGCACGCTCCGGGTCGATGACGTCAGCGCCGATTCGCGAACGAGCGCGCCGGAGGCGCAGGCCGCCTTCCGCGCTATCGGCACCCGCTCCGTTCTGACCGTGCCTCTCGTCAAGGCTGGGCGGATGAGGGCCATGCTGTACTTCCACCACTCCGAGCCGCGCCGCTGGAGCGAGGAGGAAGTGGCGCTTGCCGAGGACGTGGCGGAGCGGACCTGGGCAGCGGTGGAACGCGCCCGGGCCGAGGAGGCCCTGCGGGAGCGCGAAGCGGAGCTCGCGCGTGTGCAGCTGATCGGTCAGGTCGGAGGCGTTTACGTCGACTTGCGCGATGGCTTTCACAACCGGCGCTCGCCGGAATACCTCCGCATCCACGGGCTTCCGCCGGAAGCGGTGCATGAGACGCACGAGGATTGGGTACACCGCATTCACCCAGAGGACCGCGAGCGTGCCGAGCGCCATTTCCTCGACACCCTTGCGAGCCCGTCGGCAGACTATGTTGGCGAGTACCGGATCATCCGGCCGAGCGACGGCCGGGTCCGGTGGATTTCCGCGAAGGCCGAGATCGAGCGCGGTCCGGATGGGCGGCCGCTGCGACTCGTCGGAGCCCATATTGACGTGACGGAACTGAAAGCGGCGGAGGAAGCGCGGCGCGAAAGCGAGGAGCGGCTGCGGCTGCTGGCGGATCACATCCCGAACGGGATGATCTACCAGGCCGTCCGCGCGCCAGACGGGACCATTCGCTTCCCTTACGCGAGCCGAGCCATCGAGACGCTGCACGGCGTCAGCGCTGCGGCGGTGGCACAGGACGCGTCGTTGCTCGACGATCAGATCCTGCCGGAGTTCCGCCCGCAGCTTGAAGAGGTCCGGCGCCGCGCCGGCGACGAGAACCGCCCCATCAGCATCGAGATCCCGATGCGCGATGCGAGTGGTGAGGTGCGTTGGTTCCACAGAAGCTCCGCGCCGCGGCGGCTTTCCGACGGGGGCGTCATCTGGGACGGCGTGGAAATCGAGATAACCGACCGCAAGCGCGCCGAGGCCGCCCTCGCCGATCACGCGCAGCGTCTAAGCTTGGCTCTGGAAGCCTCGCAGCTCGGTGACTGGACCTGGGACGCTGCCACCGACATGGTGACGTTCTCGGAACGAGCCGCCGAGCTTTTCGGCGTCCCGCCCGGGCCGCAGATGACGTGGACGGCAATGCGCGGGCTCCTGCACCCGGGTGATGCAGAGCGGGCTAGCAAAGCGGTCGAGGAGGCCGTCGCCAACCGTTCTAGATACGACATTGAGTACCGCGTCAGGCGTGGCTCGGACGGGCACGAGGTCTGGGTCGCAGCCAAGGGCCGGGGAGTTTACGACAAGGACGGCGTTGTGCGCGGCATGATCGGCGTGGTCCAGGACATCACCGGGCGCAAGCAGGTCGAGGACCGCCAGAGCCTCCTCATCCGCGAGCTCCATCATCGCGTGAAGAACACCTTGGCGACGGTTCAAGCGATCGTGGGCTCGACCGCGCGGACGTCATCGACCATCGATGATTTCTACCGCGCTTTCGTTGGCCGCATCGTTTCCCTCGCACGCACCCATTCGCTTCTGACGGAAGATGAATGGCAGACGGTCCCATTGCGCAAGCTCCTCGCGGACGAGCTTCGACCTTACGACGAGGGCGGCCGCCGCATCCTCCTGCAGGGTCCGGACATCGAGCTGCGCTCGGATCAAGCCGTGCCGATCGGCATGGCTATCCACGAGCTCACGACCAACGCGGCCAAGTATGGCGCGCTCTCTCGGCGTGAAGGACGGGTCGAAGTGGGTTGGAGCGTGGAAGCCGGACATTCGGGCGAGCGGCGGCTCGAATTCGAGTGGCTGGAGCAGGGCGGACCGCCGGTCGCGCCGCCGAAGCAGCAGGGCTTCGGCTCGCGGCTCCTCCAGCGGGTGCTGACCACACAGCTCCAGGCCGACATCAGGATAGAGTTCGAACCCGACGGTCTTCGGCTGCGCATGACCGCTCCTCTACCGGAACGGCCAAGCTTTTTCGCCTCGCTGCCGGGCTAGAGGCGCAGGACGTTCGGCCAAGCGAAGCAAGCTGCAAAAAAATCTACGTCCGTTCGGGAACCCCGGGTTGCCTGGATCGTTTACGCCTCACCACCGGCCATCTTCTGCCCCCACCGGCCGGCACCTTTTGAAGCAAGCGCCCCGATCGGGGCGCTTTTTTTCTAGTCAGGCGCTACGGGCCGCCTGCTCGCCACCCGCGGCGATGAAGTCTTTGAGCTCGTCCAAGGACTGGAAGGTATAGCGGCCACTCGGCGTGTCCGCTTCGATCGAGCCGTCCGAGTACATCACATATCCGTTTCCGCCCGAGTTGTAGGTGCCGATCACCGTTCGGGCGCGATCGGCCGGCCTCGGCGGGGCCGCGGCCGGTGCCGGTTCCGGAATGGCGTCGGCGGCCTTCAAGACCGCGTGCTCCTCCGGTTCGTCGCGCTCCGCCGACGCCTCCGCTAGCCGCGGCGGCGGCACGAAGGCCGATGCAGCCGGTTCGGCAATAGCCGGAGCCGGTCGGGTCGGAATTCCCACCGGCAGCCGGCTCACCGCCTCACGCGTGCCGGCAAGCTCCTGCTGGAGCCGCTTCACGCGCCCGGCCGTCACCGCGATGCCGAGCAGAAGAAGGCCGCTGCTGAGAGCCACGGTGCCGGAGATCACCATGGTCCAGCCGCGCTCGTTCAGGATGATGCCGTAGCCATAAGCCATCGAGGCTGCGCCGGCGCCGATCATCCCCAGGGCGATCAGATACAACGCGACGACCATGACCCCTCCGGGCGCCCGAAAACTCACGCGAGTCTAGAGGCTTGGCCGTGCTTTGCAACCAAGCCCGTGGGATCGGCTTAGCCGTTGCCGTCCTTTGCGCCAAGGCTTAACTACGGACTCGAAGCGCCCCTGCGCCCCGTGCGGTCGGGGGCTCTCAATCCGCGAGGAGAGGCCGATGACGTTCACCCTGCCCGATCTTCCCTACGCCTACGACGCCCTCCAACCCTACATGTCCAAGGAGACGCTTGAGTTCCACCACGACAAGCACCACGCCGCTTACGTCAACACCGGGAACAATCTCCTCAAGGGGTCCGAGCTCGAGGGCAAGAGCGTCGAGGAGGTCGTGAAGGGTTCGTACGGGAAGAACCAGCCGCTCTTCAACAATGCGGGCCAGCACTACAATCACATCCATTTCTGGCAGTGGATGAAGCCGAAGGGCGGCGGCGCGATTCCGGGCAGCCTCGAGAGGAAGATCAAGGAGGATCTCGGCGGCACGGAGAAGTTCAAGGAGGACTTCATCCAGGCCGGCGTTACCCAGTTCGGGTCGGGCTGGTGCTGGCTGGCAGTCAAGGACGGCAAGCTCACCATCATGAAGACTCCGAACGGCGAGAACCCGCTCGTGCACGGCGCCAAGCCCATCCTCGGCTGCGACGTCTGGGAGCACTCCTACTACATCGATTACCGCAACCGCCGCCCCGACTACCTCAAAGCCTTCATCGAGAACCTCGTGAATTGGGAGCACGTCGAGAAGATGTACTCCGAAGCGTCGCGCTGACTCTTCGCTCCGCGAAGGGGCCTCGTGCGGGGCCCCTTTGCCTTCCGTGACGGCCGGTCTCGAGGAAGCACCGAAACTCCGCTCTTGATGCCGGCGGCGGCAAGGATTCACGGGTGAGCCCCTCCGAGATCGACCTCAGCGTCGTCATCCCCGTCTACAACGAGAGTGCCAATATCGGTCCGCTCTGCGAGCGGCTCGGCCCCGTGCTGCAGCGCGTCTCTGCGGCCTGGGAGATCCTGTTCGTGGACGACGGCAGCGAGGACGGGACGCTTGCGGCCATCGCTGCGCGCAATGCCGGCGATTCACGCATCGGAGCGATCTCGTTCAGCCGCAACTTCGGCAAGGAGATCGCGATCGCCGCCGGGCTCGACCACGCTCGCGGCCGGGCGGTGGTGATCATGGACGCCGACCTGCAGCACCCGCCGGAAACCATCGCGAGCTTCGTCGAGCGCTGGCGCGAGGGCTACGTCATGGTCTACGCCCAGCGCACGAGCCGCGAGGACGAGAGCCCGGTGAAGCGCGGCTTCGCGAGGCTCTTCTACCGGCTGTTCGACAGCTTCACGAACATGGCGCTGCCCGAAGGCGCCGGTGATTTCCGGCTGATCGACCGCAGGGCCGTTGAGGTGCTGCGGGCTCTCCCCGAGCGGGCGCGCTTTTCGAAGGGGCTGTATGCCTGGATCGGCTTCAAATCCGTTGGCGTACCCTACGAGGTGGCGCCGCGCGAGCACGGCACCACGAAGTGGAGCTTTCGCAAGCTCTTCCGTTTCGCCTTCGACGGCATCACCGCCTTCTCGACCGTGCCGCTGCGGGTCTGGACGTATCTCGGAGGGCTGATCTCGCTCTTCTCGATCGCCTGCGCGATCTTTTTCATCGTCCGAACTTTGCTGTTCGGGACCGACGTTGCCGGCTATCCCTCCTTGATCGTCTCGATCATGTTTCTCGGCGGCGTGCAGCTCATGTCGCTGGGGATGATCGGCGAGTACATCGGGCGCATCTTCGCAGAGGTGAAGCGGCGGCCGCTCTACGTCGTCGCCGAGAGGATCGGCAACGCCGCCGAGGTGACGCAGGAACTCGTTCCCGGCGAGCGACGGGCCGCGCGGGCCTGACATGTTCAAGCATTTCCTGTCGGTCGGCGGCTGGACCCTCGTCTCGCGCGTCACCGGCTTCGTCCGCGACGTGATGCTAGCTGCGGTGATGGGGATCGGTCCGGTTGCGGACGCATTCGTCGTCGCGTTGCGCCTGCCGAATCATTTCCGCGCCATCTTCGGCGAGGGTGCGTTCAACTCCGCTTTCGTGCCGACCTACGCGCGCACGCGCGAGGAGGATGCTGCGAAGGCAAGACTCTTCGCCGACCGTGTTTTCACTCTGATGCTGATCGCGCAGGTCGCGCTACTGGTTGGGGCGTTCGTCGGCATGCCGTGGATCGTGCGCCTGCTGGCGCCGGGGTTTTCGGAGGATCCAAGTAAGTTTGCGCTGGCGGTCACGCTCACCCGCATCACCTTCCCGTATCTGCTTTTTATCACCCTGGTCACACTGCTCTCCGGGCTGCTGAACGCGCATGAGCGCTTTGCGGCGGCAGCCGCCGCGCCCGTCCTCCTCAACGCCTCCATAATCGCGGCGCTTGCGCTCGCCTTCGTCTTCCCGACCGCCGGCCATGCCGCTGCGCTCGGCGTCGCCATCGCGGGCGTTCTCGAGTTCCTACTGGTGTGGGGGGAGGCAAGGCGCGCCGGGCTTGCACCCGGTTTCGCGCGCCCGCGTTTCGACCGGCCGATGCGCGGCTTCTTCAAGACGCTCGGCCCGGCGGTGATCGGCTCCGCCGGCGTGCAGATCGCGATGTTCGCCGACACCATCATCGCGTCCTTCTTCCCGACCGGCGCGGTCTCGTCGCTCTATTACGCCGACCGGCTCTACCAGCTCCCGGTCGGCGTGATCGGCATTGCCGCCGGCACCGTGCTGCTGCCGGAGATGAGCCGCCGTCTCGCCGGCGGCGATGCCGCCGGGGCGCACCGCGCCCAGAACCGCGCATTCGGTCTGACGCTTGCCCTTGCCGCCCCGTTCGCGGTCGCGTTCCTTGCCATCCCCGACCTCATAACGGCTGCGCTGTTCAAGCGCGGCGCCTTCGATGCGGCGGCCGCACAGCGCGCAGGCGCGGTGCTCTCGGCTTATGCGGTGGGGCTGCCCGCCGTTGTGTTGATCCGCTCGGCCGTCGCGAGCTTCCATGCGCGCTCCGACACCACCACGCCGGTGATCGCAGCGCTCCTCGCGGTCGCCGTGAATGTCGGGCTGAAGCTCGTGCTGATGAACCGGCTTGAGGTCGTCGGCCTTGCGCTTGCGACCGCAATCGGGGCTTGGGTCAACCTCGTCCTACTCGTCGCCCTCGCCTATCGTCGCGACTGGACCGCCCCGAGCGCGGTGCTCGGCAAGGTCTTGGCCGCCGTACTCGGGGCAAGCCTGCTCCTCGCCCTTTACACCATGGTCGCACAGGCGCCGATCGCGCGGGCCACCGCCCAGGTCTCGAGTTGGCGCGAGGAAATAGCGCTCGGCCTGCTCGGCATCGGAGGGGCGCTCGCCTATGGCCTTGCGCTGCTCCTCGGCTTGAAGCTCTTCGGGGTGCGTCTCCGGGGCACCTGATCACGCCAGCTTGGGCCGGCTGTGGGCGAAGTCCCAGTAGAGCTCGCGAGCCTTGCGGAACATCGGACCAGGCTGGAGGTCGCGGTCATCGATGCGGATCACCGGCACCACCTTCGAGTAGTTTCCGGACGCGAAGACCTCGTCCGCGGTCAAGAAATCCTCGTATCGCAGCGTCGCCTCCTCGGTCGCCACTCCGGCGTCGCGCAAGAGCGTAATCACGCGCTGGCGGGTGATGCCGTTCAAGAACGTGCCGTTCGGCGCCGGAGTTCGCACGACCCCATCCTTCGCGAGGAAGATGTTCGAGGTCGCGGTCTCCGCGACGTTGCCGAGCATGTCGCAGACAAGCGCGTTGCCGAAGCCCTTGGCGTTCGCCTCCCGGAGCGCGCGGGCGTTGTTCGGATAGAGGCAGCCGGCCTTCGAGTCCGTCGGCATGCTTTCGAGCGTCGGCCGGCGATAGCTCGACTTCGTGACGCTGAACCCGGCGGGCTGCGGCATCGGAGCCTCGTAAAGGCACAGGGCGAACTGGGTCGAGCCGGGATCGAAGGCGACCGTCGAGAGCCCGTCGGCTTCGGCCCAGTACATCGGCCGCACATAGAGGGCGACGCGATTCTCGAACTTTTTCGTCCCTTCGCGGACCAGGTGGTGGATCGCCTCCGGCGCCATGGTCGGCTTGAGGCCCATCTTCTCGGCCGAGCGGTTCACGCGCTCGGCATGCCGGTCCATGTCCGGCATCACACCCTCGAACACCCGGGCACCGTCGAAGACCGAAGAACCGAGCCAGGCGGCATGGGTGCGCGGCCCCATGATGCCTGGGTTGCCCTCCCGCCACTCGCCGTCGAAGAAGGTCCAGGTTTGCGAATGCCAAGCCACGGCGGGTCTCCGGTAAAGGTCAGTGCTGCGGACTCCGGCGCCTGCCTGGACGCAGGGTCAACAGCCAGGGTCTATCGCCTCTCATGAATTGTCATGATCGCTTGCATGAGCAGCGCTGATCACACCCGCTCCATCGCAAGCGCCACGCCCTGCCCGACCCCGACGCACATGGTGGCGAGGCCGAGGCCAGCCCCGCGGCGGAAGAGCTCGAGCGCGACATCGCCCGCGATGCGGGCGCCGGACATGCCGAGCGGGTGGCCCAGCGCGATCGCGCCGCCGTTCGGATTGACGTGCTCGGCGTCGTCGGCAAGTCCGAGTTGCCGCAAGCAGGCGAGCGCCTGCGACGCGAAGGCTTCGTTGAGCTCAATGACTTCGAAGGCGGCCACCTTCACCCCGAGCCGGTCGACGAGCTTGCCGACCGCCGGCACCGGGCCGATGCCCATGATGCGCGGCGGCACGCCGGCCGAGGCAAGACCGAGGATGCGCGCGAGAGGCTTGAGCCCATGCTTGTCGGCGGCCTCGGCGGAGGCAAGGATCAGGGCCGCTGCGCCGTCGTTCACCCCAGAGGCGTTGCCGGCGGTGACCGTGCCGCCCTGCCGTACGATCGGCTTCAGCTTCGCAAGCGCTTGGAGCGTCGTGTCGGCCCGTGGGTGCTCGTCGCTGTCAACCCGCACGGTTCCCTTCCGGTCCGGAATTTCCATCGGGACAATGATTTCGCCGAAGGCGCTGTCGGCTTGGGCGCGCGCCGCGCGTTGCTGGCTGCGGAGTGCGAAGGCATCCTGATCCTCGCGCGTGACCTGGAACTCCTGCGCGACGTTCTCGCCCGTCTCCGGCATCGAATCGACGCCGTACTGCGCCTTCAAGAGGGGGTTGATAAAGCGCCAGCCGATCGTGGTGTCGTGGACCTCGGTCGTGCGCTGGAACGGGGCTTCGCTCTTCGCCATCACGAAGGGAGCGCGCGTCATCGACTCGACTCCGCCGGCGATGGCGAGATCGATCTCCCCGGCCTTGACCGCCCGCGCCGCGGCGCCGATCGCATCGAGCCCCGAGGCGCAGAGTCGGTTGATGGTGGCGGCAGGCGTGCGCTCGGGCAGGCCGGCCAAGAGGCTCGCCATCCGTGCCACATTACGATTGTCTTCTCCCGCCTGGTTCGCGCAGCCGAAGAAGACCTCATCCACCACCTCGGCGATCGCGGGATGGCGCCGCAAGAGCTCCCGGATCGGCACGGCCGCAAGATCATCGGCCCGTACCTTGGCCAGTGCGCCGCCGTAGCGCCCAATCGGCGTGCGGGCATATTCGCAGATGAAGACGTCTCTCGCGGGCACGTTGCGATCCGGATATCCCCGACCAGCGAGCCTTACCCCGAGACCGGCACGAAGGCGAGGGCCGGTATCTTTAGGGCTTCCGCAAGCCCTTGGTCCGCTCCTGCCGGACCTGCGGCTTCGGCTGCGGAGAGTCGACCGGCTCGCGGGTGGTCCAAACCTGGCTCTCGCTCTCCGGCGCGAGCACCGGCCTTGAGGTCCGGTTCGGCTCGGGCACCCGCCGGCCTTCGGCTGCGAGGCAATCCTTGACCATGTTGCGGTTCGTCATGATCGTCTCTCCGAAGCGCGCCCGCGGTCGAACGCAATGCGCAAGCGGCGAGTTCCGCAAGACTTGGCGCACTACAATCCCCTCTAAGTAGATGCCAATGGCAAAGCTCAGAGACTTCTTTGTACCTGCAAAATAGACATTGCCGGAACCGGAACCATCGATTCCAAGCCTCGTTGTCCAGGTCTAAAGAGAAATCCCCCAGGAGGCAGCAGATGGCGACTGGAGAATCGACCTCGAAGCGCGGTTTCGCGTCGATGGACGCGGAACGCCAGCGCGAGATCGCGAGCAAGGGCGGTCGCAGCGTGCCCGCCGAGAAGCGGTCCTTCTCGCAGGATCGCGAACTCGCCTCAGAGGCCGGTCGGAAGGGCGGTCAGGCGTCGGGCGGAAGCCGCGCGCACGATCAGGAATAGCCGACTGCCCGGACAGGAATGCGACAGGGCCGCCCAGGGGCGGCCCTCTTCATTTATGGGGCTTTCTGGCTCGGAGGGATTTACGCGCCTCGGTCTACGGCGCGTTATAGGGCCCGGTCACGGCAGGACCGAGATGGGCGGGGATGACGAGGTTGCGCCGCAGCATGTAAGGGCAGATGACCTCATCGGGCTGGCGGGCCGTGATCACACCGCTGAGCCGGGAGACGACTTTCCGCTCTTCGCTCTCCCGGGCGCTCGAACGGTGGCGTAGCTCGAGCGGCAGGTTCAAGCTAGACAGCACCGTCTCCACGGCTTTCGTGGCAGCCATGTTCGTCCTCCTTTCCGACCCTGCGCGAGCATCCTCCGCCACAACGCCAGGCTTCGAGCCGGGGTTCCGAAGCGGGAAACCCTCCGCCCCAGGAGAGCGGCGATGGGCGTTGCCAGAAAATTCACCGGGCACGAAAAATATTTTGGAACCGGGTTGCGGCTTGCGGCGTTAGGAGCGTAACCGGCCTACTTCTGCCCCCACGGGCCGGCACCTTAGTGGCGCGGTTGGGATCATCCCAGCCGCGCCTTCTTATTGGCCTGCGGTTTCCTCGAAGAAGGGGAGACCGGTGAGCCTCCCCCTCCTTTGAGCGCTTGGCTGCTTACTGGCGCGGCGCCTGACTCGCGCCGCCCGGCGAAGCCGGGGCTGTACCGGTCGTGCCACGATCGCCACCGCTCACGGGACGCGAGCCGCCGGCAGTCGTTCCTGTCGCGGTCGTGTCACGCTGCTGATCAGCCCGGGCAAAGCGGGGAGCGTTCTGGAGATCCTGCTTCGACATGCGGATCATGATGCGGTCGGGCGCGCCGCTCGCAGTGGTGCTCCCGGTCGCCCCGGTTCCGCTTCCGGTCGTCGCCGTCGTGCCTTGGCTCGTAGCGCTGGTGGAACCGGTGGTCCGGGCGGTCGATTCGTTGCGGTTCGTGAACTCGAGCTGGTTGAAAGCAACCGCGACATCCTTCTCGCCGATGCCGAGGAAACCGCCAACCCCGACGATCACCGCAACGGCCTGGCCGCTGCGGTCGAGCAGCACGTCGTTGACGTCGCCGATGGACTCGTTGTTCGCGCCGATAACCGTTGTGCCGATGAGCTTCGAGGCCATCCACTGACCCGGCTGCTGCTGGCTGACCACTTGGCTCGAGGCTCCGCTGCTGGCGCTCGACATCGTTGCCGACGAGCCGCTGCCCGCGCTCGAGGGGCTTGCCATCCCGGACGAGCCGCTGCCGGAGGTCGCGGCAGTGCCCGAGGCAGAGGTCGAGGGCGTCTCGGACTGCCCGGCCGCCGAGGAGCCGGAAGCGCTGCCGCCGGAGCCGCCTGACTGGCTCATTGTCGAGGAAGAGCCGCCGGCCGCTGTGCCGCCGGAAGCAGCCGGATTCGTCCCCACGGTGGCTCCGGTGCTCGGCTGCATGGCCGAGGAGCCCGAGGTGGTCGAGCCGGAGCCCGTCGCTGCCGGACGATCGGTGCCGCCGGACGGGGCCGGACTGGTCTGAGCGAAAGCGGGCGCCGCTGCCAACGCCGTAGCGACGAGGCAGGCCGCCATGTGCGATTTCAACATCGATTGTTCTCCCGGAGGGTGCGTGTCGCGTCGTGCGCGCGCACCGCGTCAACGCGACGCGCTCCGGGATCGTTCCGGCCAAGCTCAGGACCTTTCACGCAGCCGACGCGGATTCCTCGACGGGCGTGCTCGCCTCGCGATCTGCCGCTGCAGGAGCCGCGAGCACGGTCAGGGCTTTCGGCATGATCTCGAAATGCAGCGGCGTGCGTGGGCGAGTCACTTCGCCATCCAGGTTCACGAACACCCTGGGTCGCCGAAAGCTCAGGCTGATCCACGGCGAGCGCCAGCTCACGATTTCCGTGCTGTCGCGCCAGGAGCCCATGAAGGCGGCGACCCCGCCCCGCAGAAGCGGGAGGGCGATATCGCCGCGCACGATGTTGATTTCGAGGACGCCTTGATCGAGACGCGCGCGGCGCCAGCTGCCGGGTTGAAGCAGGTTATTGGTGACGAGCGCCGCCGGGGTGCGGAAGCTCTCTTTCAGGCCTTCGGCCTCGACCTCCACGTCGAGGTTTCCGCCGCGGGTCAAGGATCGGACGGCGGCGACTGCCGCGCCGACGAGCCTGTTCGAGATGGTCTTGCGGACTTCCGCGCGCTGGCGCGCGACGCGCGAGAAATAGCCGAGACCTCCGAGCGTGTGAAAGAGCCGCCGACCCACCCTGCCCAGGTCAATCTGCTTCTCCTCGGCATGGGCGATCTGGCGGACGGCCTCGTCGAGATCGGTGGACATGCCGAGGTCATGCGCGAGGAGGTTGTAGGTTCCGAAAGGCAGGACGCCGAGCGGTATGCCGGTGCCTGCGAAACGCTGCACGGCGGCCGAGACCGATCCGTCGCCTCCCGCCACCACGACCGGCCGCTCTGCGCGCAGAGCCGACTGGAGCGCTGCGTTGAGGCTACCCGGATCGATCGAGCGGACCTCGCAAGGCTTTCCGGCCTCGCCGAAGGCTCGCCCGATCTTTGCGCACAGCTCCTCGCCCGCGAACTGGACGGCCGTGCCGGCGGCGGCGTTCACGAGGACGATCGGCTTCATGAGCTCGGTTGGACGGTGGAGAGGGAAAGCGGGCATTCTCGGCGGCCCTTCTCACCAACCGGCAAACGCCTTCGACGTTCCGGGGCGAAGGTTCAGGCCGGGTGAAAGCGGCGGCTTGTGGAATCAGCGGGGGAACAATTGCGCTTGCGACTCGTTGACAGGGTACCCGGCCACCTGGTCCTCCCCGCATTCCCCTTGTGCATTGGCCGGATCCTTGAAGCGGCTCGGTCCAATTCCGAGCCGCTTTTTCTCGCGCGCCGCTGATGAGAAAAGCCCCGCCGAAGCGGGGCTTTCAGCTCGCAGCTGCCGCCTGATCAGGCCGTCGCGCGCGCCTCGCGGCGCTTCGCGCTCTGCTGGAAGAACAGCGCCTGGCTGATCACCGCCGAAACATTCGCCGGCTGGAACGGCTTGGCGATCAGGAAGGCGGGCTCGGGGCGCTCGCCGGTGAGGAAGCGCTCCGGATAAGCGGTGATGAATATCACCGGCACCTCGAAGGACTTCAGGAGATCATTGACCGCGTCGAGCCCGGATGAGCCGTCGGCGAGCTGAATGTCAGCGAGGATCAGACCGGGACGGTGCTGGGAGGCGAGCTTCACCGCTTCAGTCCGAGTCCGTGCGATGCCCGAGACATTGTGGCCGAGACCTTCGACGAGGGCCTCGAGATCCATGGCGATCAGCGGCTCGTCCTCGATGATGAGAATGTCGGTCGCCATGTCGGCGGCGAGCTCGCGGCCGGCCTCCTCGACGAGATCACGCACCATCGGGATGTCGACCGAGAGGATCGCGGCCGTCTCCTCCTCGGAGAAGCCTTCGAGGCAGGAAAGCAGGAAGGCTTGGCGCGGCAGCGGCGTGATCTGGCCGAGGCGCACCTCGGCCGGCAGGTCGCGCTGGATGAGCTCGCTCTTCCCGTTGACGGACAGTGAGTTCCAAATCCGCGTGAAGACCCGGAACAGGTCCACCTTGATGTTGGTGCCCTTCCCGATCGTCTCGGGCTCGTTGACGAGAGTCTCGAGGGTCGCGGCCACATAGGCGTCGCCGGCCATCTGGCTGCCCGTGAGGGCTCGGGCATAGCGGCGGAGGTAAGGTAGGTGTTGGACGACCAGCTGCGCTGTCGACATTCGCATTCCCCTAAGCGATTGATAGTGCTCGGACTTGGCCGGCTCTTAACCCAAACTCGGCAGGTGAAAAAAGGTTCCTCGTTCCGGAACCGCGGCCGGCGTTCCGCGTTATCGCGATACTGTGCACAAAACACCGCGGGTTGGAACCCACCAGCCCTCAAGACGGTGAGGGGGACGATCATGATGCCGAGCAGCTTGGGGCAGAGAGGCGCGAAGTTGATTCGGAAATCGCCACTGTCCGACCAGCTGTCTTCCGAGCCCGCGATCGACCGAGCCACCCAGGAACGCATCGGAGATCACCTCCGGGCGATGTATGACGACCTGGTGCAGCAGTCGGTGCCCGAGCGGTTCGTCGAACTCCTAAACCGGCTGGAGAAGCGGAGCGACAAGGCCGATCAATGATCCGCCCCGCCTTGCAGGCCTCGTCATTTCTTCGTTTCAACAAAAGCGCCGCCCCCGAGGGCGGCGCTTCCGTATTCGCGGTTCGGCCCGGCTAGAGCGTCGGGCTGCGGCCCCTGAGGAGGCCGATGACCGCCGAGATGGCGAAGAGGACGATCGCGACGAAGAAGATCAGCTTCGCGATGTCGACTGCGGCACCGGCAATACCGCCGAAGCCGAAGATGGCCGCCACGAGGGCGACGATCAGGAAAGTAATAGCCCAACCGATCATGGTTGTTACCTCGCTTCCATCGGATCGGCGCAGTGCCGACTGATAGCCGAACAACGCGAAGTTCGTGCACCGGTTCCACGGCCAAGGTAGCCTTCAGGCTCAGCCCTTCGCCGATTACGTTGTGCAAAGCCGCACGGTTTCTTGCGACGACTTGCGTTCGTGCGGCGTTAACAACGGTGGAACCTCAATTCTTCCTCGCACGTTGTCGCCCCAACTCTGGAGGTTCCCGCGATGACCCGCAGCGCCGCTCTCCGTGCCGGCTCCATCTTCGTCCTGCTGACCCTCTTCTTCGCGGCGATCGGCATCGGCTCGTATTCGCCCGTCGCGGAGGTGCTTACCGTGATTGCCGGCTCGCTCAGCGCGGTCATGCTGCTGTTCGCCTTCGCGCCGGTTCATGCGCCCGTTCCCGTACGGATCCGCCATCGGCGCTGAAGCACCGCCAGGCCCGCAGAACGCAAACCAAACGGCCCCGGAAATTCCGGGGCCGTTTCGTTGAGGCGATGTTCGGCTCAGCTCTCGGTCGGCTCGCCGCCGTTCGGGTGCAGCACCGAGCCCGTGATGTAGGAAGAGTCTTCGCAGGCGAGGAAAAGGAATGACGGCGCCACCTCGTTCGGCTGGCCCGGACGCTTCATCGGGGTCTGAGCGCCGAAGCTCGCGACGTGCTTCGCGTCGAACGTCGATGGTATGAGCGGCGTCCAGATCGGCCCCGGCGCGACGCCGTTCACGCGAATGCCCTTCTCGACGAGCTTCTTCGCGAGCGAGCGCGTGAAGGCGACGATCGCACCCTTGGTCGAGCTGTAGTCGAGGAGCTCGGGACTGCCGCGATAGGCGGTCACCGACGTCGTGTTGATGATCGAAGCACCCTCCTTGAGATGCGGCAGCGCGGCTTGCGTCAAGAAGAAGTAGCCGAAGATGTTGGTGCGGAAGGTGCGCTCGATCTGCTCGGGCGTGATGTTGTCGATCTCCTTCTGAGGATGCTGCTCGGCCGCATTATTGACGAGAACGTCGAGCCGTCCGAAGCGGTCGATCACCTGCTCGATCGCCTTCTCGCAGAAGCCCGCATCGCCGACGTCGCCCGCTATCGCCAGGCATTCGCGGCCTTCCGCCTCGACGATGCGCATGGTCTCGCGGGCGTCCTCGCCCTCGTTCAGATACATGATGGCAACGTTCGCGCCCTCGCGCGCAAACAGCACCGCGACCGCCCGGCCGATGCCTGAGTCGCCGCCTGTGATGAGCGCAACCTTGTCCTCGAGCCGGCCGCTGCCGGGATACCGCGGCATGTAGTCGGGCTTCGGATGCATCTCGGTCTCGCGACCGGGCTGCTGTTTCTGCGTTTGAGGCGGAAGCGTCTGTTGCTCGGCCATGGCAAATCCGTCCGGAAAGGAAAGCCCGCGATGCCAACGCGGGCTTCTCGGAGGGGTTCCTGTGCGAGCGCGTCACGCGTCGGCGACCCCTCCCGAGCCGCGCGGCTCGCGGTTTTCGGCCGGAGGGCCGAACTGGTCGAGGAGGTGATAGAGGATGATCGCGCCGAAGGTCGCGGTACCGATGCCGTCCAGTGTGAAGCCGCCGAGTGTCAGCTTGAAATTACCGGCGCCGAGCACAAGCGCGACGGCGACCGTGATGAGGTTCTTCGGCTCGGAGAAGTCGACCCGGTTCTCGACCCAGATCCGGCCCGCCGCCGCGGCGATCAGACCGAAAACGACAATCGACAATCCGCCGAGCACCGGCACCGGAATGGTCTGGATGAGCGCGCCGAACTTCGGCGAGAACCCGAGCAGGATCGCGATGAGCGCCGCGGCGACGAAGAGCAGCGTCGAGTAGATCCGCGTCACCGCCATCACGCCCATGTTCTCCGCGTAGGTGGTTACGCCGGTGCCGCCGAAGGAGCCTGATACCATCGTGGCGACGCCGTCGCCGACGAAGGCGCGGCCGAGCAGCGGGTCGAGGTTGCGTCCTGTCATCGCTCCGATGGCCTTGATGTGCCCGAGGTTCTCGGCAACCAGGATGATGGCTACGGGCGCGATCAGGCTGATCGCCCCCGGCGTGAAAACCGGGCTCGTGAATCTCGGCGCGCCAAACCAAGCGGCGGCGCCGACCTTCGCGAAATCGATCGGAGCGCCGAGGCCGATCGCGTTCGCAAGCACGAGGTAAACGAGGTAGGCGATCGCCGCGCCGACCAGGATCGGCAGCCGACGCCAGACGCCCGGTGCATAGACGGCGACGAGCGCGACCGCGAGCACGGTCAGCATCGCGATGAAGCGCGCGAAGCCCGAGCCGTTCGGGTCGGCCGGCCCGGTGCCCGAGGCGCTGCCGATGGCGATCGGCGCCAGCACGAGCCCGATCGCCGCGACCACCGCGCCGGTGACGACCGGCGGCATCAGCCGCTCGATCCAGCGGTGGCCGGCGACCATCACGATCACGCCGATGATCGTGTAGAGCACGCCCGCGGCGATGATGCCGCCGAGCGCCACTCCGATGTTCGGGTTCGCCTGGCCGACCGTTGCGCCGGTGGCCGCCAGCACCGGGCCGATGAAGGCGAAGCTCGAGCCGAGATAGCTCGGCACCCGTCCGCCGACCGCGACGAAGAAGATCAAGGTCGCGATGCCGGAGAAAAGGATCGCGACGTTCGGGTCGAACCCCATGAGGATCGGCGCCAGCACGGTCGCTCCGAACATCGCGACGACATGCTGCAGCCCGAGCACCACGGTCTGGCCCGCGGGCAGCCGCTCGTCGGGCAGGATCACGCCCTCCGTCTTGAGGCTCCACCGTGGGAAGTAGCCGTCCATCGCCGCCCCCGCTCGCGCGTTTTTCCGCCCCACCCTATGCAAAGCCGCGGCCAGGCGGGAGGGCCGCGCCGGGACCGTCCACCGCTGGTTCGCAGGTCAATCCTCAGTCGCGGTCGTCCCGGCCGCAGCGAAGCGAAGAGCCGGGACCCACTCTCTCCGCGAGCGCGTCTCCATGGTCGCGGATAGCCGCTTCGCGGGTTCCGGGATGACCGGGCAAGTCAGATCGCGAAGCCGCGTAGCCTTTCGCCGAGGATCTCGATGCGCTCCGCCGCGAGATTGCCGAAGGCCATGCGCAGGTGCGTGTGCTGGCCCGGGCCGAAATAGCTCCCCGGCAACGCGAGCACGCCGCGCTCGACCGCAAGCGCCTCGGCGACATGCTCGGCGGACCGGCCGTCGAAGGGGTGGCGCACATAGGCGAAGTAAGCTCCGACGGAGTCGACCAGCCACTCCGGATGCTGGCCGAACGTCCTGTGGAAGGTTTCGGCGCGCCGGTGCATCTCGCGCCGGTTCTCCTCGCGCCAGTCGGCGAACGCATCGAGGCCCCAGGCGGCCGCGCGCTGGCCAATGCGCGGCGCGCAGATCTGGATGCAGTCGAGGATCTTGGCGAGCTCGCCGATCACCGTCGCGTCCGCCAGAACCGCGCCGAGGCGATAACCCGGGATGCAGTAGGCCTTGGAGAAGCTGTAGAGCTGGATGACGTGATCGCGCCACGCGGGGCACTCGAACAACCCGTGCGCACGCTCCATCGAAGGCGGCAGGAAATCGCGATAGGTCTCGTCGATGATGAGCCAGAGGCAGCGCCGGCGGCAAAGATCCGCGAAGGCCTGGATGGTGCGATCCGGATAGACGGCGCCGGTCGGGTTGTTCGGCGTGACGAGCACGATCGCCTTCGTGCGTGCATCGATCAGGCGCTCGGCTTCATCCGCATCGGGCACGAAGCCGGCGGCGGGATCGCAGGACAAGGCGCGGGCCTCGACGCCGAGCATCTTCGCCGTCATCTCATGGTTGAAATACCAGGGGGAGGGCAGGAGGATGTTGTCGCCGCTCTTGGCGACGAGCATCAGGGTAACCACGAAGCCCATATTGCAGCCGGCCGTGATCGCGACATCGGCCGTGGAGATCGCGCCGCCGTAGAGCGCAGTCAGATGCGCCGCATAGGATTCGCGCAGATCGGCATCGCCGGTGATCGGACCGTAGCGCGTAGGCTCGGTCGATCCCGCCGCCTCGAGAAGCCGCGCCATGAAGTCCGGATGCGGCGGGTGGCCGGGCACCGCCTGCGACATGTTGATCGCCGGCCCGAACGCGCCGCGGTAGCGCGTGAGCCAGGCCTGCGCCTCCGGGATCGGCGGCGTGCCAGTGTCGGCGACGAGAGGGTTGATCGCGGCGACGGGGCGGGCGGCGACGTCCATCACTCGAACGACAGCTGGACCTTCATGGCCTTCGAGCGGTCGGCGGCGTGCTCGAAGGCCTTCACGGCGTCACGCACCGGCATCACGTCGGTGAGGAGCGGCGACGGATCGATGCGGCCATGGGCGATCGCGTCGACGGCCCAGTCGAACTCCTTGTCGAAACGGAAGGTGCCGCGCAGATCGACTTCCTTCGCGACGAGCACGTTGAGCATGAGGCTTGCCTCGCCGCCGATGCCGATGAGCACCACGACTGCGGCCGGGCGCACGCATTCGATGCCTTGGCGCAGCGCTGCCGGATTGCCCGACGCCTCGAACATGACGTCGAAATAGCCCTTGTCGGCGTGGAAGCGCTTCAAGGTCTCGCCCTGCGTCGCGACGTTCACCGCCTCGTCGGCGCCGATCCGCTTGGCGAGCGAGAGCGGCGCGTCGGCGACGTCGGTGATGACGATCTCGGCGGCGCCGGCGCTGCGGGCGGCGAGAAGCGTCAGCATGCCGATGGGGCCCGCGCCGGTGATCATGACCTTCTTGCCGAGGAGCGGCCCGGCGCGATTCACCGCATGCAGGCAGACCGCAAGCGGCTCGCCGAAGGCCGCCTTCTCGAGCGGCAGCTCCGGCGGCACCTTCACGCATTGCCGCTCCTCTGCGACGAGAAGCTGGCGGAAGCCCCCCTGGACGTGCGGGAACCGCATCGCGCTGCCGTAGAACAGCATGTTGAGGCAGTGCCGCGGCAGGCCCTGCAGGCAATAGCGGCAGGCATTGCAAGGCCGGCTCGGGTTGACCGCGACCTTGTCGCCGGGCGCCACCTTCTCGACGAGCTCGCCGACCGCCGTCACGGTGCCGGCGATCTCGTGCCCGAGCACCATCGGCTCCTTGATGCGCACGGTGCCGAAGCCGCCGTCCTGGTAGTAGTGCAGGTCGGAGCCGCAGATGCCGCCGGCGCCGATGCGCACCTCGACGCCCTTCCGCCCGAGCGCCGGCACCTCGATCTCCTCGAGCCTCAAATCCCGCGGCGCGTGGATGACGACGGCGAGCGACATCCCGCCCTCCCCTTCTTTGATGCGCCCCTCGCTTAAGCCCGGCCGCACCGGCCCGCAACCGCCTCGCGCTCGACAAGCGCCGCCCGCCTTGTACAAGCGGTCGGCCCTCTCGCCCATGGAGCTCGCGATGCCCGGCCCCTCCTTCGACCTCTCGGCCAAGACCGCGCTCGTCACCGGCGGCGGCTCGGGGCTCGGGCTCGCCATGGCCGAGGGATTGGCGGCCGCGGGCGCGAAGGTCGTGGTTGTCGGGCGCGACAAGGGCAAGCTCGACGCCGCGGCGAAGACGATCGGCGCGGCGGCCGCGGAGGTCTGCGACCTCCTCGACCGGGCGGCGCTGAAGCCGCTTTTCGAGCGGGTCGAGCGCGCGCATGGGCCGATCGAGATCCTTGTCAACAACGCGGGCATCCAGCACCGCGCGCCGGTGCAGGACTTTCCCGCCGAGGCCTGGGACCGGATGATCGCGACGCATCTCTCGGCGCCGTTCTTCCTCGCCCAGCTCGCTGCGCGGGGCATGATCTCGCGGGGTCACGGCAAGATCATCAACACGCTCTCGGTGACCTCCGAGCTCGGGCGCCCGACCATCGTGCCCTATGCCTCGGCGAAGGGCGGGTTGCGCATGCTGACGCGCGGGCTCGCGGTCGAGCTCGGACCGCACAACATCCAGGTCAACGGCATCGCGCCGGGCTATTTCACCACCGAGATGAACCGGGCGCTGATCGAGAATCCCGAATTCGACGCCTGGGTGAAGAAGCGCACGCCGGCCGGCCGCTGGGGCGACCCCTCCGAGCTTGCCGGCGCCTGCGTCTTCCTCGCCTCGCCCGCGGCCGATTACGTCACCGGCCAGGTGATCTTCGTCGATGGCGGCTTCACCGCGTCGATGTGAGGACGCACCGAATCCCCCGGCGGTCCGGGCCTCGCACGATGGCGATGTCAAAGAGCGGGGGAGCAGGACGCCAGGGCCGGCTCACATTTTTATAGAAACGCCAGGACACCTGGCGTCCCGCACGGCGGTTTCTGTCCCGAGGCCTTCCGCATTTCCTGCGGCTCCCGGATCAGGCCGATCGCACCTGACCTTCCGCGGGCTCGCGCCCGCCTCGGATCGATGTAGTAACCCTTCCGAGCGCCGACCCTAGCTCCCGAAGGAGCAGCCCCGCCGTAGTACGGGGCGGTCGGCGGCCATTGAAATGATTTACGTTTCTGCGTCTGACCCGGCAACTATCCCCGGCTTTGCCCCCGCACTCTCGTTCGTTCACCGGGCCTGCAGGTTCGATTACCGCGCCTCCCAGCCATCGAGGAAGGCTTCGATGAGTGCATTTACCTCTTGCGCGTGTGCGGCTCAACGAGCGTTAGGCTCCGAACCTTCCCGGGTGCGCGCACCGCATACCGCGCAGCAAGAGCACCCCCATAGGAGTGGCCGACGAGATGCGCGCA
>JAQSWQ010000051.1 GCA_029266525.1 Microvirga sp.
GGTCGGCAACGAGGGCGTGATCACGGTCGAGGAGGCGAAGACCGCCGAGACCGAGCTCGACGTCGTCGAGGGCATGCAGTTCGACCGCGGCTATCTCTCCCCGTATTTCATCACCAACGCGGAGAAGATGGTCGCCGAGCTCGAGGACCCCTACATCCTCATCCACGAGAAGAAGCTGTCGTCGCTCCAGGCGATGCTGCCGATCCTCGAGGCGGTCGTGCAGACCGGCAAGCCGCTCCTGATCATCGCCGAGGACGTCGAGGGCGAGGCGCTCGCGACCCTCGTCGTGAACAAGCTGCGCGGCGGCCTCAAGGTCGCGGCCGTGAAGGCGCCGGGCTTCGGCGATCGCCGCAAGGCCATGCTCGAGGACATCGCCGTCCTCACCGCCGGCCAGACGATCTCGGAAGATCTCGGCATCAAGCTCGAGAACGTGACCCTCAACATGCTCGGGCGCGCCAAGCGCGTGCGCATCGAGAAGGAGAACACCACGATCATCGACGGCGCCGGCAAGCGCAAGGACATCGAGGCGCGCGTCGGGCAGATCAAGGCGCAGATCGAGGAGACCACCTCGGACTACGATCGCGAGAAGCTTCAGGAGCGTCTCGCCAAGCTCGCGGGCGGCGTCGCGGTGATCCGCGTCGGCGGCGCGACCGAGGTCGAGGTCAAGGAGAAGAAGGACCGCGTCGATGATGCCCTCAACGCCACCCGCGCGGCGGTCGAGGAAGGCATCGTGCCCGGCGGCGGCGTTGCGCTCCTGCGCGCCAAGCAGGCCGTCTCGAAGCTGAAGGACGAGAACCCGGACATCCAGGCCGGCATCAACATCGTCCTCAAGGCGCTCGAGAGCCCGATCCGGCAGATCGCCGAGAACTCCGGCGTCGAGGGCTCGATCGTGGTCGGCAGGATCTCCGACAACAAGTCGCAGACCTTCGGCTTCAACGCCCAGACCGAGGAGTATGTGGACATGCTCGACGCCGGCATCGTCGATCCGGCGAAGGTGGTCCGCGCCGCGCTTCAGGATGCGGCCTCGGTTGCCGGCCTCCTCATCACCACCGAGGCGATGGTGGCCGAGCTGCCGAAGAAGGAGAGCGCTCCGGCGATGCCGGGCGGCGGCGGCATGGGCGGCATGGACTTCTAAGGTCCGTTTCCGGACGGCGCGAGCGCCGATCCGGAGCGTGCAGTCCCGAGAGGGCCGGCGAAAGCCGGCCCTCTTCTTGTTAACGCGCCTCGAACCGATCTACCGCTGCGGCGCCTTTTTCGCCGCCGCCGTCATCTTCGCAGGCCGCTTCTCGACACCGGCTGCGAGGACCTCCGCCGCGGCCTTCTGCTTGCGCTCGGGGGCGGCCCCCTTCGGCGCCGTGTCGGATCTCGCCTCGTAGCCCTGGCCGTCCGGCTTGCGGCTTCCCGACCGCGCCGCGCTCTTGAGCGAGCGCAATGCCTCCGGTTGGCGGCCTCCGGGGCCGGCCTTCTCGTTCGCCATGGTCGCCTCCTGCGCGCCTGCGCTCGATTGCGCTTGCGCCAGATCTCAGCGCCGCCTTGCGCTCTTCTTGCGATTCGCCTTGCGGACCGTGCCGGTATGCTGGGGCACGCCGAGCACGCCTTTGACGCCGCCGACCACTCCGCCGGTCACGCCGCCGACGACCCCGCCAACTGCTCCGCCGACCGGACCCGCGGCGCGATTGCCGACATCGGCGCCCTGTTGCGCGCCGCGAACCACGCCCTGGGCCTCGGCCGCGGCCGGAAGGGCGAGAACTCCAGCAATCGCCGCCGCCACGAGAATGCGAGCTGTCATTGGGGTCACCTCCGCTGCGAAAGGTCGCAACCTCAACCACGGCCGCACCCGCGGGTTCCGCGGAGCCGGGGCTCTTTCCTCGCGGCGCCATCCAACGCAGAATCCCGCCCATGCTGCGCATGTATCTCGCCTATGTGGCGATCATCCTCGGGCTCAGTCTCTGGGCGTTGAAATATCTCACGGGGCTCTAGCCCGGAACCAACGTGCGCTCCCGGGGTTGACCCGATGCAAGTCCCCCACTTGCAGACTAGAAGCCCTGGCGAAAAGGTCCCGTGCAGTCCAAACCTGCCGGGGCCTTTTCCGCGCGCCGAACTCTCTCGTTTGACATGGGACGCGCGGGCTCTAGGGTCGCGACCACAGCCGCACGCGATTGGAGAGACCTGCCTTGAGACGGACCGTCGCGCTCGCCCTCTGCGCCGCCTTCTTGACGCTGGCCGGCTGCAATTACGATCGCGCCCCCAACTTCCTGAGCGGGCCGATCCCCGCCAAGCTGCCCCCGGACTATCGCAGGAAGATCGTGGAGTGGGCGAATCGCTACTACGCGGAGCCCGCATCGGTGCGCTTCCTCTCGATCAGCGATCCGGTGCCGGTGCGCGAGAGCTTCGGCAACGAGAACTGGCTTGTGTGCGTCGAACTCGACGCGCGCGAGCGCGGCGGACCCTATATGGGACCTCGCCGTGTCGCGATCGGGTTCGGAGGTGTTTTCTCGGCGCCGATGGAACGCTCGGCGCAGGACCTCAGGAATGAGGATTGCGATGGGCGCCAGCTCGTCTGGCGGGCCTGGACCGGTCCAGGTCGGGCGCAGCTGGCGCGGTAAGCCAGGCTATTTGCAGGCGCGGATCAGCGGACCCGCTTGACGCTGCGGATGTTCCCCTCGGGAAGCTCGCCGCGCTCCTGACGCTCCTTGGCGATCGGAGCCGCGAGATAGTCGTCGTTGGGACGACCGTGGCCCTCGACCACGAAATAGGCGGTGCGGCCGTCCTCGTAATTGGCGGCGAACATCACGGAGTTCGGGCGGACACTGCGGCGGAAGGGGGACATCGAGACCTCTTGTGATTTCTCCCTATATGGGTAGCGGCCAAGGCTGATGCAACGGTCCGGCGGCGCGCGCGGGACGGCTACGAGCCCGGGTCGAGCGGCGCGGTGCCGGTCGGCTGGCCCGAGGGGCTCAGAGTGATCTTCTCGATGCGCGCCTCGGCGCGCTTGAGGAGCGACTCGCAATGGCGCTTCAGCGCCTCGCCGCGCTCGTAGATCTGGATCGATTCCTCGAGCGGGACCTCGCCGCGCTCGAGCCGGCGCACGATCTGCTCGAGTTCCTCGAGCGCCCTCTCGAACGGGAGGGCGGCAATGTCCGGCGGCATCTCCGGACCCTGCTCGGCAGTGTTTGCGGCCATGACGGGCTTATGAAGCCCGCGGTCCGGAGGCGCAAGCCGGCGCCGTCAGGCCGGCGGCGCCTCCGGAGCGGCCGGCGTGACCGGCGGCACCGACCGCCGGGCGAGGAGCTTCTGATAGGCGAGCCCGATGCCGACGAGCGCGAGGCCGAGGCCGATGAAGGACAGCGCCCGCGTCACGCCCTGCAGGTTGCCGAGATCGATGATGAAGACTTTGAGCACGGCGAGGATGATGTAGCCGGCCGAGAGCAGCCGCAGCATCCGGCTGTCGCGCAGGAAGCCGACCGCCAGGATGACGACGCCGATCGCGAGGAGCGCGATCGAGTAGGTCCACATCTCGCCCTGGCCGGTCCTCTGCGAGAGGTCGATCGACGGTCCCTGGAAGATGCGCCGGATCTCGAGCACCGTGTAGAGAAGGTGCAGCGAGAGCGCGAGCCCCCCTGCCGCCTGCACGTACCAGTCGGGCCGCACGCCGCGCGCCGCCCGGTACAGGAGGCCGGCAAGGATCGCCGGGAGGAGATAGGCGAGCAGCAATGAGTTGAAGACGGTCCCGCCGATCACGGCGTCTCCCGACCACAACGGGTTGACCACCACCCCAAGCCCGAAGGCGCAGACACCGAGGGTAATCGCGCCGAATATGAGCGAGGCGACGTGATAGACCGGGTCGGGCCGGCGCGCCTGCGCCCGCACCATGACGAGCGAGAAGGCAAGCCCGGCGGTCGCGATCAGCCCCATCTCGAGATGGTCGGAGGTCTCCGCGAACAGGTCGCCGCCGTGCAGCCAGTGTCGCAGCTCGAAATAGACGAGGAGCGCGGCAAGCGCGATCGACAGGCTCTCGGCGAAGCGCACGACCCGGTCGCGCCCGCTCCGCTGGAGGAGCCGGCTCGCGAGAAAGAAGGAGAGGGCCGGGACGCCGTAGCCCCACAGCAGCCAGTTGAAGATCGGCGTCGTGCCGAGGTTGCCGCCGACGATCGTCGGATCATAGGCGAGGCGCCCGACGACGACGATTCCGACCGCAGCGACCACGTAGCGCAGCACCGGGAGCGCCGTGCGTTCCGCGACCCACGCCGTGCCGAGCGCCGCGAGCGCGAAGGCGACGGTGAGCATGCCCTTGTCGAGCGCGAAGGTGAGCCCTGCCGCGAGCGCCGCGACCGCGGCCGAAGCGGTCGCACCGGCTGCGAGCCGTATGCCGTCCAAGGCTTCGCCTTCCTGTCGCCGGAGCCAGCCGGCAGACAGGGTAAAAAGGGCCGCGAGCACCGCCGCGACCACCGCGAAGGAGACGCTGCGGTCGAAGGCGGTAACGCGCCAATACGCGATCACCAGCGCAAGGAGCGGTCCCGCGGTCGCGGCGCCGATGTACCAGGCGGCCGTCGGGATCGGCAGGAGGCGGCCGCGCGCGACCCGCCACAGGCTCGCCCCGGAGACGACAACAAGGAGCCCCGCCGCGAAGAGGAGATAGGTCTCGACCGCCTGAGGCCGCGGCGATTGCCCGTAGAAATCGGGGAAGAGGTTGCGCGGCTCGGCGCCGGCTTCCCGCGCGACCGGCCATACCAGCAAGGTCCCCAGCACCACGACGGCCGCGGAGGCCGCCGTGGGCGCGACCGGCGCGTAACGGTAGCCGAGGCCGAGCATCATCAGCGCGACCGCGCCGGCGAAGGCGGGCCGCGCGGCATCCGCGGAGTGATCGGCGACGATCAGCACCGCGAGAAGCGAGAAGGCGAGGAGCACGCCGTTGGCCAGCGGATCCGGCCATGCCTCCTCGTCGGGAGTGCCGCGATGCGGATCGGCGGCGAGGAAGGCTCCGGCAAGCGCGGTCTGGACGAGGAGATGCGCCATGGCGGGCAGGAGGTCGCTGCCCATGATGAGGGGCAGTGTCCACAAGATCGCGCCGGCCGCAGCCGACAGGGCGAGCCACCGCCATATCCGCAATCTCGCGAGGCCGTACGCGGCGAACACCACGAAGGCGAGGTAGAGGACGACCGGCCAGAGCTTCGGCTCGGCCGAGCTGACGAGCAGCGGGCTCACGAGCGCGCCGACGAGGCCGAGCGCCGCGAGTGCCGGCCCGTGCAGGCCGGAGGCGAACATCGTGGCCACGGCCACGGCGCCGAGGAGCACGAAGGCGGCGGCCGGGCCGATCATGCCGTAGAGCGCGTAGGCCGCGTAGACGGTCGCGAAGGCGGTCGAGGTGCCGGCCGCGGTCAGCACGCCCGGCACATGGGCTGAAGGCACGCCCGCGAACGGCGAGGCGATCTCGCGCCGGCGCATCCATTCGCCGGCCGCGATGAGGGCCGCTGCGAAGAGCGCGCCGGCGGCGATGCGGGCGCCCGGCCCGAGCAGGCCCTGCTCGATCGAGTAGCGCACGAGGAAGAGCCCGCCGAGCGCAAGCGCGACGCCGCCGACCCAAACCGCCCAGCGCGTGCCGAGCGTCTCCTCGAAGCCGCGCGAGGGCTGCGCGGGCGCCGGGAGCTCCTGCGGCGGCAGGTCGGGCGCGGCGGGTTCCGGGGCTTCCGCGGTCGGTTCAGCTGGCGCCCCGGCCGTTCCCGCGCTCTCCGCCGGAGGCTCGGGGATTGGCTCCTCGACGGGCGTGCGCTGTGGCGGCGCCGCAATTTCGGGGTCCAAGCCGGGAGCGCGGGCGAGGCCGCCCGCACCGAGTTGCACCTCGAGCGAGGCGAGGCGGGCTTCCAGAAGCCTCGTCCGCGTCTGCAGGTTCAGCGCAAGCACAAAACCCCAGATGGCACAGACCGGGACGGCCAGTGCCAAGACGACCAGCAGTGCGATTTCCACGGCGATGCCCCCCACGGGCGGTTTCGAGGGATGCTACGCCTAGGCGAGCCGGCCGACAAAGGAAGTGCGCCGGCGCTCGTGCCGTTATCCCCTGCGCTCCAGCACCAGCGCGCCGCCGCCATCGAGCATGGCCTCGAAGGCCTGGCTCACGAAGGTGGAGGTGCCTTCCTCGACGATGATGGCGGGACCGGCTACCGTCGCGCCTGGCGTGAAGTCCGCCCGGGCATAGAGCGGGACCTCGGTTCGGCGGCCGCTCCGGCCGTCGAAGACCGCCCGGGTACCGATCGGGCGCGGGCCGGGCCTGCGCTCCGGCGTCGGCAGGGCCGGCGGCTCGGCCGGGCACGTGCCGACCCAGACGGTCCACCCCATCACCTCGATGACCGCGTCCGGGATGTGGCGCTCGAACAGCCGGCGGTACTCGGCCTCGAAGGTTTCGCGGAGGCCGGCCTGGTCGCCGCCTTGCAGCGGCCGCACCGGCAGGTCGACGGCGATCTCGTGGCCCTGGCCGCGATAGCGCATGAAGGCGGCGCGGCGCTCCTCGAGCGCCTCGCCGCCGGCGGCGCTCTCGGCGAGGCCGCGCGCCTCCCGGGTCATCCCTTCGACCAGCGCGTTCGCGGCGTCCGGATCGAAGCGGTCGAGTCGCATGTAGCGGCTGCGCACGAGCTCATAGGCGATCGGCGCCCGCAGGAAGCCGATCGCCGAGCCGACGCCGGCGTCGGGCGGGATCACGATGCGCGAGATGCCGAGCTTCTCGGCAAGCCGGGCCGCGTGGAGCGGCGCCGCGCCGCCGAAGGCAACCAGCGTGTGCTCCTTCGCCACCACGCCGCGCTCGACCGCGTGGACGCGCGCCGCATTCGCCATGTTCTCGTCGACGATCTCGCCGACGCCGTAGGCCGCCATCTCGGTGGTGAGCGCAAGCGGCGCGCCGATCGCCCGCTCGAGCGCCGCCTCCGCCTGGCCCGGCTCGAGCGGGATCGAGCCGCCGGCGAAGCGTTCGGGATCGATCTTGCCGAGCCACACATCGGCGTCCGTCACCGCCGGGTGCATGCCGCCGCGGCCGTAGCAGGCGGGCCCGGGTTCGGAGCCGGCGCTGTCCGGTCCGACCGTGATGCGCTTCAACTCGTCGACGCGCGCGATCGAGCCGCCGCCGGCGCCGATCTCCACCATCTCGATCACCGGTATGCGGATCGGCAGCCCGCTGCCCTTCAGGAAGCGCGCGGCCCGATCGACCTCGAAGCTGCGGCCCTTGAGAGGCTGCATGTTCTCGATGAGGCAGATCTTGGCGGTCGTGCCGCCCATGTCGAAGGAGAGAACCTTGCGCTCGCCGCGCTCGGCGGCGACATGCGCCGCAAGGATTGCGCCGCCGGCCGGACCCGACTCGACGAGGCGGATCGGGAAGCGGGCGGCGGTGTCGAGGCTCGCGAGGCTGCCGCCCGAGGTCATGAGCTGGATCGGCGCGCGCGAGCCCTCGGCGGCGAAGGCCGCTTCGAGCCGCCGCAGATAGCCCGCCATCAGCGGCTGCACATAGGCGCTCGCGATCGCCGTCGAGGTGCGCTCGTATTCGCGCATCTCCGGTGCGACTTCCGACGACAGCGTGACCCACAGCCCCGGGCATTCCTCGGTGAGGATCTCGCGCACCCGCGCCTCGTGGGCGCCATTGGCGTAGGCGTGGATGAAGGCGACCGCGACTGACTCGATCCGCTCCTCGCGCAGCCGCGCCGCCACGGCGCGGACCGCCGCCTCATCGAGGGCGAGGCGTACGGCCCCGTGGACGTCGACGCGCTCCGGCACGGTGAAGCGCAGGCGGCGGGGCACCAGCGGCTTCGGCTTGTCGATGAAGATGTCGTACTGATCGTAGCGCCCTTCGTCGGCAATCTCGATCACGTCGCGGAAGCCCTCGGTCGCGACGAGGGCGGTCCTTGCCCCCTTGCGCTCGATGACGGCGTTGGTGGCGAGCGTCGTGCCGTGCAGGAACACCGCGAGGTCGGGGAAGCCGAGACATGCCCGCTCGAGCACCAGCCTCGTGCCGGAAACGACCGCCTCCTCCGGCGCGCGCGGCGTGGTGAGGACCTTGGTGCTGAGCCGCCGCTCGCCGATCTCGATCACGACATCCGTGAAGGTGCCGCCGATGTCGACCGAGAGGCGCGCCGAAAGGCTCATGAACAAGGCCGCGGTTCGAGAAGGAGAGGCGCGACCTTAGAAGGGCTGCCGTGCTTTTTCCATCGCCGGATCAGGGCCGCTCAGGCGGGCGGTCGGCGCAGGCTCAGGCACCACGGATTGAAGTTCTGCCCCGGCCGACGAATGACCGCGGCGCGGGCGTTGATGAGGCGACGGGCGACGCTTTGACCGTCGACCGTGACGCGGGCGAGACGGTCGCCCAGCGCATTCAAGGAGCCGGTCGGGGCGATGCGGATCTCGCCGCGCGACAGGATGCGGCGCAGCGCGGCGCGGGACTGGCGGCCGCGCAGGCGCTCGTAGACGCACTGCCCGCCCCGCGGACGCGGCGCGCGCACCCCGAACACCTGGTAGCGCTCGTTGCCGACCCGAAAGCGCGAGCCGGACAGGATTGTAACGTCGCGAGGGCGCACGACCCGCACCTCGCCGGCCGGCGCGGGCGCCGCCTGCGGCTGGACCGAGCCTGGCCCGGAAGTGGGGCCTGGCGCCTGCGCGAGCGCAAACGAACTCGCCGAGGCGGCGACGGCTGCCGCGACAATCACGCTCACGAGGTTCAAGCGGCGCAAGGCTCGGTTCCCATCCGATCGGAATAGCTGCCGTAACATAGGGGGCAGCCCGGGCCGTGCAACGACACAAGCTCGCGACGCCGCGGAGGCAGGATGAGCCGCACCGTTCACGGTCTTGTTCCCGAGCGCGCGATTGCGCTCTGGTTGGCGCCCGTTATGCTCCATGCATTGCGAAACCACCGCGGGAGGCGGGAGGGAGGAACAGATGGCGCGTCTGACCGTCAACGGACAAACCCACAACATCGATGTCGAGCCCGATACCCCGCTGCTGTGGGCGATCCGCGAGAATGTCGGCCTGACCGGCACGAAATACGGCTGCGGCATCGCGCAGTGCGGAGCCTGCACGGTCCATATCGACGGGGAGCCGGTGCGCTCCTGCTCGATCCCGGTCAGCGCTGCCGAGGGCAAGCAGATCACCACCATCGAGGGGCTCGCTCAGAACGGCGTCCTGCACAAGGTCCAGCAGGCCTGGATCGACCACGAGGTGCCGCAATGCGGCTATTGCCAAGCCGGCATGATCATGGCCGTCGCGGCGCTCTTGAAGCAGAAGCCCCGGCCGACCGACGCCGAAATCAATAGCGAGATCACCAATATCTGCCGGTGCGGCACCTTCCAGCAGGTGCGCGAGGCGATCCACGCCGTGGCCAACGCGTGATCCGGGGGGCAGCCATGAACATGATTCCGCAAATCGATCGCCGCTCCTTCGTTCTCGGCACCACAGCCGTCGGCGGAGGGTTCGCGTTCGGCCTCAACCTGCCTTTCGGCGGCCCCGAGGTGGTGCGTGCCCAGGACGGCTCGCCCGAGGTCAACGCCTGGGTCGTGATCCGGCCCGACGACACCGTCGTCATCCGCATTGCCCGCTCCGAGATGGGGCAGGGCACGCTCACGGGCCTTTGCCAGCTCGTCGCCGAGGAACTCGAATGCGACTGGTCGAAGGTCACCTGGGAATACCCGACGCCGGGCCAGAACGTGGCGCGCAAGCGCGTTTGGCAGAGTTTCTCGACCGGCGGCAGCCGCGGCATCCGCGAGTCGCACGAATATGTGCGCAAGGGCGGCGCCATGGCGCGCGAGATGCTGCTGCAGGCGGCGGCCAACCAATGGGATGTGCCGGCCTCGGAGTGCATCGTCGACAAGGGCGTCATCACGCACAAGACGTCGAACCGGAGCACGAGCTACGGCAAGGTCGCCGAGGCCGCGGCGAAGCTCGAGCCGCCAAAGGATGTGAAGCTCAAGGATCCGAAGGACTGGAAGATCGCCGGCAAGTCGATGAAGCGCCTCGACACCCCGGACAAGGTCACGGGGAAGCAGGTCTACGGCTTCGACCTCAAGCTCCCCGGCATGGTCAACGCCGCGGTGAAGGAATGCCCTGTGTTCGGCGGCAAGGTGAAGAGCTTCGATGCCGCCAAGGTCAGCGGCATGCCTGGCGTGAAGAAAGTGATGAAGGTCGGCGAGACCGGCGTCGCGGTCGTGGCCGACACCTGGTGGCATGCCAAGACCGCCCTCGATGCGCTCCCGGTCACCTGGGATGAGGGTGAACACGCCAAGGTCTCGAGCGACTCGATCGCGCAATGGTTCAAGGAGGGGCTCGACGCCGAGCAGGCCTTCGTCGGCAACCAGAACGGCGACGCCAAGGGCGCGATCGCATCGGCCGCGAGGAAGGTCGAGGCGGTCTACTTCTACCCGTACCAGAACCATGCGCCGATGGAGCCGATGAATGCCACGGCGCGCTACACCCCCGACAAATGCGAAGTGTGGGTTCCCTCGCAGGACGGCGAGGCCTCCTTCGCGGCGGTGCTCGCGGCCTCCGGCCTGCCGGCCGACAAGTGCGAGGTCTACAAGATCCATCTCGGCGGCGGCTTCGGCCGGCGCGGCGCATTCCAGGACTACGTTCATCAGGCGGTGCTGATCGCGAAGGAGATGCCCGGCACGCCGGTCAAGCTCCTGTGGTCGCGCGAGGAGGACATGGTGCAGGGCCGCTACCACCCGGCCATGCAGTGCAAGCTCGTCGGCGCCTTCGACAAGGACAACAACCTGACCGGGCTGCACATGCGGCTGTCCGGCCAGTCGATCCTCGCGACGGTGCGCCCGCAGATCGTCGAGCAGCAGAAGGGGCGCGATCCGCTCGTGTTCCAGGGCGTCGCCGATTCCGGCGAGCACGCCTTCGGCTACACGATCCCGAACCTCCTCATCGACCACTCGATGCGCAACCCGCACGTCCCGCCGGGCTTCTGGCGCGGCGTGAACGTGAACCAGAACTGCATCTTCCTCGAGTGCTTCATGGACGAGCTTGCCCAGGCGGCGGGTCAGGACGAGCTCGAGTTCCGGCGCAAGTTCCTGGCCAAGCACCCGCGCAACCGGGGCGTGCTGGAGGCGGTTGCCGAGAAGGTCGGCTGGGGCAAGCCCGCCCCGCAGGGCGTCCATCGCGGCCTTGCCCATATGAAGGCCTTCGGCGCCTATGTGGCGGCGGCCGCCGAGGTCTCGGTCGAGGACAACGGCAACAAGATCAAGATCCACCGCATCGTCGCGGCGACCGACCCGGGCTACGTCGTCAACCCGGCGCAGGTCGACCGGCAGGTCGCAGGGTCTTTCGTCTACGGCCTGTCGGGCCTTTTCCTGCAGGAATGCACGGTGAAGGACGGGCGCATCGAGCAGACCAACTTCGACAGCTACGACTCAATGCGCATCGCGCACATGCCGAAGGTCGAGTCGATCCTGATGCCGACCGGCGGCACGGAGCCGTGGGGCGGCGTCGGCGAGCCGACGATCTGCGTCGCGGCCCCGGCGGTGCTCAACGCCTACTACAAGGCGACGGGTAAGCGCATCCGCTCCTTCCCGCTCAAGAACCACAACATCACCTTCGCCTGAGACGAAACCGGGGCGGCGGGTCTTGCCCGCCGCTCCCCGACCCTGCCGGACCGTCATGCGCGCCACGTCCTTCCCGGCGGCCGTTGCGGTCGTCCTCGCCTCGATCGCCTCGGAGGCTGCGGCCTCGCCGGTTGCGCCCGCCGGCGCCTCGTCCTGCACCGGCTGCCACGCCGCGAGCCCAGGCGTCGACACGCCCATCCCGCGTATCGCCGGGCGCAGCGCCGCCGAGACCGTTGCGCAGATGCAGGGCTTCAAGACCGGGCAGCGCAAAGGCACGGTGATGGACCGGCTCGCCAAGGGTTACTCGGACGCCGAGATCCAAGCCATCGCCGAATGGTACGCCCAGCAGAAGTGAGCCGCGGGAGGTGGCGATGAAAGCTCTAAGCCGCCGCGAGTTCCTGGCCTCGACCACGGTCGCCGCCGCGGTCGGCCTTTCGGCGCCTGCGCTCGCGCAAGGGGCGCCGCGCGTCGTCGTGGTCGGCGGCGGCTTCGGCGGCGCGAGCGCCGCGCGGGCTCTGAAGCAGGCGGACCCGCGCATCGCGGTGACGCTCGTCGAGACGAGCCGCACCTTCACGGCCTGCCCCTTCAGCAATCTGGTCATCGGCGGTTTGCGCGAGCTATCGGCGCAGCAGTTCGGCTACGACAGGGTCGCTGCGGGCGGCGTCGAGGTCGTCTTCGCGACCGCGACCGGCGTCGATGCCCGAGCACGGCGGGTGACGCTCGACAGCGGCGCCGGGCTCGACTTCGACCGGCTCGTCCTCTCGCCGGGCATCGACATCCGCTGGAACGCGCTCCCCGGCTATGACGAGGCTGCCGCCGAGAAGATGCCGCATGCCTGGCGCGCCGGCCCGCAGACGGCGCTCCTGAGGCGCCAGCTCGAAGCCATGGAGGACGGAGGCGTCGTGGTCATGGCCGCGCCCGCCAATCCGTTTCGCTGCCCGCCCGGGCCGTACGAGCGCGCGAGCCTCATCGCGCATTATCTCAAGACGAAGAAGCCGAAATCGAAGCTCATCCTGCTCGACGCCAAGGATCAGTTCTCGAAGCAGCGCCTGTTCCAGAACGCCTGGAAGGAGCTTTACCCCGATCATCTCGAGTGGGTCTCGCTCTCGAACGGCGGCAAGGTCACCGGCGTGGACGCGTCGACGATGACGCTCTCGACCGACTTCGGCAGCCACAAGGCGGCGGTCGCGAACGTCATCCCGCCGCAGAAGGCCGGGCGCATCGCCGAGGTCGCCGGCGTCGCCGACCAGACCGGCTGGTGCCCGATCGATCCGGTGACCTTCGAGTCGAAGCTCGTGCCGAACATCCATGTGCTCGGCGACGCCACCATCGCCGGCGGCATGCCGAAATCCGCTTTCACGGCCAACGCGCAGGCGAAAATCTGCGCCGCTGCGACCGCCAAGCTCGTCGCCGGCGAGCAGCCGGAGCAGCCGAAGCTCATTAACACCTGTTACAGCGTGGCCGCTCCCGATTACGGCATCACGGTTGCCGGCGTGTACCAGCCGGTCAACGGTGTCCTGACCGAGGTGCAGGGCTCGGGCGGGGTCAGCCCGATCGACGCACCGCGCTCCGCCCGGGCCGAGGAGGCGCTCTATGCCGCCGGGTGGTTCAACACCATCACCGGCGAGGTCTTCGGTTGAGGGTTGGAGCGTGGGTGGGCTCGGCGCTGCTGGCCGGGGCCTTGGCGGGAGCGGCGGGTCAAAGCCTTGCCCAAGAGCCGCTTCGATCCTTCACGATCGTGGGCGACGCGATCCCGGAGCCGGTCACGGGCCAGAGGGGCGATCCGGCCCGCGGTCGCGCGATCGTGACGAACCGCCAGGTCGGCTTGTGCCTCCTCTGCCATTCCGGGCCGTTTCCGGAGGAGCGGCTGCAGGGCTCGCTGGCGCCGGACCTTGCCGGCGCGGGCGGGCGCTGGTCGGAGGGGCAGCTGCGCCTGCGCATCGTCGATTCGAGTCGGCTCAACCCGGACACGATCATGCCGCCTTATTATCGGACCGAAGGGCTTCACCGGGTTGCCGCGAACTTCCGCGGCAAGCCGGTGTTGACGGCAGAGCAGATCGAGGACGTGGTGGCGTTTCTCACGACGCTGCGGGATTGAGGCGATGACGACGCAGGAAGGCCTTTCTCGACGCGACATGCTGAAGGCGGGCGCGACGCTGACGCTCGGCAGCGTGGGGCTCGCGATCGCGCGTCCCAGCCAAGCGATGCCGGCAACCATGAAGGAGGCGATCGCCGAGGTGACCGGCCTCGCCGAGATCAAGCGCGGCCGGGTCAAGCTCGACATTCCCCCGCTCGTCGAGAACGGCAACACCGTGCCCTGCACGGTCTCGGTCGAAAGCCCGATGACGGCGGAGGATCACGTCAAGGCGATCCACGTATTCAGCGAGAAGAACCCGCAGCCGAACGTCATCAGCGTGCATCTCGGCCCCCGGGCCGGCCGTGCCGTCGTCTCGACCCGCATCCGGCTCGCTGACACCCAGACCGTTATGGCCATCGCCGAGATGTCCGACGGCTCGTTCTGGTCGGACCGGCTCGACGTCCTCATCACGCTCGGTGCCTGCCTGGAGGATTCGTGATGGCCCGCCCGCTGATCAATGTGCCGGCGACGGCGAAGCGCGGCGAGGTCGTCGCGATCCGGACGCTGATCTCGCATCCGATGGAGAGCGGCTTTCGCCACACCAGCACCGGCGAGCGCATCGCGCGCGACATCGTCACGGGCTTTGTCGCGACCTATAACGGCGAGGAGATCTTCCGGGCGACACTGTTCCCGGCAATCGCCGCAAATCCCTTCATCACCTTCCACACCGTCGCCACCGAGAGCGGCACCATCGAGTTCCGCTGGACCGGCGACAACGGCTATTCGGCGAACGAGCAGGCGAAGATCACGGTAGTATGAGGGAGGGTGTCATTTCGCGCCGGGCGGCGCGGCTCCTGCTTGCCGCATGCATCGCGCTCGGCGCCCTCCCCCCCTCCTCCCAGGCGGAAATCCCGGCCGCGGAGCGGCGCTCGAGCTACGAGCTGATGAGCGCCGAGACCAAGGCCATGCAGGACGAGGATTCCGCCAACCCGGGCATGCTCTGGGTGCTCGACGGCGAGGCCTTGTGGAACCGCAGGGCGGGGGAGGCCGACCGGTCCTGCGCCGACTGCCATGACGCGGCGCCGCAGAGCATGCGGGGCGTTGCGGCCCGCTACCCCGCCTTCGACGAGAAGCGCGGCACGGCCGTCGATCTGCAGGGTCGCATCAATCTCTGCCGCACCGAGCAGCAGAAGGCGCCGCCGCTCGCCTTCGAGCGCCAGGAGCTTCTCGCGCTCACGACCTATGTCGGCCGGCAGTCGCGCGGGCTGCCGATTGACGCAAGCGATCCGCGGCTCGACCCCGCGGTCGAGACCGGACGCGAGATCTTCACGCGTCGCCAGGGCCAGCTCAACCTCGCCTGCGCGCAATGCCACGACGACAATTGGGGCCAGAAGCTCGCGGGCATCGTCATGCCGCAGGCCCACCCGACCGGCTATCCGCTCTACCGTCTCGAATGGCAGACGCTCGGCTCGCTGCAGCGGCGCCTGCGCAATTGCCTCATCGGCATGCGCGCCGAGCCCTATGGCTACGGCTCGGCTGAATATGTCGCGATCGAGGCGTTCCTGATGCGCCGCGCCCATGGCATGCCGATCGAGACGCCCGCCGTCCGGCCGTGAGCGCCTTCAAGACCATTTCTCCGCGGCGTCGGCGGATTACGCCGTCTATCGCCCGACCTATCCGTCGGCGCTCGTCGACTTCCTCGCCGAGGTCTCGCCCGCCACCGAGCTCGCGCTCGATTGCGGCTGCGGCAACGGCCAGCTCTCGGTGCTGCTGGCGGCGCGCTTCACTCGCGTGATCGCGACCGACGCAAGCGCAAAGCAGATTGCGAGTGCGCAGCCACATCCCAGTGTCGAGTACCGGGTTGCTCCGGCCGAGGCGAGCGGGATGCCGGACGGATCGGCCGATCTCGTCGTTGCGGCGCAGGCGGCGCACTGGTTCGACCTGCCGGCCTTCTACGCCGAGGCGCGGCGGGTTGCGTGCGAGCATGGGGTCGTGGCGCTCGTCACCTACGGGGTGATCGAGATGGAAGAGCCGGTCCACGCCGTCCTCCGGCACTTCTACCGCGAGGTCGTCGGGCCCTATTGGCCGGCGGAGCGGCGCCATGTCGAGGACGGCTACCGCTCGCTCGACTTTCCCTTCGAGGAGTTCGCCCCCCCGCCGCTCGCGATCGAGGTCGCGTGGAGCTTTCCCGAGCTCGCCGGCTACGTCGAGACCTGGTCCGCCGTCCGGGCCGCCGAGAAGGCGCTCGGCCGCGAGCCGATCGAGCGCTTCCGGCGGGAGCTTGCGGAGGCGTGGGGTGACCCGCAGCTGCGGCGATCGGTACAGTTCCCGCTCTCCCTCAGGGTGGGGCGGGTTTAGCACCTCATGCCCGCAGAGCAGCTTGACCCCGTTGCGCCGCGCAGCCTTGGCCAGGTCCTTGTCCTTGGTCGCAAGTAGTAGACCGCGCGGCAAGGCGAGATCGAGATACGCGGCGTCATAAGCGAGAGACGCTCGCTACGCGCGAGCTCGAAAACTGCTCCGAACGCTCTCGCGCTCGCCTGCCTCTCGACAGCTATCGGCAGTTGCTCGACGCTCTCGAAGAAAGTTGAAATCTCGAGTTCGAGGCGCCAGAGCTCGGGGACCAATGCGCCGTCATCCCGGATGCGCTCGAGAAGCAAATCGGTGTCCGGCGCAGCCTCGCTTCGAAAACACCAGGTGAGGGCGACCGAAGCATCCAGGACGAGACTGCTCAAGGGCGACCCTTGTCTCGCAGTTCCTTCCAGCTCAGCCCGTCGAGGGACAGACCTTTGCGCATTTCTTTGAGACGCGCGATAGCCTCGTTCACGCGAGCCTTATCGACGCTCCTGGCCGGAACCAGACGCGCAACAGGCGCGCCGTGGCGCGTGATAAGAACCTCCTCGCCCTGCTCGACCTTGTCGAGCAGGGCGGAGAGATGCGTCTTCGCCTCATAGGCGCCGATTTCGATCACGGCGTCGCCCTCGCGGGATTCTGGTCGAGATGTTAGACCAGTCTAAGCCAATTCAAGCCGCCTTTCCGAAGCCGAAGCCCCGTCCGGGGGCGGCATCGAGAAGGGCGCGGGTGTAGGGATGCTCAGGCGCGTTGAAGACGCGGTGGGTCGGACCGTCCTCAACCACGATGCCCTTCTCCATCACCATGATGCGGTCGCAGATCTGGGCCGCGACGCGGAGGTCGTGGGTGATGAACAGCACGGCGAGATCGAAGCGGCGCTTGATGTCGTCGAGAAGGTCCAGCACCTGCGCCTGGACCGAGACATCGAGCGCCGAGACCGCCTCGTCGGCGATCAGCACGTCGGGCTCCATCGCCAAAGCGCGGGCGATGGCGATGCGCTGGCGCTGCCCGCCGGAGAACTGGTGCGGATAGCGCTCGAGCGCGTCCGGCGAGAGGCCGACGAGCCGCAGCAGCGAGCGGGCGCGATCGAGCGCGTCCCTCTCGGAAAGGCCGAAATTCATCGGCCCCTCGATGATCGAGGCGCCGACGGTGCGGCGCGGGTTGAGCGAGCGATAGGGGTCCTGGAACACCACCTGGATGCGCCGCCGGTACGGGCGCAGCCGGCGCTCCGGCAGCGAGGCGATGTCGGCATCCTTGAGCCGGATCGCGCCGCTCGATGGCGCGATCAGCCGGGCGATGCAGCGCGCGACCGTGGTTTTGCCCGATCCCGATTCGCCGACGATGCCGAGCGTTTCGCCGCGGCGCACCGCGAGGTTCACGTTGTCGGCGGCGCGCACGGTGCGCTCTTTCTTGAACAGCCCGCCGCCGCCGTAGATCTTCGAGAGCCCGACCGTCTCCACCGCGACCGGCCCGGCGATGGCCGCGCGCGGCTTCGGCTCGAGGCTCGGCACCGCCTCGATCAGCATCCGCGTGTAGGGCTGCGTCGGACGTCGCAGCACCGCTTCGGCCGGACCCTGCTCGACCACGCGCCCGTTCTGCATCACGACGACGCGGTCGGCGATCTCTGCGACCACGCCGAAATCATGGGTAATGAACAGGACGCCCGTGCCGCGCCGGCGCTGCAAATCCTTGATCAAGGCGAGGATCTGGGCCTGCGTCGTCACGTCAAGCGCCGTGGTCGGCTCGTCGGCGATGAGGAGCGCCGGGTCGAGCACGAGCGCCGCCGCTATCATGATGCGCTGGCGTTGCCCGCCGGAGATCTGGTGCGGGTAGGCGTCGAAGAGGCGCTCGGGATCCGGCAGGCGGATCGAGGCCATGATGTCGATGACCTTGGCCTTGCGCTCGCGGGGGCCGAGCTGGGTGTGGATGCGCAGCACCTCGTCGACTTGGTCGCCGATGGTGAGCACCGGGTTCAGCGCCGTCATCGGCTCCTGGAAGATCATCGCCATGCGCGTGCCGCGCAGGTCGCGCAGCCGCTGCGGAGTGGCTTTGAGCACGTCCTCGCCCTCGAGCAGCACCTCGCCGCCGGTCGGCACCAGGATGCCCTTCGGCAGGAGCCCCATCACCGTGAAGGCGGTGACAGATTTGCCGGAGCCCGATTCCCCGACGATGCAAACGATCTCGTTGCGGTGCACCGACAGCGAGACCTCCTCGACTGCGTTCATGCGGTCGGCGCCGCCGGGAAGCCGCACCGTCAGGCTGCGGATGTCGAGGACGGGCTCGCCCTGCATCAGCGCTGCGCCATCTTGGGATCGAGCGTGTCGCGCAAGCCGTCTCCGAGCATGTTCACGGCGAGGACGGTCAGCGCGAGGAAGATGCCGGGGTAGAAGATGTTGTGGGGGAAGACGCGGAAAAGCGAGCGCCCCTCGGCCATGATGTTGCCCCAGGTCGGCGTCTCGGGCGGGATCCCGATGCCGAGGAACGACAGGATCGCCTCGATCAGGATCGCGGAAGCGCAGATGAAGGTGCCCTGCACGATCAGCGGCGCGACGGTGTTGGGCAAGACGTGGCGTATGAGCAGCTTCGGGGTCGGCGTGCCGGCCATGATCGCCGCCTCGACATAGGGCTCCTCGCGCACCGACAGCACGATCGAGCGCACGAGCCGCACCACCCGCGGGATCTCCGGAACCACGATCGCGACGATAACGCTGAACAGCCCGGCCCGGAACAGCGATACGAGCGCGATGGCAAGCAGGATCGCCGGGATAGCCATGAGCCCATCCATGAAGCGCATGATGATCCCGTCGAGCCAGCGCACATAGCCGGCGATCAGCCCGATCACCAGGCCGACCACGATGCTGATCACCGCCACGATCACCCCGACGAGGATCGACACGCGCGCGCCGTAGAGCACGCGGCTGTAGACGTCGCGGCCGAGCGAATCCGTCCCCATGCGGAAGGTGAAGGGAATCTCCGTGCCGTCGTCGGCGCGGATGGTGCGCTCGAAGCCCGGCAGCCGGTTGCGCACCGTCGGATTGATCCCGGATGGGTCGATGGTGCCAAGCAGCGGAGCGCAAAGGCCGACAATCACCATGAAGAGAAGGATGAAGCCGCCGACCAGCACGCCGGGGTGGCGGAAGAGGCGTCGCCAGGCGTCCGACGGCGGCCGCGCCGCGACCGGCCGGGCCGTGTCGAGGATTGCGGGCTCGGCGCTCAATAGCGGATCCTCGGGTCGAGCAGCGTGTACAGGAGATCCACGGCGAGGTTGATCAGTACATAGACCAGCGAGAACAGCAGGATCACGGCCTGGATCGTCGGGTAGTCGCGCGCCAGCACCGCGTCGACGGTGAGCCGCCCGAGCCCCGGGATGGTGTAGACGCTCTCGGTCACCACGACCCCGCCGATGAGGAGCGCGATGCCGAGGCCGATCACCGTGACGATCGGCACGGCCGCATTCTTCAGCGCATGGCGGAACAGGATCTTGATCTCGACCTGGCCCTTGGCGCGGGCGGTGCGGATGTAGTCCTCGCCGAGCACCTCGAGCACGCTCGCGCGCGTCATGCGGGCAATGAGCGCGATGTAGATCACGGCAAGCGTCACCGAAGGGAGGATCAGGCGGTGGATGAAGCCGCCGAAGCCCTGGGCGAGCGGCTGATAGCCCTGCACCGGCACCCAGTTGAGCTTGATCGCGAAAAGGTAGATCAGCCCGTAGCCGATCACGAACACCGGCACCGAAAAGCCCATCACCGAGAAGCCCATCACGATGCGGTCGATCCAGGTGCCCTGCTTATAGGCGGCAAGCACCCCGAGCGGCACCGCGACCGCAACCGCGATCACGATGGTGAAGAGGGCGAGCGACAGGGTCGGCTCGAGCCGGCCGAGAATCAATTCGGCGACGGTCTTCTTGAAGAAGAAGCTCTCGCCGAAATCGCCGCGCAGGATGTTGCCGAGCCAGATGAAGAACTGCACGAAGATCGGCTGGTCGAGGCCGAGGCGGGTACGGATCAGCGCCACCTGCTCGGTGTTGGCGTTGTCGCCGGCGATGATCGCCGCCGGATCGCCCGGGGTGAGGCGCAGCATGAGAAAAACCAGCACGGCGACGATCAGCATCACCGGCACGGTCGCGACGAGGCGGCGCAGGATGTAGCTCAGCATCGCGCCATGTCACCTTCTCCTCGGGCTGACCGCGCAGCATCGCTCCCATCGGTCGAAGCGCGCGGGAGCCTAGCACCTCGCCGCCGTCGCGCAATCCGCAGCGGGGGGCGCTGCCGATCCGCCTCGCAGCGCGCGTGCCGCATTTGCGAAGCCGATGCTTAGTGGGCGTGCTATTCAGCCGCGTTCGGCGTTGGATGGCCATGACCCTCTCGAAGCGCGTCGTCGCGCTGGCGCTCCTCTTCCTGTTTTCCGTCGAGGCCCGGGCGGCGGAACTGTTCATGTATCGGCGCGCCGGCTGCCCGTGGTGCGCGGCCTGGGATCGGGCGATCGGGCCGGTCTACCCGCAGACCGAGCTCGGCCGGCTTCTGCCGCTGCGGCAGGTCGACCTCGCCGAGGATCCGCAGCCGGCGGTCAGCCTGGCTCGCCCCGTGCGCTATACCCCGACCTTCGTGCTGATCGACAGCGGGCGCGAGGTCGGCCGCATCGAGGGCTATCCCGGCGAGGCCTTCTTCTGGGGATTGCTCGAGAAGCTCGCCCGCGACCTGCCGGCCGAGCCGCGCTCCTGAGACGACGACCATGCACGCAGAGGCAAGGGCCGCCGAAGAGCGGCGGTCGGCGCGGCGGGGCTGGAGCGTGGTCGCGGGCGCCTTCGGCGTGATGTTCGCGGGCTTCGGCTGCACCTATTGCTTCTCGGCCTTCTTCACGCCGCTGCAGGAGGCATTCACCGCGTCGCGCGCCGCTCTGTCCTGGATCTTCTCGATCGCGGTCTTTCTCTATTTCGTGCTCGGCGCGGTGAGCGGCCCCTTGGCCGACCGGCTCGGGCCCCGCGGCATGACGCTCGCCGGCGTCGCGATCATCGGTTTGGGCCTGCTCGTGGCGAGCCGGGCCGAGGCGCTGTGGCAGATCTATCTCGGCTACGGGCTCGGCGTCGGCATCGGGATCGGCTTCGCCTATGTGCCGGCGATCGGCGCCGTGCAGCGCTGGTTCGTGCGCCGGCGCGGATTGGCCTCCGGCATTGCCGTGTCCGGCATCGGCGTCGGAACGCTCGTCATGCCGAAGGTCGCCGAATGGCTGATCGAGGCGCTCGACTGGCGCGGCGCCTTCCTGGCCTTGGGGCTGTTCTCGATCCTCGGCGGCGGGCTCGCGGCGCTGTTCATCGACGGCTCGCCCGAGCGCCACGGCTTCCTGCCCGACGGGGGCGTAGCCGCCCCGGACGTTGCCCGAGCGCCGGCGCATGGCATGACCCTCGGCGAGACGGTGCGCTCGCGCGCCTTCCGCTTCCTCTATGCGGCCTGCTTCTTCATCTCGATCGGGCTCTTCATCCCGTTCGTCCATCTCGTGCCCCATGCGCAGGACCAGGGCATTCCTTACGCGACCGCCGTCACCCTGTTCACGCTTGTCGGCGTCGGCAGCACGGTCGGGCGCTTCGCGCTCGGGGGCCTTGCCGACCGGCTCGGCCGCAAGCGTTCGCTCGCTCTCATGTATCTCGGCGTCGCGGTGATGATGGGCTGGTGGTTCATCTCGCGCGAGGCCTGGCAGATCGCCGCCTTCGCACTCATCTACGGCACCTTCTACGGCGGTTTCGTCGCGCTCGCCCCGGCGCTCCTCGTCGATTATTTCGGCCCGAAGAACGCAAGCGGCATCATCGGCTTCGCCTATACCGGCGTCGCGGTCGGGACGCTTCTCGGCCCAAGCCTAGCGGGCTACGCCTTCGACCTCACGGGATCCTACGCCGTGCCCATCGCGGTGAGCGCGCTGTTCTCGGCAGTTGCCGCCGCGCTCGTGTGGATGGCGCCGGAGCCGGGCGCGGCGGGGCGCGCCGCCTGACGGCGGTCAGAACGCCGGCCAGGGCCGCTGCGGCGCGCGCATCTCTTCGAAGGCGCGCGCCATCCGCATCACCCCGATGTCGTCGAAGCGGCGGCCGACGATCTGCAGGCCGATCGGCAGCCCGGCTTGCGTGTAGCCGGCGTTGACCGAGGCCGCAGGCTGCTCGGACATGTTGAAGGGCACCGTGAAGGCGATGTGCTCGAAGGGCCGTGCTGGATCGTGCAGCGGCGATGCAAGCTCGGCCGGAAAGGCCGGCACCGGCGCGACTGGCGAGAGCACGAAGTCGAAGGGCCGGCAGGCCGCCACCGCCGCGCTCTTCATGACGAGCATCTGGCTCATGCCGTCATAAACCTCGCGCCCGGAAAGCTTCGCCCCGCCCTCGGCCCATTCGCGGATATAAGGCAGGACCTTCTCGCGCCCGGCAGGGGTGAGGTCGCCGATGTCGGCCCAGGCGCGCTGGCGCCAGAAGCGATCGAGTCCCTCGAGCATCGCGCGGGTGAGGAAGGGCGCCACGGGCTGGATCGTCGCGCCGCGCTCGGCGAAGCGCTTCGCGGCCTCGCTCACGGCGTCCGCGACCGCCGGCTCGACCTCGAGGCCGACGCCGGTGTCGAGGAGAAGGCCGATACGCAGGCCCTCGAGGCCGGTATCGAGATCGAGCCAATCGATCTCGTGCGGCGGCAGGTTCATGGTGTCGCGGTCGTCGGGTTTCGACAGCTCGCGCATCATCAGCGCCGCATCCGTGACGGTGCGGGTCATCGGCCCGGCGACGCGCCCGAAATAGGGCGGGTCGATCGGCACGCGGCCGAGGCTCGGCTTGAGGCCGAAGATGCCGCACCAGCCGGCCGGCAGGCGGATCGAGCCGCCGATGTCGGTGCCGAGATGGAGCGGTCCATAGCCCGCCGCCGCAGCGGCGCCTGCGCCGGCGGAGCTGCCGCCCGGGTTCCTCGAAAGATCCCAGGGGTTCCGGGTCAGCGGATGGAAGCTCGAGAGGCCGGACGAGAGCATGCCGTAGTCCGGCATGGTGGTCTTGGCGAAGATCACGGCGCCCGCTTCGCGCAGCCGCGCCGCGGGCGGCGCGTCCTCCGGCGCCGGGTCGAGCGCCCGCGCCGCGGTGCCGAGCGGAACCGGCGTGCCCTTGGTGGCGATGTTCTCCTTGATGGTGGTCGGGATGCCGTCGAGCGGCAGCGCCTTGCCGCGTGACCAGCGCGTTTCCGAGGCCTTCGCCTGCGCGGTCGCACCCTCCGGGTCGAGAGCGTAGAGCGCCTTCAGATGCGGCTCACAGCGCTCGACGCGGGCAAGCACCGCGCGCATGACCTCGACCGGCGAGAGGCGCTTGCTGGCGTACGCCGCGAGGAGATCGGCGGCGGTCAGATCGGCAAGCTCGGTCGCGGCGGTTTCCTTGGCGAGGGCCTGAGGCACGGATCGTCTCCGATGGCGTGGTTGCGCCGATCATGTCACTCGCAAGCGGAGGGCGCCAGCGGTGAACCTTTGGCAATCCGGACCCGTTGACCCGCCGACCGCAGGCGCGAGCAGGATGGCCCAAGCCCACGCGATCCCGACCTATCCGCCGGTGGACGTGCTGAAGCCCGTCGCCGCAGGCGTGTGGATCGTCGACAGCGGCCCGCTCACCGCATACGGCCTCGCACTGCCGCTGCGCATGACCGTGGTGCGGCTCTCGAGCGGCGATCTCTGGCTCCATTCGCCGACGCGCTTCGACGGCGAGCTCAAGCGCGCAATGGAGGCGATCGGCCCGATTCGCCACCTCGTCGCGCCCGACATCGCGCATTGGAAATATCTCGTGGAATGGCAGCGGGCTTGCCCCGACGCCATGATCTGGGCCGCGCCCGGGCTGCGGAACCGCGCGCAGGTGAAGCGATCCGGGGTGCGGCTCGACCGCGATCTCTCGGGCAAGGCGCCGCCCGAATGGGCCGCCGACCTCGACGAGGCCGTGGTGCCGGGCGGGTTCGGCTTCAGCGAGGTCGACTTCTTCCACAAGCCGTCGCGGACGCTCGTCCTCACCGATCTCGTCGTGAACCTCGAGCGGGAGAAGCTGCCGGCGCTCGGCCGCGCGGCCGCCGCGCTCATCGGCGTGCTCGCGCCCGACGGCAAGGCGCCGCTCTATCTGCGCATGATCGTCCGCATGCGGCGGCAGGAGGCGGCCGGTTCGGTCGCGCGCATGGTCGAATGGCGGCCCGAGCGCGTGATCTTCAGCCACGGACGCTGGTTCGAGCGCGACGGCGCGGCGCAGCTGCGCCGCGCCTTCCGCTGGCTCCTGCCCTGAGAGGGGCTCAGTCCGCTCCGAGCGCGAGGTCGCGGCGCGCAAGCCGCACGCTGATCGAGTAGCCGGCGATGACGTCGATCGCGACGATGAGGGTGATGAACAGGAATTCCGGCGTCCCGCAGCCCTGCACCAGGATGAACTCGACGACGCAGACGAGGAGCAGCACGAGCGAGAGGCCGTGATTGACGATCGACACCGTGCGGGCGCTCGCCGAGACGAGCTCGACGAAGAGGAAGGCCAATGCGGTGATCACGAAGATGTCGCCGGCGCTGACGCTCCACAGACCGCCGGAGGGCAGCCGCACCTCGCCGGCGACCACCCCGGTGGCGGTGGAGCCGAAGACCACGAGCGCGTTATAGGCGATGACGACGAGCGCGAGGAACGGAAAGGCGCGCAGGATGATCATGGCGGCTCCGGCGATGGGTTGCGCGGAGCATTACCCGCTCGGCCAAGCATGAGGAAGCCCAACCAAGCGTCGCCGCACTTTGCGCATATTGATGAAAATGCAAGGTTTGCCACCTTAAGCTGACCCAAAGGCCCGATGCGCCACCAGGCCAGGTGACGAAGGGCAGCGCTTTTGGGGGAACGGATGGCCGGGTCGGTGGGGGGCTCCGCCAGGCTGTCGGCGCTTGCCATGCGCAAGCCGCCGCTCGTCGTGGTGATCTGGCTGGCGATCGCTTTCGCCTGCGCCGCCCGCATCAGCTCGGCCGGCTGGGCGAGCTGGAACGCCCGCGAGCGCGCGATCGAGCGGGCGACCGTCACCTCCCAGAACCTCACCCGGGTGCTCGGCCAGCATACCGAGCGCATGATCGACTCGGTCGACATGCTCCTCAAGATGGTGGCGCAGGAGCTAGGGCCCGACGCGCGGAACGCGCAGAGGCGCAACGACGCCGACGCGAAACTGGCCTATCTCACCCGGGACCTGCCCCACGTGATGGCGCTCCGGGTCCTGGACGGCAAATCCGGCGAGGTCCTGTTCGATTTCGCACGAGCCCGCCTGATTGGCGAGGGCGGCGACCTCGTTTCCGTGCAGGCGCACCGCGCAGGCCCCCTCGTGCCGCTTGCGATCGGCACGCCGCTCCTCGATCCGTTGAGCAAGGCGTGGATGCTGCCGGTGAGCCGCCGCATCGGCGGCCGGGAAGGCGTCCCGGGGAACATCGTCGTCGCCTATCTCTCGCTCGATTACCTGCAGCGATTCCTGGCTCAGCTCGAGATGGGTCCCGACGGATCGGTCACCCTCATCCGGACGGACGGCATCGTGGTCGCGCGGCGCCCCTACCGCGAAAGCTACATCGGTAGCGACGTTTCACCATCGCCGCTGTTCAGCGCCGGCCTCTGGAAGGCGCCGAACGGCACCTACGAGACCGTCTCGGTTGCGGACGGGATTCCGCGCATCTTCTCGTTTCGACGGATCGGTCCGCTGCCGCTCATCATCACGGTCGGGGTGCCGAAGGACGAGGTCACGGCGGCCTGGCTGTCCGATGCGAAGACCGACCTGGTGCTCGCCTTCGGCGCCGTCGTGATCCTTCTCACCGCAGGAGCTTTCCTGTCCAAGGAGGTGGGACGGCGCGCATCCGCCGAGAGCGCCCTGTCGGCGAGCGAGGAGCGCCTCCGGCTTGCGCTGCGCGCCGGTCGCATGGTTGCCTGGGAGCGCGACGCGGAGGGCTTCGTCACGCGCTCCGAGAACGCGCCGGAGGTGCTCGGCCTGGGCTCAGGCCCCTTCAGCGAATTCCTCGAGCATGTCCAGCCTCAGGATCGCGACAAGGTCAGCCTCGCGGCGGCCGCGAGCGCCGACGCTTCCGAGTACCGCTTCACCCGCGACGACGGCACCGAGCTGTGGCTTGCGACCCGCAGCACCGTGCGCGAGAACGCCGGTGAGCGCGTGGTCGGCATCACCTTCGACATCACCGACCGCAAGCTCGCGGAGGAGCAGGCCTGGCGCGCCGCCCATTCCGACGTGCTGACGGGGCTTGCCAACCGCGCCTTCTTCCAGACCGAGCTCGCGAAGGCGCTGCGCCAGGCCGGCGAGAACGGCGGGACGGTCGGCCTCCTCCTCCTCGACCTCGACGATTTCAAGACGATCAATGATTCATACGGCCATGATGCCGGCGACGCGCTGCTCATGGAGATCGCCGCCCGCATCAACCGCGATCTCGGGTCCGGCGAGTTCGCCGCCCGCCTCGGCGGGGACGAGTTCGCGGTGGTCCTGCGCGGCCGCGGCCATGACGAGATGCTGGCGATCGCGGAGAGCATGCTGCGCGCGCTGCAGAGGCCGATCCCCTACAACGACCTGGCGCTCTCGAGCCGGGCGAGCATCGGCATCGCGCTTTATCCCGACCACGACAAGGCGCCGGCCGAGCTCATGAAGGACGCGGATATGGCGCTCTATGCGGCGAAGTCGCAGGGGCGCAGCCGCGTCGTCGCCTATGCGCCGGAGATGCGACAGGCGATCGAGCGCCGCTCCACGGTCGTTCGCAACATGCTGCGGGCGGTGGCCGACCGGCAGATCGTGCCCTACTACCAGCCGAAGATCTGCCTCTCGACCGGCAAGGCGGTCGGCTTCGAAGCTCTCGCCCGCTGGCGCCACCCCGAGCAAGGGCTTCTCACGCCGGCGGCCTTCGGCTCGGCCTTCGAGGATCCGGAGCTCGCGATCGCAATCGGGCGCCGGATGCTCGAGCAGATGACGCTCGACATCCGCGAATGGCTCGACGGCGGCCTCGAATGCGGGCGCGTGGCGCTCAACCTCTCCACCGCCGAGTTCCGCGAGCCGGGCATCGGCGGCGTCCTTCTCGAGCAGCTCGCCGCCGCTGGCGTCCCGACCTCGCGCTTCTGCATCGAGGTGACCGAGACCGTGTTTCTCGGCCGCAGCGCCGAGCACGTCGCAGCGACGCTGAAGGAGCTGCGGGAGGCCGGCATGCACATCGCGCTCGATGATTTCGGCACCGGCTATGCCTCGCTCACCCATCTCAAGCAGTTCCCGGTCGACGAGATCAAGATCGACCGCACCTTCGTCCGCGACATGGAGCGCGACCGCGACGACAACGCCATCGTCTCAGCCGTGATCGGGCTCGGGCGCAGCCTCGGGATGATGCTCGTCGCCGAGGGCGTCGAGACGCCGGGCCAAGCCGAGAGCCTGCGCGCCCAGGGATGCCATTTCGCGCAAGGCTATCTCTTCGCGAAGCCGATGGCAGCCTCGCGCGTGCCATGGTTCCTGTCGCAGCCGCCAGCCAGGCGGCCGAAGGCCGTCAGCTCCGCTGCGTAACCCGCCAAGCGCTCATCGGCAGCTGCGCGCGCCGACATTGACCGTGAACTGGCGAGCCCCGACGAGGACTTCCGCGGTCCGCGGCGCGGTCTTGATCGTCACCGCGAGCGTGCAGCGATCGGAAGAGACGCGGTAGCGATCGGGCCCGACCGCCTCGACCTACTCGATCATTCCGATCTGCTGCAGGACCTCGGGGTTGCCGACGATCGCCATGAGCTCGCGCTGGCGCTGGTACTGGGGCGCGAGCGCGGCCTGCGCCGGCGCGGATGCGGCGAGGAGGAAGAACCAAAGGACGCTCACGTCTCTCCAAGATGCGGAAGAGCGCAGGGTGTCGCCGGTCCGCCGAGGAGGCGAGCGCGTAGCCTCCGGCGTCCGGCAACAGCGCATCGCCCGAACGGTCCGGGGTGGCTGCGCCACATTTTCAGGAACGGGGAGGGCGGGGCGGCGTTGCGCCCAAGGTAAGGGAGCGCAGGACATGCTAAGGCTCTTGCTCGTCATCGCGGTGATCGCGCTCGGGGCAGACGCGGTCATGAACAACGGCGCCTACACCCAGGCCGCCTGGCACCGGCTCCAGAGCCTCGAGATCGGCACGAGCCGCGAGCACCCGCCCCGGGCCGAGCACCGCAGCTAGCTCGCTCGGTCAGTTCTGCGGCGTCTTCTGCAGCGCGGAGGTGGTGTCCTCCGGTTTCGCGGCCGCGGCGCCGAGGCTCGTCTGGTCCTTTTCCCCGGCCGCGCGGGCGCTCATCTCGAAGGGCTCCTCGTGCCGCGGCCGGAACCTCTCGAAGGGCAGCGGGCGGGAGCTTCGCCTCGCGTTTGGGCGCGGCTTTTGCGGCGCGTGCGGCCGGCCGTTCCGGCTTTGCCTCGAGCGGTTCCCGACGCGCGGCGACCTGGCTGCGCCGCTCCTGCCGGCGCGCGGCGGCCGCTTGCTTCCGCTCGCCCCGCGCGGCCCTCGCGGTCGAGGGCGGTTCGGCTGCGGGCGCGGCTGCTGGCGCGCCGAGAAGCTGCTTCAGCCGCTCCTCTGCCGCCGTGGCCTCGCGCTGCGTCTGCGAGCCGAGGACGCGCACGAGCGGGTTCGCCCGGCGCTCCGCCTCGGCCTTGGTCCGCGCGGCATCGGTGGCGTTTGCCGCCGAGATGCGCTTGCGCGCTTCCTCGACCTGCGCCCGGTTGTTGGTGCTGTAGGAATAGCGCTGGCCGTTGATCTCGTAATGAACCATCTTGGCTTGGGCGCTGCCGATCGTCGCCGCCGCGAACGCCGCCGCCGCAAAGCACCGGATACTCTTCGTCATCGCTGACGCACTCCCGCTCAATGGTTGACTAAGATTAACAAAGATGGCGAAGGCGTGACCATCGGGCCGGGCGGGCCGAACTAGGAGCATGGTTAACGCCGGCTGCTTTCGCGCAGGCCCTCGCAACTGAGGCCGGATTGCTCCGGGGCGCACGTGGATTGACGCACATCTTGCGGCCTACCTGCGGGCATCCTCCGGCAGCTCTTCCTGTCCAGCGAAAGCGAGTCTGCGATAATATCATCGACGATCGGCGCCGCCGGCCTCGATTTCGGAACCATCCATGCGTCTTCTCGCCAGGGCCTTGCTGGTCGCAGCCGCGCTCGGAAGCTTCCCGCTTCCCGGCGCCGCCTATGTCGAGCTTTCGGGAGTGTTCGTCGCCGAGCGCAGGTGCCCCGCGATGGACAGCATCCGCCGCGCGACCAATCCGGGCGCGGTCGAGACCGTGCCCGGGCAGCGCTACCCCGTCCGCGGCCTCAACAAGGAGGGAGGCGATTTCGTTCAGGTCGACATCCCAGGCGCCGCGCCCGCGGCGCGCTGGGTCGATCGTGCCTGCGGCGAGCTCTTGCGGGCGGCAGAAAGGAAAGAGCCGGCGCAGCCGAAGCCCGACGACCGCGCCTCGGTCTTCCTGCCCTTCTTCGACGAGGACGACCGGCCGAACGACCCGACGCCGCGCCCGCCGCGGCTCGGTCCCTTCGACCGCGCGGTGCTCAAGGTCTGCGGCAGTTGGGGCGCGCGGCCGTCCGAGGCGGAGTTCCGCGCGATGCTCGACGAGCCGGCACAAGCCGCCGAGGTCGAGCGCATCCATCAGGCTCTCGGCGGCAGCGTGCTCGGGCCGCCGCGCGGGCCGGAGCGCTTCAAGGACGAGCTCGCCAGGGCGTGGTTCGCGGAGGACGGCTTCCGCCACGTCTTCTGCGGCGAGCCGGCCGGCAACACCATCGGCGGGCTGCACTTCCGCGGCCGCTATCTGCAGATGCAGCAGGAGGGCTGGGGCGGCCTTGCGACCCGCTGCAGCGAGGCCGAGATCGCGCCGCCGATCTACACCGTCGGGGTCAGCTTCCGCGGCCCGCGCGGCCAGCGCCGCACCGCCTGTCCCAAGGGCTATGCCCTCAATCTCGACGCCGCCGACATGATGATCGAGGCGACGAAAGCCCTGAAGCTCCTGCTGCCGCGCTCTTCCGGCAAGACCATGTGCCTGCACCGCGTCGCGAAGCCGGGCGACCCGGCCTATCACGTCGTCTTCGTGATCAAGAGCGGAGCCGTGCGCACCTTCTACCCCGATGCCTCGCCGCGCTGCGACCGCGACCGGCCGGCGGAGAGTTGCTTGTGCGGCGGCTAGGAACCGGCAGGAGCCGGTATCGTCGAGAGCGGTCGTAAGGCGGCAGGGGAAAGACCATGAAGATCACGAAGCTCGAGACGATCCGGCTCGCGTCTCGCCCGACCCTGATCTGGGTGCGGGTCCATACCGACGGTGGGCTGATCGGGCTCGGCGAGAGCTGGTTCGGGTGCTCCGCCATCGAGGCCGACATTCACGACCGGATCGCGCCCGCTCTGATCGGAGCGGATGCGAGCCGGATCGAGGCGCTGAACCGCGCCATGCGGCCCTACGTCGGTTTCTGCGGGACGGGCGCCGAGATCCGCGCACTCTCGGCCGTCGACGTGGCGCTTTGGGACATCGCGGGGCAGGCGGCCGGCAAGCCTTTGCACGCGCTCCTCGGCGGCGCGACGCGCGATGCCGTCCCGGTCTACAACACCTGCGCCGGACCGGACTACGTCTCGAAGACCTCGGACGTGCGGCCGGACAATTTCGGCCTGTCGAGCGGCGGCCCGAAAGAGGGCCGCGTCTACGAGGATCTCACCAGCTTCATGGCGCGTCCGGCGGAGCTTGCGGCCGAGCTCATGGAGATGGGCATCTCGTCGATGAAGATCTGGCCGTTCGATTTCGCGGCTGGAGCGATCGACGGGCTCGCCATCTCGCCCGCGGATATCAGGAAGGCGCTGGCGCCGTTCGAGGCCATCCGCAAGGCGCATGGCGACCGCATGCGCATCAAGGCCGAGCTGCACGGGCTATGGGGGCTCAGCGCCGCGAAGGCGATCTGTGCCGCGCTCGAACCGATCGGGCCGGACTGGATCGAGGATCCGATCTGGATGGACCGTACCGGCGATCTTGCCGAGCTCGCCGCCGCGACGCGAGCGCCGCTCGCGGGGGGCGAGACCCTCGGCGGGCTCGGGCAGCTGCGCGACCTCATCGCGACCGGGCTGATCGGCACCCCAATCGTCGACGTGACCTGGGGCGGCGGGGTCACCTTCGCCCGCAAGGTCGCGGCGCTTGCCGAGGCTTTCGCGAAGCCCGTCGCCTTCCACGACTGCTCGGGGCCGGTCACCCTCACGGCGTCGACGCACCTTGCCATGGCGTGCCCGAACGTCGTCGAGCAGGAGATCACGCGCGCATTCTACTATGGCTGGTACCACGAATGCCTGGACCGGCTGCCGCCGATCGACAAGGGGCGGATCCGCGCGCCCGAGGGAAACGGCCTCGGCGCCGCGCTCAATCCGGACCTGCTGCGGCGGTCAGACGTGCTGGTGCGGGCGACCGATCGGAGCTGAGATGGGGCCGTCCGCGACCGGCCGAAATGGTGGGCGCACGTGGGATCGAACCACGGACCCCTGCGATGTCACGCAGGTTTCTAGAATTCCTCGGCTTGCCTCGGCGTTGCCCTTGATTCCAAAAGCCATGCACGAAGAGACACTTACCACCGCCGTCGTTTTCTGGGGTTAGCTGGGCCTTCCCCGTTTTTACTCGCGCGCGATTCCGGGATGCTTCCGGAAATGAGGAGCGTTCTATGCACAGGTCGCCGCAGGCAAACCCGCTTACCAAACGACGGCTGGATGCCGCTGTGCCCCGGGAGAAGGATTACTTCCTCTGGTGTTCCAGAACGCGCGGGTTCGGATGCCGTGTTTACCCGTCTAGCAAGCGCATGTTCGTCGTGCAGGTGCGGTTCGGTCACGAGCAACAACGGCATAAGATCGGGCCTTATGGCCCCTTCACGGTAGAGCAGGCGCGACTGCGTGCCGAGCAGGTCATCCGCGATATCGCCGACGGAAAAAACCCCCGGCAGCTGAAGATCACAGAGCGACAAGCCATTACGGTCTCCGAACTGCTTGATCGCTATATTGAGGCCTCTCGTGCGGCATTGGTGATGACCCGCTTCGGCCGGCCGAAGCGGCCCGGGACGGTCGTTATCGACGAGGGTCGGATAGAGCGTCACATCCGTCCGCTTATCGGCTCGGCTCGCCTGAAAGATGTCACGCAAGCGACCGTGCAGCGAATGGTTGACGACATCGGTCGGGGCACGACGGCTGGCATCTTCCGCGGAAGGCCTCGCGGGAAAGCCGTCGTGAAGGGCGGTCCTAAAACCGCCGGCCGTACCGTCGAGCTGCTAGGCGGAATATGGAGCTGGGCGGCTAGGCGTGGCCTTGTCCCGCCTGGCCAGAGTCCGGTCAAAGGCATCGAGCGCAGCCGCGGCGACGCTCGTGACCGGATTCTCAATCCGAACGAACTGGCGGCCCTTGGTCGAGCCATTCGAAATGCTGAGACGACTGCCCCGGCCGCGGCGCGAGCGTTGCGCCTTATCGCACTCACGGGGCTTCGCCGACAGGAGGCTACGGCCTTGGAGTGGTCGGAAATCGACCATGTCGGGTCGTGCCTCCGACTCCAAAAAAGCAAAACAGGAAAGAGCATCCGCCCGATTGGCCCGCCAGCCTTGGCGCTGCTTCGAGCCCTCCCGCGAGCTCACGAGAGACTCGTATTTCCGAATCGTACTGCCGAAGCACCAAGCGATTTCAAGAAGCGCTTCGGAGAGATTTTCGACGCCGCTGGGTTGAGCGCTGGGCAGGCTCGTGCACGATCGCACGATCTTCGGCGAACGTTCGCGAGTGTCGCGGCCGACCTCGAATATAGCGACGCGACGATTGGAGAACTGCTGGGACATGCCCGGCGCGGAGTCACCCGCAAACATTATATCCGCCGGCCGGATACGGCGCTCATCGCGGCCGCAGAGAAGGTGTCGGCAACAATAAGCGGAGCATTGGACAGCGTTATAGGAGAGGTCGTGATTTGAACGTTTCGATTTTGTCAAATGGTTCAGCGCTTCGCCATCCAATCTGCCGGACATCGGAGGCTTTGAAGGTCAGTTCACTGATCTGCATAAGCAAATCGATTACGTTCTTGTGTCGAGAGCTGCGGGCCTCGGCGACCACATTGAGGCCCTGCCGCGCGATGTTCCAGACCGCTGACCTCATAGAGTCCGCAACCGCTCGCACGCACGAGGTTTTCCGCTCCGGTCGAGGCAGCTGGAGAGGTGCATGAGGAAGGGCTTTGGGCCGCGAGACGAGCTGATCGACAAGGTCCAGCACGGAAAGCTCACTCCCGAGCAGGCTGAAGCGGAAGCGCTCCGCCTCGGCCTCGGCCTCGGACCCTTCGCCCGGTGCCCCGATCCTTATAGCTTCGATCCTATGGCTGAGGTCTGGTGGAGCCTGCCCATGGCCGTAGGCTGGATCGCTTGGCGCTCGCCGGACCGAGTTCGCGAATACTGGGACGCTTACCGTCAGGAATGCTGGGATTGGCATTTCCAGAAGTGGCGCGTGGGTGTCGACGGGCCCGAGTACGAGGGATTTTTCTTGGAGCAACGCCGTCCAGCGACCCTTCTCCGCCTGTATTTGGCTGAACCCTACGTTGCTGCAGGCGATGACGCCTCCGAACAGGTTATGAGCGTGAAGGATGCGCAGCACGCCCTATGGCAGGCTTTGGGTGAGGGTCTTGTACTAGCTACCGGCATCAGCGCTCAGTCGAGCGAACGAACGCTGTCGCCGCGCCATGCCACAGAACATCAGATAGCCGCCCAATCGGCGTCCCTCGGGGTCATCGGGTCGTGATCCACACCCTTGGGCGACGGACAGCACACTGGGATCACACCGCCACGGGCGGTGTTGCTGGGGAAAGCCGGCGCTATCAGAGCATCGGTAATGACTATGCTGTAGGCAAGCCCGAGCGACGACCGCCC
>JAQSWQ010000052.1 GCA_029266525.1 Microvirga sp.
CGTCCTGCCAGTCCTCTGCCGTCGTCATGGCTCCGTCCTCCTGGACGAAGCTTCAGACCAACGGCGTTACCGTTCCGTTAAACTGCCAAAGTAGTGCTAAGGCACCGCCGCATACAGCGTCGCGGCTCAGAGCTGTCATAGCGGCGCATGGGAGCGCACCGCGCCTCCATGCGCACCATCGTCTTTAGTCACCTCAGGTGCGAGCCAGGGAATGCGAAGCAATGCCGGCTGTCGATGGGCCGCTTGTCGAATTCTTTCAGCTGGTTCCGAACGCGCGCAAGCCTCAGAAAGCGGACCGCGCGGTGGGTGGAACCATCCCGGCGCGAGCCCTGCGCTATTGCGAGGCAATCACCGGGGCCTCAGGCTTCGGATGGTACGTGTTCCTGCCCATGCCGTTCCAGGTGCTCTGGGACGGGCACGACATCTTATGGACCTACCACGGCGTCGACGGATGGCTGTCTCTGTCGGATGCCGCGCAATACCCCGGGTTCAGTGCGCGTTTCGACGAGATCGCGCCTCCGGACACACGCGGATTTTCCCCCACCTTCCTCGGACGCTCCATCCAGCCCGGCGGAATACAGGTCTGGACCGGATGCATCGCCAAAACCGCGCCCGGTTGGAGTCTCTTGGTGCGTGGAGTCGCCAATATCGCGAAGAGCCTCGCCTACGAAGGTTTCGAGGGGATCATCGAGACCGATCATTGGTTCGGACCTCTGTTCACGAACCTTCGCATCATCAAGACGGACACGCCGATCGAGTTTAGGTGCGATATCCCATTCCTGCAGGTGCAGCCGGTTCCCAAAGAGGTTTATGCGGACAAATTCCTGCGCAACTTCGTGGTCAAGGAAATGCATGAGCTGACCGCGCAGAATTGGGCTCAATTCCGGCGCACGGTGGTCGAACCGAACGTGGCACCGCAGCGAAAGCGCGGTCGCTATGCCGTTTCGGTCCGCAGAGGCGAGCCTCTGTAAGGTGGTTGGCTGTCGCGGTCGCGCGGGGTCTCGTCGATCAGCAGGGTGACGCTGCTCGCGGCAAGAGCGCCGGCGACCAGCGCCCACCAAGCCATCGCGTAAGAACCCGTGCCTTCGAATACCAAGCCCCCGACCCAGACGCCAAGGAAGGCGCCAAGCTGGTGGGCGAAGAACGCGAGACCGTACAGCGCCGCAAGATCCGCGGTGCCGAACACCCGCGTTACGATGCCGGCGACTGGCGTCACGGATGAGGCCCAGAGCAGGCCCATGCTCGCCGCAAAGAGGAGCGCGGTCGCGGCCGAAAGCGGAGCCAGCAGAAAACCAGCGATCGCGAGCGCACGAAGGAGGTAGATGGCAAATAGCACGTATCGATTTCGAAAACGGCCGCACAGCCAGCCGGCACCGAGTGAACCCGCGATGTTGAAGAGCCCGATGGTGGCGATCACCCATCCCGCCGAGGGCCGGTCAAGGCCTCCGTCCTGCAGATGCGCTGGCAGATGCAGATTGATGAAAGCCACGTGCACGCCAGTGACGAAATAGCCCGCAAGAAGCAGAAGGTAGGAAGAACGGCGCAGCGCATCTCCGAACACCTGTCGCAGCTCGCGAACGGAGCTGCTCCCCATCGCTTCCTCCCGCCCATGCGCGGTCGTGGCCAGCGGGACCGAGAGCGGCACGACGAGCAGCAGCATGGCCCCGAACACCAGAAGGGGCGTTCGCCACCCGTTCTCGAGGAGCAGGATGCAGAAGGGCGAGAACAGGAACTGGCCGAAGGAGCCGGCGGCCCCGCCGAAGCCGGTCGCGAGAGGCCGCCAGCGCTCAGTCAGGAGCTTACCGAATGCCGCAAGCACGATGTTGAAGCTTGCGCCCGCGAGGCCGAGGCCGACGAGTGCCCCGGCGGCATATAATACCGCCGGCGCGGTGGCGTTGGCCATCACGGCTAGGCCGAGCGAGTAGACGAGTGCCCCCGTGCCTAGCGCGCGCAGGGTTCCCATACGATCCGCGATTGCGCCCGCAAAAGGCTGCCCCAGTCCCCAAACCAGATGCTGGATGGCGATCCCGAGCGCGAAGACGTCACGCGTCCAGCCGGTGTCCCGGCTCATGCTCGGCAATATCAGCCCGAGCGTCGTGCGGGGACCGAAGGTCAGCATGGCAACGAGGCAGCCGCAGGCGACGACGACGAACGGGCTCTGCCACGGTTGTCTGGTGAGGGATTGTGCCGAGGTCATTGCTTGCGCCAGTGTTCATCCGAAAGCCGCCGCAGCCGGCAAAGCTTGACGGAGCACCCATGAGTGGCCCGAGACCGGAAGATGCGATCCGCGCCGCCCGACGACCATTCACCGGCGCGGAGTATTTGGCCAGTCTCCAGGACGGGCGCGAAGTGTACGCCTATGGCGAGCGAGTGGACGATGTCACGATGCACCCGGGCTTTCGCAATTCCGCGCGGTCGATGGCGCGGCTGTACGATGCGCTGCACGACCCCGCGCTGCAGCCGATCTTGACCTGTCCGACCGACAGCGGGTCAGGAAGCTACACGCAGCGCTTCTTCCGCGCCGCCCGCTCTCGCGAAGAGCTTCTCGGCCAACGCGATGCGATCGCCGCGTGGGCGCGATTGTCCTACGGATGGATCGGCCGGACGCCCGACTACAAGGCGGCGCTTCTCAACACGCTCGGCGCTCATGCGGAATTCTACGGCCCTTACGCCGCGAACGCACGCGCGTGGTATCGCAGGGCGCAGGACCATGTGCTGTTCGTCAACCACGCCATCGTCAATCCGCCGATCGACCGTCACAAGCAGGCCGAAGAGGTCAAGGACGTCTTCATCACGGTCCAGAAGGAAACCGATGCGGGTCTGCGCGTCTCGGGCGCGAAAGTCGTGGCGACTGCTTCCGCGATCAGCCACTACAGTTTCGTCGGGCAATACGCGGCCATGCCGGTCAACGACCCCGCTCTCGCGGTGGTCTTTTTCGCACCGATCAATGCGCCCGGCGTGAAGCTTTTCTGCCGGCCCTCCTACGAGCTTGCCGCGGCGACGGTCGGAACCCCGTTCGACTATCCGCTTTCATCGCGGTTCGACGAGAATGACGCGATCGTCGTCTTCGACGACGTCCTGATTCCTTGGGAAGACGTGCTGATCTACGGCGATCTCGAGAAGCTCAGGAGCTATTATCCCCGCACCGGCTATCAGCTTCAGGGATGCACGCGGCTCGCCGTGAAGCTGGACTTCCTGGTGGGGCTGATTGCGAAGGCGCTACGGGCGACGGGTGCCGACGCGTTTCGCGGCAACGAGGTCCTTCTCGGAGAAGCCGTCGCTTGGCGCAACCTGTTCTGGGGGCTCACCGACGCGATGGCTCTCAACCCCGTCGAGGAGGCCGGGGGCACCGTGCTCGCCAATGCGGAGTCTGCCGCGAGCTACCGCGTCTTCTCGGGCGATGCTTATCGCCGCATCAAGGAGATCGTCGAGAAGATCGTGGCCTCGGCTCTGATCTATCTGCCGTCATCGGCGAAGGACTTCGGCAATCCGGCGATCGACCCTTACCTTGCCCGCTTCATCCGCGGATCGAACGGGATCGGCCACAAGGAGCGCATTCAGACGATGAAGCTGTTGTGGGACGCGATCGGGTCCGAGTTCGGCGGGCGGCACGAGCTCTACGAGATCAACTACGCCGGCAGCCACGAGGACAACCGCATCCAAACTTTATGGGCTGCGCGCCGCTCCGGCGACCTCGACAAGATGACTGCCTTCGCCGAGGCGTGCATGGCCGATTACGACGAGAACGGCTGGATCAGGGGTCCGTGGCTTCAATAGGGTGGATTGCGCGCGTCGCCGGCAGGAGGGGCCATGCCGAAGGTGTACGAGAAGGACGGGCGCATCGGGCGCGTGACGCTGAACCGCCCGGAGGTGCTGAACGCCATCGACGGCGATGTGCCGCAGGAGCTTGCCGACGCGGTCGCGCGGGCGAACGCGGATCAAGGCGTGCACGTCATCGTGCTCGCCGGCGCCGGGCGCGCCTTCTGCGCCGGCTACGACCTCGCCGCCTACGCGCAAGCGGCCGGCACCAACGAAGGCGTCCAGGCTATGCCCTGGGACCCGATGAAGGACTACGCCTTCATGATGCGCAACACCGAGCTGTTCATGTCGCTGTGGCGCTCCTACCGACCGGTGATCTGCAAGGTGCACGGCTTTGCGGTCGCCGGCGGCTCCGATATCGCGCTGTGCTCGGACATCATCCTCATGGAGGAGACGGCCGAGATCGGCTACATGCCGGTGCGCGTCTGGGGCTGTCCCACGACCGCGATGTGGGTCTACCGGCTGGGGCCCGAGCGCGCCAAGCGCATGCTCTTCACCGGCGACAGGATCGACGGGCGCGAGGCGGAAAAGCTCGGGCTCGTCTACAGGGCCGTGCCCGCCTCCGATCTCGACGCGCAAGTCGACGCGCTGGCCACGCGCATCGCCACGGTGCCGGTCAACCAGCTCATGATGCAGAAGATGGTGGTCAACCAGGCGGTCGAGGCGATGGGCCTCCTCGAGACGCAGCGCCTCGCCACGATCTTCGACGGCATCACGCGCCACTCGCCGGAAGGGCTGAACTTCAAGGCGCGCGCCGAGAGCGTCGGCTGGAAACAGGCCGTGCGCGAGCGCGACGAGGGCACGTTCGATTGGACCGCGAACCGGCCGATCGGGCCGGAGTAGGGCGCCCCTTGCTGGGGCATGATCATTTCCGAAAACCGGCTCCCACTTTTCGGGATCATACCCTTACTGCGCCGGGACCGCCCGCCGGCGGCGCGCCGCGAACCAGCGATTGGCGACGACGAAGAACGGCCACACCAGGCAGGCGATGGTCATCGCCGCCAGCACCGCCGAGACCGGCCGCTCGAAGAAGGGCAGGATCGAGCCGTCGGACTTGATCAGCGAGGTCACGAAGCTCTGCTCGACCATCGTTCCCATGACGATGCCGAGCACCAGCGCCGCTACGGGATAGCCGTTCTTCTCCATGACGAAGCCGAGCACCCCGAAGAAGGCGACGCAGATCACGTTGAAGAGGTTGTTGCCGGTGGCGAAGGTGCCGACCGCGCAGCAGAGCACGATGACCGGCATCACCGAGGAGCGCGGCGCGCGCAGGATGAAGGTGGCGCCGCGGATCATCATGATGCCGAGCGGGATCATGATGATGTTGGCGATGATGAAGATGATGTAGAGCGCGTACATGCTCGAGGCGCGCTCGGTGAACAGCGTCGGGCCGGGGTTGAGGCCCTTCATGTAGAGGACCCCGATGGCGATCGCGGTGATGGTGTCGCCCGGGATGCCGAACAGGAGCGACGGCACCCATCCCGAGGCGAGGCTCGCATTGTTGCTCGCGCCGGCCTCGACGAGGCCTTCCGGGTGGCCGGTGCCGAACTTCTCGGGCTCCTTCGAGAAGCGCTTCGACAGCGCGTAGCTGACCCAGGCGGCCATGTCGGCGCCGGCGCCCGGGAGCACCCCGATGATGATACCGACGAGGTTGCCGCGCGCCTGCTGCTTCGGATATTTCTTGGTCAGCTCCCACTGACCCTTGAGGATCGAGCCGAAGCGGCGCGGTGGCAGGGGCGGCGGCTCCGGCGTCACCATCGCCCGCATGACCTCGGACACGGCGAACACCCCGACCAGCGCCGGGATCACCTCGATGCCGCCGAGGAGGTCGGTGAAGCCGAAGGTGAAGCGCGGCGTACCGGCCGGGTTCTCGATGCCGATGCAGGCGAACAGCAGCCCGAGCAGCATCGAGGCGATCGCCTTCACCGGCGAGGAGCGTGCGACCAGCGTCGCGCACATCAGGCCGAGGAAGGCGAGCCAGAAATACTCGTAGGTCGAGAAGGAGAGCGCCATCTCGGCGAGCGCAGGCGCGAGCAGGATCAAGGACAGCGTGCCGGCGATGCCGCCGAGCGCCGAGAACCACAGGCAGATGCCGAGCGCCGTCTCGGCCTCCCCTTTTCGGGTCATGGCGTAGGCCTCGTCGGTGTAGGCGGCCGAGGCCGGCGTGCCCGGGATGCGCAAAAGGCAGCCCGGGATGTCGCCGGAGAAGATCGCCATCGAGGAGGCCGCGATGATGGTCGCGATCGCCGCGATCGGCGAGAGGTAGAAGGTGATCGGCACCAGGAGCGCCGTCGCCATGGTGGCCGAGAGGCCCGGCAGGCAGCCGACCACGAGCCCGTAGATCGACGAGAGCAGAATCGCGATCAGGACGTCGGTCGCCGCGACCATCCGGAAGGCTTCGAGAAGCGCGCTCATGTCACCACGGCATCGGCAGGAGGCCGGCCGGAAGCGGCACCCGCAAGAGCTTGTAGAAGGCAAGATGCACCAGCACCGGCGCGATCGCCGCGATCGGCACGGCGAGGCGCCAGCTCGCACCGAGCGTCTTGCCCGCGACGAGCGCGATGATCGCCGCCGTCGGCACGAAGCCGAGCTTGTCCACCACGAGCACGTAGAAGATCAGGAGGGCCGGGGGAACGAGCGCGCGAAGGCCGTAGAGCGGGCCGTGGTGCCTCTCCGATTCCGGGATCGGGTTCTCGTGGGCGTGGAGGTCGGCCTCGGCCTCCTCCTCGAAGCGCCGCCCGACGCCGAGCGCGATCATCACGCCGCAAAGCGCGAGCCCGATCCCGACCACCATCGGGAAGACGTTCGGGCCGATCTGCTGCCCCGGCACCGGCGGCAGCCGCGAGCCGCCATAGGCGGCGAGCGCGCCGAGGGCGACAAGGAAGGCGCCGGAGATGCGGTCGGAGAGCTGCATCCGTGTTTTCCCCAACCGCCTTCGGTGGTCATTCCGGGGCGGTCCGAAGGACCGAACCCGGAACCCACGGCCACGCGCCGGCGCTATGGGTCCCGGATAGCCGCTGCGCGGCTTCCGGGATGACCCTGCTGTTGCGAGCCTTACGCCTTCGCGAGGCCGGCGGCCTTCATGGCCTTGCCCATCTGCTCGTTTCCGGCGTCCATGAAGCTCGCGAACCCTTGCGCGTCGGCCCACTTCACGCCGAAGCCGCGGCTTCCCATGAAGTCGCGGTATTCCTTCGACTCGTTCGCCTTCTTGAGCGCGGCGGTGAGCTTGTTGGCGATCTCGGCCGGCAGCCCCTTCGGCCCGGCAAAGCCGCGCCAGGCGCCGGTCGCATAGTCGATGCCCATCTCCTCCTTGAGGGTCGGCACGTTCGGGAAGGCGGGGTTGCGCTCATGCGCCATCACCGCGAGGCTGCGCGCCTTGCCGGCTTCGATCAGCGCGCGCGCCTCGGGAACCGAGCAGGTGACGATGTCGAGCCCGCCGGCGGCGAGGTCCTGCATCGCCGGCGCGGCGCCGTTCGAGGGCACCCAGGCGACGTGGTCGGGCTTGAGGCCCATGGCCTGAAGCCAGCCGACGAGCGCGAGATGCCAGATGCCGCCCTGGCCGGTGCCGGAGGCCTTGAGCTTGCCGGGAGGCGCCGCCTTGATCGCCTCGGCGAGTTCCTTCACGGTCTTGTGCGGGCTGCCGACATAGACCTGCACGCCCGGCGGGTCCTCGTTCATCAGCGCGAGCGGCGTGTAGCTCCGCGGCGTGAGCTCGGTCAGGCCCTGCCAGTGCATCATCGAGATCTCGACCGTGATGATGCCAAGCGTGTAGCCGTCGGGGGCGCCCGAGGCGATCGCCTGGTGGCCGACCACGCCCGAGCCGCCGGTGCGGTTGACGACGTTGACCGGCTGGCCGAGGTCCTTCTCGAGGATCGCCGCGACGATGCGCGCCGTCGCATCGGTGCCGCCGCCGGCGCCCCAGGGGCAGATCATCTGGATCGGCCGGTTCGGGTAATTGCCCTGCGCGCCGGCCGGCCCGACCTTGAGCCCGGCGGCGGAGGCCGCCGCCGCCGTCGATGCAATGAAGCCGCGCCTCGTGAACGAAGCCATGTGTTTCCTCCTGATGCCCGGGCTTGTGCGCCCGCGTTGATAAAGAGAGGGCGACGCTAACACCGGGAAGGCGAGGCCACAATCGCTCAGCGGGGTTCGGACGCTCGCGGTCTCCGGCCGAACGGCACAAGCCGGCATTGCGCGATGCCAGCGGCGGTGCGACCCAGGCGGGGCCCGCCCGCTTGCGCTTCTTGAGAATGCCGATCTTGGGCGGCCCGAGATCGGTGTGGCCGCTCCGTCAAGGCTTCGACTTCTCCTAAAAGTCTAAAGCACCAATCTTTCAGAATCGGCATATATGCGATTTGCTCTCGGTCATCGAATCACCCCGGCAGGCACGACATGACGATCGCGAGCGCGGCACCGAATTTCCGAGTGCAGATGAGCACCCTCTCCGGTGAGATCCCCGAGAGCGAAGGCCGCATAGTCCAGGTCCACGAGGCGAGCTCCACCCGCTTCAGGGTCACTCGGGACAATGGCTTCACCGAGCAATACGACGGCAGCTTCAGCTACAATGGAGGCGGCGTATCGGGCACCATCAACACCTACACCCTTTCCCGGAACGGCGCCGTGCTTCTCACCATCACAGGCGCCAACGCCCCGATCGATCAGGGCCAGATCACGCCCGCCGTCGCGTTCTTTGCCGGGGACGACCGCCTGGAGGGTTCCGATCTCGACGACCAGCTGGTCGCGTTCAACGGCAACGACGCTGTGATCGGCAAGGCGGGCAACGACTTCCTGATCGGAGGCCCCGGCTCGGATACGCTTGCCGGAGGCGCCGGCGCGGACTCCCTGGTCGGCGGGCTCGGGGCCGACAGCTTCGCCTTCGACCTCACGGCCTTGTCGGACGGTGCCGCGGGCATCCTCGACCGCGTCATGGATTTCGAGCGCGGCGTCGACCTGATCGACGTGAGCCTCATCACGAGCGCTGCGCAGGCGGCCGGATCGCTCGTGCGTGTGGCGGCTGATGCCGCTGGCGGCTTCGCGACGCTGCAGGTCGATGCAGACGGCACCGGCGCGGCCTCCGGCTGGACCTCGATCGCGCGGCTCGACGGCGTCCGGCAGGGCGACAATCTTTCGGTTCTGCTCGCCGGAGGCCTCGCGACCATCGCCGTCGCCGGCAATGTCAATCTGCCGCCGGTGGTCGCGGCAGGACCGGTCAATGCCGTCCGTGGCCAGTTGCTCCCGGCCACCAGCCTGTTCTCGGCGAGCGACCCCGACGGGGACGCGCTTGTGCAGTTCAAGTTGTATGATGGCAATCCAGATCCGGCGAGCGGCAGCTTTGTGGTCGATGGCGTAGCCCAGCCGGCCGGACAATTCTTGACGTTGAGCGCGGCCGAGCTGGCGCAGACCAGCTTCCAGGCCGGCTTCGGTGCGGGCGACACCGTCTGGGTCGCGGTGTTCGACGGCACGCAGTGGAGCGCCGGCCAGAGCTTCGCCGTCAATCCGGTCAATGCCGGAACGCTCGGCACCGACGGGCTCGACGTTCTTCGCGGCGGCCCGGGTCTGACGCTCTGTACGGCCTTGGCGGCAACGATTTCGTCTTCGGCGAAGCCGGAAACGATCTTGTCTTCGGGAACGCCGGGATCGATTACGTCGATGGGGGCGAGGGGGACGATCTCGTCGACGGCGGCGACGGCACCGACAGCCTGTTCGGAGGCGGCGGTGGCGACAACATGCTCGGGGGCGCCGGCGACGACGCGTTGTTCGGCGGAGCCGGTGACGACGCGATGGTGGGCGGAGCCGGCAACGACGCGATGTCCGGCGGCGACGGCGACGACTTCATATCCGGATCGATCGGCTCCGGGATGGTTGGGGGCGCCGGCCTCGACAGCCTGTTCGGACGAACAGGCGATGACGGCCTCTACGGCGGCGATGGCAGCGACCGCTTGGAGGGCGGCGCCGGAGTGGATGGACTTTGGGGCGGGGCCGGCAGCGATAGCTTCTTCTTCGACGCAGGCTCCGGTGATCTCGACGTCATCTTCGACGGCGAGTTCGGGCCGGGTCCCGGCGACCGCGTCTTCATTCGAGGCGCCGGCTTCAGCGACTTCGCCGCGATGATGGCGAACGCCTACGAGAGCGGCGGCACGACGGTGATCCCATTCAACAACACCACCGGCATCTTCATCGTGGGATATAGCATCGCGCAGCTCTCGAGCGACGACTTCGCCTTCATCTGAAACCGGCTGGCGAGGAGGCGCGAGACGGTGCCTTTCCAGGGCGGTGCGACCCGCCCCGAAACCGGTTTCCATCGCCGCAGAAAGCCGCGCGGTCGGCAGAGCACCAAGACGCTTCGAGGAGAGCAATCCTTGTTTCCGCAACGGCTGGGCCTCGCGACATGCAAGGGGCGGCGTAGTAGGCTGCGCCTGTGAGATCCACCAGGGGAGCTCGGTGCGCAAACGCAATCTCCCGGGATCGCCGCTGCCGCCAAGCACGGAGGGGCGGGTCACGCGCTTGGCGGCGCAGCGCGCTCGCGGCAGCTGCGACCTTGATGCGCTTCTGCGTGAAGCAGGTCTGACCCCGGCGGAGCTGGAAGACTCGCACGCCAGGATCGAAGTGCGAAAGCAGCTCAGGTTCCTGGCTCTCGCCGCCGATGAGTTGCGCGACGACCTTCTTGGTTTCCATCTCGCACAGTCATTCGAGCCACGCGAGCTTGGCTTGCTGTATTACGTGCACGCGTCCTCGGCGACGCTGGGCGAAGCCTTATCGCGCGTCGCGCGCTACAGCTCAGTCGCGCACGAAGGCCTTACGATGAGGTGCGATCGCGGCGGCGTGAAGCTCGAGATCGCGTATGTCGGGGTGCCGAGGCACGTCGACCGGCACCAGATGGAGTGGTTGGTGACGGTCCTCATCCGGATTTGCCGGGAGCTCACGCGGACGTCCGTCTGCCCGGTCCGGGTGGCCTTCGCGCATCCCCGTTGCGCCGCTTCGCAAGCGCTCGAGCAGACGCTCGCTCATGCGGTGGAGTTCGGATGCGATCGGGACCTCCTGGAGTTCTCGGCCGCCGCTTCGAGCCTGCCGCTCGCGAGTGCCGATCCATATCTCAACGAGTGCCTCGTTCGCTATTGGGAGGATGCCCTGGCGGGCCGAGCCCGTCGCCAGCATTCCATGCGGGCTGCGGTCGAGAACGTGGTCTTGCCTCTCCTGCCGCATGGCAACGCACGCGCCGGAAGGGTGGCGGAGGCGCTCGGTCTGAGCACTCGAACGTTGACACGGCGTTTGGCGGCCGAGGGCGTCACCTTCGCCGAGGTCCTCGACGAGATGCGGGCGGAGCTCGCGTTGCGCTACCTTGCGGATCCCACGCTGTCGGTGTCGCACATCGCTTGGCTCCTGGGCTTCAAGGAGGCAAGCGCCTTCACGCACGCCTTCAGGCGATGGACCGGCAAAACGCCGAGCGAGCAGCGGGCGGCAGGCAGCACTGGCGGTGCGCCTCTTGACCCTGAGCCGGCCTAATCTGCGGCTTCCGAGCTCTCCTTCCGCCTTGCTTCCGATACGAGCTCACGGACGGCCTCTCCGGCGTCGTCGACATCGGAGAAGCCGCGGCTCTCGATGGTCTCGCGCGTCTCTCTCTCGAGCAGCTCGATCCAAAGCGGGAGGAAGGGCATCCGGTCCGGCGGGAACTCGGTCAGGCGCACTTCGAACCTGCCGACGCGTGCGAGAATGCCGCCGCGCGAACCATCGTCGGCTGCCGGAACTAGCGGAAGCGCGGTATATGCCCAAAGCAACAGGCGTTCGGCCTGCTCATGGTCGAGCGGTTCCATGGCGCTTCGGGCGCCCCCGGCGCAACAGTTCATGGTTCTATGACTCCGAGTTCGTCCTGCGGAGCGCTGAGGCGCGGCGGTGCGCACCGTCGCGCAGGCTAGACGCCGCGTCGGACCAAGCGCTTCGCTTGCCCCGCTCTCATCCGCGTCGCCGCGCACAGGACGCGTATTCTTGCGCGCGAGGCCCAAGATCTGCCGAGTTCCGGCTAGAATGCCGAGAGGATGGCCCATGCGATAATCGCGAGACCGCCAAGCAGAAGGATCCACAGCACGACCGGCGTTCGGTCTTCCGTGCTTCGCCAAGACGCCGCGATGAGACGCGACACGCGAAGGCGAATCCCCGAGAGGACGGTTTTCATGGACATTTCAGATGTGGGGCTGCGCGCGAAGGCAGGTCTGTGCCACGCGGCCACCGCTTATGTCCTTGCGCGCAGGCGCCAATCTCTTGCTGATCCGCGCCGCAGCCTCATGAGCGCGGGTTGGTTTCCGGTGCGGTTCGCGGACGTTTAGCGACCATCGCTTGCTTCGACTCGTGACCCGAAGCGGCACACCTCGAACCTGCATTGCTGTCCGACGGGGACTCGCATTGACTTTTGACACTTGCGCCAGCGTAGTTCGGCTCAATGAGATTGCGGCAAATGACCATGATCGAAACGGGTGAGGAGCTCAGGGCGTTTTACGGGGCCCCGAGTACGTTGGGTGCCAAGAAGGACATGCACCATATCGATCGGCACGCGCGCGCCTTCATTGAGCGCTCGCCGTTCGTGGTCGTGTCGAGCTCGGACGGCGAGGGGTGGCCGGAAGCATCTCCAAGGGGCGACGCGCCCGGTTTCGTCAGCGTGGAGGGCGAGCACCGACTGCTCGTCCCGGACCGGCCGGGGAACAACCGGCTGCACAGCCTCCACAACGTCGTGACGGACGGGAAGGTCGGGCTGCTCTTCCTCGTGCCGAAGGTCGCGCACTGCTTGCGCGTCTATGGACGCGCGAGGCTCATCTCCGATGAGGCGGTGAGGATGCGCTTCTCCGTTCGCGGTATTCCGGCCCGCTCGGTGCTCGATGTCAGCGTGGAGCTGGCCTACTTTCATTGCGGGAAGGCGTTCATCAGGTCGGGCCTGTGGGATGAGAGCCGGTGGCCGGCGACCGACGGGCTCGCAACGCTCGGGACGATCCTCGCCGATCAGATTCCCGGGGTGGACACAGCCGATGCCGAAGCGCGCGTCGCCGAGAGCATCCGCGATCGCCTCTACTGATCGTGCCCGTGCTGCCCTGAGGACCCGAATATGCGCAGCACTAAGGTGATCCACGTTGTCTCTTGCCACGCGGAGGGTGAGGTGGGCGACGTGATCGTCGGGGGCGTCCTGCCGCCGCCAGGCGAGAGTATCTGGGAGCAGTCACGCTTCATCGCGACCGACGAGAGTTTGCGCAGTTTTATGCTGAACGAGCCGCGCGGCGGCGTTTTCCGCCACGTTAACCTGCTCGTGCCTCCCAAGGACCCCCGTGCGAGCATGGGCTGGATCATCATGGAACCCGCGGATACGCCGCCCATGTCTGGGTCCAACTCGATCTGCGTTGCCACCGTGCTGCTTGAGACCGGCATCGTGCCCCTCCAGGAGCCTGAAACGAGGTTGGTGTTAGAGGCGCCGGGCGGGACCGTGGAGGTCACCGCCGCTTGCCGCAACGGAAAGGCGGAGCGCATCAGCGTGCGAAACGTGCCCTCCTTCGCGGATAGGTTGGACGCGGTGATCGAGGTGGCAGGTATCGGCACGCTGACCGTGGACACGGCCTACGGCGGGGACAGCTTCGTCATCGCCGATGCGGGCGCCCTCGGCTTCGCGATTACGCCGGACGAGGCGCGCGACATCGCGGAAACCGGTGTGAAGATCACCTGCGCTGCGAACGAGCAGCTCGGATTCACCCATCCGACCAATCCTGGCTGGAACCATATCTCCTTTTGTCAGATCGCGGGGCCCCTCACGAATGAGGACGGCGTGCTCACCGGTTCCAATGCCGTCGCGATCCGGCCGGGCAAGGTCGATCGCTCACCCACCGGGACCGGCTGCTCCGCGCGCATGGCGGTGCTGCATGGGAAGGGACGCATGCGGCCGGGCGACCGTTACGTGGCGCATTCGATCATCGGCTCAACCTTTCATTGCCACATCGAGGCCGAGACGACGCTCGCGGGCCGCCCTGCCGTCATTCCGGTCGTCGCGGGGCAGGCCTGGATCACCGGGACCCACCAGCACATGCTCGACCCCACGGACCCTTACCCCGGCGGCTACAGGCTCTCGGATACTTGGCCGTCGCCTAGCGGTGGCCTCACCCTCGAGAGGCAGGCATGACGCGGCGCTCGAACGCGAACGTCTATGAACAGCTTGGCGTACGCACCATCGTCAACGCCTCCGGGCCTTCCACGCGGCTGAGCGGCGGCATCTTGCGCCCGGAGGTCGCCGCCGCCATGGCGGATGCCTCGCAATGGTGCGTCGATCTCTCCGAGCTCCAGGCGCGCGGGAGCGAATTACTGGCTGGCGCCACCGGTGCCGAGGCCGGCTACGTCACGGCGGGTGCAGCGGCGGGACTAATGCTCGCGGCCGCGGCCTGCATGGCTAAGCTCGATCCGGCGCGTATGAACCGGCTGCCCGACACCACGGGGATGCAGAACGAGGTCATCGTCGCCCGGAGCCAGCGCAACATGTACGACCATGCGGTCGTGCAGGCCGGCGCCAAGCTCGTCGAGATCGGCATCCCGGACCGCTTCTCGGGAGCGGGCGTGCGGGACACCCAGCTTTGGGAGTACGATGCGGCGGCGAACGAGCGCACTGCCGCGATCCTGTGGGTCGCGCAACCGCACAGCGAGCCCAAGCTGCCGGACGTGGTCGCACTTGCGCGCCGGCGTGGGCTGCCCGTCATCGTGGATGCGGCGGGACAGCTGCCGCCGGCCGAGAATCTGAGGCGATTCATCAGCGAAGGCGCCGACCTCGTGGTGTTCTCGGGGGGGAAAGCCATCGGTGGTCCTCAGGCCTCCGGAATTCTCGTTGGCCGGCGCGACCTGATCCAATCCGCTGCGCTCCAGCAGCTCGATCACGACACCTATTTCGAGCAGTGGAACCCGCCTCCGTCGCTCTTCGACAAGAGCAGCCTGACCGGCTTTCCGGCGAGCGGCGTGGGCCGGGTCGCGAAGTGCGGGAAGGAAGAGATTGTCGGCCTGCTCACGGCGTTGAAGCTCTTCCTGGCGGACAATTCCGAGGAACGTCACGCGCGCTGGCTCGCCCTGTGCGCGGAAATCGCGGACGGCCTGCAGGGCGTGCGCGGCGCGAGGGTCGCTCTCGTAAGCCGCACGGCTCGGGGGGTTCCAGCCGTCGAGCTGACCATCCGCGAAGACGAGCTCGGCTTCTCGGCGCTCGATCTCGTCAAGCGTCTTCAGGACGGCGAGCCGCCGGTCCACGCCAATCACAGCCGGGTGCGCGACGGCATCGTGGTGTTCGGGCCGACCTGTCTGCGCGGCGGCGATACCGCGGTCGTAATCGCGCGCGTGCGGGCGGAACTCGGCTCACGCGCGGCAACCGCCTGACGAAGGCTTATCGGCTCTCGCCGGCGCCGCAGGACTTTCTTCCAGCTTCGCCCGAAGCGCCCGCGTGGCCGGTTCGTCCACCACGTCGCCCGCCTCTTCGAGCACGACTCCGTAAGCCGCCTTGGCGTGAGCCGGCGTGATCTTCTCCTCGCGAAGGTCGGCGAGCACCCGCCAGGGCTCGCGCTGCAGTGGGCTGCCGTGGCCGCCGCCGCCCGAGAGGCGGACCCTCAGCACGTCATCCTTGCCGACCGCGGTCAGGAACTTGCTCGGGAAGTGTTCCTCGAGGCCGTTCGCTCTCACCACGAGCGCGTCGGAGGGAGCGCCGGGACGCCCGCCATGCAGGCCATAGGCAAGGTGCTCGCGCCGGTCCGAGCGTATCTGCAACACCCCGCGATCGAGCTTGAACCTGAGATGCCTCTCGAGCGAGAGGCCGCCGCGCCAGCGCCCGGCGCCGCCGCTGTCCGGCACGAAAGCGTAGCGCTCCACGGCGATCGGCAGGTCCGCTTCGATCAGCTCCGCCGGTGTGTTGGCATAGTTCACGAGCGTGCCCGTGCAGGCGTCCATGCCGTCGCGGTCGGGGCCGCCGCCCCAGGAGCCGACAAGGAACTCGAGATAGACATGCGTGCGTCCTTCGCGGTCGATCCCTCCGAAAGAGACCCCGACCTCCGGCGCGTTGGCGCCGCAGGCCGGCATCAGCTCCGGCACGATCTGGGCAAGCGCGCCGAACACCGTGTCGCCGATGCGAACTCCGGTGAGGCCGCGCGCCGCGACGGCTGCCGGCGCTCGAGGGTTCACGATCGTCGCCTCGGGAGCGATCACCCTGATCGGACGGAAATAGCCGGCATTGTTAGGGATCGAGAGATCGAGGACCGACCGGACGCAGGCGAGCGCCGCCGAGCGCGTGAACGGGTAGACGCAGTTGATCGCACCGCGCACCTGAGGCGAGGTGCCCGTGAAATCGATCGTCATCTCGTCGCCCGCAATCGTGATCGTCACGACGAAGCGGATGGGCTGCGGGTCTATGCCATCGTTGTCGATGTGATCGATGAATTGCCACTGCCCATCGGGCAGCTTCGCGATCTCGGCTCGGGTGAAGCGCTCGGTGTAGTCGAGGAGATCGGCGCAGTGGGTCAGAAAGTCGTCGCCATACTGATCGAACAGCTTCAGGAACCCGCGTTCGCCAAGAAGACAGGCCGACACCAAGGAGCGGACGTCGCCCAAAACCTTGTCGGGCACGCGCACGTTCCGCTCAAGGAGCCTCAGCATGGTCTCGTCGGGCTCGCCCTCGCGCCAGAGCCGCGCCGGCGGGATGCGCAGGCCTTCCTGGTAGAGCTCGGTCGAGTCGCTCGCATTGCCGCCGGGAACGCGCCCGCCGATGTCGGTCATATGGGCGAGCGCTGCGGAAAATCCGAGGAGTGTTCCTGAGCGGAAGATCGGCCGCACCAGAACGATGTCCGGAAGATGGGTGCTGCCGTCGTAAGGGTCGTTCGTGATGAAGAGGTCGCCGGGGCGTATGCGCTCGCGATAGGTCCGCCGTACCGAGGCGACCGCGAAGGGCATCGCGCCGAGATGAAACGGCAGGCAGGTACCCTGCGCGATGAGCTCCCCGTCAGCCAGGAACAGCGCGGTCGAGAAATCGAGCGCCTCTTTCACGACGAATGACCGCGCCGTCCGAGAGATGGTCAACGCCATCTCGTCGGCAAGCGTCGCAAGCGCGTTCTTAATAAGCTCGAGAGCAAACGGGTCGCGCGTGCCGGCGTCGGATCGGGCCGCTGCGGAGGATGTCATAGGCGTTACCCCAGCTCTATCTCGAGCGTGTCCCAGGCGAGCCGCCGCACCTGCGCGCCGGGCGGGACCACCGTCGTGCTGTCGTACTCCTCGACGAGCAGCGGCCCTGGCCTCCACTCTGCCGGCACATCGAAGCGGCCGAGGATCGGCGCGGTGATCCAGCCGCGCTCCGGGCCGAGGTAGATCTCGCGCTGCCTGCCGGGTGGAGCAGTCGGGGCAGACAAGCGAAGCGCCGCCGGCACGCCGGACGACGAGAGGCCTCGCGCAATCAGCCGGAGGTTCACTACCTCCACCACCTCTTCGGACGAGCGATAGCCGTATTGCTGCTCGTGAGCGTCCTCGAAGGACAGGCGCAGCTCTCCCGCGCTCTGGTCGCGAGCGATGGGTACGGTGAGCTCGGAATTGGCGGCTGAATAGCGCAGATCCGCGAAGCGATCGAACGCCTGGTCTGCGGGCGCGAAGCCCTCGGACCGGAGGGCTTCCGCGCCCTCGGACGCGAGCTGGGCGAAGGCAGCCTGCATCCACGCCAAGTCGTCGCCGTCAAGCGGTCGTTTGTAGGTGCGGACATAGTGGTGCTCAACTTCCGGAAACAGCATGCCGAGGCTGCTGAACACGCCGGGGACCGGCGGGATCAGGACGCGGCCGATGTCTAGCGCACCCGCGAGCGTCGCCGCGTGGACCGGGCCGTTCCCGCCGAAGGCCATGAGAGCAAAGCCCCGGGGATCCAATCCCCGTTCCGTGGAGACCGCGCGCAGAGCTCTTGCCATGGTTGCGTTTGCGAGCCTATGGACGCCCCAGGCCACCTCCTCGACGGGAAGCGCGAGGGAACGGCCGACGCCGTTCTCGAGCGCTCGCCTGGCGAGCATCGGATGAAGCGGCAGGCTTCCGCCCGCGAGCCCTTCGGGGTTGATAAAGCCGAGCACGACGTTCGCGTCGGTCACGGTCGCCTCGGCGCCGCCGCGCCCGTAGCAGGCCGGGCCCGGCGCCGATCCGGCGCTGTCGGGGCCGATCCGTAGACCGCCGCCGGCATCGACGCGCACGATGCTGCCGCCGCCGGCGCCCACCTCCGCGATATCGATAGCCGGTGCGCTGACGTGGTAGCCGCCTCCCTTGAGCAGCCGTCCGGCGATGTTGATCCCGCCGCCGACGTCGAGAGAGCCGACGCGAACGAATTGTCCGTTCTGCACGAGTGCAGCTTTTGCGGTCGTTCCTCCCATGTCGAACGAGAGCACATTCGGATGGGCTAGAATGCGTGCCAGCTCGGCAGCGCCGACCACTCCCGCGGCGGGACCTGATTCAATGATGTTGAACGGGCGTTCCGCCGCAAGATCCGCGAGCATGACGCCGCCGCTTGATTGCATGATTCCGAGGGGGGTCGCTATCCCGCTCGCATCGAGCTCTTGCGTCAGGCGGCGCAAGTACCTTCGAACTGGTGGAAGCACGTAGGCATTCACGACGGTTGTGCTCGTGCGCTCGTACTCCTTGATCTCAGGAACGAGCTCGCTCGAGAGAGAGACCGGTATCGCGCGGTTCCGCTCCCGAATGAGGTCGCGGACCCGCCTTTCGTGCATCCCGCTGGCATAGGCGTTGATGAGGCAGACCGCGATCGCGTCGACCCCGGCCGCGAGCAGCATGTCGATTTCTTGAGCCGCCGCCGCTTCGTCGAGAGGGCGCTCGATCTCGCCCTGCGAATTGATGCGCTCCGGGATCTCGCGCCGCAGCCGGCGCGGAACGAGGGGCGGCGGCTTCTGCCAACGGATGTCGTAGAGAGCCGGCATTCGCAGGCGCCGGATCTCGAGGACGTCGCAGAATCCCGCGGTGGTGATCAGGCCGACCTGAGCTCCCTTGCCTTCGAGGATGGCATTGGTGGCGACCGTGGTGCCGTGCATGAGCTGCCGGACCGCCGTGGCGTGGAGCCCGGCGCCGGAGGATATCCCGTCCATGATGCCGCGGCTGTAGTCGTCCGGCGTGGAGAGAACCTTCGAGGTCGTGACGTGACCTCGATCATCGAGGAACACAAGATCGGTGAAAGTTCCGCCGATGTCGATTCCGACGCGCAGCCCCATCATGCTCTCTCTGCGGTCAGCCCCTCGGATCGGCACTATCCTGCCAAGCCGATCAGCTCGGCCGCATTGGCCCCAAGCACCCGTTCCTTTTCGGCGGCGGTCAGGAAGGAGCAGTAGTTGCGGACATAATCGAGGCTCTGCCGATACGTGCAGAACCGTTCGACATTCGGCATGTCGGAGCCCCAGACGAGCTTTCCCGCGCCGAACAGATCGCGCATGCCGCGGATCAGCTCCTGCGCCTCCGGATACGGGTAGTCCCAGCGCCCGCCCCACGTGATCGGGAACATGACCTCCATCTGGAGATTGTCGCGCTTGTAGGCAGTCAGGACCTCGTCCGGAAACTCCCAGCGTCCGCTCATTCCGAAATGCGCAACGGGCGGACCCATGACGAGAAGGAAGCGCGTCGAGGGCAGCCGCGCCATTACGCGACCGAGCGCCGACAGGTTTGCGATGTAGCTCCCCCGATCGTAGGACGGCGTGCTCGAAAGCTCGATGAAGACCGGCAGTTTCGCCGAGGCGACGCGTTCCCAGAACGGCCCGAAATCGACATGGTCGAGGTTTCGCGCATATCCGTACCGGGAGAAATCGTGAGCGTAGTAGAGGCCCTTCAGTCCGAGCCGGTGAACGGCGCGATCGAACTCGGCGAGCACCTCCTCGCGGTCCGCAAGCGGCTCCTCGATCTGCAAGAGCCCGCTAAAGCGGACGGGATGCTGGTTCTGCGCGAAGGCGTTGTAGTCGTTCATCGCCCCGTACCCGCCCCCGGTCTGCAGGATGCAGTGGTCGATGCCGGCATAGATCATCTGGGCGACCATGAACTCGGGTGGCGCTTCGATCTCCTGCATGCCGACCGGCATGTACTGGACGAAGTAGTCGTCGCCCTCGAAGGTGAACTGCAGCTGCCCGTAGCGTCCGACACGGAAGGCGACGTCGGTGAGCCCGCCCCAGGTGTTGTCACCAGGCCTGAAGAGCATTTCGGGCTGGACTTCCGCCCCATCCCGCACGCGAAACGTCTTCGCGGCGGGGCGTGTGACGACCTTCTGCAGGTATTTGAGGTGGATCTCGATGCTCGGGTGGCCGCACGCGTCCTTCCAGTTCTGGAACACATGCGCATGACAGTCGACGATCATCGCTGCTCGCTCGGGTCGTGAACAATGCCGGCCCGACGGCGGCCGGGCCGGCCGCTCGCGCTACGCCGCGCCCAGCTTCTCCATGTGGTGCTTGAACAGCCGCGCGACCTCCCCGTTGGCGCTGAGGAAGGCTGCCCAGAAGTCCAGGAACTGCTTCCACTCGTCATCGCCGTAGCGCACTGCCCATGTGTTGGGCCGCCGGTCAATCGGGTTCTCGGGATCGACCACCGTCGCCCAGCCGCTGTTGCGTTTCGCGAACAGTAGAACATCGCTGTCGCCGCTCATCCAGACATGCGCGCGCTTCGCACGCACCGGCTCGGCGCCGAGCGTGACCTGCCCCGTGGTCGTGATGAGCTTCGCCTTCGGAAAGAGCTGCGGGATGCGCGGCTCCTCGCTGGCACCGGCTGTGACCGAGAACGTCACGTCCTCGCTGTTGAGGTCGGCGGCGGTCTTGAACCGATCGGCGGTGTCCTTGTGGATCAGAAGGTGGCTCCCCTTGGACCACAGCGGCCCGACATAGTTTACCACGAGTGCCCGCTGGATCGTGTAGGTCAGGGACGAGCCGAAAAGGTCGTAGTCGCCCCTCCGCAAGCCGACCGTCGAGTTCGCAAAGGTGACCTCCTTGTATTCGGGCTTGATCTGCAGCTCGCGGCAGAGCTGGTCGACCACGTCCTTGTAGATGCCCCCAAGCTCTCCGGTCTTGGCATCCTTGTAGAACCAGGGGCCGGTCTGGGCATAGCCGACGCGCAGAACGCCTTCCTTGCGGATCTTGGCGAGGACGGAATCGTCGCGGACGCCCGTCTCAAGCATCTGTGCGAGAGCAGGCCCAGGCGTGCCTGCGGCAAGCATGCCCGACGCAGCTCCCATGAGCGCCGCGGCTTTGAGGAAGTCGCGCTTGCCGGTCTTGATGTCAGCCATCGATCTCTCCCTTTATGCTTCCTATGATCAGCGGCTTGCCCCGCGCGCTGTGATCGGCCAGAGCGCCTCAACGTAGCCTCTTCGGACGCCAACGTACCAGTCGTGAAGATTGACGGTCGGATCGCAGTGGCCCGGGATCATCATCAGCTTCGCGCCGAGCCGGAGCTCCGGTGCTGCCGGTCCGACCCGAAGCTTCGCATGCTCGTCCGAAACCCCGACGACCTCAAGACCGGCGGCGTCGCGCATCCATGGCAGGCCCTTCTCGGCGCTAAAGGACTTGAGCCCGGCATCCATGATTCCGCGGTCCGCCGTCGGGAGGCTCATCACGGTCGATAGCACGAAGAGACTGTGCTCGAACTCGCGATAGGGCGCGCCGTCCTCGCCCGCGATGCGGGCGTAGTCGGTGTCCATGAAGATGTAGGAACCGACCTGCAGCTCGTTGTACACGCCGCTCGCCGCTTCGAGGCGGAACGTGCCGGTGCCGGCGCCGGTCACGCGCGCACAGGGCAGGCCCGCCGCGGACAGCGCCTGGAGTGTCGTCCGGACGGCCTCGACGGCGCCGTCGATGGCCTGTCTTCGTTCCTCAACGGTCGGAAGATGCTGCGCCCGGCCGTGATAGGCCTGAAGGCCCTCGAACCGAAGATTCGGCGCGTCAGTGATCCGGCGGGCAAGATCGCGCGCCGGGGCGCCGGCGGGAATGCCGCACCGCTCCATGCCTACCTCGATCTCGACAAGCGCGCCGAATTCGATGCCGTGCTCGCGCGCGACCCGCGACGCTGCGTCGACCTGCTCGGGCGCGTCGAAGCATAAGCCGATGGTCGCGCGCTCGGCGAGGCGCGCCAGCCGCCGCAGCTTGGCGTCGCCGACGATCTCGTTGCTGACGAGAATGTCCGCGATGCCAGCCTCGCAGAGCGCCTCGGCTTCCCCGACTTTCTGTACGCATTGCCCGGCGGCGCCGAGCGCGATCTGCCGCCGCGCGATCTCAGGGCATTTGTGCGTCTTGGCATGCGGGCGTACCGCGACATTCGCCTCCCGCGCGATCGTCATCATCTTTGCAAGATTACGCTCGAAAGCATCGAGATCGATGATCAGGGCCGGGGTGTCGATCTCCTCGACGCTCGCGCCGATCTCGGCCGGTGGTGATTGCATCGTGGCGAGCGCCGATCCCGAATTGCCAAACCGGTCTTGTGCCACGATAGTCGCAGCGGCAAAGAGCTGTCCATCCCAGCAGGTTCCTTCGCGAGCGCGCACCAAGATGAACGAAGCGCCGTGCATCAGGGTTGTCGACGTTCACAAGCAGTTCGGTCCGCTCGAAGTCCTGAAGGGCGTCTCGTTCGACGTGCACCGCGCAAGCGTCGTCAGCATGATCGGGGCGAGCGGCTCGGGTAAGAGCACGCTCCTGCGCTGCATCAACTACCTGGAGGTTCCGTCCGCGGGTGCGATCTACATCGAGGGTGAGTCGCTCGGCTTCCGAGAGGATGGGTCCGGGCGCCGTTCGACGCGGCCATTGCGCGAGATCAACCGCATGCGGCGCGACCTTGGCGTAGTGTTCCAGCAGTTCAACCTTTGGCCCCATATGACCGTGCTCGGGAACATCATCGAGGCACCGATCCGGGTCCTCGGCCTGCCGCGAAAAGACGCGCTTGAGCGTGCCGACGAGTGCCTGCGAACGGTGCGCTTGAGCGACAAGGCCAATGAATATCCGGCTCGGCTTTCGGGCGGGCAGCAGCAGCGCGCCGCGATTGCGCGCGCCCTCGCAATGCGGCCGAAGGTCATGCTGTTCGACGAGCCGACGTCCTCGCTCGACCCCGAGCTCACCGATGAGGTCCTGAATGTCATGCGGGAGCTCGCGCGGGCAGGCACGACCATGATCGTCGTCACGCACGAGATGGATTTCGCCCGCGAGGTCTCCGATCGCGTCCTCTTTCTCCACGACGGCCTGATCGACGAGGAGGGATCTCCCGAGCAGGTCTTCACGGCACCGAGATCGGAGCGCTGTCGCCAGTTCCTCGCCAAATACCTGAAGTAGCGGCACCTTGTCCGAGACGCTCAGGCAGTCGCTCGACCTCGAGCTCTTCTGGGAGTACCGCGCGGTCCTGTTCGGCGGTCTGCTGTTCAACGCCGGCATTTTTGCCTGCGCCGCCGCGGCCGCGCTCGCGCTCGGGCTGTGTGCCGCTCTGCTGCGCGTCAGTCTCGCGCGGCCGCTGAGGTGGGTCGGCACCGTCTATGTCGAACTGTTCCGCAATGCCCCCGACTACGTGATGCTGGTGTGGGTGCATTTCGTGCTCCCGCTGCTGCTCGGGGTCGCTCTACGCACCCGGATCGAGTTCCATCCCTTCTTGTCCGCGGTTGTCGCCCTCGGGCTCGTGTACAGCGGCTATTTCGCCGAGACCTTCCGAGCCGGCATCCAATCGATCCCCAAAGGCAACATCGAAGCCGGGCGTGCGGTGGGAATGTCCGAGCGGCTAATCCTGAGCAGGATCACGCTGCCGCAGGTCGTGCGGCGCATGGTCCCCGAGGCGCTCAACATCTTCGTTTCCCTGTTCAAGGCGACGACGATCGTGTCGCTCATCGCGGTGCCGGACCTCATGTACCGCGTCTCCATGGTGACACAGCAAGAGATGCGCCCGTTGCCGCTCTACACGGGCGCGGCGCTCACCTATTTCGTCGTCATCTTCGTGGTCGCGACGCTGCTGCGCTGGGCAAGCGAACGCTGGCGTCGCACGGTGCTGGTCTAGGCGCGATGGGCAACTGGGAGCGCCTCGTCTGGAACCAGCGCGAGCTGCTGCTCAGCGGGCTTGGGGTGACGATCGAGATCTGCTTGCTCGCATTCGTCGGCGCCATCATCGGCGGACTTCTTCTCTGCCTTGTTCGTCTCTATGTTGCCCCGCTCCGACCCGTGGCCATCCTGCTCATCGAGTTCTTCCGCGCTACGCCCATCTTCGTGCAGCTGATGTGGGTGAACTACGTCTGGCCGGAGGTGCTTGGCTGGCCGAACACATTCTTCACGGCGGGGTGGGTGGCGCTGGCGCTGCAGTCGAGCGGCTATCTCGCCGAGACGTTCCGGACCGGGATCGAGGCCGTTCCGAAAGGCCACCGCGAAGCCGCCGCTTCGACGGGCATGCCGCAGTTGTTGATCTTCCGGCGCATCGTCATGCCGCAGGCGCTCCTGACCGCGGCTCCTTCGCTCGTGAACCAGTTCACCGTGATCGTGAAATCCTCCACGCTCGTGTCGGTGATCACTGTCCCGGACCTGATGTTCCAAAGCCAAAAGATCGTGAACATCTGGTACGAGCCGATCGAGGTGCTCACGGCAACGGCCGGCATCTACATCGCATTCATTTTCCTCATCTCCCAGGCAGGCAAGCTCGTTTCGGACTGGTTGAGGCGCACATTCGGCCTGCAGGGCTGAGACACGAGCGCATACTTGGTTCGCGATCCGCAGGGTCTCGCAGGATCTCCCAACCCGCGCCGAGGTCGAGGCGCGCCTGCCGCGTGGGATCGGCACCAGGAGGCGTTGCACCCGGCCAAGGCTAGGGATTCGGGGATCAGGCGCTAGTGCAGAAAGACAACAGGCAAGAGGATGAAGGGCAGCGCCGCCGACGAACCACTTTCGGCCTGATCAACAAGGGACGTTCCGCGCGGGGGGCGCCCCAGCGGCCTCCGATGCGCGTCAGCGTCGTCAAATAAATGGCGTACACTGCGGCCATGCCTCAGGCCGAGGCCGCTGTAGGAGCCGCACCTGTTCAGCCGTATGCTCCTTTCCGTTCTCTTGATCCAGGTGCTCAGCAGCAATGCTCAATCCGCACCAAAGAGGGAGGAGTGCCCGGTTTCAGACCTCGACGAGATCCAGGAGGCAGTGCGGAGCGCGCCCTCATGCGAAAGATCATTGAAGCTCTTCGAGCTTTGCGGGGCCGGAGCCACGAGCGACAACGTGCTCGGCGGAATCGTGACGGAAAAGTGCGAAGCCGATTTCATTCACAAGCTCAGCAAGAGCCAAAAGCGCGCTTACGAGCGCGAACAGGATCGTTGTGTTCGAAAGTACCGGCACCAAATTGGATCAATGTACATCTCGTTCTCTGCTTTCTGCGTCGCCGAGGTGGCACGTTCTTATTCGCAGCGATTTCGGTCAGTGAAACATCGGCCCTGAGCACGGGCGGCGCTTCGGGTGCGCTGCTCTTGGGGCCGTGGTTCCCCGGTGGTTACTCGGGCTGAAAGCGACAACCGGCCGCTCAAACAGCTACCTGCTAAGGCTTTGCAACATGAAAATGGTGGTGGAGGCAGTCAGCTGCGAACCGGTCTCAGCCTCGGCTATGCCTGCTAACAGGGAAATAACAGCGCATTTTGCAGAATTTGGCCGCTCGCGCGCCAAGATGGTCGCGATTCAGCTCGCATCTTCAACGACTTAGAGGTAAATTCCCTGCGTGCGATAACAGGGATTATCACTAGCCGATCAGGGAAGATAAAACCCGGTAACAGGGAAGGATCAGGACAGGCGTCGACGGCGAAGCTCGACCCCTCTCCGAGCTGGGCTTCGTCCTAGTCCTCCTCGCCCGCGGGTTCGGCTCTCCAGCAGGATTCAGGAAATGCATTGAACCGAGGGCCCTCGGCACGCGGCTACTAGGACCATCTAGCCCTTGTAGCTTGCGCAAGTCGTGGCACCCAAGGACATCAACGCCATTCTGCTACCGCCAGGTGCGTCACGGCCACTTCAAGGCGGGGATCATCTAGAGCCTTGTCATCCACTATGACATGCGGCTGCAGCAGTTGGTCGAACAGCATCGGCGCGGCGCTGAGTTCGTCGATTGCCGCGGACTGCTGGTCCAACGGCCGCCGCCTGAATCCTGCCGATCTCAGCTCGATCTGCGCCCTCATAGGAAGCGATACGCCCGAAATCGTGATCCCCGCCGTCGAGATTTGGTTTTAGGTGAGCCGTAGACCAGCGTCCGCCCCCATCACCCTTGTGGGCTCGCAGTCTCACAACCCGGTCACCCAGTCCCATGGCTTTCTTGAAAGACCTGCTCAAAATAGTCTCGACCGCCCGCAAGGGCGGCGCCACCGCTCGCGCATTGCGCGCCTCCTCATTCGGCCCCGGAAGTCAGCTCTCTGCGCAAGAAAGCTTCCCGGCAGATGCCACGGACGTGGGGGCGTCCAATCAGCGACAGACGCTGTGGAAAGGTGTCATCCGACTATGGCCCAGACGGCCATCGGCCCGTATTGTCCTGAACGTCAGACTGTGTTCTGATTCGATCTGACCGACTTGGTCAGGCGCGCATAAATTCGCTTAAGGCAGCAGCTTACCGCAGCAGCCATCGTCCTCTTCTGAGGCGATGGTGTGCTGCGCGCTTTGCTGTGGTCGGTCTCCGCACCGAACGGAGATACCGATATGCCCGCCTCTACTGATCTCGACACGAATGTACGCCATAGGCACCCGAGCAGCTTCGGCCCCACCCTGCTGCGCGGATCTCTTGAAGACGTGCGGGCTCTCCAGGTGCGTTGGCGCTCCGAACATGTCATCATCGAATACGCCAATGCCGGGCAACCGCTCGCGTCCGAGCTGCGCCGCGAAAATGCCCAGTGGAGCTCGCGCCTGATCCCCTATCGTCCGCGCGTGGAAAAGGCGGTTCGGTTTGCAGCTCAAACCGCAAAGATCGAGGAGGGCAAGATCCTGCGGCCGGCCGAGGCGCCATGGCTTGCGGCTTTGCGTCAGGAGCTTCAGGCGTTCCCTCGCGGTCGGCACGACGACCAGGCGGACGCGCTCGCTCAGTTCCTGGATTGGTCGGCATGGCCACAGGCGCAGTCGGTGATCTGGACGGCGCGAAACGGCGGCCGGACAATGCGGCGCGACATTCCCCGGCGTTGATGTCAAGCGCGTCATCCTGCAGCGCTTCGGGATCGCCTACCACGAGCGCACGGTCGGCAAGCTCCCAGACGGGCTCGGCTTCTCGCACACAGCGGCCGCCCGCGTCACCCGGCGCAAGACGCCGGCACGATCGAGGCGTTTAAAGCTCCCCGTCACGCTGAAACGCCTAAGCCGGCCATTAGTAGCTTGCGAGTGTTCATCGCGCTTTTTCCATAGGAAGCCCCGCCAGGGGTGGCTGACGGGGCTCAATGCTGAATCGGAAGGCTTGGATTGTTGCTTACGGGCCTGTAGTGCCGGAGGCCCCCGCTCGGTTTCAGCACGGCAAAAGGCGCCGGCGGGTTTCCGTTCGACGGAGCCTATGCGTTTTCTTTCTCGGAACAGGCTTGTGCACCTAAGCGCACCGCCTGACGAGCGGCCGGCCAGCACGGTCATAGACGAACTGCCCACGCCGGTTCTGGACGTAGCACATGCCGGGGCTCAGCGGTCCGCCTGGAGCGGTCATGGTCGCCCCGGCAACACCACCAACGACAGCGCCGACAGGGCCTCCCACTACTGCACCAGCCACAACGCCGGTTGCGGTTCCTGCGCTCTGCTGTGGGGTCTGGCACGCCGTGGCTGCGAGGCAGACCACGGCTGCGAAAATGAGCTTACGCCCGGGCTTGCCTTCACTTTCTCTTCGTACTCTCTCCTCTTCCACTTGCGCTGACCCCGCATCCGTCAGCCGTCCGCACCTTTGTCTTGCGGTCTGGGTGACCATCCCAGCCGCCGCCGTAGCCATAGCCGCCAAAGCGCCCATAGCCGCCGTAGCGGCCGCGCTTACCTTTTCCGCTTTCGTCCTTCCAGGGATTCCGCCGTGGCGATCCCCGCCGCGCCGATCAAAGCAATGCCGAAGGTCGGCGAATTCGAGACCGAAGTGATGGCCTTCCCCCAGGGCACCCACGACGACCAGGTCGACTCGATGGCGCAGGCGCTCGAATGGGTGAGCCTCCGGGCCAGGAATGTCGTGCGCCAGGGGCACTTTTGAAAGTCGGGCCAGCGGGCGCGTTGTGCAGGTTGTTTGCCGCCGGATCTCCGGCCAGACCTGGGATGACCGCGGTGTTGAGCCGGCATGCTAAGGTAAGGCTGCAAAGGGCAAGGATAGCCCCGCCTCATCAGGGTATTGGCCCTAAGGGAGCGAGACAGCTCCCGATAAAGGGAAGCGCGAGAACGGCGATGAGGAGCGTTTCATACGGCGTCGCCGCTCGTGACCTTTTCGCGAAGAGAGCTCCAGGCGCTTGTTGCCTCTCCCATATGGTTGATTTGTAACTGCGGAGGCAAGCTGGGCGTCCCCGACAGGACGACGGCTATCAGGATCCTTTACAGGGGACGGAGGTGCACGCGATGTCTGTTCGCCATGTGCTCGGGATAATCCTCGCCGCGCTCGGGACGGCTCTGTGGTTTGCGGAAGTGAACTTCAACTCGCGCCATTTTTGGACAGCGCTCGCCCAGGCGCCCGCCGATCACCCGGCTTCGTTCAGGGGCTCACTGGTGCTGCCGCCCTCGACTCACCGGTTGAGCATTCGCCAGACTGTGAATGTGCCGGCCTACTCCTCAATCCGTCTCGGGAGCGGGAGAGGGAAGGTGGACCTCGCGGCCACTTTGAGCATCCATAACACCTCGCAGGAGATCGCCCTCGTTCTCCTGCGGGCGGACTATTTCGATACGTCTGGCACTCTGATCCATCGCTACGTCCCCGAGCCGATTGCGGTGCGGCCTTTGGGCTCGGTCGAGGCATTCGTGCCAGCCGAAGACACGCGCGGCGGCACAGGCGCGAACTTCGTCGTGGAATGGGCCGCTGAAAAACCGATACCCACGCCGATCGTGGAAGCCGTCATGATAGGTGTGACCGGAACCCAAGGCTACTCCTTCGTAAGTCGGGGCACTCCTACGGCGACCCCGCGATAACCAGCCTCTAGCAGGCTGGTGTGCACATGGTGGGGCGCAAACGCCGCTTTTCGCTGTTCCGCTGAATGCTTCAAGTCGATGGTCCGCTAGTCTCGCGAAAGGGGCGCGTTCGCGGTCGCTTGCGTTAGCTTTTGGCTTGAGCACACCCAAGCAGTCCTCGGCAATCGGTCGCGACGGAGAGGAAGGCGCGGTCCGCGCCTTTGATGACGCGCGTCCTTTCCGTGACGGTGAGTTTGGCGCTGGAACGGATGTCGCTCGAGCTGCTGCCAGCGCTCAGCTCCACCGGGCCGAGCTCCATGATGAGATCGCCCGAACGGCGGCGAGCAGGCTTATCGGCACCGCGAACGAGACGGTCTTCGATGCGCCCGGCAAGGGCGGGGCCGTTCCACGGCACAAGGGGCTCGCCTCGACGATTTGCGCTGCCCCTGCGTGGGCATCTGTCGGCGCTTGTCCGAGGTCACCGCTGCAGCGCCGCGCCCGCGGCGCCTTGTGTAGCCGCCCGTTGGGAGGAGGTCACGCGCCAAATTGTGTTTGAAAGGTCGTCAGCGACGATTAGTGCCCCCCGCGGATCCAGGGTCACTCCAAGCACGAGCTTGGAGCCACCACGATGGAGATCAGGACCGTCGGCCTCGACCTGGCCAAGAACGTCTTTCAGGTTCACGCGATCGGCGACACGGGCGAGG
>JAQSWQ010000053.1 GCA_029266525.1 Microvirga sp.
TCTCCCCAGGCGCCGGTCGATCGGGCCTTGAGGTCCGATCCACTCGGCCTCAGCGGCGATCAAAACCACCGAAGCGCGGGGCGCCGACAGGCTCCCGTAAAAAAATTAGGATCGAGCCGTCGCGTCCCGCGCCCCCTCGACCCTTCCGCCGCAGCAACTCGGGCCTAAGGACCGCGAGCACGATGACGCATGCGCCTTCGCCTCTCCCCTGCAAGGGGGAGGCGGTAGGGGTGGGGGAGAGGCACTGTGGCAAACCCAATCGCAGCGCGTTAGCTCTCGATGGTGGCACAACGAAAACGCAAGCCCGCGCAAGCTCCGGAAGCGGCGCTCCTGCCGGAGCGGTTCCGGCGCTGGTTCGAAAGCCGCGGCTGGGCGCCGCGGCCGCACCAGCTCGAGCTTCTCGCCAAGGCGCGGGAAGGGCGCTCGGTGCTGCTCGTCGCGCCGACCGGCGCCGGAAAGACGCTCGCGGGCTTTCTGCCGACCTTGGTCGACCTCGAGAACGGCTGGGGCGGCACCCTCCACACCCTCTACATCTCGCCCCTGAAGGCGCTCGCGGTCGACATCGCGCGCAATCTCGACGCTCCGGCGCGGGAGATGGAGCTGCCGATCCGCGTCGAGACCCGCACCGGCGACACGCCGGCGCACAAGCGCGCCCGCCAGATCGAGCGCCCGCCCGACATCCTCCTCACCACGCCCGAGCAACTCGCGCTGCTCCTCGCCCATCGCGAGGCGCGCGAGCTGTTTTCGGGCTTGAGGCGCGTCATTCTCGACGAGCTGCATTCGCTCGTGACCTCGAAGCGCGGCGATTTGCTCTCGCTCGGCCTCGCACGCCTTTACCGGCTCGCGCCGGGCCTGACTGCGACCGGATTGTCGGCAACCGTGCGCGAGCCCGACGATCTGCGGCGGTATCTGGTGCCTCAAGGTCGAAACCCCTCCCCCTTGCGGGGAGGGGTAGGGGTGGGGGGCGCGGGGCCGGACTCCGATCGATCCGCGTCGGCCCCTGCGGCTGACACAGCACGCCTCGCCGGTTCGCTTGAGAGCTCCATGCCCGCGCCCCCCACCCCGCTCGCGCTTCGCGCGAGTCGGCCCTCCCCTCCGGGGGGAGGGGAGGCGCTGGCCGACCTCCTCATTGTGGAAGGAGGGGCGCGGCCGGACATCCACATGCTTGCGGTCGACGAGCCGCTGCCGATGGCAGGGCATCTCGCGGCGCAGTCGCTGCCGGCCGTCTACGACCTCATCCGTCGGCACCGGACGACGCTCGTCTTCGTCAACACCCGCATGCAAACCGAGTTCGTGTTCCAGGCGCTCTGGGACCTCAACGAGGACGGGCTTGCGATCGCACTGCATCACGGGTCCTTGGACGTGGCGCAGCGGCGCCGCGTCGAGGCGGCGATGGGCGAGGGCAAGCTCCGGGCGGTCGTCTGCACCTCGACGCTCGACCTCGGAATCGACTGGGGCGACGTCGATCTCGTCGTCAATGTCGGCGCGCCGAAAGGCGCCTCGCGCATCATGCAGCGCATCGGGCGCTCGAACCATCGCCTCGACGAGCCCTCGAAAGCGTTCCTCGTGCCGGCCAACCGCTTCGAGATCCTCGAATGCCGCGCGGCGCTCGACGCCGTGCACGAGGCGGCGCAGGATACGCCCGACGCCCGGCTCGGCGCGCTCGACGTGCTCTGCCAGCACATCCTCGGCATGGCCTGCGCCGAGCCGTTCTCGGCCGAGGAACTCTTCACCGAGGTGAGTTCGGCAGCCCCTTACGGCTGGCTCACGCGCGACGACTTCGACGACTGCCTGGCCTTCGTGGCGACGGGCGGCTACGCGCTGCGCTCCTACGAGCGCTTCGCCAAGATCAAGCAGGGGGCGGACGGGCTCTGGCGCGTGCGCGACGGGCGGGTCGCGCAGCAATATCGGCTCAACGTCGGCACGATCATCGAGGCGACGATGATCAAGGTGCGCCTGGGGCGCGGCTCGCGGTCGAAGCCCGGCACGATCATCCCGCGCGGCGGGCGCGTGCTCGGCGAGATCGAGGAGTATTTCGCCGAGACCATGACGGTCGGGGACACCTTCGTCTTCGCCGGCGAGGTGCTGCGCTTCGAGGGCATCCAGGAGGACGAGGTGCTGGCCTCCCGCACCACCGCCGGCACCGAGCCCAAGGTGCCCTCCTATGCGGGCGGCAAATTCCCGCTCTCGACCTTCCTCGCCGAGCGCGTGCGCGGCATCCTGGCCGACCCGTTCGAATGGGACCGCCTGCCGCCGCAGCTCGTCGAATTGCTGCTCTGGCAACGTCGGCGCTCGGTGCTGCCGGGCCCGCGCGACCTCCTGGTCGAGACCTTCCCCCGCGCAAACCGCCACTTCCTGGTCTGCTATCCCTTCGAGGGCCGGCTGGCGCACCAGACCTTGGGCATGCTGCTGACCCGCCGCCTGGAGCGCGCGAAGCTCAAGCCCTACGGCTTCGTCGCGAACGACTATGGCCTGACCGTCTGGGCGGTCGGCGACCTCTCGGCGCGGGTCGCGGCTGAGCCCCGGTTTCTCGACGAGCTCTTTTCCGAGGACATGCTCGGCGACGACCTCGAGGATTGGCTTGCCGAATCGGCGCTCATGAAGCGGACCTTCCGCTCCTGCGCGATCATCGCGGGGCTGATCGAGCGCCGCTATCCGGGCCAGGAGAAGACGCGCCGGCAGGTCACGATGTCGACCGATCTCGTCTACAACGTGCTGCGCAAGCACGAGCCCCGGCACGTGCTCCTGCGGGCCGCGCGGGCGGATGCGGCAACGGGGCTGCTCGACGTGCGGCGCCTCGGTATGATGCTGGCTCGTATCCGGGGGCGAATCATCCACAAGCCGCTTGACCGCGTCTCCCCTCTCGGCGTCTCCGTCATGCTCGAGATCGGCCGCGAGCGGGTCCATGGCGAGGGCGCCGACGAGGTGCTCGCGGAAGCGGAAGCGGCGCTGCTCGAAGAGGCCCTGGCGTGACCGCATTGCCGCAACTGAAGACGATGACGAGCGAGATCGCGGTCGCGGATGTCGCGGCGGTGCTCGACCTTTCGGGTGCGATGTATCTTCCCGACCACGACGCGCTCATCGTCGCCGATCTGCACTTCGAGAAGGGCTCGTCCTTCGCCCGCCGCGGATCGCTGCTGCCGCCTTACGACACCCGCGAGACCATGGGCCCATTGGCGCTCGCGATCGAGCGATATCGGCCGGCCGCGGTGATTGCCCTCGGCGACAGCTTCCACGATCTCGACGGGCCCGACCGCCTCGTCGAGGACGACCGTGCGGCGCTGGCCCGTCTCCAGGCCGGGCGGAACTGGATCTGGATCACCGGCAACCACGACCGCACGCTGCCGCCCTCGATCGGCGGGGAAGTGGTCGAGGCGCTGGAACTCGGCGGCCTCACCCTGCGCCATCAGCCGGCGGCGGCGCCCGCGCGCGAACTCGCCGGGCATCTCCACCCGGTCGGGAAGGTGGTGATGCGCGGGCGCGCCGTGCGCCGCCGCTGCTTCGTCACCGACGGCGAGCGCTGCATCCTGCCGGCGCTCGGCGCCTATGCGGGCGGCCTCAACGCCTGCGATGCTGCGATCCGCTCGCTTTTCCGCGACGGGTTCACGGCCCACCTGATCGGGGAAGGCCGCATCTTCGCGATCGGCCATTCGATCCTGTGCCGCGATTGACTAGCGGAGAGGCGCGGGGGGACTCAGTCCCGCCGGAAGATCACGCTCGCGATCCAGCCGAACATCAGGGCGACCGCGGCGACCGCGACGCCGTAGAGGATCGACCACTCGCGCGCCATCGCCGCGACCTGCTGCTCGAACCCGATCTTGACGAGCTCGAAGTTGGTCTGGTTGCGCGAGAGCATCACGTTGTCCGAGAACAGGATGACGTCGACCTCGTAATTGCCCGGGGGCGCAATGGCCGGGATCGGCACCGGCGCGCGGAACAGTGTCGAGGTCAGGAAGGTCACGCCGCGCGCGCTTTCGATGTAGAGGCGGTCTCGCTTCTGCAGGCGCAGGAAGGCGTCGCGGAACGCTCGGTCCGCGCCCGCCCTGGACGCCGTGAAGTCGGGTGCGTTGACGATCGCCTGCAGCCCGACCCTGAAGCGGGCCCGCAGCTGATCCGTCGTGACCTGCTCGACCGGGCGCGACGACAGCACGGCGGCGTAGAGCGGCGCGTCGGGAAAGTGCTGCTGGTCGCGGTTGAGCCAGATCGGGCCCATCGGCGCCTTCTCGCGCACGACCACCGTGCCGCGCGGGCCGCGCACCGTCACGACGATATCGTAAGGCCCCGCCCGCGCGACTGTCTGGGCGTCGCGTTCGATCGAGCCGAACACCACGATGGCCGCGCCGGTGTAGTTCGAGGTGATCGCGACGCGCGAGGTCGAGAGCGACGCGATCAGCGTCTCGGCGTGAGCGGGCGCGGCCAGCATCCCGGCAAGGAGCGCGAGCGCAGCCCTCACGGCCGGATCTCCACGATCTGCAGCGAGAACGGCTCTGCAGGCCGCAGCACGAGCTCGATCGCGAAGCGGAGGCCGACCGCGAGCACGAGCAGCGCGAGAAGGAAGCGGAAGACCTCGGCGCGCAGATTGCGGCCGGCGCGCGCCCCGAATTGCGCGCCGAACACGCCGCCAGCGATCAGCATCAGCGCGAGCACGACGTCCACGGCATCGTTGACGACGCTGTGCAGCACCGTCGCCGCAACCGTGGTCCAGAGGATATGGAACTGCGAGGTGCCGACGACGATCGCGGGCGGGACCCGGAAGAGGTAGAGCAGGGCCGGCACCATGATGAACCCGCCGCCGATGCCGAGCACCGCGCCGGCGAAGCCGACGAACAACGCGAGCCCGAGGATCGGGATGACGCTGGCGTAGAGCTTCGAGCGCGGAAAGCGCATGCGGAAGGGCAGGCCGAGATAGGCGGGATGCTCGCCGGCCCGGCGCACCGGCCGCGCGATGCCGCGCCGCGAACGCCAGAACTCGGTGACGCTCTCCTTCAGCATCAGCCCGCCGACCACCGTGAACAGGCTGACATAGGAGAGCACGATCACGAGCTCGAGCTGGCCGGCCCTTCGCATCAGCGCGAAGAACAGGACCCCGAGCAACGTGCCGATGAAGCCGCCGCCGAGGAGGAATGCCGCAAGCTTGAGGTCGATGGCGTCGCGCCGCCAGGCGGCGAGCGCGCTCGTTGTCGAGGAGGCGGCGATCTGGGCCTGCTGCGTGCCGACGGCGATCGCCGCCGGGATGCCGAGGAAGATGAGAAGCGGCGTCATCAGGAACCCGCCGCCGATTCCGAACAGCCCCGAGATGAAGCCGACCGCCGCGCCCATCGCCAGGATGAGCAGCACGCTCACCGGGATCTCGGCGATAGGAAGGTAGAGCTGCACCGCGCGCGAACTCGCCTGGCCGGAAAAGCGTGGGATTATCGAGGCTTATGATGAACCCCAGCTTACCGCCCGGCAAAGGGCGATTCCTTCTGAGCCATGCACCGGACACAAGGGAGCGCCCCGCACGAGCGAGGAGGTCGGGCGAGAAGGCCGCAGGCCTATGCGCCGGGTCGGACGAGGCGGACTGCGCTCAGACGCGCTTGCCTGCTGCCGCGGGACGCTGCGCGCTGGCCGGCGCTTTCTTCGCCGGAGCGGGCGCGGGCTCGGCCCAGCCTTGCGCCGGCACCGCGACCTCGTTTGCGGCGCGCTCGGGCACGATCGGCTTGAAGCTGTCCACCGAGGCGCGGGCGGCGCTGAGCTCGGCGGCGGCGAGCCGCGCCCCGACCTCGTCGCGCTTCTTGCCGGCGTCCTCGTCGCCTTGCCCCGCGACGATCGCAAACCAAGTGTAGGAACGGCCGAGGTTCTGGGCCACGCCCAATCCGCGCGCGAGCAGGACGGCGAGGTTGAACTGGCTGTCCTTGACGCCGTGCTCGGCGGCCTTGCGGAACCACTCCGCCGCGGCCGCATAGTCGGGCTTGCCTTCGGCGCCTTCGGCGAGGAGCACGGCGAGATTGTGCATGGCGCGGGCATTGCCCTTGTCGGCGGCACGCTGGTACCAAGCCTTGGCGATCGCGATATCGCGCGTGACGCCGAGCGCCTTCTCGTAATGATTGCCGACACGGTACTGCGCCGGCACGAGGCCGTTCGCGGCGGCCTTCTCGAAGAGCTTCGCTGCGAGCTTCAGGTCCCTCGGAAAGCCGCGGCCTTCGGCGAGCCGCGCGGCCATTTCGTAGACCGCGACCGGATCGCCCGCGAGTGCCGCATGGCGCAGCCCGTTGAGGCCCGGTGCGCTCGGCAACTCGCCGACCGCACTCATGTTCGGGATGGGATCGGCGACCAGAAGCCGGGGGTCGATCGCGCCGGTCCTGGCCGGGGCGGCGGGGGCGGCGGGCGCGATCTGCAGCGGCGCACCGGCGTCGGGCGGTAGCGTCATGACCGGCGCCTTGGGGGCCGTCGTGAGCGCGCTCGCGCGGTCGGGATTCGCCTCGCCCGGGGCAGGCGGCGTCTCGGGCTTTGCCGGCGCAGGGCTCGGGATGGCCTGGGTCGTTCGCGGCTCGTCGGGTCTGGCCGCGGCGGGCCCTTCGGCCGGCTTGACGCGGGAGGCCTCGACCGGCTCGCGAGCCTCCGGCGTGGCGGGCGCGGCCGAAGGTGCGCCGACCCGGCTTTCAGCCTTCGGCGGGGCGGCAGGCGGGGTGCTCGGCTCGCCCATGCCGCCGATCATCCGGAGTGCGCCGAGCGCGAGCACGATCGCGGCGAGCCCCAAGAGGATCGGGCGCCGATGCTTGTCGACGACCCCCTTCATGCGCGCGGCGATGCTCGCCTTCGCGCCCTCGGCGCGGGCGCGCAGGGAGCCGCCTGGGCGCGCGGCCTTGTCCTTCGCGTTCGCCTCCGCCTCGGCGGTGGCGGCCTGGACGGCGCGGCGAGCGGCCGCGATCAGGTTCGCCCTGACCTCCGCGCTCGATTCACGGGTCGCGGTGCTTTGCTCGGCGGGGGCGCTGCCGGGGCGGGGGCGTGCGGCGCCCGGCTCAAGCAGGATCTCCTCGCTTTCGGCGCGAAGCGGCCGGTCGGCCTCGTCCAGGACGACCTGCGGCGGCGCCTCGACCTTGGGCGGCTGCGAACGCTGCGCCGAGGGCCCCTTGACCCGGATTGTCGTCGGCCGATCGATAGTCTCAGCCGAAGCCGGGCCCGGCCGATCGCCCCCCGTCTCGAGCGTCGCCAGACGCGCGACGACCTTCTCTAGCGCGGCATGGACGCTCTCCAACGTGGTCTGCATGCGGCGGTCGGTCGTGAGCTGCTGGGTCTTGAGCTCATCGAGGTCGCGCTTGAGGAAGCCGAGCTCCGGCTCGACAGCCGGAAGCGAGGCGAGCGTGTCTGCGACCGCGGCCTTAGCGGCGCGTTCGGCCGTGTCGTAGGCCCCGGCACGCATTAGCTCGACCTGGCTCATGAGGTCGCCCATGGCGCGCTCGAGCCCGGCGAGCGCCGGGTCGTCGGGACCGCGCTCGAGCCGACGCGCCAGGATCGAGACCTGCTTGTCGAGCGAATCGAGCGCATTCACGTCCGCGCCCGGGCGGCCGACCTGATCGACGCGGTCGACGAGCGTGCGCAGCATCTCTTCGATCGAGCCGAGCTGCGGCGTGCTGCCGCGATTGAGCGTCTCGTCGAGACGGTCGAGACGCTGGACGACCGTGTCGATCCCAGTCGGCGCCGGCGCAGGCGCGATGCGCGGCTTCTCGCCAAGGCGGTCGAGCTTGTCGGAGAGCGCGTCGATGCGGCCCGAGATGTCGTCCGAGGGACCTGGAGAGAGGCCGTCCAGCTGGCGCGCAAGCGCGTCGAAACGGCGTTCCACCGCGTTGGCATCGAGCTGCCGGCGGCTGAGCTCCGCCACACGCTCGTTCAGCTCGGCGAACTGCGCGGCGAGCGCATGGACCCGCTGCGGCTCGGCCATCTCGCCGATCAGGCGGCGCAGATCGGAAAGCTGATGTGAGAGGCCCTCGACGACGCGGGGATCGGCCGCGCCGGCGATCGCGTCGATCTTGCCGGCGATGCCCTCGACATCGCGGGTGAGGCGGCCGTGGACGCCGGTCGCCACGAGTTCCGCAATCCGCCGCACTTCGGTCTTGAGCTCCTCGATCGGATGGCCGACGGCCGCGAGATCCGCGGGCGAGCGCGCCTTGCCGACATGCTCCGTGATGCCGCGCAACGAGCGCTCGAGTGCGATGACGTCCTCGCGCGTCGCGAGCCCGCCCACCGTGGCGCGCAGGCGCTCGATCTCCGAGCGCAAGCGCTCGATCTCGCGCGAGCGGACCTCGTCCGGCTTCAAGGTCTCGAGCTGGCCCGCGAGGCGGGTGATGTCGCTGCGGAGCGTCTCCAGCACCTCCTCATGCGAGCGGAGCGCGGCGGGATGGCGCGTGCGCGGTTCAGTCGCGGAAGCGCGGGCGGTCGAGGATGCCTGATCGAGCTCGGTCTGGCGGGCGCGAATTTCGGCGATGGCGGCACGAACGTCGGTCCGTGGGCCGGGGCCGGGACCGGGCCTGGGGGCGTCGACCTTCGCTTCGGGGTCGGGCTCCGCGGCGGGACGGCCGACCGCGATCCGATTGGCCAGCTCGGCGATGCGATCTTCGAACCCGCGGAGCGTCGCCTGCAGCGCAGCGTCCTTGTCCGGGTCACGTTCCGCCGCGTTCTTCGCGAGCCGCGCCTCGATGCGCTCGACCGCCTTGAGGGCCGCGTCGAGCGACGGCTGGCGTCCCGATGCGAGCTTGCGCTCGATATCGTCGAGCCGGCGTGTCATCGTGCCGAGCGCCTGGCCGAGCATCTCGGCGGTGCGCTCCTGGCGTTGGGCGACGCTGCGGGAAGCGACGCTCAGGCGGTCCTCCGCCCGCTCGATCCAGCTCGCCACCGAATCGAGCGCCACCGCGGTCTTCGCGGCCTGCTCGCGGGTGCGGCGTTCCGTGTCCTCCGAAGCGCGGGCGAGGATCTCCTCGAGCTCTTCCGCGGCGATTCCCGCGGGCTTCCGCGCGAGCTCGGCCACGGCCTGCAGCTTCGCGACCGCTGCGTCGAGCTCGTCCGGGCTATCGGCCGGCGGGCGTTTCGCAGCCCTCTTCGGGGGTGTGGCTTCGCCGCTGACCGCGGCGAGCCACTCCTCGAGCGACATTCCGGCGTGACGCGCTGCCTTGCGGACGGCGGCGCGGGCCTCCGCCCCGAGACTGTCGAGCCCGGCCAGGGCATTCCGTTTCGTGGCGCCGCTCATTGGCGCTCCTGCAGCCCATGTGCGGAGGCTTTCTCGCGCGCCGGCCCGCCCCCATGGCCGACTTTCGGCGGGGCCGCCGAGAAATGGCTAAAGCTTGGTGAAGCCGTTTTTCGCGCCTGCCCCATCGCCCTCAATTTTGGGGATCAGGGTAAACAGGCGGTTAAGGATGCAGCGCGTGCTTCGAAATGCCCCGCCGATCCAGGAACGCCGGCCCCACGGCAGAGATTACCGTTACGTGACTGCCGTTACGGCAGGCTTACTCCCGGCGGGGAGCGCTGCCCGGCAGGTAGGTCCACCAGTCGAGAGAGTGCCCGCATCCAGGGGTCGCGATCTCCGGCAGAACGAGCAGAAGCAAGGACAACATGATGGATAATGCACCCGTCTACGCCGCCTCGAACCCAAACGACGGGCGGCGCTCGGGCGACGATAGCGCCAAGACTTTCAGCATCGGAGACCTCGCCCGCGAGTTCGAGGTCAGCTTGCGCACGTTGCGATTCTACGAGGACCGCGGCCTGCTCAGTCCGCGACGGGTCGGCTCGAGCCGGCTTTACGACGCGCGGGACCGCGAGCGCCTCGCCTTGATTCTGAAGGGCAAGCGCCTCGGATTCACCCTCACCGAGATCCGCGCCCTCCTGGAGCGGGAGGAGCGGGGCGAAGGCGCGGGCGCCAAGCTGCAACTCTCGCCGAAGCAGATCGACGATCAGATCGAGCATCTCGAGCGTCAAAAGGCCGAGATCGAGGCGGCTATCGCTGAGCTCAAGGCGCAGCGGCAAAGGACGCTTTCGTCCTGATCCGCCGCCGCTCGGGCGTAGGATCCAGAAATCCTCTTCCCAACCAAGCCGAGATAGTTTACATGTGAACTATCTCGGACGGGGCGGCAGTCGCGCCCGGCGCCGACGACTTGCAATCCGGTTGGGAGATGACGGCATGCCGAGCTACAAGGCTCCTGTCGAGGACGCGCTTTTCATCCTGCATGACGTTCTCGGTCTCGAGCGCTACAACAATCTGCCGGGCTTTGCCGACGCCACGCCAGATATGGTCGAGGCGATCCTCGCCGAAGGAGCGAAGCTGTGCGAGGAGGTGTTCGCACCGCTGAACCGCATCGGCGACCAGGAAGGCTGCAAACGCCACGACGACGCCTCGGTCGCGACTCCGGCGGGCTTCAAGGACGGCTATCGCGCCTACAAGGACGGCGGCTGGATGGGGCTTTCCGCTCCACCGGAATACGGCGGCCAGGGGCTGCCCTCGATCCTCAACACCGCGATGCAGGAGTTCGTGTCCTCGGCGAACCTCGCTCTCGGCATGTATCCCGGCCTGACGCAAGGAGCGATCGCAGCGCTCTATATCCACGGCACCGACGCGCAGAAGCAGACCTATCTGCCGAAGATGATCGACGGCTCATGGACCGGCACCATGAACCTGACCGAGCCGCATTGCGGTACCGATCTCGGCCTGCTCAAGACCAAGGCCGTGCGGAACGGCGACGGCTCCTACGCCCTCACGGGCACCAAAATCTTCATCTCGGCCGGCGAGCACGATCTCGCCGACAACATCGTCCACCTCGTGCTCGCCCGCATCGAGGGCGCGCCGATCGGAACGAAGGGCATCTCCCTCTTCGTAGTGCCGAAGTTCCTGGTCAATCCGGACGGTTCGCTCGCGGCGCGCAACGGCGTGTCCTGCGGCTCGATCGAGCACAAGATGGGCATCCACGGCAATTCGACCTGCGTCATGAACTACGACGGGGCGAAGGGCTGGCTGGTCGGCGTCGAGAACAAGGGCCTCAACGCCATGTTCGTGATGATGAACGAGGCGCGGCTCGCGGTCGGCATCCAGGGCCTCGCGCAGTCGGAGGTCGCGTTCCAGAACGCGGTGGCCTACGCGAAGGACCGCCTCCAAGGCCGCTCGCTCACCGGCGCCAAGAGCCCGGCCAAGCCCGCGGACCCGATCATCGTCCATCCGGACGTGCGGCGGAATCTTCTGTCGATCAAGGCCTTCAACGAGGGCGCCCGGGCGCTCGCGCTCTGGGCCGCGCTCAACGCCGACGTCGCCCATCGCTCGCCGGACGAGAAGGAGCGCCAGATCGCGGACGATTATCTCGGGCTCATGACGCCGGTCATCAAAGGCGTCTTCACCGACAAGGGCTTCGAGAACGCGGTCAACGCGCAGCAGGTCTTCGGCGGCCACGGCTACATCGAGGAATGGGGCATGTCGCAATTCGTGCGCGATGCCCGCATCACCCAGATCTACGAGGGCGCGAACGGCATCCAGGCCATGGACCTCGTCGGGCGCAAGCTCGGGAAGGATGGGGGCCGCGCCGTGATGGCTTTCTTCAACGAGGTCGGCGCTTTCTGCAAGGAGAACGCCGACGACGAGGGGCTGAAGCCCTATGTCGCGCCGGTGAGCCAAGCGCTCGGCCACCTTCAGCAGGCCACGATGTGGTTCATGCAGAACGCCATGGCGAGACCGGACAACGCAGGGGCCGGCGCCTACGACTACATGCACCTCTTCGGCCTCACCGCGATCGGCTATATGTGGGCGAGGATGGCAAAGGCAGCGCAGGCTAAGAAGGCGCAAGGCAACGGCATGGCCGAGAAGATGGACGCGAAGCTCATCACCGGCCGCTTCTTCATGGAGCGCATGCTGCCCGAGACCGCTGCCCATCTTGCGCGCATCTCGTCGGGCGCCGATGTGGTGATGGCGCTGCCGGCTGAAGCGTTCTGACACCGAGCGTCATCCTGGGACGCCGCGGAGCGGCGACCCGAGGACCTCGTCGAGGTGGAGCCCGATCGTCCTGAGGTCCTCGGCTCTCCGCGCTTACGCGCTCCGGCCGAGGATGACGTCGCAACAAAGGAGGGCTTGATGCCCGACGCGTTCATCTACGATCACGTCCGCACCCCGCGCGGCCGCGGCAAGCCGGACGGCTCCCTGCATGAGGTGACGGCGCTCCGGCTCGCCGAGACGGCATTGCGCGCCGTCCGTGAGCGCAACGACCTCGACACGAGAAAGATCGACGACGTGGTGCTCGGCTGCGTCGACCCGGTCGGCGAGGCGGGCGGCGACATCGCGCGGGCCGCGGCGCTCGTCGCCGATTACGGCGACCATGTGCCGGGCGTGCAGATCAACCGCTTCTGCGCCTCGGGCCTCGACGCGGTCAATTTCGCCGCGGCGCAGGTCATGGCCGGCCAGCAGGACATGGCGATCGGCGGCGGCGTCGAGTCGATGAGCCGCGTCGGCCTCGGCGCCTCGGGCGGCGCATGGCCGGTCGATCCGGCGATCGCGATCAAGGCCTACTTCATGCCGCAGGGCGTCTCGGCCGATCTCATCGCGACGAAATACGGCTTCTCGCGCGACGACGTCGACGCCTATGCGGTCGAGTCGCAGAAGCGCACGGCAAAATCCTGGGACGAGGGCCGCTTCGCCCGCTCGGTCGTCCCGGTGAGGGACGTGAACGGCATCACGCTCCTCGCCAGGGACGAGCACATGCGGCCCTCGACCGACATGCAGTCGCTGGCGAGCCTCAAGCCCTCATTCGCCCAGATGGGCGAGATGGGCGGCTTCGACGCGGTCGCGATGGACGCGCACCCGGAGGTCGAGTTCGTCAACCATATCCACCATGCCGGCAACTCCTCCGGCATCGTCGACGGCGCCGCCGCGGTGCTGATCGGCACGAAGGAGGCGGGCGATGCGGCGGGGCTGAAGCCCCGCGCACGCATCCGCGCCTTCGCCAATATCGGCTCCGAGCCCGCGATGATGCTGACCGGTCCGGTGGATGTCACCGAGAAGGTGCTGCGCCGCGCCAAGATGACTAAGGACGACATCGACCTGTTCGAGATCAACGAGGCCTTCGCCTCGGTGGTGCTGCGCTTCCAACAGGCCTTCGACATCGATCCGGAAAAGATCAACGTCAACGGCGGCGCGATCGCCATGGGCCACCCGCTCGGCGCCACCGGCGCGATGATCCTCGGCACCGTGCTCGACGAGCTCGAGCGCACGGGCAAGCAAACCGCGCTGGTCACGCTCTGCATCGGCGCGGGAATGGGCACGGCGACGATCATCGAGCGGGTCTAGGTCCGCGCCATGCCGAAGCTCGACATCACCTTGGTCCCCGAGCGGAACAGCACCTCCTATCCGGAGCCCTTCCGTGCGGCCGTGAGCGGCCGTTTCTGGCGGGCGCTCGGCCAAGCCGCAGGGCTCACTCAGTTCGGCGTCAATCTCGTGCGGCTGGAGCCCGGGGCCTGGTCGTCGCAGCGGCACTGGCACGAGAGCGAGGACGAGTTCCTCATCGTGCTCGAGGGCGAGCTCGTGCTCGTCGAGGACGAGGGCGAGACGATCCTCCGCGCCGGCGACGCCGCCGGCTTCAAGGCCGGCGTGCCGAACGGCCACCATCTCCTCAACCGCACGGAGCGGGACGGGGTGTTCCTGGTCGTCGGCTCGCGCGCGCCGGCCGAGCGCGCGCACTACCCCGGCCTCGACCTCCTCTACGAGAAGACCGGCGGCCGGGTCCGCTACACCGACAGGGCAGGCCGGCCTTTCGCCTGAAACGGCTCGGGTCAGGAGACCACGATGGACCTCACGCATTTCCGCTTCGAGATCGACGGCGACGGCATCGCCGCGGCGACCTGGGACAGTCCAGGGCGCTCGATGAACGTGATCAATCTCGACGTGATCTCCGAGCTCTCGCAGATCGTCGAGAAGGTCGCCTCCGACGAAGCGATCAAGGGCTGCGTCGTCAGCTCGGGCAAGGATTCCTTCTCGGGCGGCGCCGACCTCACCATGCTGCAGCGCCTGGGCGCGCTTCACGAGCAGCTCAAGCGCGAGAAGGGCGAAGAGGAGGCGATGCGCGTCTTCTTCGAGGAGTCGCGCAAGCTCTCGCTGCTCTATCGGCGCCTCGAGACCTGCGGCAAGCCTTTCGCCGCGGCGATCCACGGCGTCTGCCTCGGCGGCGCCTTCGAGCTCGCGCTCGCCTGCCACTACCGCGTGGTCTCGGATGTCGATTCGACCCGCGTCGGCCTGCCCGAGATCAAGGTCGGGCTCTTCCCCGGGGCCGGCGGCACGCAGCGCGTGGCCCGTCTCATGCAGACCGGCGACGCGCTCCAGATGCTGTTCAAGGGCGACCAGATCCGGCCCCTGATGGCCCGCAACATGGGTCTTGTCCACGAGGTCGCGCCGCGGGGAGAGATCGTCGAGAAGGCGAAGGCCTGGATACGCGGCGGGGGCTCCGCGGTCGCTCCCTGGGACCAGCCGAAGTTCAGGGCGCCCTCGGGCAAGGTCTATTCGCCCGCCGGCATGATGATCTGGCCGCCGGCGAACGCGATCTACCGCCGCGAGACGCACGACAACTACCCCGCGGCCAAGGCCGTCTTGCAGGCGGTCTACGAGGGCCTGCAGCTGCCGATGGACCTCGCCCTGAAGGTCGAGTCCCGCTACTTCGCCAAGATCCTGCGCTCGAACGAGGCGGCGGCGATGATCCGCACGCTCTTCATCTCGATGGGCGAGCTCAACAAGGGCGCGCGACGCCCAGCCGACGTGCCGGCTACTTCGATCAGGAAGGTCGGCGTGCTCGGGGCCGGCTTCATGGGCGCCGGCGTCGCCTACGTCACCGCGAACGCCGGCATGGCGGTCGTGCTCGTCGACCAGACGCTCGAGGCCGCGGAGAAGGGCAAGAGCTACTCGCACAAGCTCATGTCCGACCAGATCATGAAGGGCCGCGCCAAGACCGCCGACCGCGACGCGCTCCTGTCCCGCATCAACCCTTCGGCCGATTACGCCGACCTCAAGGATTGCGACCTCATCGTCGAGGCGGTGTTCGAGGACCCGAAGGTCAAGGCAGAGGCGATCCGGAAAGTCGAGGCGGTGGTGGGGCCCGAGACGATCTTCGGCTCCAACACCTCGACCCTGCCGATCTCCGGCCTCGCCAAGGCGTCGAAGCGGCCGGACCAGTTCATCGGCATCCACTTCTTCTCGCCGGTCGAGCGCATGATGCTGGTCGAGATCATCATGGGGCGCGAGACCGGCGAGCGGGCGCTAGCGACGGCCCTCGACTATGTGCGGACGATCAGGAAGACGCCGATCGTGGTCAACGACGCGCGCGGCTTCTTCGCCAACCGCTGCGTCGGCGCCTACATCCTCGAAGGGCACCTGATGCTCGCCGAGGGCGTGCCCCCGGCGATGATCGAGAACGTCGCGAGAATGGCCGGCATGCCGGTCGGGCCGCTCTCGCTCAACGACGAGGTCGCGATCGACCTCGCGCTCAAGATCGTCAAGGCCACGAAGGCGCAGGTCGGCGAGGCCGCCGTCAACCCGGCGCAGGAGAAGCTCCTCGTCGCGATGGTCGAGGGCCAGGGCCGGCTCGGCCGCAAGAACAGACGAGGCTTCTACGATTACCCGGAGAACGGGCCGAAGCGCCTCTGGCCCGGTCTCAGGGACCTCCAGCCCGCGCAACTCGATCCCGATACGATCGACGTAGACGAACTCAAGCAGCGCCTGCTGGTCACGCAGGCGCTCGAAGCTGCGCGCACCGTGGAGGAAGGCGTCATCACCGATCCGCGCGAGGCCGATGTCGGCTCCATCCTCGGCTTCGGGTTCGCGCCCTACACCGGCGGAGCGCTCTCCTACATCGACTTCATGGGCGCGAAGGGCTTCCTCGCGCTCGCCCAGAAGCTCGAAACGAAGCACGGCCCGCGTTTCGCCGCGCCGAAGATCATCCGCGACATGGCCGCGAGCGGGGGCACGTTCTACGGACGGGCGGAGGAGCGCAAGGCGGCGTAGCCCGCGAGGAGCTTCGCTACGCTTCTCACTCCGGCTGCGCGCGCTTCGCGAGCGCGATCGCCGCCGCGAGCGCCTGGGCGTCGCCGAGGTGATTGGCGAGGATCAGGACGAGACGGCTGTTGAGCGCGGCGCTCTCCTCGTCCGACAATCCGCGATGTGCTTCGATCAGCATGCGATAGGCATGATCCGGGTCGGGCAGGCGGGATTGAGTTTCGAGAGCGGGCATGCTGCTTCGGCCGTGCTCACCGCGATGCATGTCTCTGGACGGGAGTGCCCGTGTACAGATCCGCCACGCGGCAGGAAAGGCCGAAGGACGCTAGCTCGAGGATATCGTCTGGGTTTCGGGGCATGCGGCTTGTCCAGCCGCTCTCGCTGCGCAGGTCGACGCGAACCTCGTAGCGGTCCTGCTCGATGACGAGCACGCCGCGGCAGCTCGGATGTTTGCGATAGGCGCCGCGCTTCTTTTCCGCCCAGATCTCGTCGTCCTCCCGCTCCTTGCGATTGTCGCTCGCAGACACGACCTCGGCAGCAAGATGGAACCGGCGCGCATAGCGCTCGCCCGCCTCGAATCCGCATCGACCACCGCGACATCCGGCTCGGGCTGGTAGTTCGTGACCTCCGGTTGAAGGTTGAGACCGGGACGCTCCAAGGCAACCAGCGAAGGATCGTGCTGTTCGAGCGCGTCGTTGAGGAGGTGCTGCAGATTGAGGGCGATACGCTGGTGCGCCAGCGTCGGGGGCGTCATCAAGATGGCGGCTCCGTCGATGAGTTCCCAGCGCTCTTCCTCCGGCCGCGATTCGATCCACGATCGGAACTTCTCGACCGTCCAGTAAGGAGGGCTTCCGCGCTGCCGCGCCGGTCGTCTCACTCTCCGGGGCTTCCGCCGGATCCTACCACGCTTGGCGCCGTCGCTCATCCCGCGGCCGTTCGAGCGAGGATGCGGTCGAGCCCGGCCTGAACACGATCGGCGTCGAACGCTCGCCAGCGTGCGGCGAGATGCTGGTCGGGGCGCACGAGATAGGCCGCGCCGGGGGTCGCGTCGAAGCGGGTCGTGAAGTGGCCGTCGCGGTCGATGAGGTCCTCGCCGATCGCGAGATGCCTCAGGCCGGGCAGGGCAGGGCGCTCTTCGCCGTTCGCCACATGGAGCAGGCAGGCCTCGCCTCCGACCGCTTCGAGGAGCCAGTTGGGCTTGCCGGCGCGGTCGGTCAGCGGCGCGTCAGGGATCGGCGCGCCGAGCCGGGCGCTGCCGGACCACGGCTGGGTGTCCGGTGTCGAGAGCGGCGTGTCGTAGACGCTCGCCACCGAGAGCCGGCCGGAGTTGATCATGCGCTTGGCAAAATCGGCATGGCGCGCGAGCGCCAGCGCGGCATCGCGGAAACGCAGCTCCTGGGCCGAGCGCGGCGCGATGAAATCGGTCGAGCGGGTCGAGTGCGCGATGTTCTCGTCCGCCGCGGCCGAGCGCTCGAGATCATAGGAATCGATCAGGCTCGTGGGCGCCTCGCCGCGCAGCACGAGCGCGAGCTTCCAGGCGAGGTTCTCGGCGTCCTGGATGCCGGAATTGGCGCCGCGCGCCCCGAAGGGCGAGACCTGGTGGGCGGCGTCTCCCACGAAGACGACGCGCCCATGCACGAAGCGTTCGAGCCGCCGGCACTGGAAGGTGTAGACCGAGACCCATTCGAGCGCGAAATCCTCATGGCCGAGCATCTGGCGAAGGCGCGGCACGACGCGCTCGGGCCGCTGCTCCTCGACCGGATCGGCATCGGCGCCGAGCTGCAGATCGATGCGCCAGACATCGTCCGGCTGCTTGTGGAGGAGCGCCGAGCGGCCGGCGTGGAACGGCGGATCGAACCAGAACCAGCGCTCGGGCGGGAACCCGCCGGTCATTCTCACGTCGGCGATGAGAAAGCGGTCTTCGAACGCTTCGCCGATGAAGGCAAGGCCGAGGCACCGGCGCAGCGTCGAGCGCGCGCCGTCCGTGCCGACGACCCAATCGGCGTGGAGCGCGTAAGATCCGTCAGGCGTGTCGATCGCGAGCCGCGCGCCGTCGTTGCGCGGCGCGAGGCCGGTCACCTTGTTGCGCCAGCGCATGTCGATCCCGAGCTCCGCCGCGCGCTCGCACAGGAAGGCCTCAAGGTAATACTGCTGGAGATTGATGAAGGCGGGCATCTTGTGCCCGTCGTCCGGCAACAGGTCGAACTGATAGATGAGGGTGTCGCGCTGGAAGACCTTGCCGACCTTCCAGGTCACGCCCTTGTCGAGGCAGCGCTCCGCGACCCCGAGCCGGTCGAGGATCTCCAAGCTGCGCTTGGCGTAGCAGATGCCGCGCGAGCCTTCGCCGATCCGGTCGGCGTCGTCGAGGAGCACCACCGGCACGCCGCGCTCGGCAAGGTCGATCGCCGCGCAAAGCCCGACCGGCCCCGCCCCGACCACCACCACCGGATGGTGCGCATCGCGACGGTCCTGGTCGGGCGAGCGGCGATAACCGAACTGCGCGTGAGCCTCGCGCTTGGTAGATCGTCCTCGCTCGAATGCGTCGTCCGCCATGCCCAGGTCCGTCGCGTCGCGCGAGCATAGCGAGTTTTCCGACGAGGCGGGAGGACGCTCCTACTCAGCCGCGACCCTCAGCCGGCTCTCGCGCAGCTCGCCGCTCGCCTCGAGGATCGGGTAGGCGACGGAGGTGATGTGTGCGTTGATGCGCTTCAGGTCGCGCAGGATGTCGAGATGGAGCGCGCTCGTCTCGATCGAGGCGATGGTGCCTTCGCGCAGGCGCCGCAGATGGCTCTCGGTCGCGCCGCGCTCTGCCAAGCGGATGTTGTCCTTCTCGAGGACCAACTGGCGCGCCATCTTGAGGTCGCGCGTGACGAACACCGTCATCGCAAGCCGCATCTGGTCGACGACGCGCGCATGGAGCTCCTGGATCTCGGTCCAGCCCTCCGGCGAGAAGGCGAGGCGCAGCCGCAGCTTCTTCGCCGCGAGCTCGAGCAGCGATTTGTCGATGATGTCGCCGATGTGCTCGAGGTTCGTCGTGAACAGGATCAGGTCGAAGGCCCGCCGGCTGTCTTCCTCGGACAGCGGGTTGCGGGTCAGCCGCGTCAGGTAGAGCTTGATCTCCTCCTGGAGGCGGTCGACCGGGTCGTCGAGCCGCTTCACGGCCTCGCGGCGCCTCTCGCCCTCCGGCCCGAAGGCGAGGATCGTCTCGCGCAGCATGATCTCGACCATGTCGGCGAGCCGCATCACCTCGCGCGTCGCGCTGCCGAGCGCGATGCCGGGGCGGTCGAGGAGGCTCTCGTCGAGATGGGCGAGCGTCGGTTCGCCGGCGGGCTTCGCTTCGGGGATGAGGCGCTCGAGAAGCCGCGCCGCGAGCCCGGCGAGCGGCAGGAAGACGAGCGCCAGCACGAGATTGAACAGCGTGTGGAAATTGGCGATCTGGCGCGCCGGATCGCTCTCGATCGCGGCGATGCGGTCGGCGAAGACGGAGAGGAGGAGAAGCGCCACGATCGCCCCGGCGAGGCGGAAGGCGAAGTTGCCGAACAGCACGCGCGTCGCGGCGGGCGGCCCCTTCAGCGACAGCCCGATCGGGATCAGCCCCGAGCCGACATTGGCCCCGAGCACGAGCGCCATGCCGAGCACCGGCGGGATCATCGCGACGGAGGTCAGCGAGATGACGAGCAGCACCATCGCGACGCTGGAGTGGAAGAGCCAGGTCAGCACGGCGCCGACGATCACCGCCAGGATGGGGTCGTCGCCGAGGCGCTGCAGCACCATTGCCAGCACGGCGCTGCCGCGCAGCTCGGCGCTTGCCGCGACCACCATCTGCAGCGACAGGATCATCAGCGCGAGCCCGATGACGATGCGTCCGGCGTTCTGGACGGTGGTGTTCTCGAAGGCCATGAAGGCCGCGACGCCGGCGATCAGCAGCATCGGGATGAGGCCCGAGAGGTTGAACGAGAGCGCCTGGACGACGAGCGTCGAGCCGACGTCCGCGCCAAGCATCACGGCAAGCGCGGCGGCGAGCGTGATCAGCCCGCGCTCGGCGAAGGAGACGACGATGAGCCCCGTCGCAGCCGAGCTCTGCACCGCGCTCGCGATGCCGACGCCGGTGAGGAAGGCGGAGATCGGGTTTGCGGTCGCCTGGCCGAGCGCGCGCCGGAAGCGCTCGCCGAGGGCGCGCAGCACCCCGGTGCGCACCATCCGGGTCGCCCAGAGCAGCAGGGCGATGCCGCCGAGGAGGTTCAAGAGAACGGTGTGACCGGCCACGTCGTGGGGACGCCTCGCTTCAAGCCGCGGATCAAGCCGTGAGTGTGCTCCCGCGGCACCGGCTTCTCAACGGCAAACGGTCTGATTTTGCGGCTTTTTGTGGGTTTCTACACAAGGCCCGCTTCCGCGAGGTACCGCCTGAGATTGGCATAGCCGAGCCTCGCGTAGGTGAGGGGGTCGGCCTTGTCCGGATCCTGCTCGGCCTCGACCACCGCCCAGCCGGAATAGCCGTCGAGCTCGCCGAGCACCGCCGGAAAATCGACGCAGCCGTCGCCCGGCACCGTGAACACGCCGGCAATCACCGCATCGAGGAAGGACAGGCGTCCGGCGCGGGCGCGCGCCATCACCTCGGGGCGCACGTCCTTCGCGTGGAAATGGGCAATGCGCGCGCGGTGGCGCCGCGCGAGCGCCACGGCATCGGCGCCGGCGAAGGCGGCATGCCCGGTGTCGAGGAGGAGGTGCAGCGAAGGCCCGGTCGCTTCCATCAGCGCGTCGATGTCGGCCTCGGACTGCACCACGGTGCCCATGTGGTGATGGTAGGCGACCCGCAGCCCCTCGGCCGCGACCGCGTCGGCGACGGCGGTCAGCCGGCGCCCGAACTCCGGCCATTGCTCCGGCGCAAGCACCGGGCGTTGGTCGAGCGCTTTCGAGCGCTCGCCGTGGATGGCGTTCGAGGTCTCGGCGAGGATCACGACCGCGCAGCCCATGCTCTTCAGGAGCTCGAGATGCGGCCGCATGGCCTGCATCTCGTCGTCGGGCGAGCGCCGCAGCAACTCGGCCGAGTACCAGCCCGAGACGAGGTCGAGCCCGAAGCGGCCGAGCACGTCGCGCAGCGCGCCTGCTTCGCGCGGGAACTTGTGCCCGAGCTCCATGCCCTCGAAGCCGGCCTCCTTGGCCTCGGCGAGGCAGGTCTCGAGGCTCGTCGCGCCGCCGAGCTCGCGCAGGTCGTCGTTCGACCAGCCGATCGGATTGGCGCCGATCCTAATCGCCAAGGCGCTGCCCTTTCAGCGCGCGCTCGTAATCGGCCCGCGCGCGGCGCACCTCGGCGCGCTCGGAGACCTCCGGCACCGCCACGTCCCACCAATGCCCGCCGGCGGTGGTCGAGACCCGCGGATCGGTCTCGATGACGATCACGCAGGTGCGCGGCGCGGCCCGGGCGCGGCGGAGCGCCGCCTCGAGCTCGGCAAGGCTTGCCGCCTTCTCGGCCATGGCGCCGAGGCTTGCGGCATGGGCGACGAAATCGATCGCTAGCAGCGCCTCGTGCCGGGCGTGCTCGAAGAGGTTGTTGAAGCTCTCGGCGCCGGTCGCGCGCTGCAGTCGGTCGATGCAGCCGAAGCCGCGGTTGTCGAGCACCACGACGGTGAGCTTCTTGCCCAGCATCACCGATGTCGCGATCTCCGAGTTCATCATCAGGTAGGAGCCGTCGCCGACCATCACGACGACCTCGCGCTCGGGCCGCGCCATCTTCACGCCGAGCCCGCCCGCGATCTCGTAGCCCATGCAGGAATAGCCGTATTCGAGGTGGTAGCCGCCCGGCTCCGATGCGTTCCAGAGCTTGTGCAGCTCGCCCGGCAGCCCGCCCGCGGCGCAGACCACGACATCGCCCGGCTCGGTCGCGCGCTGCACGGCGCCGATCACCTGAGCATCGGAGGGCAAGGCATTCGCCGGTGCGGTTGCGGCGGCGGCCGCTTCGACCCAGCCCGCCTTCTCGGATGCGGCCCGCTCGCGCCAGCTTTCCGGCGCGCGGCGCCCCGCAAGCGCGGAGGAGAGGCGTTCGAGCCCGACTTGCGCGTCTGAGACCAGCGGCAGCGCGGCGTGCTTGCCGGCATCGAAGGGCTGCACGTTGAGGCAGACGATCCTGCGATCCGGATTCTTGAACAGCGCCCACGATCCGGTCGTGAAATCCTGCAGCCGCGTGCCGACCGCGAGGATCACGTCGGCCTCGGCCGCGAGCGCGTTCGCAGCGCCGGTGCCGGTCACGCCGATGGCGCCGAGGTTGAGCGGATGATCGTGCGGCAAGGCGCCCTTGCCGGCCTGCGTTTCGGTGACGGGAATGCCGTGCGCTTCGGCGACCTTGCGCAGCGTCTCCGCCGCCTCGGAATAATGCACGCCGCCGCCGGCGACGATGAGCGGCTTCTTCGCCCGGCCGAGAAGCGCCGCGGCATCGACGAGCTCCCGCTCGTCCGGCCGAACGCGCCGCAGGCGCCAGACCCGCTCGGCAAAGAAACTCTCCGGATAATCGAACGCCTCCGCCTGCGTGTCCTGGCACAAGGCGAGCGTCGCCGGCCCGCACTCGGCCGGGTCGGTCAGCACGGCCATGGCGCGGGGGAGGGCGGCGAGGATCTGCTCCGGCCGCGCGATGCGGTCGAAATAGCGCGAGACCGGTCGGAAGCAGTCGTTCGCCGAGACCGTGCCGTCGGAAAAGACCTCGACCTGCTGCAGCACCGGATCGGGGCGGCGGTTCGCGAACACGTCGCCGGGCAGGAGCAGCACCGGAAGGCGGTTGACATGCGCGACCGCCGCGGCGGTCACCATGTTGGTGGCGCCCGGCCCGATCGAGCTCGTGCAGGCCATCATGCGGCGGCGCCGCGAGGCTTTGGCGTAGGCGATCGCCGCATGCGCCATCGCCTGCTCGTTATGGGCGCGATAGGTCGGCAGCTTATCGCGCATGCTCCACAAGGCTTCGCCGAGCCCAGCGACATTGCCGTGCCCGAAGATCGCCCATATGCCGGCAAACAGCGGCTCGACGCGGCCATCGCACTCCGTCCGCTGCGCCGCGAGGTAGCGCACCACCGCCTGCGCCATGGTGAGGCGGAGGGTCATGGCGCGCGCCCTACCTCTCCCCGCTTGCGGGGAGAGGCCGACTCGCGCCCAAGGCGCGAGCGGGTGAGGGGACGTCGACGTTTGCACTCAGCCGTCGACAGCCCCTCACCCTCGCGTCGCCTGCGGCGCCGCTCGCCTCGCCCCCGACAAGGGGGGCGAGGCCCTCTCCCCGCAAGCGGGGAGAGGTGCTGCCGCCATGACCAGCCGGAGTTTGCTCGTCCCCACTCTCGGGGAGGAAATGCCCCGGCTCGAGCACGGCGAAGATGGTATCGAGCACCGAATTCAGATCCTTCATGACGTCGTGATTCCAGAACCTGAGGACGCGGTAGCCGCACGTGACCAGAAAGGCGTCGCGCACCCGGTCGTGCTCGCTCTCAGCATGCCGGCTTCCGTCGATCTCCACGACGAGCTTGCGCTCGCGGCAGAGGAAGTCGGCGAAATACGGCCCGATCGGCTCCTGGCGGACGAACTTATGTCCTGCGAGCTGCCGGTTGTTGAGCCGATACCAAAGCCTTCCTTCCGCATCGGTCTGGGCGCGACGAAGATGCCGCGCTTTCGCGGTCTTAGGTCTGTTCGCGCCGCGCATGATCAATCTCGAACGGCAGGTGCTTTACCTCTCCCCGCGTGCGGGGAGAGGGCCTCGCAGCCCTCGTCGGCTGCGAGGCGAGCCCGAAGGGCGAAGGTGAGGGGGTGTCGACGTGATGGCTCGACCGTCGACAGCCCCTCACCCGCTCGGCCTCCGGCCGAGTCGGCCTCTCCCCGCCAGCGGGGAGAGGTGTTCCCCAGCGTCTCATGCAGCCCTCTTCGCATCTGCCGCCGCCCGATCCCACGCCTGGCACAATCTCCCGAACCGCGCCGCCATCTCGGCGACAGCCTCCTCATCCGGGATCGATCCGGCAAGCCATTTCTCCGCCGCCTCGGCGAAGATGGTGCGCCCGATCGCGAAGCCTTTCGCGACCGGGCTTTGCGCCGCGAGCGCGAAGGCCGCGACGAGTTGCGATTCAGGAGCTTCGAGGCCGAGGAGCACCACGCCGCGGCAATAGGGATCGCCTGCCTCGATCGCGCTCTCGACCGCGCGCCAACCGTCGGCGCTCGTCTGCGGCTCGAGCTTCCACCAGTCCGGCTTCAGTCCGAGGCCGTAGAGCCGCGCCAGCACATCGGCCGTGGTGCGGTCGGTCGTTGGACCGTGCTTCGAGGAGATGATCTCGAGCATGAGCTCGCGCCCGGCCGTGCGGCAGGCGTCGTGAACAGCGCGCAGCGCCGCCTCCTGCCGCTCCTTGAGCTCCGCCGGATCCTCCGGATGGTAGAAGCACAGGCACTTGACGGTGTGGGTCACCGGCCATTCGGCGAGATGCGAGCCGAGGTCCGGCGTCTCGAAGGCGAGCGGGCGCGAGCCGGGCTTCTCGACCGGCCGTGCGATCCACAACCCGTGCTCGGCCGCCTCGAACAGCGCTTCGCGGCCATGGCCGCCGTCGAGGAGAAGGCCGAAACCTCTCCCGGAGGGAGAGGTCGAGTCGCGCCGGAAGGCGCGAACCGGGTGAGGGGTTGCGCCCTCTGTGAATAGGCCTGAACCCCTCACCCGGACGGCTTTCGCCGTCTCGACCCTCGGGTCGGAGCCCGAGGGCAGGCTCTCTCCCTCCGGGAGAGGTGACTCGCGTGCCGCCACCTGCGTCACCGCCCGGGCCGCGAGCCGCTTGAACGCCGCGATCCTCTCCGGCGGCGCGCCGAGCCGGTCCGCCATCGTCTCGAGCTGCCAACGGTGGTCGATGGCGAGCGCCTTCAGGGTCGCGGGCGCCGGCCGGCGCGTCGTCGCCCAATGGATGTGGCCGAGCGCCGGATCGAGCCGCAGGCGCGGCGTCGCGCTGCCATGCGCCAAGAAATGCTGCAGCTCGTCCCAGGTCGGATACTCGGGCGAGCACAGGAGCCGAGAGACCGCAAATGCGCCGCAGGCATTGGCGTAGGCGCAGGCATTTTCCAGCGGCTCGTCGCGCAGCCAGCCGCGCAGGAAGCCGGCCATGAAAGCGTCGCCGGCGCCGAGCACGTTGTAGACCTCGACCGGGAAGCCCGGCCCCTTGACGCCGTCCTCGAGCGAGGCCGGGATCGCTCCCGGGAACACGACGCAGCCCATCGGCCCGCGCTTGCAGACGAGCGTCGCCGCGGTGAGCGCGCGCATCGCGTGCAGCGCTTCGAGCGTGTCCTGACAGCCGCCGAGGATGTGCAGCTCCTCCTCGGTGCCGACGATAAGGTCGCAGTGCGGCGCGATGGTCTGGAGATGGGCCGTGACCGTGTCCGAGCGGATGTAGCGCTCCTCGCCGGCGCCGTGGCCGGCAAGCCCCCAGAGGTTCGGGCGATAGTCGATGTCGAAAGCGACGAGGCGTCCCGCGGCCTTCGCGGCGCGGATCGCCTTCCGGTTCATGGCGTCGGTCGAGGCGGTCGAGAAATGCGTGCCGGAGAGGCAGACGGCTTTCGCCGAGGCGATGTAGCTCTCGTCGATGTCGTCCTCGACGAGCCCCATGTCGGCGCAGTTCTCGCGATAGAAGATGAGCGGAAAGCGCCTGTCGCCGATCGCCGTATTGGTCGGGCTGCCGCCGACCGACTTCGCGAAGGAGGCCATGTCCTCGAGACGGCCGCCGATCTGCTGTCCATAGAGATCGACGGAGGAGCGCCCGATCGCGATGACGTCGAGGGTGGGGGTCACCCCACCTCTCCCGAAGGGCGCGAGGTCGAGGGCGCGGCGGATCTCCGTCAGCACCCATCCGAGGCGCTCGCGCACCTCGTCGTTGGTGAAGCGAATCTCCAGGAACCCATTCGCCTCGATCGCACGACGGCGCTCCGCGTCTGCGATCGGCCGAGCGGCATGCTGTGCCCCATCCACTTCGACCGTCAGGCGCGCTTCCCAGCAGCAGAAATCGACAACGAAACCGGCGATCGGGGTCTGACGTCTGAATTTCCATCCGTCGAGCCGGCGGTCGCGCAACTCCCGCCAAAGGGTCTCTTCCGGGCCCGGCGCTTCGGCACGCAGGCGGCGGGCGAGACGGGTCTTCCGAAGGGCCATTGAAGAAAGGATAACGTGGTGCTTCAGAGGAGCAATATCCCTGCGGCGTGCCCCTCACCCGGACGGCTTCCGCCGTCTCGACCTCTCCCTTCGGGAGAGGTCGGGTGCGCGCCCTCGCCATCGCGCTCCCGACCCCGCCTGACGGCGGGGCCACCCTCCCCCGCGAGGGGGGAGGGAGAGGCGCGCACCATCTCACCTCTTCACCATCGCCGGATGGGGCGCGGTTTCGTAGCAGCCGGCGACCGACTGGTCGAAATCGATCAGCGCCCCCGTCATCAGTCCCGACTCGGCGCTGACCAGGTAGGCGCAGGCGCGGGCAACATCGGCCGGCTCGATCAGGCGGCCGAAGGGCTGCTCGGCGGCGGCTTTCTCCAGCCAGCCATCCTCGGCCCCGTGCTCGCGGCGCATGATCGCGTCCTCGCCGGGCGTGTTCATCCAGCCGAGGTTGAGGGCGTTCACGCGGATGCGCCACGGCATCAGGCTGAACGCGACGTTCTTGGTGAGCGTCGCGAGCGCGCCCTTCGACATGCTGTAGGCGGTGAGGAAAGGCTGGCCGCCATGGGCCGACATCGACAAGATGTTGACCATCGCGCCCTCGATGCGCTCGCGGCGCATGATCCTCGCGGCCTCCTGCATGAGGACGAAGGGCGCGCGCACGTTCACCGCCACCATGCGGTCGAAGAGCTCGGGACTGGTGTCGAACACCGTGCCGCGGTCGGTGATGCCGGCCGCGTTGACGAGCGCGTCGACGCGGCCGAACACGCGGTCCGCGGCGGCCATGACGCCGCGGGTTTCGTCGACGCTGTGAAGGTCGGCGCGGACGAACTCGGTGCGGCAGCCTTGGCGCGAGAGGTCGGCTGCGACCCCGCGGCCCTTCTCAACCTGCCGTCCGCAGATCACGAGCCCCGCCGCTCCGCGTTCGGCGAAGAGCCGCGCGACCGCCTCGCCCAAGCCTTGCGTCCCACCGGTCACGACCGCTACCTTGCCGCCGAGCTGCCGGGTGCTCATATCGTTCATGACAGGTCGGACGGTCCGGGGGCGGAACGCCTCAATGAAATGATAATTCCACCAGCCGGTCAACCTGGATCAAACGTTCTTGTCCCGGCCGGCGGCGTGCCGGGGGCGGCTCGGGAAGGGGCCCGGCTCCGGCCCGGCGAGCGGCCCGGCAACCGGCCCGGCATGGGCGCGGCTCGGCGGCCGGGAGCGGCACGGGCGTGAGCGTGGGAGCGCTACGGATCGGGCTGCTCGGCGCCGGGCGGATTGGGCGCATCCACGGCGCCAACATCGCCGCTCACCCGCGGGCGCGGCTGGCGGCGGTCGCCGATGCCGTGCCGGAGAGGGGGGAGGCCTTGGCGGCGGCGACGGGATCGCATGTGCGGGACGCCGGCTCCATCCTCGCCGACCCTGAGATCGACGCGATCCTGATCTGCACCCCGACCGACCTCCATGCCGGGCTGATCGAGGCCGCGGCGCGGCAAGGCAAGGCGGTGTTCTGCGAGAAGCCGGTCGACCTCGATGCGGCGCGGATTCGCCAATGCCTGGAGGTGGTTGCGGGCGCCGGCACGAGCTTGATGATCGGCTTCAACCGCCGCTTCGACCCGAGCTTCTCGGCCCTCCGCACGCGCCTGCGGGCGGGCGAGATCGGCGAGCCCGAGATCGTCACCATCATCTCGCGCGACCCCGCCCCGCCGCCGCTCGACTACCTCGCCCGCTCCGGCGGGCTGTTTCGCGACATGATGATCCATGACCTCGACATGGCTCGCTTCCTGCTCGCCGACGAGCCGGTCGAGGTGCATGCGGTCGGGGCTTGCCTGGTCGACCCGGCGATCGGCGCCGCCGGCGACATCGACACCGCCGCCGTCCTCCTCAAGACCGCCTCGGGGAAGATCGCCCAGATCTCCTGCTCGCGCCGCGCCTCCTACGGCTACGACCAGCGCATCGAAGTCCATGGCGCGAAAGGGCTTTTGGCCGCCGGCAACCGCTTCGCCACGACCGTCACCAGGGCCGGCGCCGAAGGCTATGCGAGCGATCCGGCGCTGCCCTTCTTCCTCGAGCGCTACGCCGACGCCTACCGGCTCGAGCTCGACGCTTTTGTCGCCGCGGTCCTCGACGCAGGGCCGGTCTCGCCTTCCGGCGAGGACGGCTTGCGGGCTCAGATCCTCGCCGACGCGGCGACCGAGGCGGCGCGCAACGGCCGGCCCGTGCGGGTCGGCTAAAGCACTGAGCTGAAACGGCTATCCGCTCGCGTTCTGCCGCTCGGCGACCGCGACCGCGAGCGTCATCGCGACGCAGAAGGTCGCGGCCAGCGAGCGGAAGCCGCCGATGTCGGCCTCGACGATCTCGATCCTGGCGGTCGCCGCCGGGGCCAGCGGCGAGAACGGCGAATCGGTGATGGCCACCACCGGAAAACCCTTTTGCGAGAAGGCGTTGGCGAGCTCGACGGTGGCCGGCGTATAGGGCGTGAAGCTCACCGCAATCAGCGCGTCGCCGGAGCGGGCCCCGCCGAGCTGCTCGCCCGCAAGCGCCCCGACATGGTCGACGAGGCTTGCCGAAACCTCAAGCTTGCCAAGGGCATAGGCAAGATAGGCGGCGACCGGAAAGGCGCGCCGAAGGCCGAGGAGATGGATGGTGCGCGCCTTCGCCAGCACCGCAACGGCCTGCTCGAGATCCGCGGGCGAAACCGAATCCGGCAGCCGCTCCAAGGACTTGACCGCCGAATCGCTGAAGCGCTTGAGGAGCCCGGCCGGCCCCTCCTCGGCTTCGTGGCGGAGCTTCTCGAGCCGCTCGCCATAGGGCGGCCAGCGCTCGCGCAGGCGGTCGCGGAAGATCTCCTGCAGCTCGGAAAAGCCGTTGTAGCCCAAGGATTTGGCGAAGCGGATCAGCGCCGAGGGCTGGATCTGCGCGGCTTCGGCGACCGAGGCCACGGTGCCGAAGGCGATCTCGTCGGGGTGGGAAAGCGCGAATTCCGCGGCTTGCACCAGCCGCGCCGGCAGCGCCTCGCGGCGGGCGATCAAGAGCCCCTTGAACCCCTCGAAATCGCGGGGCGGCGGGACCGCCGCCTCGGCCGGCCATTCGGCCGGCCCGCGGCCGTGCGCGGCGCCGTGCGCCTCCCGTGCGCCAGCCGGGCTCGAGCCCGGGCCGCTTGCCGGAGCGTTCGCGATTTTGGCCGTCACCTTCCGCTCGACCCGCGGCCGCGTTCGCCAATCCCTCGTCCGCTCTTCCGGTCCATCCGTTCGGCCTTCCGGTCCGGTGGCACGCCTTGTTCCGCTCCGGCTTTTGCCGGACCATGGAATGAACGTTCCACAAACGCAAGCGCCGGAGCAGCTGTTCCGGTGAACCTTCAGACGCCCGCCGCGCGAGGATGTGCGCAGGGCGTGGGCGTTCCGGCATCGCCCATGGCCGCGACCATGCCGGCGACCTCGGTCAAATGCGGACCGTCCCGGACCGATGCCGCCCTCGGCGATGGCGCTCTCCGTTCTCCCGACGTAAACAGCGCGGGCAGCCTCCCGAGCCCCTCTTGCCCCTCTCTCCCCATGACCTCGAGCACCGTCTCCTTGCCGCGCAGGCGATCGCGCGCGAGGCCGGCGCGCTCGGCCGGCGCCGCTTCCGCGATCGCCCGAACGCGCTCACGCTCAACTTCAAGGGCCCGCAGGATTACGTGCTCGCGAGCGACGCCGAGGTCGAATCCCTCCTGCGCCTGCGCCTCACCGAGGCCTTCCCGGAGGATGCGTTCTTCGGCGAGGAGGAGGGCGGCGAGATCGCGGCGGCCGGCCGCGGCACCTGGATCGCCGACCCGATCGACGGCACGGCGAACTTCGCCCGCGGCATCCCGCATTGGTGCGTTTCGCTGGCCTATGTCCGCGACGGCGAGGCCCTCGTCGGCGTCATCCACGACCCCGTGCACGGCCAGCTCTACGCGGCGGCGCGCGGGCGCGGCGCGACGCTCGACGGCACGCTCATCCGCATCAGCGGCCTCGGCGACATCGCGCAGGCGACGATCGAGGCCGGCTGGTCGCCCCGCGTGCCGCTCGAGCGCTATGTCGGCGTGGTCGAGCGCCTGAAGGCCGCCGGCGCTTCGGTGCGCCGCGCAGGCTCGGGCGCGCTCGCCTTGGCCTATGTCGCGGCCGGCCGCATGGAGGCCTATGTCGAGCTCCACATGAACCCCTGGGACGCGCTTGCCGGGCTGGTCCTGGTCGAGGAGGCGGGCGGCCATGTGAACAACTACCTCGCCGGCGACGGGCTCACCAAGGGCAACCCGATCCTCGCCTGCACGCCGGAACTGGCGGCAGTGCTGGGGGAGGGGACCGGGGTGCGGTAAGCGCCGCTGTTTGCATCGTCATCGCCAAGCTTGACCCGCGATCCAGGCCACCGCCGCGCGCTGGCCGGATCGGCCCCGCATAACTGGAGAGAGGGTCGATTCCCGGCGCGCTCGAGCGCCTCGTTATCGCCGGTGGCGTCGGCTGTGCATGGCCGTCGCGGGGCCTTCCGAGTAGCCCTGAAGCGGTCTATCCAGGCCACATCCTATAGGAGCGGCCGTGGCGCAGAGCGCGCGCACCCTCGACATCCTCCGCCACCTCGCCTCGAAGCCCGGCCATGACGAGGTCAAGGCCGACTTCCGCGAGCTGCTGATCGAGGAGTTCCGGCGCCGAGCGCAGCGCGCTCGATTTCGAGCGGCGCGTGCCGGAGGTAAGGGGACGTCTCGACGCCCTCATCGGCCGCACCGTCTTCGAGGCGAAGAGCGATCTCGTCAAGGAATGGGAGGATGTCGCCCGGCGGATGCCGGACTACCTGGCCGATCGCGAGCGCGAGGAGCGCGCCCGCTTCGTCCGCATCGCCAGCGACGGGCTGCGCTGGGCCGTCTTCGAGCTGACGGGCGGCACGCTCGCCAAGCTGAAGGAGACGCAGCTCGATCCCGAGAAGCCCGAGTTCTTCCTTGCCTGGCTCGATGGCGCGGTGGCGCTCAAGAAGGAGCTGCCGCCAGACCCGCTCACGATCCGGCTGGAGCTGGGCCAGGATTCGGTCGCCTATCGGCGCGCCTCGGCGGCCCTGCAGGCGCTCTGGGCGAAGCTCAAGGACGAGCCCGCGGCGGCGTTGAAGCGCCAGCTTTGGGCGCAGCTCCTCAAGCTCGTCTACGGCAAGGACGTCGAGAGCGACGCGCTCTGGTTCCAGCACACCTTCCTGGTGGTGGTCGCAAAGGCGATCGCGGTCGCCGTGCTCGACCTGCGCGAGGACGACCCGAAGCAGCTGCTATCGGGACGCGCCTTCGAGGCGGCAGGCATCGGCGGCGCCGTCGAAAGCGACTTCTTCGACTGGATCGTCGCCGATCCGGACGGCGAGGACCTCGTCCGGCGCATCATGATCCACGTGCGCCGCTTCCGGCTCGGCGAGGTCCAGAGCGACGTGCTCAAGGTGCTCTACGAATCGCTGATCGACCGCGACGAACGCCACGGGCTTGGCGAGTACTACACGCCCGATTGGCTCGCCGCGAAGGTGGTGCGCCGCGCGGTCGAGCGCCCCTTGGAGCAGCGCGTGCTCGATCCGGCCTGCGGCTCCGGCACCTTCCTCTTCCACGCCGTCCGCAACTTCCTGGCCGAGGCCGAGGAGGGCGATATGCGGCCCGCCGACCGGGCCCGCGAGGCGACCGAGAAGGTCGCCGGCATGGACATCCATCCGGTCGCGGTGATCATTGCCCGCGTCACCTATCTCCTGGCGCTCGCCCCGGCGCTCGCGAACCGCGCCGGCGCGCTCTCGATCCCGGTCTATCTCGGCGATGCCATGCAGCTCTCCGTCAGCGACGTGATGGGGCTGAAGGAGCTGACGGTGCGGGTGCCGGCCGGCCCGGACGGCACGGGGGCGACGAAGCTCGACTTCCCGGATTTCTTCTGCCGCGACCCGGCGCTGTTCGACAAATCCGTCGAGGCGATGCGGTCGGGCAGCGAGGCCGGCCTCGACCGCCGCCAATTCGAGGCGCGCGTAGTCCGCATCGCCGAGCAGCATTACAAGCGCGATCTCCGCAAGGAGGAGGAGGCCGCGATCGCGGATCTCGGAGGCACCTACGAGACCTTCGACAAGCTCCGGCGCGAGGGCCGCGACTCGGTCTGGGCCTATGTGGCGCGCAACCTGTCGCGGCCGCTCGCCTATTCGGGAGGCGCCAACGGCGGCGGTCCGGGCGCCTGGGCCGAGGTCGTCGTCGGCAACCCGCCCTGGGTGGCCTTCCGGCACATGAGCCCGGACCTGCAGAAGCGCTTCAAGGAGCTGGCCCAGGCTGAGCGTGTCTATGTCGGCGGCAAGCTTGCGACTCAGAACGACCTCTGCGCCTTGTTCACGGTGCGCGCGGCAGCGCTCTACCTGCGCGCCGCGGGCCGGCTCGGCTTCGTGCTGCCGTTTGCGGCATTGACGCGCGGCCAGTTCGAGCGCCTGCGCGCTGGCTCCTTTATGTCCGCGCGCCTTGCCTATGACGAGGCCTGGACCATGGACGACGGCGTGCAGCCACTCTTCCCGGTTCCCTCCTGCGTGGTGTTCGCGCGCCGTCGGGCCGTGTCATCGCCGGTGCCTGAGATGGTGACGGCCTACGCGGGCACGCTGCCGTTCCGGGATGCGCCCGAGGAGATCGCCGACAATCGGCTGACCGTCGCGAAGGTCCGCCGTCCCAGTGAGGCGAGCTTCGAGGGCGGCTCGACCTATCGCAAAGGGTTCCGACAAGGTGCGACCCTCGTTCCGCGGATGCTCTGCCTTGTCGAGCGGCGCACGACAGGACGCCTCGGCGGAAACCCGGCGGCACCGTCCGTCGCGAGCCGCCGCTCGAGCCAAGAGAAGCGGCCGTGGAAAGACTTGCCGGGCATCGAGGCCAGCGTCGAGGCGGAGTTCCTGCGTCCGGTGCTCCTCGGCGAGAGCATCCTGCCCTACAGAGTGTTCCGACCCTTCGAGGGCGTCATACCGACTACCGCTAAGGGCGACGTGCTCGACGCCGACGGCGCAGCCAATCGCGGCTACACGGGCTTGCACCGCTGGATGAAACAAGCTGAGGCAGTATGGAACGGCAGCGCCGAATCCAGCATGAGTCTTATTGCGCGGTGGAATTACCACAACGAGCTTGGCGCGCAGTTTCCTATCCGCGGTCCTCGGATTGTTTATGCGGCGTCTGGTACACAACCTGCCGCTTGCGTCCTCGCCGACTCAACAGCCGTCGTCGAACACGCGATTTATTGGTCCCGGACTGGCACATTGGATGAGTCCTTTCCTCGCCGCCATCCTCAACAGCGAGACAGTACGCGCGCGGACGGAGGAGTTCCAAGCGCGCGGGCAGTTCGGGGCCCGTCATTTTGATAAGGTGGTTTTCACCCTTCCCATTGCCCGCTTTGAGGCGGGCAACGCTCTCCACCAGAACCTCGCCGCGGCGGCCCGGGAGGCCGAGGCTGTCGCGGCAGCGGTGGCGCTGCCCGAGGGCGTGCGCTTCCAGCGCGCCCGCAAGCTCGTCCGCGACGCCTTGACCGAAGCCGGCGTCGCGCCGCGCATCGACGCGCTCGTAGCTCGGCTGCTCGACCGAAGCTGATCGGCGTTTCGGCGGTTCTGCGGGGCCTGGTTCCCGGCCAGCTCGGACCGCCGCTGTGCAGGAACCGCCCTTCGGTGACATCAATCTGGCAATGAGATCGCCTTGACCTCCCTGCTGCAGAAATACCAGCGCATCGCGCCCTTCTACGACCTGCTCGATCTTGCCTTCGAGCGAAGGCGCTATCGGCGCATGCGGCCGATGCTGTTTCGCGGGCTCGCCGGCCGCATCCTCGACGCGGGAGTCGGGACCGGGCGCAACATCGAATTCTACCCCGCCGGCGCCGAGACGGTCGGCGTGGACTTGAGCTCCGCCATGCTGCGGCGGGCCGAGCGAAGGCGGGCGGTGCTGGGCCGGCGGGTCGAGCTCCGGCAGATGGACGTGACCCGGCTCGACTTTCCGGACGCCTCCTTCGACGCGGCGGTCGCGACCTTCCTGTTCTGCGTGCTGCCGGACGATCGCCAAGTCCCGGCGCTGCGCGAATTGGCGCGGGTCGTGAAGCCCGGCGGGCCGATCCGCCTCCTCGAATATGTGCGGCCGGCCGACCCGCTCCGCCGCGCCGTCACGCGCCTGTGGGAGCCCTGGATGGCCTTCGCCTACGGCGCCGGCTTCGACCGCCGCACCGAGGAGCGCCTGCCCGAGGCCGGGCTCGAGCTCGTCGAGGCGCGCTTCGTCCACGCGGATCTCATCCGGCTGATCGAGGCGCGGGCGCCCATGCGCGCCGACCCCGCCGCTTGAGCCCGTGAGCCCCCTTGTTCAGACGGCGGCCTTGATCGCCTGGGCCGCCGCGGCATAGCCGCCGCTCGCGCCGTCGACGAAGTGGACGTGATTGCTGCGGGTCGGCGAGGGGACGAAGCAGGTCATCAGGGCGGCGTCCTGGCGATGCGTCCCGGAGCGCGCGATGCCCGCCTCCTCCGCTTCCGCCAGCCGCGCCTCGATGCGGTCGGCAAGCGCCGGCGGGCAGTCGAGCGTCATGCGCAAGCCGTCGTCGAACTTGCGGAAGTCGGTGTTCTCGACCAGTTGCCGCAGATAGCGCGCCGGATCGAAGCCGCCGACCCGCACGCCGGTCTTGAAGATCGCATGCGCGGCAAGCGTCCTCGCCCCGACCCAGAGGCGGGCGGCGAGCGGAGATCGTTGGTGCAGCGCCGAGGAGCGCGCCTCGAGATCGAGGCCGGCCGGCGGCCAGCGCGGGGCCGGGCCGCCGGCGGGCACCGGCCGCCCGACCTCGGCTGCGCCTTCCGCGAGACGCAGGATCGCGCCGACCAGCTCCTCGAATCCGGCGGCGTCCGCAGCTGGCCCGGGGATCACGATCAGCGAGAGGACGACGCCGCGCTGCGACCTGATCTCGTCGAAGCGGCAGGAGAGGCCGGCGAGATCCGGGCGCGTCCCCGCCGGCGCGAGCTCGAGCGCGAAGGCGCCGGCCTTCATCCGCGCTTCGGCCCAGGCGAGGCCGCCGCCCGCGAACATCGCATAAGCCACGTCGGGCGAGGGGGCGAAACGGGCGACGCGCACGTCGAGGCCGGCCCCGCGGACCGCTTCGATCGGCACCAGCGCCGCCCGCATGGTCAGGTCGAGCTCGTCGCGCACCCAACGGGCGACCGAGGCGAGGGCATCGCGTCCGAGATCGGCCCGGGCCGGCGGCAGCGCGAAGCTCGCGCCGTCGCCGCCGAAGGCAAAGGGGAAATCGTCCTGCCCGAGCAAGTTGGCGACCGCCGCGATCACCGCGGCCGCGGCGGTGTTCACTGTCTTGTAGCGCCCGGCCTCGATCGCCGCGGTCGAGCGGACGATATCGGAGAGGCCGAGCACCCAGCCGGCGGGCAAGGGCGTGTAGACCGATGCATCCGCAAGCCGGGCGAAGCTCTGCAGCCTCGGGAGGCCTTCGTAGAAGCTCGTCTCTGCCGTCATGCGCCCGATGAGGCGGAGATTGGCGGCGATGTTGTGGCCGCCTGGAGGTCGCGGCGGAACGCCCGTATGAGGGGCAGCCCTCACCGCCGGATCGAGCCTCCACTCATGAAGATCGCAGCCGTCAACACCTACGTCCTCAGCGCCGATCTCGAGACGCCCTTCGCCTACTCGCAGGCCTGGTACGCGACGCGCATGGCGCTGATCGTCGAGGTCGTCGCCGACCACGGGCTGTCCGGCTTCGGCGAGGTCTATGGGCCGCCGCGGCCGAACCGCGGCGTCGTCGAGGCCTATGCGCCGCTGCTTGTCGGCGAGGACCCGTTCGCGATCGAGCGGCATTGGCAGCGCCTGTACAACCACCTGCGCGACCACGGCCAGCGCGGCCTTGCGATCCAGGCGCTGAGCGGCATCGACATTGCGCTGTGGGACCTCAAGGGCAAGGCCCTCGGCCTGCCGGTGCATGTGCTGATGGGCGGGCCGATCCGCGAGCGCGTGCGCGCCTACGCCACCGGCCTCTACCGCCGCGACCGGCCCGATCACGAGGCCTATCTGCGCGAGGAGGCGGCGTCCTATGTCGAGGCCGGTTTCACCGCGATGAAGCTCAAGACCGGCTGGGGCGTTGCCGAGGATGTGCGCCTCACCCGGGCCTTGCGTGACGAGATCGGCGGCGAGGTCGAGCTGATGGTCGACGCGAACCACGCCTACGACGCCGTCGACGCGCTGGCTTACGTGCGCAAGGTCGAGGATCTCGACATAGGCTGGTTCGAGGAGCCGGTCGCGCCCGAGGATTACGACGGCTACCGAGAGGTCAAGGCCGGCGGCACGATTCCGGTCGCCGGCGGCGAGTGCTCCTTCACGCGCTACGGCTTCCGGCGGCTCCTCACCGAGCGCCTCGTCGACATCGCCCAGCCCGACACCTGCGCGGCGGGAGGGCTCTCGGAATGCAAGAAGATCGCCGACATGGCACAGGCATTCGGCGTGCGCTACGTGCCGCATTGCTGGGGCACCGGCATCGCCCGCGCAGCCGCGCTGCAACTCCTCGCCGTGCTTCCGCACAATCCGCCGGGCCTTCACGCCACCGAGCCGCTGCTCGAGTTCGACATGAGCGAGCACCCGATCCGCGACGCGGTCACGACCGAGCCGATCGTGCAGGAGGACGGGTTCGTGCGCGTCCCGACCGGACCGGGGCTGGGCATCGAGGTCGATCGCGCCACGCTCGAGCGGTTCCGCGCCTGAGCCGCGAATCTCGGCCCCCCCGAGGGGCGAACGTCCCTTGCTGCTCCTCCATGGAGGGCACTAGGACCGACCATGGCGCGCCCGGCAGCGGGGCGGACATGCTACAGTCGCACCTGCTTCGAGGAGCGGCGGATGGCCACGGACAGCGGCGCCGGGGATCCGGACTATCAGCGCAACCTGCAGCTCCTGCGCGAGCTTCAGCTCTCCGGCTATGCCGAGGCAGGCCTCGATCCGGCTCTTTTCCTGGCGTCGCGCCCGCGAGCCGAGTTCGATGCCCGCATGCTGGATCTGCTCAAGACGATCTCGCCCGGGGTTTCGGAGCAAGCCCTGCGGGAGCAGCTGCACAAGGACGGCGCAGAGTCGTCCGGGGCTGCGCTGACCGAGTTCGAGGATCCGCGCATGCTGGGGATCCTCCTGCGGTTCGCGAAGCAGATCGAGGATGGCATGGCGCCCGGCAAGAAGCTCCCGGCGCAGCTTCTCTTCGGGACCGTGCCGAGCGGGCGCGTGAACGCCATGGCGGTCAGGATGAAGGGCTCGCGATACCGGCTCATCATTCTCGATGCCGGCCTGTTCGGCTTCGCCAACCTGGTCGCCAAGGCGGTCGCCGCCGCCCTGCCGGTCACGATCAGCGACAAGAGCACCTCATACTCGACGCTGCCGGCCGAGGTCGACCGCCGGCTCGCCTCGCATCCGGAACCGCTCGCGCGCTTCGCCGACGTGATCCTCGCCTATGTGGTCGGAGGGAACCCGCAGCGCGCCCAGGCTTACCTGCCGACGCCGGACCTCGTGCCGTTCTCTTCCAGCCTCCGCGCCGGCATCGAGGCGTTCGTGGTTGCGCACGAGTACGGCCATTGCCTCGCCGGCCATTTCGACGACAGCGCCGAGACGCAGCAGTTCGGGATGATGCCCGGCGCTGAGCGCATCCTCACCGATTGGCAAAAGGAGTTCGAAGCCGACGGCATGGCGACCCTGTTGACCCTCAAGATCATGACCGAGCGAGGCTACGACCCTGCTCTGAGCCTGATCGGCGCGGACCTCTTTTTCGCCTGCATCGGCCTGGTCTACGAGACGGTCAGCATCCTCCAGACCGGGCAGAGCCGGACCGAAGAGCAGGTGAGGGCCAGGAGCCATCCGCCGCCGGCGCTGCGGCGCGCCGTCATCTACGAGATCATGAAGCAGGCCGGGGCTCCGGACGAGGCCTACGCCGCGGCGACCGATCTCTCGCAGGCCATGTCGCGCGTGACCGACGCGTTCTGGGCGGAGCTCGAGCCGCAGCTGCACAGGATGCACGCCGAGGGCGTGAGGCCGGCGCCGGCCTGGCAAGACGAGCTGGCCTGAGAGGACGCGGCGCCCGCGCCTGCACATCCAAGTTGCCCGGCGCCGTTGCGGCTGGCATGCAGCGGCATGATCTACATCGACGCGGACGCCTGTCCGGTGAAGGACGAGGTCTACCGCGTGGCGCACCGCCACGGCATCAAGGTTTTCGTGGTCTCGAACGCCTTCATGATGGTGCCGCGCGATCCGATGATCGAGCGCGTGGTCGTGGGCCAAGCGCTCGACGCCGCCGATGACTGGATCGCGGAGCGCGCCGGGCCGGGCGATGTCGTCGTCACCGCCGACGTTCCGCTCGCGCATCGCGCGGTCAAGGCGGGCGCCTGCGCGATCGCGCCGACCGGCCGCGTCTTCGACGAGGCTTCGATCGGCATGGCCATCGCGACCCGCGATCTCCTGCAGGAGCTCCGCGCCTCGGGCGAGGTGACGGGCGGGCCGAAGCCGTTCTCGGCGCGCGACCGCTCGGCTTTTCTCTCGGCTCTCGACCAGGCGCTGCGCCGGATCAGGCGGGCCGGGCGCTGAGCGCCGCGCGCGGCTCGCTCGGCCGCTGGTTGACCGTGACGACCCGCCAGCCATGGCCCACGCCCGGCCCGTCGAAGCGCTCGATGCGGGTGAGCGAGAGGTTGTCGATCGAGAAGGCAAGCGCTGCCTCGGGCGTGAGATCGAGCGCCTCGGCGAGCGCGGCGCGGATGGTGCCGCCATGCGTCACCGCGATGATGTCGCGCGTCTCGTGCTCGTCGTTGAGACGTCGGATTGCGCGGCTGACTCGCTCCATCACATGCACGAAGCTCTCGCCGCCGGGAGGGGCCTCATGCGCAGGGGCGAGCCAGAAGCGGTGATAGGCGTCGGCCTGCATCTCGGCGAGGTCGGTGTATTTCATGCCGTGCCAGTCGCCGAAGCTCTGCTCGGCAAGGTCCTGCTCGACGATCACGCCGGGGCCGGGCACGGGGTCGGGGCCGGGAAGGCCCGCGCGCACGATCGCTGCCGCCGTCATGTGCGTGCGCGCGAGGTGGCTCGTCACCCACACCGCCTCGCGCGGCAGCAGGCTCGCGAGGCCCAAGAACGCGGCCGCGTCGTCGCAGTCGCAGACAGGGTCGGTCTGGCCGTAGATGCAGCCGTCGTTCACGGTCACGGGGGCGTGGCGCACCCACCACCAGCGGGTGATGCGGTTTCGGGCGGTCTTCACCGGGCGCTCCGCTCGTCGTGGCTGTGGATCTCGAGCGCCTCGAGGAAGCGCGAGACCATGTTGTAGGCTGCGATGGTTGCGGTGAGCTCGACCACGAGGCGCTCGTCGAAATGCTCCCGCACCGCGGCGAAGACGTGATCGGGCACCTGGATCGTGCGCGTCATCGCGTCGGCATAGGCCAGCACGGCGCGTTCGCGCGGATCGAAAGCCTCGGAGGAAGGCCAATCCCCGAGCGCGTCGAGCTTTTCTTGGGCGACGCCCTCGCGGAGCGCGATCGGGGCGTGCTGGTCGGCTTCGTAGGAGGCGCCGTTGAGATGGGCGATCCGCATGATGACCAGCTCGCGGATGTCTCCGGCCAGGGTGCTCTTCTGCCGGATGGCGGTCAGATAAGCGAGCCAGCCCTCCGCGACCGGCGGGCTGTGCAGCAGCATCTGGTAGAGATGCAGCACGCTGCCGCGCTCGGCGGCGATGCGGTCGACGAGGGGCTTCGTCTCGGGGCGGGCGAGGTCGGCGTAATCGATGCGGGCCATAGTGATCCTTTAACGGGTCGCGGCGGTGAGGCCGCCGTCGACCACGATCTCGGTGCCGGTCACATATTTCGCTTCGTCGGAGGCGAGGAAGAGGGCGGCGTGGGCGACATCCCAGGCGTCGCCCATGCGCCCCATCGGGACCTGGCCGTTGCGGTGCGCGGCGAAGCCCTCGAAATCGCCCCCTGCGTATTTGTCGGCAAGGCGCCGCACCAGCGGCGTGTTCATGAGGCCGGGCACGACGCAGTTCAGGCGCACGCCGCGCGCGGCGTAGATCACCGCCGTCGTCTTCGTGAACTGGATCAGGGCTGCCTTGCCGGCGCTGTAGGCGACCTGCGGCTTGCCGATGTAGCGCAAGCCCGCGACGGAGGAGACGTTGACGATCGCGCCGGCGCCCTGGCGCTCCATCACCGGCAGCACCGCCTTGCAGGTGAGATAGGCGCTCTTGAGATTGATCGCGATCTGCTCGTCGAAGGTCTCTTCCGAAAGCTCGACCGGGCCGCCGGGCTCCGAACGGCCGACATTGTTGACGACGACGTCGATGCGCCCGAAGCGCGCAAGGCAAGCCTCGACCAGGTCATCGACCTGCTTCGCCTCGGTGACGTTGCAGGTCAGGGTGCGGCAGGAGCCGCCTTCCTCCTCGATCAGGCGCTGCGTCTCCGCCGCCGCCTCGGCGCTGAGGTCGCAGCCGAAGATCTTGGCGCCCTCGCGCGCGAAGAGCACCGAGATGGCCTTGCCGTTGCCCCAGCCGGGCCCGCTCGAGCCGCAGCCGGTCACGAGCGCCACCTTCCTCTCGAGTCTCGGTCGCAGCATGGCATCTCCTTGCGGCCTTCGCCGTCGTGGTGCCCGGACGGCTTGCGTTGCGGCAGGCATTCGGGGTGAATGCCGCAAAACCCGGAGGAAGCAACCATGAAACGCGCAACCGCCCTGCTTGCCGCATCGCTGCTATGCTTTGCGGGCATCGCCGCAGGCGCTCGGGCGCAGGCCCCGTCCTTCAAGATCATGGCTCCGGCGGCGCCGGGCGGCGGCTGGGACCAGACCGCGCGTGCGGTCGGCCAGGCCCTGCAGGCGGCGGGGCTCGCGAGCTCGATCCAGGTGACCAACGTGCCGGGCGCCGGCGGTACCATCGGCATCGCGCAATTCGTCAACGCGGCGAAGGGCGACCCCTCGCAGCTCATGGCGAGCGGCTACGTCATGGTCGGCGCGATTCTCACCAACGAGGCGCGGGTGACGCTTGCCGAGGTGACGCCGATCGCCCGGCTCACCGGCGAGTGGCAGGCGATCGCCGTGCCCGCCGCCTCGCCGGTCAAGTCGATGAAGGACCTCGCCGAGGCGCTGAAAGCCGACCCCGCCAAGGTAACCTGGGCCGGCGGCTCGGCCGGCGGCCCGGACCACATCCTCGCGGCGCTCGTCGCGAAGGCGGTCGGGGCCGACCCGACCAGGATCAACTACATCGCCCATTCCGGCGGCGGAGAGGCCATGGCGGCGCTCCTGTCGGGCAAGGTCACGGCGGGCGTCAACTCGCTCGGCGAGCTCACGGGGCAGGTCCAGAGCGGGCGGCTGCGCCTCATCGGGATCGCCGCACCGCAGCGCCTGGCCGGCGTCGACGCGCCGAGCCTCAAGGAGGGCGGCATCGACATCGAGCTCGCCAACTGGCGCATGATCGTCGCCGGCCCCGGCATCAAGCCCGAGGACCGCGCCCGCCTGACCGGCATGTTCGAGGCACTCGCGAAGTCCGACGCGTGGAAGGAGGTCCTGCGCCAGCGCGGCTGGGACGACATCTTCTTGGCCGGCCCCGCCCTCGACGAGTTCCTCAAGAAGGAGCAGGAGCGCACGGCCGCGGTGCTGAAGGAGGTCGGGCTCGTAAGGTGACGCCGGCCCGCCCGAAGGACTCGTGATGGGGGGCTTGAGACCCGGCGATCTCGTCTTTGCGGCGGTCGAAAGATGTCCTGGATGATGTCGAGGATCGTGGGGCCGAGCTGAATGCCCTTCCGGCTCGGTGCGCATTGCCTCGCTCCGCCGGTGCCGCGATGATCCGGCGTCGCAGCGTTCGGAGACTGTCATGCCCCTTGCCCCTCAGCGGCCCTTGCCCGGCGGTTCTCCGGCGGACATGCTCGACGAGGCGCTGGAGGAGAGCTTTCCGGCGAGCGATCCGGTGGCGATCGGGCGTTCGGACCGTGCGGGCGCGCCTGCGGGGCGCTCGTCCTCGCCGATCGAATGGTTCGACGACCTTGCGCTCGGCATGCGCTTCCAAAGCCGCGCCTATCGGGTCACGGCGGAGGCCATCAAGCGCTTTGCGGCCGCGTTCGATCCGCAGCCCTACCATCTCGACGAGGAGGCGGCGAAGGCGACCGTGCTCCACGGCCTCGCGGCGTCGGGCTGGCACACCGCCGCGATCGCGATGCGCCTCATGACCGAGGTGCGCCCGTTCGGGCCGCATCCGCTGTTCGGCGCGGGCGTCGACGAGCTGCGCTGGCTCGCGCCGGTGCGCCCGGGCGACGAGATCCACCTCGAGGGCGAGGTGATCGAGCTCGTCCCGTCGCGCTCGAAGCCGCAGGGGATCGCGCGCCTCAAATGGACGGCGCTGAACCAGCGCGGCGAGGCGGTCTACAGCGTGATCCCGCTCGCCATCGTGCCGCGGCGGCCGGCGTAAGGCTCAGAGTCGCCGCAGCAGACAAGGACGTTGGTATCGAACGCGACGCGCATCAATCGTCGTAGAGCTCGTCGCGAGTCCAGCTGATGTTGAGGTTCTGCAACGGCCGACTCCGAAGATACTCGAGCAGTTCCTGCTTGGCGGCCTCCTGCTCCTTCGATGTCCGATCAACGGGCTCGATCCGGGCGACGGCGCGCCCGCGCGATGTGACGAGCACCGTCTCGCCGGTCTGCACCTCGCGCAGGATCTTCGAGAAGTGTCGGTTGGCGTCGGAGGCGGTGACGGTCTTCATGAGGCGAGCCAAAGTAGTGCCAATCACTACATCGCGGCCGCGCCAGGCGATTTCAACGGCTTACCGGCTCCGCTTCCGGTATTTCGACCGCTGCCCGGCAAAGCCTTGCGTCGAGCGCGCCGCCGGGCGCTCGCCGGTGAAAAGCGGGATTTCGCGGTCGGTGCCGGGGCCCATGTGGTCGAGCGAGGGCTTGGCGATGCGAGTGCCCTCTCCCGCTCGGCCCTTCGAGCCGAGTCGGCCTGCGCGACCCGGAAGGCTTCCGAATTTCCCCGCCTCGCGCTCGACGTCGCCCTGCGCGGCCATGGGATCGGCGGCAATCGCGAGCTCGGTCGCCTGGAGGCGCTTGAGCTCGTCGCGCAGGCGCGCGGCTTCCTCGAAGTTGAGGTCGGCGGCGGCGGCGCGCATGCGCTTCTCGAGGTCGGCCATCACGGCCTTCAGGTTATGGCCGATGGTGGCGCCGCTCTCGGCGAGGCCGGTGTCGACGCGGACATGGTCGCGCTCGTAGACCGAGTCGAGGATGTCGGCGATGCCGCGCTTGATCGATTCCGGCGTGATGCCGTGCTCGGCGTTGTAGGCGATCTGCTTCTCGCGCCGCCGGTTGGTCTCGGCAATGGCGCGCTCCATCGAGCCGGTCATCTGGTCGGCGTAGAGGAGGACGCGGCCATCGATGTTGCGGGCGGCGCGGCCGATGGTCTGCACCAGCGAGGTCTCGCTGCGCAGGAAGCCCTCCTTGTCGGCGTCGAGGATGGCGACGAGCGCGCATTCCGGGATGTCGAGCCCCTCGCGCAGGAGGTTGATGCCGACCAGCACGTCGAAGGCGCCGAGCCTAAGGTCGCGGATGATCTCGATGCGCTCGATGGTGTCGATATCGGAGTGCATGTAGCGCACGCGCACGCCGTTCTCGTGCAGATACTCGGTGAGGTCCTCGGCCATGCGCTTCGTCAGCACCGTGACGAGCGTGCGATAGCCGGCGCGCGCCACCTCCTTGACCTCGCCGAGCAGGTCGTCGACCTGCGAGCGGGCCGGGCGGATGATCACCGGCGGGTCGACGAGGCCGGTCGGCCGGATGACCTGCTCGACGAACACCCCTTGCGTGCGCTCGAGCTCCCAGCCGCCCGGCGTCGCCGAGACGTGCACCGATTGCGGGCGCATGGCGTCCCATTCCTCGAAGCGCAAGGGGCGGTTGTCCATGCAGGAAGGCAGGCGGAAGCCGTATTCGGCGAGCGTCGCCTTGCGCCGGAAGTCGGAAGAGGGTCGGCGGCGGCTCGCCGGGCTTGCGGCCGGTCAGGTAGCGCGAATAGTTCTCGATGCCGGCGCAGGAGCCCGTGGCTTCGATCATCTCGAGGTCGAAGGTGCAGCGCTGCTCGAGCCGCTGCGCCTCCAGCAGCCGGCCCATGCGGGTGAGCTCCTGGAGCCGCCAGCGCAGCTCCTCCTTGATGCCCTTGATCGCCTGCTGCAGGGTCGGGCGCGGCGTGACGTAGTGCGAGTTGGCGTAGACCTTCACGAATTTCAGTTCGTTGGTCTTCTTGCCAGTGAGCGGATCGAACTCGACGATCGCCTCGATCTCGTCGCCGAAGAGCCCGATGCGCCAGGCCCGGTCCTCCAAGTGGGCGGGCCACAGCTCGATCACGTCGCCGCGCACGCGGAACGAGCCGCGGGCGAAGTCGGACTGGATGCGCTTGTATTGCAGCGCCACGAGATCGGCGATCAATTGGCGCTGCTCGATCTTCTCGCCGACCGCGACCGAGAACGACATCGCCGTGTAGGTCTCGACCGAGCCGATGCCGTAGATGCAGGACACCGAGGCCACGATGATGACGTCGTCGCGCTCGAGGAGCGCGCGCGTCGCCGAGTGGCGCATGCGGTCGATCTGCTCGTTGATCGATGATTCCTTCTCGATGTAGGTATCCGAGCGCGGGACATAAGCCTCGGGCTGGTAATAGTCGTAATAGGAGACGAAGTACTCGACCGCGTTCTCGGGGAAGAACGACTTGAACTCGCCATAGAGCTGCGCCGCCAGCGTCTTGTTCGGCGCGAGGATCAAGGCCGGGCGCTGCGTCTCCTCGATCACCTTGGCCATGGTGAAGGTCTTGCCGGAGCCGGTGACGCCGAGGAGAACCTGGTCGCGCTCCTGCCGGCGCACGCCGTCGACGAGCTCGGCGATCGCCTGCGGCTGGTCGCCGGCGGGCTGAAACTCCGACTTGATCTCGAAGCGGATGCCGCCTTCCGACTTCTCGGGCCGCGGCGGCCGGTGCGGCGTCCACAGCTTGCCGTTCTTGAAGAGGGGATTGCCCTCGGTGAGGAGCCGGGTGAGCGACGCGACGGTGGCCGAGACGCCGCTCACCCCGTCGGGCGCGAGATCGCCGAGCTCGGCCGGAACATCCGGGCCGTCCTCCGGCGCTTTCAGCCCGAGTTTCTTGGCGAGAGCCGGATCGACGTCCGTGACCTCGCCATGGACGTAGGTCTCCTGCGGCCGCTCAGCGAAGCCCGCCATGCCGTTCCCCTCTCCCTCGCCGGGAGGGGCAGGGGTGGGGGGCGTGCTGCGAGCTGCATCGCCGGGCGCGTGCGGGGACGGCCCCCCTTCCAGGGGAGAGGACGTGCCGTCCCGATAGCGCTCGCGCTCGCGGTTGATGGCGGGATTGAGAAGCTCGGCCAGGTAGGTGTCGAGCGGCTTCAGCTCGGGCTTCGACGCCTTCCCGGTCGAAAGCTTCGGCTTCTTCGGCGCTTTCGGCATCGTGGGAATATGGGCCGAGTCTGGCGCCGGCGGAAGCGGCTCAGCGCTCCACTCCGTCATCGGCCGACCGGAGCGAGGGCACAGCGTTCATCCAGTTGCGCGTCAACCTCGGAGGTGAACGGACAGACCGGGACGCTGCCAGCTCCAGTCACCCGGGCCTGATCGCCCCCGCTCCAGGCCGACGCCCCCCGACGGCGACAGCGCGTGAGCCCATCGCAGGATGCGCTTCCGCGCGGAGGCGCTAAGATCGCCGCCATGTCCCGTCCCATCCCGCTCGCCGCCCCGCCCGCCCTCGCCCGCGGCGGCAAGGCCGTCTACGGCGCGCCGCTCGGCATCCTCATGCTCGAGGCGCGATTTCCCCGCATCCTCGGCGACATGGGCAATGCCCGGACCTGGCCGTTCCCGGTGCTCTACCGCGTCGTGAAAGGCGCAAGCCCCGAGCGCGTCGTGCTCGAGGGCGCGCGCGGGCTCCTGCCGGATTTCCTCGCCGCCGCCGAGGATCTGGTCGGCCAGGGCGCCGAGGCGATCACCACCAATTGCGGCTTCCTCTCGCTGTTCCAGCGCGAGCTTAGCGGCCATGTCGGGGTGCCGGTCGCGACCTCCGCCCTGATGCAGGTGCCATGGGTCGAGGCGACGCTTCCGCCCGGCAGGCGCGTCGGGGTCGTGACGGTGAGCCGTGCGACGCTTACGCCGGCGCATCTCGAAGCGGCCGGCGCGCCGGCCGACACGCCGGTCGAGGGCACCGAGAACGGCCGCGAGTTCTTCCACGTGCTGATCAGGGCCGAGAAGGAGGACATGGATGTGGGCCTCGCCGAGGAGGACATCCTGGAGGCCGGCCGTGCGCTCGTCGCACGCCACCCCGAGGTCGGCGCGGTGGTGCTCGAATGCACCAACATGCCTCCCTATGCCGCGGCGCTTCGGGAAGCGCTCGGGCTGCCGGTCTACGACATCTACTCGATGATCGCCTGGTTCCACGCCGGCCTTCGCCCGCGCGATTTCGGCGGCGCCTTCGCACGCTGACGGCCCCCGGGCCTTTACAACTGCCGCGCGCGCAGGCAGCATCTTCGAAGCTGCGGCTTCATGCCTGCGCGCTGGATCGGAGGCGCCCATGAAACGGACGAAGCGCCTGCTGGTGTTCGCGGCGGGCATGACAACGCTCGTCGCCAGCCTTCCGGTTGCCGCCCAGACTCCCGCCCACATCGCCGCGGTCAAATCCGCTCAAGGTGCCGCCTACGCGATCAACCAGGCCACCAACGGCTGCCCCGTGGTGGGCACGGACATGCTCGGCTGGCCCGGAGCGAGCATACGGAAGTGCATCTACCGGGTCGGACCGGCCGGAAACAAACGCACCGGCCTCGTCTACCTGCTCGAGATCAAGCCGGAGACGATCGCAACCTGGATCGAGGGGAGCTGCGCCAAGCTGCTCCCAAGCCTGCCCGGGTGCTTCGAGAAGGTGCTCACCTGCGGCAAGCTCAACTCGGGGATGATGTTCCCGATCAGCGGCAACATGCTCGAGGACATGACCCCGAACCCGTGGCAGAACTTCTTCTTTCGCAACGGCATGACGGTCAGGATGGCTGGCCAGCCGAACGGCACCACAACGCAGGTGCCGCTTGATCGTCAGGAAGCGCTCGCGCAGCTCCCGGATACAGGCATCGAGCGGATCCCGTCCGGCCTCACCCGCTTCTGGCGAACCCGTCCCGAGCAATTCGCGGCGCAGTTCCCGGCCGAAGGGGTTCCGGCCAAGCTGGATACGCCCGCGAAGCGCCAGAAATGGCTCGACACGGCGCGCGCAGAGATCCTCGCCGCGCTGAACGGCTCGACCAACCGGCTTCTCGAAACCTGGGTCGCCGTCCACGCGACCACCTTGGCGTCGCCGAAGAAGTGCCCCGACGACAGCGACCCGTGAAGGCTCGACCGGACAGCGCCGCCACTCAGCTCTCGAACGTGAACAGCTCCTGTGCCCGCTCGACGCCCTTGAGCGCGTAGCGCCCGACCGAGACGAGCCGGGCCCTGTCCTCGGGTCGCGCCGCCGAGGCGAAGGCGGAGGAGATCAGGACATCCCTCTCGACCGAGCGGCACAGCGCCGCGATGCGGCTCGCCTCGTTGACCGCGGGGCCGACCACCGTGAAGTCGAGCCGGTCCTGGGCGCCGATGTTGCCGTAGAAGACCTCGCCGATATGAAGGCCGAGATAGGCCTCCGTGACCGGCAGGCCGTTCCGGGCCCGCTCCGCGTTGAGGGCGCCGATGCGGGTGCGCATCAGCTCTTCCGCCTTGAGCGCGCAGCCGCAGGCGGTGCCGGGATCGTCCGCCTTGAAGATCGCGAGCGTGCCGTCGCCGATGAGCTTCAGGACGTCCCCGGCGGCCTCGTGCACCGAGGAGATGATCGCGGCGGCATAGTCGTTGAGGAAGGGGATGACCTCGTCCGGCGCGGCCGTCTCGGTGATGCGCGTGAAGCCGCGCAGGTCGCTGTACCAGAGCACCGCCTCGATGCGCTCGGCAACGCCGCGGCCGATGCGGCCCGACAGCACGCGCCGGCCGGCGTCGCGTCCGAGATAGGTCTCGACCAGCGTTTCTGCGACACGCGCAAGCGAGACACATTTCACGGCGAGCGCGAAGAACGGCAGCAGGCCGCGCAGGAAATCGAGCTGCGCTTCCGCGAAGCCGCCCGGCGCATCGGTCGCGAAGGAGGAATAGACGCCGTCCATCTCACCAAGGGTGCCGCCGGCCCCAAAGCGGTGGATCAGGGCGATGTAGTCGGTCTGACCGTCGGCGCGCAGATCGTCGAGGATCGGGAAGTCGGCCGGCTCGCCCGGCCCGAGCTTGCGCCGCAGCTCGGCGCCGCCCGACTCGAGAAGATGGTTGAAGGGGCTCTGGCTCCACTTTTCGGCTGCGTCGCCGCCTTCGCTGACGCGCCCATATCCGGTGACCGGATCGAACTCGACGCCGTTGCTGCGCCAGCGGAAGATATGACCCTCATGGACCGGGTGCAGCGTGTCGATGAGCACGTTCGCGCGCGCGAGCGGCACGCCGGCGGCGGCCAGCCGCTCGCAGAATCCGCGCAGGAGCTCCGGCTCGCCAAGGCCGCACAAGCCGGCCTCGGTCACGAAGTGCAGGATTCCCGCCGCCCTCGCCTGGTCCATGGGGCCGTTGTGCCATGGAACGCGCCCACGGGGGAGGTGCGTGCGCGGGGCGCGAAGTTTGACGCGTCCGCGTCGGTGATGTCACCCGGACCTGCCGCAATAGGCCTCGATGCGGTAGCCGTCCGGATCGACCGCGAAGGCGGCGTAGTAGTTCGGGCCGTAATCGGCGCGCAGACCCGGCGCGCCGTTGTCGCGTCCACCCGCTTTCAGCGCCGCGGCGTGGAAGGCGTCGACGCTTCTGCGGGTCGGCGCGGCGAAGCAGAAGTGGAGCCCGGATTTCTCGTCCGCCGGCACCGGGCGCTCGGCGGCGCCGATCCAAAGCGCGACGGCCTTGCGCCCGTAGCCGAGCGAGCCTTCGCTTTCGCTCAGGCAGGAGTAGTCGAGCGGCTTCAGCGCTGCGTCGTAGAAGCGCTTCGCGTTCGCGAGGTCGCGGACGCCGATGGAGACGTGATCGATCATGGCTTGCTCCCGTGTGCGTTAGCTGGTGCGGCGGGCGCGGAACTCGGCCTGAAGGTGGAAGCTCGCGCCCCCGTCGAGCGAGCGCTCCCCGCGCCACAGGAACGACACGGGGGTGATCCCGCGGAAGCTCCAGCGCATGAGGATGCCGCCGTCGGCCGTGCCCTCCTGGACGATGTCAGAGCCCTCGGCGCGGCCGATCTGACGCGTGTAGAGCTGCTTCAGCGGATCGCTCCACAGGATGTGCCAGGCATCGATCCCGGGGTCGTAGACCCTGAGGGTCGTGCCGTAGAAGAAGCCCGGCAGGATCCAGACATCCTGGATGGCGCGGCCCTCCAGCACGAAGGCGAAGTGGATGGCGCCCTGCCCGGTATGGCGCGCGCCGTCCTCGGCATGGACGACGGCGTCCATCGTCCAGTCACCGGCGAAGCGGCCGTAGAGCGCCATCTTGTCGGCGCGGTCTGGCGCGGGGTGCGAGGCTTGCAGAGCATCGAGGAAGGAACGAGCGGGCATTGGACGGAGCCTTCGTGAGGATCGATGCCGGCGTCGCTAGCCCGCGGTCTCTCCCCGCGGCTTGGGGGAAATTGCTATAATCGCAACATGACCATCACCGAGCGCGTGCTCGCCTCCGGCCCCGGGTGGCGGGTGGCGGACGTTATCTGCACGGCCGGTCCTGCCGACCGCCCCTTCGAGGAGCGCCACGAGCACGCCTCGATCGCGCTCGTGACGCGGGGCTCGTTCCAGTACCGCACCTCGCAGGGCAGCGCCGTGCTCGCGCCGGGCTCGCTGCTCCTCGGCAATGCGGGCGCCTGCTTCGAATGCGGCCACGAGCACGCGGCGGGGGACCGCTGCATCGCGTTCCAGTTCGCGCCCGATCATCTCGACGCGGTCGCGGCGGAGACCCCCGAGGCCCGAAGCACAGGTTTCGCCGTCCCGCGGCTGCCGCCCCTCCCTGCGCTGATGCCGCTCGCCGCCGCGGCGGTGGCAGAGGCCGGGCGCGAGGAGCCCGATCCCGGCGCCCTCGAGGAGCTTGCGCTCCGCCTAGCTGGCGCCGTCGCGGCGGCGCTCGCGGGCGCGCCGCGCGCGCCCTTACGCCTCAGCGCGCGCGACGAGCGGCGCGTCACCGAGGTCCTGCGCCGGATCGAGCGCGGGGCCGAGGAGGCGCTGCCGCTTCACAGACTGGCGCGCCAGGCCGGCATGAGCCCGTACCATTTCCTGCGGGTGTTCCGCGCATCGGTCGGCATGACGCCGCACCAGTTCGTGCTGCGCACGCGCCTGCAGCGCGCCGCGCTGCGCCTGCGACGCTCCGACGACCCGGTCTCGACGATTGCCTACGACGCCGGCTTCAACGACCTCTCGACCTTCAACCGGCGCTTCAAGCGGATCATGGGAGCGAGCCCGCGGGAATGGCGGTCTGTGCGCAGGTGAGCGGCCCGGGCAAGAGCCAGCCGCGTCCTCCCTGCTCACGCCTGCGTGAAGCGACCACCCCTTGCAACGGATCATGGCGCCGTTCTCAGATGTGACGTCAGAGCGCCAGGACAAGCCGAGCTTGTCCGCGCTCGGCTCGATCAGCGGGAGGGAAGCATGCAGCGCACCGGGCTTACGATCGTTGCGGTAATGATGGCCGGCAGCATGGCGGCGCCGTTGCTGGCGCAAACGCCCGCGCCGGCGCAGCCCGCGCCCGCTTCGCCCGCTCCGTCGCAGCCGCTCTTCGCGACGACGAAGGTCGAGGGCACCGACAATGTCTATGTCTTCCGCTACCAGAACCATCAGTCGATGTTCGTGGTCACGCCCGAGGGTGTCATTGCGACCGACCCGATCAGCTACGGCAGGCCGCAGGCAGCGACGACCTACATCGACGAGATCCGCAAGATCACGAGGGCGCCGATCCGATACCTGATCTACAGCCACCACCATTACGACCACATCGCCGGCGGCAGGCCGTTCAAGGAAGCCGGCGCTACCATCGTCGGGCATCGCCGCGCGCATGAGCGGCTCGCGGCACGCACCGCATCCGACGTCCTCGTGCCGGACGAGATCGTCGACGAGAAGCGCACGATCGAGCTCGGCGGCACCAGGCTCGAGCTCGTCTACACCGGACGCAACCATTCCGACTCTTCGCTCGTGATGCTTCTGCCGCGGGAGCGGATCATCTTCGCGGTCGATTTCAACACGCTCGGCGCGGTCCCTTCGCGGCTCGGCGTCAACGATTCCTATCCGGTCGAATGGGAGGACTCCCTCAAGCGCACGCTGGCGCTGAACTGGGACCGCCAGATCCCTGGCCACCCGGGACCGGGCGGCCGGCTCGGCACGAGGCAGGACATGGAGCAGCAGCTCGCCTTCATGACCGAGCTGTCCGCCGAGGTGAAGAAGGCGGCCGAGGCAGGCAAGTGCTTCGATCCGGCGACGAAGGAAGTACGCCTGCCGCACTTCGCGACCCTGCAAGGCTACGAGCAGAACATCGAATGGAGCACGCACCGCTGGTGCGGCTATTGGGGCCGCGGGATCTGAACCGTTAAGCCACGGTGCCGCGGCAGGCCCAGGCGACGGCGGCGAAGGAGCGCGGGCCGTCGGGCTTGCCGGCCTCGTAGGCGAACCGGAGCGCGCGCTCTAGGGCGGCGCGGCCGTCGGGGTCGAGAGGGGCGGCGTACTTGCCCATCGACCCTTCGCCGGCCGCGATCGGCGACCAGAGATCGTCGAAGGACGCGTACTCCATCCGGATTGTCAGCATGGCGTCGCGCACGTCCTCGAGGCCGACGCGCCTCCACATCTCGCGCAGCTCATTCGGGCGCGTCGCCGGCCGCATGTAGTTCTCGGCCCGTGCAGCTTCGGCCGCCGGATCGAGCAGGGCGGCCGTATCCCAGAACATCCGCTGCATGACGAAGCCGCCGTAAGTGTCCCACACCGCCGCGGCGACCGTCCCGCCGCGGCGCACGACCCGGCGCATCTCGGCGGCCGCAAGCTCCGGCCTCGGCACGAAGTGCAGCATGAGGAGCGACAGGGCGCCATCGAAGGCACCGTCGGCGAAGGGCAGCGCGCAGGCGTCCGCCTGCTCAAATCGCAGCCGCGGGTCCGTGCCGGCGGCGCGCGCCGCCTCGAGATACAGTTCAGAATAATCGATCGCGGTCAGCGCTGCCGGGTTCCTCCCGGCAAGCAGCGCGAATGTGAGACTGCCTGTGCCGCAGCCTACATCGATCAGCCGCTCGCCTTCTTGGACGCCAGCGAAATCGATGAACAGCGGCGCGAGCCGGCGGCTCCAGCGCCCCATCATCTGCTCGTAGGCGGCGGCATTCAGGGCATTGAAGTTGGACGGCACGGCGTTGCTCGCTCCGGCTGACGGACGGTCGGGCACAGTCGCAAGCGTTTCGGAGGACGACAACCCCAAAGCGGTCTATGGCCGTCACTCTGTGGTTGAGCTTTGCCATGCGACAGCCAAACCGCGCCGGACGCCGGCAACGCAGATCATGACGACGGTCGCCTGATCGACAAAGAAAAAGGCCCGCGGGTGCGTGTCGCGGGCCTCGATCGTTCGCGCGATGGCGCGGCTTACGCCGCCCCGAGCACGCTCGCTGGATCGACCTTCACGCCGGGCCCCATGGTCGAGGTGATGGCGATCCTCTCGATATAGGTGCCCTTGGCGCCGGAGGGCTTGGCCTTCGCAACCGCATCGGCGAAAGCGCGGATGTTCTCGACGAGCTTGCCCTCGTCGAACGAGGCCTTGCCGATGCCGGCATGCACGATGCCGGCCTTCTCGACGCGGAACTCGACGGCGCCGCCCTTGGCGGCCTCGACGGCGCCGGCGACGTCCATCGTCACCGTGCCGACCTTCGGGTTCGGCATCAGGCCGCGCGGCCCGAGAACCTTACCGAGGCGGCCGACGAGCGGCATCATGTCGGGCGTCGCGATGCAGCGGTCGAAATCGATCGTGCCGCCTTGCACCTGCTCGACGAGATCCTCGGCGCCGACGACGTCCGCCCCGGCGGCGCGGGCCTCGTCGGCCTTGGCCGCGCGCGCGAACACCGCGACCCGCACGGTGCGGCCGGAGCCGTTCGGCAGGTTGCAGACGCCGCGCACCATCTGGTCGGCGTGGCGGGGATCGACGCCGAGGTTCATCGCGACCTCGATGGTCTCGTCGAACTTCGCCTTGGCGCGCTCCTTCACGAGCTTCACCGCGTCGGCGATCGGGTAGAGCTTCAGCCGGTCGACGCCCTCGCGGGCCGAGCGGATGCGCTTTCCTGCTTTCATGGCCATGTCGCCCTCCCTTAGCCCACGACCTCGAGGCCCATCGCCCGGGCGGAGCCCCGGATCATCTGGACCGCGGATTCGACGTTGTCGCAGTTGAGGTCGGCCATCTTCTTCTCAGCGATCTCGCGCAGCTGCTCCTCGGTGACGCGGCCGGCGGGCGCGCCGCGGCCGGGCGTCTTCGAGCCCGAGGCCGGCTTCTTGCCGAGCTTCAGGTTCGCCGCCTTCTTGAGGAAGAAGGATACCGGCGGCTGCTTCATCTCGAAGGTGAACGACCGGTCCTGATACGCGGTGATGATCACCGGGATCGGCATGCCCTTCTCCATCTGCGCGGTCTTCGCGTTGAAGGCCTTGCAGAACTCCATGATGTTGAGGCCGCGCTGACCGAGCGCGGGACCGATCGGCGGCGACGGGTTCGCTGCGCCGGCCGGGACCTGAAGCTTCACGTAGCCCGTGATCTTCTTTGCCATGGGACTGCTCCCAGATTGCTCCTAGCCCGGCTGCCGGCCGGGGTGGAGCGGTTGCAGGTCGCGGTGCGGCTTATTCGAGGCCCGGCTGGCGACCGGGCAAGCCTCCCGCGGCTTGCCGTCATTCCGGGGCGGACCGAAGGTCCGAGCCCGGAACCCATAAACTCAGTGGTTCATGGGTGACGGAGAGGTGGCGCGCCGTTCGGAAACGGCGGCGGTTATGGGTTCCGGGCTCGCCCCGCGGGCGCCCCGGAATGACGGATCAGGTCTTCTCGACCTGCGTGTACTCAAGCTCGACCGGCGTGGCGCGGCCGAAGATCGAGACCGCCACCTTGAGGCGGGCGCGGCCCTCGTCGACCTCCTCGACAGTGCCGTTGAACGAGGCGAAGGGGCCGTCGGCGACGCGGACCGTCTCGCCGATCTCGAAGTGGATGGTCGGCTTCGGATGCTCGACGCCCTCGGCGACCTGGCCCTTGATGCGCTCGGCCTCGGAGTCGGGGATCGGCACCGGCTTCGCCTTGTCGGCGCCGAGGAAGCCCGTGACCTTCGGGGTGTTCTTGATGAGATGGTAGACTTGGTCGGTGAGGTCGCATTTCACGAGCACGTAGCCCGGGAAGAACTTGCGCTCGGAATCGACCTTACGGCCGCGGCGCACCTCGACGACCTTCTCGGTCGGGACCAGCACCTCCTCGAACTTGTCGGCGAGCCCGCGCTGCTGGGCCTGGTCCTTGATCGACTGCGCGACCTTGTTCTCGAAGTTCGAATAGGCGTGGACGATGTACCAGCGCTTGTTCGACGCCGCCGCCGGCGATGCTTCCGCCATGCTCTGTGCTCCCACCGCTAGCTCCCGAGCCCCAGGACGAGGCGGATCACGACCCGGATCACCTGGTCGGTGAGGAGGAAGAACACGCTCGCGAGCACGACCATCACGAACACCATGGCGGTCGTGATCATGGTCTCCTTGCGGGTCGGCCAGGTGACCTTCGAGCCTTCGGCCCGGACCTGCTGGAGGAATTCCGCGGGATTCGTCTTCGCCATCGCTGTCCCGCCCGCGCCGGGGCGCGGAACGGCCTCATCCTGTCGTCGGGGCTGCCGCCCAAATTAGCTGCGGCGCGAAGCACTCAAGCTCCGCGCCACCTCGACCAAGCATAAGCTGGGATGGCGAGGCCTATAATGCAACTTTTTCGCCTTGTCGATGACCCTTGGGCCGGCGGCGCCGGGCGGAGGCCGTTTCGCGATGGCCCGCCGAACGTTCGGCCCGGTCGCGCGTTACGGGGAGGATGCGCGCCCGCCTTGCCGGGCGCCGACGCTTCCACGAGGAGATTGAGGATGAGCCGCGGATTTCCGTCGATGACGGCGCTGTTGGGACTGCTCGCCATCGCGGGCTACCAGAACAAGGACAAGATCGCCGAGATGCTTGGCGGCGGCGGGCAGGGCGCGGGCGCGCCCCGCCAGGGCGGCCGGCCGGGCGGCTCGGCCGGGCAGGGTGGCGGCTCGGGCGGGCTGCTTGGAGGCGCCGGCGGGCAGGGCGGCGGCCTCGGCGGGCTGCTTGCCGGCCTCGGCGGCGGCGCCGGCGCCGGCGGTCTCCTCACCGGGGGCTTGCGCGACCTCGTCGAGAGCTTCAGGCAGAACGGCCAGGGCGAGGTGGCGGATTCCTGGGTCGGCCGCGGTCCGAACAAGCAGATCGCGCCGCACGAGCTCGAGCGGGCGATCGGCCCGGACACGCTCGCGACCCTGTCGCGAGAGACCGGCCTCTCGCGCGAGGAGCTCCTGGCAAGGCTCTCCCGCGAGCTCCCCGACGCGGTCGACAAGTACACGCCCGAGGGACGGCTGCCGAGCGAGAGCGAGTTCTCGCGGGGTTGACGCCTCTCCCCTCGGAGAGGGGGCGCGCCAAATCTCTCGGCGGTCCCGGGCCTCGCACGATCGCACTGTCAAAGAGCGGGGGAGCAGGACGCCAGGGCCGGCTCACATTGTTTAGGATGCCAGGTCACCTGGCGTCCTGCACGGCGTCTTTAGGCCCGAAGCCTTCCGCGTACTTGTCGGCGGTCGGGTCTCTTGATCCGGAACGCCGGCCCTGCCCGAGGTCATCGCCCGGGCGTGGTCGGACGCGTCCGGCCTTCTCCCGATCCGCTTCCAGCCCCGAGAGGCAGCCCCGCCGTAGTGCAGGCCCACATTCGCCGGGACCCCCGAATTGGCTTCGGCCTCCCGAGCCCGGAGCACGCGTCAGCTCCGACCGCAGGCGCCGCTCCCGCCCCCCTAACGACGCCTCGCGAGAGCGTCCCCCTGCGGACGGGATGGGGTCATCTAGGACTAAAATCCAGAACGCATCCCTCTCCCGGAGAGAGGGTGGCGCCGATTGCCTCTCCCAAGGGGAGAGGCCGAGTCGCGCCGCAGGCGCGAGCCGGGTGAGGGGAGCGCCCTCTGTGTTTGAACCGTACGCCCTCACCCGGACGGCTTTCGCCGTCTCGACCTCTCCCCTACGGGAGAGGGTGGCGCCGATGCCTCTCCCAAGGGGAGAGGCCGAGTCGCGCCGCAGGCGCGAGCCGGGGCAGGGGGCGCTCTTTCCGGCGAGACCTTACTCCCTCACCCGGACGGCGCCTCCGCGCCGTCTCGACCTATCCCCCCGGCGCCGCAGGCGCGAGCCGGGGCAGGGGGCGCTCTTTCCGGCGAGACCTTACTCCCTCACCCGGACGGCGCCTCCGCGCCGTCTCGACCTATCCCCCCGGGAGAGGTGGGCGCGTGCATGATCCGGCATTGCCGATGGCAGCGAGTGTGCCGGGCGGCCAGGGCTCGTCAAGGCTCTGCGACCGGCGGAGCCGGCGCGCGCCCTCGGCGCGCGGCTTGACGAGCCCTGGACCGTCCCGGCGAGAATGCCGGCATAGGGAACGGTGACGTGTGATCGCCCCTACGCAGGCTTACGGCGTATTGCCCGCAGCTCAGCGACTAGATGTCGGCCCTTCTCCGTGACCTCCCAGAGATGATAGGTATACCTAAACGACCCGCCCAAAGTTGAGGCCTCAGAATCGATCCGAATTAGGCCGAGAGCTTCGAACTGATGGCCCATCGTGGAGATCGACTCTGGTGATATTTGAATCGTCTGGCTGTCTGGCAGATCGAGGTGGATTTTGAGAGTATTCTGAAAATGATGCTTGACTGTACTTTCTGATGGTCTGTCGTATATGATCCCGATAAGAAGGAAAAAGATTGAATTCCAGCCAACGAGATTTTGCTACGTTCCAAATCTACATACTTCTTTTCTCGAGCGGTGCTCTCCGGTGCCTCTACCCGAACGAGCACAGGGAACTCGAATTCGTCCTCACCATGCGAGAGGTGCGGTGGGAACGTGAGCTCGACCGTCTCCAAATCAGAGAGCTTGGCTTGAAGCTCCTGGTTTAGTTTTCGCAACTCCTCCAGCTCTTTGTACACTGCGGGATCAGCGGCTTGGTTTCCCCGCACCCAGCCGACTCCTGGGGAGAGGTTCACCGCATTTGCAATGGCAATTACTACCTTGGTACAGAGTTCGGCTGGATCATTCCAGTAATCAACTAGGCGTCCGGTTGCAAGCCGGTCTCGAAAAGCCTTCAATTTTCGGGCCTTGGCGCGATTTTCGTCCGTCTTACCGACCGGGATAGCCTCCGGACTGCCGTGTAGAAATGCTAGTACTGGCAAGCCTTTGGAGAGTGCGTACTCATATTCTCTTTCTGTGAAGCTGATCCTGTCGTCCGCAAGTGATCCATATCGACCGCCGACCATAACAACATAGTAGTCACACCGATCTATCACGCGCTGAATGAACTCCAGCTGCTGCTGATCGGCCGCCGGGAATAGTTCCATTCCGGCAGGAACGAAGCCAGCCTTGGCGAGAGTTTCGCTTACTTGCCTGCGCTCGTCTTTCAGATCAGCGTAGGTAGAGCTTACAACACTTGGTATATGGTTTCCATCGCGCACCAGTCTCAATCGTCTGGCTTCCACATCCGTCCGCGAGTTCGACCCACAGAGCGGTCTCGTCAAATCGAACTGCCGTCGCCGAAATGGTCGTAGCACCGTGGATCCTAGGGGCTCACGCCGCGCGTCTACCGAAAGCAGGATCATTCAATCTGCCGAGAAGCCGATCCGGTGGCGTGAAATCGTTACGCTCCGCCGCCGGCAGCCACGAGAGATCCTTCACGGCGAGGCCAAACACAAAGAGGCCCGTCCGCAAACGAGCAAGGCAGCCGAATAGGCCCTCGCTTCGGTTTTCATCGTAGCGATACACGAACTGCTCGGTCGTATCCCAGACTCCCTGCAGGAGGGCGCGAGTTCGCGGAAAGAGTTCCACAAGTTCGCGCGGCATGCCCTTCGCAGCCACATCTTCTTTGGTTTTGAACGTGGCAAAAACTCCGCCGGTACTCGGCAAAGGCTGACTGATGTGATCGAAGTAGAGGCCGAGAGTGAACTTATGTGCAAAGAGATTTAGCAGCGGGATGGTCTTGGCACCAATCGACACGACTGGCCCATTCAGCGGAATATCGAGGCCGTGCTCGCGCAAATGCCGGCGTGCTTTCTTCCTATCGATCAAACCGAGTTTGGTCCACTCGCTGAGGATCTCCGGTGCTTGCTTCCGGAGTCTAGCAGCCAGGCGACTATGATCGTATGCCTCGCTGTCAGTTATTTCGTCGAAGCGCCACCGGGCGACGAGCGAGACCACCAGATCGGCTGTGCTCGTTCCTCGATTGCAATCATCACAGGCTGGTACCACTAGCCTATCAGGTCTGTGAGAGCGGTCGAACAACGCACGTGGCGGGACGTGCTCGCGCGTTGTTGCAATGCGGATGCCGCCACAGAGGCAGCAGTAGGGATGCTGCTCCAGCAACTTTGCAGTGGCAGATCGGGCGCGCTTTGCTTCACCCATTTCGCTTCGGACTCAACTACACCCCGTCGTCCCCCCGCACGTGTCGCACTTCAGGCAGGTCCCGTTCCGCACCAGCGTGAAGTTGGCGCATTCCGGGCAGGACTCGCCTTCGTAGCCTTTCATGCGGGCCTCGGTGCGCTTGTCGGCGACCGACGGGCCTGCTGCCGCGGCCAAGGGCGGCGTGAAGGGCAGGTCCAGCACGCCGGTTTGCAGCGCCGGCGCCCCGGCGAAGTCGCCCTTGAGCGCGGTTGCGCCCTCGACCATGTAGCCGCCTCCGCCGCCCTGGATCAGCATCAGCGGGCGGCCGCGCACGAAGCCGGTCGAGACCACCTGCGGGGCGGGCGCTGCCGCCGCGCCGCCGCCGCCGTCCGGCGCCTTGCCCTCGGCCTCGCCGCGGCCGATCACGTCGGGGCCGATCTCGGACGGGTCGACATGGGCCAAGTCGGTGCGGCCGAGATAGGAGATCGCGAGTTCGCGGAAGACGTAGTCGAGGATCGAGGTCGCGTTCTTGATGCGCTCGTTGCCCTGCACGAAGCCCGCCGGCTCGAAGCGCGTGAAGGTGAAGGCGTCGACATATTCCTCGAGCGGCACGCCGTATTGCAGGCCGAGCGAGATCGCGATGGCGAAGTTGTTCATCATCGCCCGGAAGGCCGCGCCCTCCTTGTGCATGTCGATGAAGATCTCGCCGAGGCGCCCGTCGGCGTATTCGCCGGTGTGCAGATAGACCTTGTGGTTGCCGACGACCGCCTTCTGGATGTAGCCGGTGCGGCGGTCCGGCACGCGCTCGCGGCGGCGCACCGGCACCTCGACGCGCTCGACGCGCTCGATCACCCGCTCGACGATTCTTTCCGCGACCTGCGCGGCGCGGGCGGCGTTCGGCTGCGCAAGCAGCGCATCGACGGCGTCGAGCTCGTCCTCCTCCTCGTCGGCGATCAGCGCCGAGTTCAAGGGCTGCGACAGCTTCGAGCCGTCGCGGTAGAGGGCGTTGGCCTTGAGCGCGAGCCGCCAGGACAGCATGTAGGCGCTTTTGCAGTCCTCGACCGTCGCCTCGTTCGGCATGTTGATGGTCTTCGAGATCGCGCCCGAGATGAAGGGCTGCGCCGCCGCCATCATGCGGATGTGGCTCTCGACCGAGAGGTAGCGGCGCCCGATGCGACCGCACGGGTTGGCGCAGTCGAAGACCGGGTAGTGCTCGGGCTTGAGGTGCGGCGCGCCCTCGAGCGTCATCGCCCCGCAGATGTGGATGTTCGCCGCTTCGATGTCGGCCTTGGAGAAGCCGAGGAAGGGCAGGATCTCGAAGGCGGGATCGGCGAGCTTCTCGGCCGGGATGCCGAGCGTGTCGCGCAAGAAATCCTCGCCGAGGGTCCAGCGGTTGAACACGAACTTGATGTCGAAGGCCGATTTCAGCCCGGCCTCGATCGCCGCGATCTTGTCGTCCGAAAAACCCTTGGCGCGGAGCGTCGCGGCGTTGATGGCCGGCGCCTGGCCGAGGGAGCCGTGGCCGACCGCATAGGCCTCGATCTCGGCGATCTCCGCCTCGCGATAGCCCAATGTCCGCAGCGCATCCGGCACGGCGCGGTTGATGATCTTGAAATAGCCGCCGCCGGCAAGCTTCTTGAACTTCACCAGCGCGAAGTCGGGCTCGATGCCGGTGGTGTCGCAATCCATGACGAGGCCGATCGTGCCGGTCGGCGCGATCACCGTCGCCTGCGCGTTGCGGTAGCCGTGGCGCTCGCCGAGATCGAGCGCGTCATCCCAGGCCTTCTTGGCGTGCTCGACGAGGCGCGGGTCCGGGCATGACGCATGATCGAGCGGCACCGGGTTGGTGTTGAGGAACTCGTAGCCGAAGACCTCGCCATGCGCGGCGCGGCGGTGGTTGCGGATGACCCGCAGCATCGAATCCGCGTTCTCGGCGTAGCGCGGGAAGGGGCCGAGTTCCTTCGCCATCATGGCCGATGTTGCATAGGACACGCCGGTCATGATGGCGGTGAGGGCGCCGCAGAGTGCGCGGCCCTCGTCGGAGTCGTAAGGCAGCCCCATGGTCATGAGGAGGCCGCCGATGTTGGCGTAGCCGAGCCCGAGCGTGCGGTACTCGAAGCTGAGCTGCGCGATCTCCTTCGAGGGGAACTGCGCCATCATGACCGAGATCTCGAGCACGATGGTCCACAGCCGCACGAGGTGCTCGTAGCCCTCGATGTCGAAGGCCTTGGCGTCCTTGTCGTAGAGGGCAAGCAGGTTCGCGGAGGCGAGATTGCAGGCCGTGTCGTCGAGGAACATGTATTCCGAGCACGGGTTCGAGGCCCGGATGCGCCCGCCGGCCGGGCAGGTGTGCCAGTCGTTCATGGTGGTGTTGAAGTGCAGGCCGGGATCCGCCGAGGCCCAGGCCGCCTCGCCGATCTTCTCCCACAGCTCGCAGGCTTTCAGCGTCTTCACGGTCTTGCCGGTGATGCGGGCGGTCAGGTTCCAGTCGGAATCCTCCTCGACGGCGCGCAGGAACTCATCGGTGAGCGAGACCGAGTTGTTGGAGTTCTGGCCCGAGACGGTGAGATAGGCCTCCGAATCCCAGTCCGTGTCGTAGGTGTCGAAGCTGATCTCCTTGTAGCCTTGGCGGGCGAACTGGATCACGCGCTTGATGTAGTTGTCCGGCACGCTCGCGCGGCGAGCGAGCTTGATCTCGCGCTTCAGGGCCGGGTTCTTCTCGGGATCGAAGCAAGCGTCGCCCTCGGCCTCGCAATTCACGCAGGCCTTCATGACCCCTTTCAGGTGCTTCTGGACGATCTTCGAGCCGGTGACGAGCGCGGCGACCTTCTGCTCCTCGCGCACCTTCCAGCCGATGTAGGTCTCGATGTCGGGGTGATCGATATCGACGACGACCATCTTCGCGGCGCGCCGCGTCGTGCCGCCGGACTTGATCGCGCCTGCCGCCCGGTCGCCGATCTTGAGGAAGGACATGAGGCCCGACGAGCGCCCGCCGCCCGAGAGCCGCTCCCCTTCGCCGCGCAGCGCCGAGAAGTTCGAGCCTGTGCCGGAGCCGTATTTGAACAGGCGGGCCTCGCGCACCCAGAGGTCCATGATGCCGCCCTCGTTGACGAGGTCGTCCTTCACCCCCTGGATGAAGCAGGCATGCGGCTGCGGATGCTCGTAGGAAGAAGCCGACTGCACGAGCTCGCCGGTCCTGTGGTCGACGTAGTAGTGGCCTTGCGCCGGCCCGTCGATGCCGTAGGCCCAGTGCAGGCCGGTGTTGAACCATTGCGGCGAGTTCGGCGCGCACATCTGCTGGGCCAGCATGTAGCGCAGCTCGTCATAGAAGGCGGAAGCGTCCTCCTCGGAGGAGAAGTAGCCGCCCTTCCAGCCCCAATAGGCCCAGCAGCCGGCGAGCCGATCGAAGACCTGCTTCGCCGAATGCTCGGAGACGGTGCGCTCGTTCTCGGGCAGCTTCGCGAGCGCTTTCTCGTCGGCCTCGGCCCGCCACAGGAAGGAGGGGACGGCATTTTCCTCGACCTTGCGCAAGCGCGCCGGCACGCCGGCCTTGCGGAAGTACTTCTGGGCCAGCACGTCGGTCGCGACCTGGCTCCAGGCCTCCGGCACCTCGATGCCGTCCTGCTTGAACACCGTCGAGCCGTCCGGGTTGCGGATCTCGCTGACCGCGAGCCTGAAGGGGATCGCCGCATAAGGCGACTGGCCCTTCTTCGTGTAGCGCCGCTCGATCCGCATCATCCCCTCCAAGAGCGCCCGGGCCCCCGCCCGGCGCCGCTGTTTCCCACCCGGATGTTTCTCGCTTTCCCCGCTTGTCGCCGGCGCGCGCGATCCCGCCGGTCCAAAGCCCTCAGGGCCGGACCGTTGCGCCGTCGAAGGTTCAGGGAAGTGCCGCCCGTGCGCTCCTTGCGACCGGGCAAACGCCACAAGGAGGCCGACGCTAAAGCGAGTCTCGGAGCGCCGTCAACGACCCTTTGCGGCCGCGTCACGGAACTATGCATGGGGTGATAGGGTCCTGCGCTCCACAAGATATAGTCATTTTCGAGTGGTTGCGAAAGCCTTAACGGCGGGTTTCCGGAACCGTTCCAAAGGCTTGCCGCGCCGCGTCATGGCGACCGGCCGCGCGACTCAGAATGCGGTCACGAGCCTGTGGATGACGTGGAGGGCGGGGAGGGGCAGGGGGCAGGAGTTGCTCGCCCAGAGGCTCAAGCCCGCAGCGCCTTGAGGCGGCGCGCATCCTCGGCGGCCTCGGCGAGGAGCCAGTCGCGGAAGGTCCTGATCTTCGGGAGCGACGCGGCCGCCTTCGGGCAGACGATCCAATAGCTTTTCGCCAGCCGCAGGCTGACCGCGAAGGGCCGCACCAGCCGGCCGTTGATGAGGTCCCACGCCGCGAGCGTGGTGCGCGCGAGCGCGACGCCCTGGCCGTCGACGGCCGCGTCGATCACCATGCTCGCGCGATTGAGCACCGGCCCGTGCGAGGGATTCGCGTCGACGACGCCGGCCGCCTCGAGCCACTTCGTCCAGTCGGTGCGGTCGTCGAGGTGCAGCAGCGGAAATCGCAGCACGTCCGACGGGTCCTTGATGCGCCGGCGTCCGGCGAGGAGCTTGGGGCTGCAGACCGCGAAAAGCTGCTCGGAGCAGAGGCGCACGACGTCGAGCCCAGCCCAGGCGCCATCGCCGTGCCGGACCGCGAGATCGACCTCCTCCCGCGCGAAGTCGACATGGTGCAACGTCGCCGAGACCCTGAGGTCGATCTCGGGATGCGCCTCGGCGAAATGCCCGAGGCGGTTGACCAGCCATTTCGCCGCGAAATCGGGCGAGGTGCTGACCGTGAGCGCGCCCGAGCTCTGCCGCTCGACGAGCCGCGCCGTGCCGAGCGCGATGCGGTCGAGCGCGTCCCGGAGCACGGCGAGGTACTCGCGCCCGGCCTCGGTGAGGACCAGTCCCTGCCGCTCGCGATTGAAGAGCTTGAGCCCGAGCGTCGCTTCCAGGGCCTTGACCTGGTGACTGACCGCGCCCTGCGTCACGCAGAGCTCTTCGGCGGCGCGCGTGAAGCTCTCGTGACGGGCCGCGGCTTCGAAAGCCTTGAGCGCGTTGAGCGGCGGCAGGCGGCGAAGCATCGGCCCGAACTCATGAGAAAAACTAAGCCAGGCTAGAGAAACCATGCTTTGCCGGCAAGGCCGCAGCCGCCTAATCGTTGCGGCCTTGGCGCATCACGCGCCGTCAACTCCGGCTGGTCCAGCCCCATGAACGCGCTCCCGTCCCGCAGTCCGGTCGACCGCCTTCGACGCGCACTTGCGGGAGCGCTCCGGCTCGCGGCGACCGTCACCGCCACCATCTGCCGCCCGCGATCGCGCCCTGCCGAGAAGAGCCTGCGCGTCCTCGCCGAGCTGGACGAGGACCAGCTCAGCAACTTGAGCGAGACCGGCCTCAGCTTGCGCCGCGACGCCCGTCGCGCCGCGGCGAGCGGCGGCGGAGATGCATGAGAAGAACTCGGGAAAGCCGGCCGTGACCGGACCGATGCCATTGGAGCCCCTGACCATGTCGAGCCTGTCCCTTCGAAGCGCGCCTCGCACCGTCCCGGCCGCCGGGAGCCGCGCAGCCGCGTCGTACTCCGTCCTCGTCGGCGTCGCTCGAGCGGCGCGGAGCTGGATCGAGCGATGCAAGCAGCGTCGCGCTTTGGCCGAGCTCGACGACCGTCTCCTCGACGATGTCGGCCTTTCCCGCGAGCAGGCGCGCGGCGAGATCGCAAAGCCGTTCTGGCGCCGCTGAGGCTTTAAGGGCCGAAAGCGGCGCGGACGGCCGGCCGGGGTGGACAGGGCAGGGTTAGGAGCGCCATAACCCGCCCGACCTTCTCCCGGGCCGAAACGCCGCCATGAGCCTCAAACAGTTCTTCACGCAGTTCTTCACCTGGTGGAACGGCCAGACGCTCGGGACGCGCTTCTACACCTGGCGCTTCGGCGAGCCCGTCGGCACCGACGAGTTCGGCAACCGCTATTACCGCGCGACGGACCACGTCATCGATCCGAGCGTCGGGCCCGAGCGGCGCTGGGTCGTCTACAAGGGGCTCGCCGACCTCTCGCGCGTGCCGCCGAGCTGGCGCCAGTGGCTTTGGCACACGACCGATATCGCCCCGAGCGAGGAGGCTTACGTCCCGCGCGAGTGGGAGAAGCCGCCGCTGCCGAACCTCACCGGCACGCCGCTCGCCTACCGCCCGCAAGGCTCGATCCTCGCCGAAGGCCAGCGCCCGGCCGCGACCGGCGACTACGTGCCCTGGCGCCCGGGGGAGTAGCGCTCTCGAAGGCGATCGAGGCCTTAGAGCCAGCCGTTTTTCTTGAAGCGCGCGAAGAGCACGGCGCAGGTCGCGAAGATGAAGGCCAATACGGCGAAATAGCCGTACTGCCATTCGAGCTCGGGCATATGCTTGAAGTTCATGCCGTAGATGCCGGCGACCGCGGTCGGCACCGCGAGGAGGGCGGCGTAAGCGGCGAGACGGCGCGAGATCGTGGTCTGCTGAGCCTGGCCGGTCATCAGGCTCGCCTCGAAGGCGAAGGCGAGCACCTCCCGGAGCGAATCGATCTCCTCCTGCACGCGCCGCACGTGGTCGGTCACGTCGCGGAAAAGCGGCTGCATCGGCGTGTCGATGGCGACGAGCTCGGCATGCTCGAGGCGCCGGCACACCTCGACCAACGGCACCACGGCGTTGCGCAGGCGCAGCAGGTCGCGACGAAGCGCGTAGAGGCGTTCGATCTCGGCCTGGCTCAGCGCGGTCGCGAGCACGCGGTCCTCGATTTCCTCGACCTCCGTCTCGATCGCGTCGACCACCGGCATGTAATTGTCGACGATGAAGTCGAGGATCGCGTAGAGCATGTAGTCCTCGCCGTGCGAGAGCACCTTGGGCGAGGCCTCACAGCGCAGCCGCACGGATTTGTAGGACGCCGACGCGCCGTGGCGCACGGAGACGAGGTAGCCGCGACCGACGAAGAGATGCGTCTCGCCGAAGGCGATGCGGCCCTCGACCATCTGCGCGGTGCGCGCCACTACGAACAGGCTGTCGCCATATTGCTCGATCTTCGGCCGCTGGTGGGCGTGCAGCGCGTCCTCAATCGCAAGCTCGTGCAGCCCGAACTGGCGCTGGACGCGGCGCAGCAGTTCCTCGCCGGGCTCGTGCAGGCCGATCCAGACCACGTGGCCCGGCTTCTTCGCCCAGTCGCCGGATTCCTCGATCCTGATGTCGAGGATCCGACGCCCGCCGGAATAGACGCCGGCGGCGACGACGCCGGCCTCGGGCTCGGGTTGCGGGGAGACGCGGATTGCGGCTTCGGCCATGGGCGCCTCAACGCGACGCGGCGGAGCCGGGGTTATAGCTCAAAGATCGGTGAGAGACAGCTTCCCGACCATTTGCGGCGAGCTTCGCCACTTCGCGTGATCTCCCGGCCGAAGCGAAGCGGAGGGCCGGGACCCACTCTCGCCGGCGGTGCTGTGCGTTCCGTATCTGCGCAGCATCGCTCGCGCCGCTGTCAGGCGCTGCGTCGGAACTCGTCATCCTCCCTCGGCCGCACCAGCGCCGCTCCAGGCCACAGCGCGGGCGCGACGCGGGCGTATTGCGGCGGGCGCGGGATCTCGACGCCGAGCGCCTCGGCCGCGTGCCAGCCCCAGCGCGGGTCGTCGAGCATGGCGCGGGCGAGCGCGACGAGATCGGCGTCGCCGCGGGTGACGATGTCGTTCGCCTGGGCCGGCTCGAGGATCATGCCGACGGCGCGGGTCGCAATGCCGGCCTCGCGGCGCACCTTGGCGGCGAAGGGGACCTGATAACCCGGCCCGACCGGGATCTTCGCCTTCAAGGCGATGCCGCCCGAGCTCACGCAGACGAAGTCGAGCCCGATCTCCTTCAGCGCCCTCGACAGCGTCACCGCGTCCTCGGGCTTGAGGCCGTCCTCGGTCCAATCCGAGCCGGTGATGCGGGCGCCGAGCGCCACGTCGCCCGGCACTGCCGCGCGCACGGCGCGGGCGACGCTGAGGGGGAAGGCCATGCGCTTCTCGGCGCTGCCAGCCCACCGGTCCCCACGCCTGTTCGAGAGCGGCGACTGGAAGGTGTGGAGGAGGTAGCCGTGGGCCATATGCAGCTCGACGGCCTCGAAGCCGATGCGCACGGCGCGCTGCGCCGCCTGGACGAAGGCCTTCTCGATGCGGGCGAGGTCGGCGTCGGCCAGCTCCTCGGGGATCGGCCAGCCCTCGTCGAAGGGGAGCGGCGAAGGCGCATAGGTTGTCCAGGGATCGTCGCCCTCTTTGAGCGCCCGGCCGCCCTCCCAGGGACGTTGGGCCGAGGCCTTGCGGCCGGCATGCCCGATCTGCACGCCGAACTTGACGCCGGGCAGCGCCACCCCGCGCGCCGCGGCGATGACGCGCGCCATTGCCCGCTCATTGTCGTCGGAATAGAGGCCGGTGCAGCCATGGGTGATGCGCCCGAGCCGCTCCACCGCGGTCGCCTCGACCACGACCATGCCGGCGCCGGACATCGCCATGGCCATGAGATGCTGCAGGTGCCAGTCGTTCATGCAGCCGTCATTCGCCGAGTACTGGCACATCGGCGCCACGACGATGCGGTTCGAAAGGCGCACCGGGCCGAGCTCGAAGGGCGAGAAGAGGGGGGCGGTCATGCGGACTCCGGGCAAGCTGGACGCGGGGAGAGTTGGAGCCTCGGACCGCCGCTGTCCAGTCCGGCCGCACATGCGCGCGGCGCGCCCGCGGCATGGCGGCAGCATGGCCGTCTTGCCTTGCGCCGGGTTTCGGTCGAGCCTGAGCGGACCTCTTTTGTCCTCGAAGCCCATGGCCATCCGTCAAGACGTGATCGATGCGATCGGCAACACGCCGCTGATCAAGCTCCGCCGCGCATCGGAAGAGACCGGCTGCACCATCCTCGGCAAGGCCGAGTTCATGAATCCCGGCGGCTCGGTGAAGGACCGCGCCGGGCGGCAGATGATCCTCGAGGCCGAGCAGCGCGGCGAGCTCAAGCCCGGCGGGCTCGTGGTCGAGGCGACCGCCGGCAACACCGGCATCGGCCTTGCCGTCGTGGCGAACGCCCGCGGCTACCGCACCTTGATCGTCATCCCGGAGACGCAGAGCCAGGAGAAGAAGGACACGCTGCGCCTCTGCGGCGCCGAGCTCGTCGAGGTGCCGGGTCTCCCCTACGCCAACCCCAACAACTACCAGCATGTCGGGCGCCGGATGGCGGAGGAGCTGCGCAAGACCGAGCCGAACGGCGTGCTCTTCGCCGACCAGTGGAACAATCTCGACAACCGACTCGCGCACTACGTCTCGACCGGGCCGGAGATCTGGGAGGACACGCAAGGCGCGGTCGACGGCTTCATCTGCTCGATCGGCACCGGCGGCACGATCGCAGGCGTCTCGGCATATCTGCGCGAGAGGAAGCCGGACGTGGCGATCGGGGTCGCCGATCCGCGCGGCGCCGCGATGTATGACCTCTTCACGCGCGGCGAGGCGAAAGCGTCGGAGGGCGGCTCGATCACCGAAGGGATCGGGCTCGGGCGCGTCACGCCGATCATCGCCGACGTGAAGGTCGATCACGCCTATCTCGTCCCGGACGAGGAGGCGGTGCCGGTGCTGTTCGATCTTTTGGAGCACGAGGGCCTGTGCCTCGGCGGCTCGTCCGGCATCAACGTCGCCGGCGCGATCCGGCTTGCCAGGGAGCTCGGCCCCGGCCGCACGGTCGTGACGGTGCTCGCCGACGCCGGCACGCGCTACCAGTCGAAGCTGTTCAATCCCGACTTCCTGCGCGCGAAGAACCTGCCGGTGCCGGTGTGGCTGGAGCGGAGGAGCGCGACGAAGCCGGTTCTTGTCTAGCGACTGTCGGCACGGAAAAAAATGGCGGTGCGTTACAATCTGAAGAGGGCTGCTCTAGCGGCGCTTATCGGCGCTACGGCCGGCACTATAATTGGGGTAAGCCCGGCTCACGGCGGTGCTTTCCTGAAGACGCTCGCGGTGGCCTTCCTGTTATGCCTGCTTGGCTTGGTCTTCATAGGGTTTCCAATTACGCGCCTGCTGGAGCGAACGGGGCTGATGGACAAGACAGGTTGGCAAGGACTCGTGACGGCGTTCGTGATTGCTCCGCTCATGGGCGGTCTTGCTGCCACGGCGATCGCTGCTCTTGTGGTATCAATGATCTTTCCTGGTCTGATCTTCATCGTAGGCATGTCAGGCTGGATCGCGCTGGGGCGAAGCTACGGGCTCTTCGGGGCGTTTACCGGCACGGCATGGTATTGGATCGGGCGTTGGCGCTCAGCTTGAGGCCCGCGCGGCGCCCATGACTTTGCTCAACCGTTCTTAGGGTCGTAGCTCGCATCGGTCCAGCCGAAGACGGTGCGGGCCTCGATCTCGGCGATATTGACGGGACGCGGGAAGGGCGCGGGCGCGGGATCGCCCGGCGTCATCGGGCGGCCGATCTCGGCGAAGAAGCGGTCGAGCCCGCCGGGCAGCAGGATCCAGAGGAAGGTCATCGGCTCGTCATGCGGGTTGAGGAAGTGGTGCAGCCGCTTCTTGTCGACGAAGACGGCGGAGCCCTTCTCGAGCGCATGCTCCACCCCGTCGATGCGCGCGACGCCGCGGCCCTCGAGCACCACGATGATCTCCTCCTCGCGGGCATGGGTGTGCTCGCGGACGAAGCATCCCGGCGCGACGGTCTGCGTGCCGATCGAGAAATTCGCGTCCGAGCCGGTCGTCGCCTGGCTCAGGATGTTCCGGATGAAGCCGTTCGCCGGCACCGGCTGCCAATAGAAATCGCCCTCGTTCGGGCCGAGGATCTTGAAGTTCGTTGCTTGTGCGACCGGCCTGTCCATGCGCGCCTCGCGTTCGGCGCCGATCCTAAGCCTCTCAGGCCTGGACTTGCAGCTGCATCTGCCGCGGCGGGCGGCCGCGCTCGACGCGCAGCTTCACGTCCATGTTCTCGGAACCGCCGCCCTGGCGCGTGCCGCGGATCGGGGCGGCACCGAGATAATCGAGCCCGATCGCCACCCTTACATGCGCCTCGCCGGTCGAGATGCCGTTCGCCGCGTCGAAGCCGACCCAGCCGAGATTGGGCACCTTTGCCTCGGCCCAGGCGTGGCCCGCATCCTGCTCGACCACCCCGTCGGCCCGGAAGAAATAGCCCGAGACGTAGCGGGCCGGAATGCCGAGATGACGGGCGCAGGCGATGAAGACGTGAGTGAGGTCCTGGCAAACGCCGCTGCGCTGGGCGAAAGCCTCGCGCGCGGTCGTCGCCACATGGGTCGTGTCGGTGTCGAACGCCGTCTGGCGATGGATGCTCTCGAGCAGGCGGTGCAAGCACCCGAGCGGGTCAGCGGACATATCGCCCGACGCGGAGACCGCGAAGGCGCGCATCGCCTCGTCTGCGGCAGTCAGCTCGGTCTCACGTAAGTAAAACGGATCCGGAACTCGTTCGACGCTCCCTTGCAGGATGCCGCTGGTGTCGGCGGTTTCGACCTCGCCCGAGACCCGCATCGTGATCTCGTCGAGGGCATGATCGGCCGAGAACATGTGCACGATGTTGCCGAGCGAATCCTCGCGCGGGGTGAGGCGGCCGTCGGCGCTGGGCTCGATCCGCCAGCGCAGCACGTGCTGCCCGTCATGGTCGCGCGGGGTGAGCCGCAGCGCCTGGACGAGCGCCCGCACGGGCCGATCGTAGCGGTAGATCGTGTCGTGGACGATTCGGACGCGCATGGGCGGGAGGCTAGCGCGATCGCACTCGGGCGGGGCGCGGCGCCGGCGATTCACACAAGATATTGCTCGGCGATCGCCGCCCCGAGCTTGTTGTTCTCGCTGACGAAGTCGGTGATGAACTCGTGCATCCCGAGCGCGAAGATGCCGTCGATCTTGGTGCCGGAAAGGCGCGCCTGCATGGCGCTCGCGAGCCGCTGGCTCGGTCCGCGCCGGCCGTAGGCGTCGGCGACGAGGTCGAGATGGCGCACGAGAAGCTCATAGCAATTGGCGAGCGAGCGCGGCATCTGCCGGTTGAGGATGAGGAGGTCGGCGACGAGCCAGGGCTTCACGCTCTGGCGGTAGACCCAGTGATAGGCGGTGAGCGCCGAGACCTCGCGCAGGATCGTGGTCCACTGGAAATAATCGAGGCTGCCGCCGACGCGCTCGGTCTGCGGCAGGAGCACGTGGTACTTCACGTCCAGGATGCGGGCCGTGTTGTCGGCGCGCTCGATCGCAAGCCCGAGACGCGTGAACCAATAGGCGTCATTGCGCAGCATGGTGCGATAGGCCGAGCCGTCGAAGGAGAGCGAGACGTTCTTCACCCATTCGAGGAAGCGCGCAAACTCCTCCCGATTCATCTCCGCGCCGTTGAAGCCCTTGAGCTCGAGCCAGGCTCCGTTGATCGCCTCCCACATCTCGGTGGTCAGCGCCGTGCGCACCGCGCGGGCGTTCTCGCGCGCGACCTCGATGGCGTTCGCGATCGAGGACGGGTTGTTCGGGCTGAAAGCAAGGAAATCCCGCACCGTGTCCTCGTTGACCGCCGAGTACAGGCGCTTGAACTCGTCGAGGTTGCCGGCCGCCGCGACCGCGCCTTCCCATTCGTTGCGCTCGCCGCCATAGCTCGCGGGCAGCGCCGCAAGCCGCATCGTGGCATCGAGGATGCGCGCCACGAAATCCGCGCGCTCGGTGTAGCGCGACAGCCAATAGAGATTGTCGGCGGTGCGGGAGAGCATTCCCTAGCCCGTCATCCTCGGGCGAGCAAAGCGAGACCCGAGGACCTCCCAACGGTCGGGCGCCTTCTGCGGAACGAGATCCCGGGTCGCGCTCCGCGCGCCCGGGACGACGCGCTTGCCCCTAGCCATCCAGCACCCACGTGTCCTTCGTCCCGCCACCCTGGCTCGAATTGACGACGAGGGAGCCTTCCTTGAGCGCCACGCGGGTGAGCCCGCCGGGCACGATGCGGATCTCGTCGGCGCCGGTGAGCACGAAAGGGCGCAGATCGACATGGCGCGGCGCGACGCCGGAGGCGACGAAGGTCGGGCAGGTCGAGAGCGACAGGGTCGGCTGGGCGATGAAGCCGTCGGGATCGTGCTTGAGCTTGCGCGCGAATTCGTCGAGCTCGCGCTTGGTCGCGTGCGGGCCGACGAGCATGCCGTAGCCGCCCGAGCCGTTGACCTCCTTGACGACGAGCTCGGGCAGCCGGTCGAGCACGTAGGAGAGCGCCTCCTTCTCGCGGCAGCACCAGGTCGGGACGTTGTTGAGGATCGGCTCCTCGCCGGTGAAGAAGCGGACGATCGCCGGCATGTAGGTGTAGACGGCCTTGTCGTCGCAGATGCCGGTGCCGACGGCGTTCGCGAGCGTTACGTTGCCGGCCTGGTAGGCGGCCATCAGCCCCGGCACGCCGAGCACCGAATCCGGCCGGAAGACCAGCGGGTCGATGAAGTCGTCGTCGATGCGCCGGTAGATCACGTCGACGCGCTTTGGCCCCTCCGTCGTGCGCATGAACACGACATCGTCCTTGGCGAAGAGGTCGGAGGCTTCGACGAGCTCGACGCCGAGCTTGTCGGCGAGGAAAGAGTGCTCGTAGAAGGCCGAGTTGAAGCGGCCCGGCGTCAGCAGCACCACCGTCGGATCGCGGGTCGCGGTGAGCGGCGCGACCGAGCGCAGCGTCTTGAGAAGGGCGTCAGGGTAATTCTCGACCGGGGCGACCCGATGCTGCGCGAACAGCTCCGGGAAGAGGCGCATCATCACCTCGCGGTTCTCGAGCATGTAGGAGACGCCCGACGGCGTGCGGGCGTTGTCTTCGAGGACGTAGAAGGTGTCCTCGTCGACCCGCACCACGTCGATACCGGCGATGTGGACATAGACGCCGTGCGGCGGCGGGCAGCCCAGCATCTCGAGCCGGTAATGCGGGTTGCGATAGACGAGGTCGGCCGGCACCACGCCGGCCTTGATGCATTCCTGCGCCCCGTAGAGGTCGCCGAGGAAGGCGTTGAGGGCGGTGACGCGCTGCTTCAGCCCGCGCTCGAGGAGCTCCCACTCGGGCTTCGTCAGCACCCGTGGGATGATGTCGAAGGGGATGAGCCGCTCGGTCGACTGGTTGTCGCCATAGACCGCGAAGGTGATGCCGATGCGGCGGAAGAACAGCTCGGCCTGGCTTCTGCGGGTGTCGAAGAAATCGGGCGGGCAGGTCTCGAGCCACTCCTTCAGGGCCGCATAGGCCGAGCGGACGCCCTCGGCGGCCTGCCCGTTCGGCCGGCCCGTCATTTCATCGAAGGCTGCCCGGCCCAATCGCGCCTCGCGCTTCCTTGTCTTCCCGGAAAGCTTAGACGCAAGATGCGTTCCAGGGGAAGCGCTCGCGGATGAAGGATGGCTCGATGCTCGATCGCTACGGCTACGCCACGCATGAGGTGCTGAACCAGCCGCCGCCTCTCGCCGATTACGACGCCTACGAGACGGACCAGAACCTCCGCGCGATCGTGCGGGCCTTCGGCGCCGGCTGGGCCGGGCCGAAGCTCGCGCAAGCCGGCCGGACGGTCGGCGGCGCACATGTCCAGCTCCTGGCGCGGCAGGCCAACCGGCACATCCCGGAGCTCAGGACCCACGACCGTTTCGGCAACCGGGTCGATCAGATCGAGTTCCACCCCGCCTGGCACGAGCTCATGACGCTCGCCATGGGCCAGGAGGTGCATTCGCTTGCCTGGACCGAGAGGCGCCCCGGCGCGCAGGTGGCGCGCGCCGCGCTCTCCTATCTGTGGAACGAGGGCGAGAACGGGATCATGTGCCCGATCCTCATGACCTACGCCTCGATCCCGACGTTGCGCACCAATCCCGATCTCGCGCGCGAATGGGAGCCGAAAGTGCTCTCGACCCGCTACGATCCGCGCCAGACCCGCGCCGCCGACAAGACCGGCGTCACGGTCGGCATGGCGATGACCGAGAAGCAGGGCGGCTCGGACCTGCGCCAGACCCAGTCGGTCGCCGAGCGCGACGGCGGCGGCTGGCGCATCGTCGGGCACAAATGGTTCTTCTCGGTGCCGCATTCCGACATTTTCATCGCGCTCGCCCGTACCGAGCGCGGCGTGTCCTGCTTCCTCGTTCCAGGCTGGCTTCCTGACCGCAGCCGCAACCGGATCATGATCCAGCGCCTCAAGGACAAGGCCGGCAACAAGTCCAACGCCTCATCGGAGGTCGAATTCCGCGGCGCCTATGCCCGGCTGATCGGGGAGGAGGGCCACGGCATCCGCGAGGCAATCTCGATGGGGCACCTGACGCGGCTCGAATGCGCGCTGTCCTCGGCCGGCATCATGCGGCTTGCGGTCGCGCAAGCCGCGCACCATGCAAGCCACCGCCGCGCCTTCCAGCGCACGCTGATCGACCAGCCGATGATGACGAACGTCATCGCCGATCTGCATCTCGAGGCGACGGCCGCCGCCTGGCTCGCCTTCAGGGTCGCTGCGGCGCTCGACGGGGAGGGCAACGAGAGCGAGCGCCTCCTCAACCGCATTGGCGCGCCGATCGCCAAATACTGGATCTGCAAGCGCGTGGTCTCGCTCGTGCACGAGGCGCTTGAATGCCACGGCGGCAACGGCTTCATCGAGGACCATCTGATGGCACGGCTCTACCGCGAGGCACCGCTCAACGGTATCTGGGAGGGCTCGGGCAACGTCATGGCCTTGGACGTACTGCGCTCGATGGCGCGCGAGCCGGACAGCGTGCCGGCGCTGCTCACCGAGATTGCCGCCGCGAAGGGACAGGACCCGCGCCTCGACGCCGCTATCCGCGACATCGAGAGCGACCTTTCGGATCTTTCCCGCCACGAAGGCCAGGCCCGGCGCCTCGTCGAGCGGCTCGCGACGCTCTTGTGCGCGAGCCTTCTCGTCCGCCACGCGCCGCACGAGGTGGCGGACGCCTATGTCGCGAGCCGCGTCGAAGGCCCCTGGACCGGCGCCTACGGCACGCTGCCGCGCGGCGCCGAGACGGGCAAGATCGCAAGAATGGCGCTGGCGGTCTAGCTCCGGCCGGCCGGAGGGTCTGCGCGAGGCACGGGCCGCCTCGCGCCTGAGCGTCGAGCTCACGCGAGCTCCGGCTGACGCCCCTCGCTTTCGCTCTCCCTCGCCCTCGAGCGACTTTGGCAACCAGGCGCTAACCATCCCTTAAGGCGCGTCGTGCGCTGCCCGACCTGCGTCCACGCTCCTGCGTTGCCCCAGCAACCCGGAAGTGGAGGCGGACATGCCTCGGTTCTATTTTCATTTCACCTCGAGGGATGCTCACATCCCGGACGATCACGGCGTTGAACTGCCGGACGCGGCCGCAGCCGCCAGGCACGCCGCGCTCCTCGTGCGGCAGACGCGGCCCTTCGTGCTCGAAGGGCCGAGCTGGGAGGGGTGGGTCATCGAGGTCGCCGACGCAGAGCAGCGCCTCGTCCAGACGGTGGTGTTTCCGGATGCCCGGCCGGCCGTCCGGCCGGTCGAGGCCGCTCGGCCGCCGTCCCCGCCGGTGTCGGTCGCGGCGCTTGGGATCGCTGCCGGCATCCTGCTCGCGATCGTCGCCGCGCCGATCTGGGCATGGTGACGTGGAGTGCGCCCGATCGTCAATTCAAGCCGAGAAAGGAGCGCGACATGAAAGCCGCATCGATCACAGCCGTCGCCGTGGCCGCGAGCGCCTTGCTCGGCGCCGGCCCGGCGCTTGCCGTCGATTACGGAATCTATAGCGGCCGCGGATATAATCCGGCCATTGCCTGGCGCGGCCCGCCGGAGGGCCCGTCCCTGACGTGGTTTTTGCCCCGGCCTCGCCTCGGCGCGACCTTCGGCACCGCGGCGAACCCCGCGCCGATTTACGGCCCGGCACTGCTGTTCGAGCTAGGCAACGGCACGCCGATCTACAACGCCCCGGGCCGCCTTCTCTCCGGCAGGTATCGGGTGGTCTTTCCCTAAGCAATGCAAGCCGAGACCGGTCCGTGGGCGGCAACGCCCCGCCCACGGACCGGCATCCTCAGTGAAGCTGGGCCGCCTGCAAGCCGTCGCCCAGGGGCTTTGCGGACCGGAGCACGCGAGGCCGGCGCAAGCGCCGCCGGATCTGTTCGACACGGGCATCGTCGATCTCGGCGGCCGGGTTCCTGGCCAGGGTCTCGAGCACGCGCGGGCTTCCGCGGCGCGCGACGACGGCCGCCACCCGGCTGTTGATGTGAGGCCGCGCGGCGATCGCGATCTGATGATCCTCGCTCTTGCAGCGCGCGATCTCGGCGAGCGCCGCATCCGAGATCGCATCCGAAAGGCGCAAGACCGGCAGCGCGACCTCGGGCTCCGGATCGCAGGCGAGGGCGCGCAGCGTGATCGGCGGCCCGTTGGGCCGCCGCACGAGGTGCTCCGCCATCTCGGCTCGCAGGATCGCGCTGCCCTGCTTCAGCATGCGCCAGAGTTGCAGGTCGAGCTCGCGCCGCTTCGGCTCCTCGGCCTGGAAATAGCGCCGCGTCAAGGCCACCGCCTTGAGGGCATCGTTGATCTCGCGCTCAACTTTCGGCATCGTCAGCCTCCTTGGTTCGCCCCCCGGCGTTCGGTTCGTTCGGGCATGAGTCAGTCGCTGCCGTCCCCTGCGCCGGCGCGCTCGAGGCGCCGAGATCGCAGGAGCGCATCGCGAGGCGGCAGAGGCCGAGCAGCGAGAAGCGCGCGGTCTCGTTCTGGGCGAGCGTCTCGAGCACGCGCCAGGTGCCGCGGGCGGTCAGCATGTCGGTGACGCGGGTGTCGAGCTCGCGCCGCGCCGCAATGGCCGTGAGATGCTCTTCCGAGAAGCGCTGCGAACGCAGGCGCGCAATCGCGGCGACGTCGTCTTGGGTCAGGACCGGCGAATAGCGAAGGACCGGAACGGCAATCGCCGGCGTGCGCTCATAGGCGAGGAGGCGCATCGTGCGGCGTGGGCCCGTCTCGACATGAGCAAGCCGCTCGGCTACCTCGACCTTCAGGCTCGCGGAGGTGCTGCGCAACAGCGTCGCCAGCGCTTCGTCGCACAGCTCGGCGTTCTCGTCCGACAGAGGGATGGGAGCGAGAAACTCATTGGCGAAGGCGCAGATGGCTGGCAGCTCGAGGTCGACGTCGACTTCCGATCGGAGCGGCTCCTCCCGCGCAAGCTCGCTAGGAAAAAGATGCACGGTGCATTCTCCCCAAACCGCCGAAGCGTACAGAGCCGCAACTCGCGCCGCGACGTTCGGTGCCGCCCGCGTGGGCACCGTCCAACGCGATGCTTGATGCCGATGAAACGGGACCCGGAGGAATTGAGATTCGCTTCGACGGTGCGGCGGCGCTCGTCGCCGCTCCCCTTCCGATCGCACTTGCCGAAGAGATCGCGGCGCAGAAGGGCCTTGTGCTCCGACGCGAAGCCGGACCGACGGCTTCCTGTCGCGTCAGCGGCCTTTCTCACGCGCGATTTGCTATGTCGATTCTGGCCTGCGCCCAAGCTGGTGCGCCGCGCCGTTTGCGACGCCGCTCGTGCCGGTGAGGGTTACGCTTGACGGGCGAGCCGATCGGCCGCTTGCCGCAGCGCGGCCGCGGCCTGGCGACGCTCTTCGCCCGACATCAGCTCCGGGTCGACCTCCAAGCGCATATGCGGCAGCGCCGTCCGGATCGCGGCGCCGGCGGGCTCGAGATTGGCCGTGAAGTCGATCGCCTCATATGTCGCGACAGGATAGGCAAGGCCCTTGATCCGGATCTCTCCCCGCGATTCGCAACGGATCTCGTCCTTCACATGGGCGAAGGTCTCGTAGGAGATGAGCACGCCCCCGGGAGGCGCCTCGTGCTCGAGGCGCGAGGCGAGGTTCACCGCGCCGCCGACGATCGTGTAGTCCATCCGGTCCTCGCTGCCGAAATTCCCGACCGTGCAGTATCCGGTGTGGATGCCGATGCGGCAGCGCAGCGGCGTCTCGATGCCGGCATCGCGCCATGCGCCGGCGAGCTCGCCCATCCGCTTCTGCATCGCGAGCGCCATCTTCACGCAGGCGAGCGCGTCTTCCTTGACGCCCCGGCTCTCGGGATCGCCGAAGAAAATCATGATTGCGTCGCCGACATATTTGTCGATCGTCGCGCCGTATTGCAGCGCGATCTTCGACATCTCGGTGAGGTAGTTGTTGAGGAGCTGCGTCAGGTCCTCCGATTCCATCTTGTCGGTGGTCTCGGTGAAGCCCGCGATGTCGGAGAAGAAAACGGTCAGCTTCTTGCGCTTGCTCGCGATCGCGACGTCCTGGCGGCCCGCGAAGATCGAGTCATAGACCTGCGGCGCAAGATATTTGGCGAGCTTGCCGGAGAGCGCCTCGAGCGTCGCGGACTTCTCCGACAGGCTCTCCTCCCGCTGCTTCAGCTCGGTGATGTCGGAATAGACCGCGACCGTACCGCCGTCCTCCGTCCGGCGCTCGCTTACCATGATCCAGCGCCCGTCGCCGCGCCGCTGCACCTGCGGCTCGCCGGGATTGCGGTGCTGCTCCAGGCGCTCCGCCACCCATTCCTCGACCCGCCCCTGAGCGTCCTTGATCGAGCCGCGCTCGGCCGAGCGCCGGACGATGCTCTCGAAGCTCATCCCGGGGGTCAGGCCGGCATCGTCGCCGCCATAGAGCAGGGCTCGGTAGCAGGAGTTGCAGAGCACGAGGCGGTCATCGGCGTCGTAGAAGACGAAGCCCTCCGAGATGCTCTCGATCGCTTCGGCCAGGCGCTGTTCGCTTTTGCGGCGTGCCTCCTCGGCGTGCCTCAGCGCGCTGATGTCGTAGAGCCAGGCGACGCGCTGGCCGCCGACGAAGCTGACGTGACCGCCTCGATAGGCTACCTGAACGTAGGAGATGAGCAGATGCACGAGCTCGCCCCGCTTCGTCTTCCAGATCACCTCCTCGTTGATGAGGCGTCCGCCGCGCTCGCGTAGCGTCTCGATGAGGCGGGCACGGTGGGCGAGGTCGTGCCAGAACTTCCGCGTATCGAAGAGGCGGAGCTCATGCTCCTCGTAGCCGAGGAGCTCGCGTAGGCGCGCATTGTGGAAGACCAGGCGTCCCTCCTCGTCGACGAGGCTGAGGCCGGCCGGACAGTCGGCGAGGAGCTCGCGGAACTGGCGCTCCTGCTCGACGAGCCTCGCCTCGCGCTGCTTGAGCGCGGTGACGTCGTAGAGCCATGCAACGCGCTTCCCGCCGACGAAACCGACATGGCCGGCGCGATACGCGACCTGGACGTAGGAGATGAGCAGGTGCACCGGGTCGCCCTGCTTCGTCTTCCAGATGACCTCCTCGTTCAGCAGCTGCCCGCCGCGCTCGCGCAGCGTCTCGACGATGCGATGGCGATGATCGAGGTCATGCCAGAACTTGCGCGTGTCGAAGAGGTTGAGCTCATCCTCCTCGTAGCCCAGGAGCTCGCGCAGGCGCGCATTGTGGAAGACGAGGCGCCCGTCGTCGTCGACGAGGCTCAAGCCGGCCGGGCAATGCTCGAGCAACTCCCGGAACTGACGCTCTTGCTCGGCGACCGTGGCGGCCCCAGGCGCATCAGGGTTGCGCTCTCCCGGGCTTGCCTCGCTCCTTCCGAGGCTGGTCACGTCGGCCGGCATGGAGCTTCCCCTGGCACGCCTCCCGATGAGGCGGGGCGCGACCGCGTTCTTGCCGCGCGACTCTACCCTAGCGGAAGCGGCGCGATCCGTCTTGAGCCCTCAAGCCCGCCGACCGCATTGCGTGCTCAATGGCCAACGCGGGCGCCTGTCTCAGTGCCCGTGCCTGCCGCCGCCGGGATGGCCTGCGGGAGCTGAGGCGTAGCCCCGGAGCTCGCCGTAGCGGCGGATCTGCTCCGGGCTCAGCACTTCCATCATGGCGAGGTGGTAGCGCAAATGGGCGGCCCTGAGCGCGGCTTGCGTCGCGCCGATCGCGCGCGTCGCCGCCTCCAGGGTCGCAGGCGCGGCCGACCTCGTCGCGAAGAGCCTGTCGAGCGTCGTCTCCTCCGCGATCAGGCGCTCGCCGAGCGGCACGGCCTCCGCCTTCATCGCTTCGAACAGCGCCTTGGTGCGCTCGCGCTGCGCGGCCGAGAGGGCGAGCGCCTCGGCATGCTCGAGCACGTGCAGCGGCCCGGGATAGCCGTTGAGCTCCGCGGCGAGCGCGAGCCCCCCGCGCCCGGCCCTCAGATCGGCGATCTCTTCGGCGGACAGGGCCTTCACCGGCCGCGCGTGAAGCCCGGCGTAAGCTTGCGGGTGCGCGTGCTGAGCGAGGGCGGCGCTTGAGAGCGAAAGCACCGCGAGAATGAAGGCGAGGGGGACAAAGCGGTTCACGGCGGTCTCCTGAGGACTCCCTTAAGGGCTTTCCGGCGGGCGAACCACGAGAGTAGCATGCGCCATCGCGACTAAAGCGAGGGGAGGATACAATGGGCCATCACACGCGGCGCCTGGTTGTTGCGGCGCTCGCCGCCGGCGCGCTCGGCTTCGCGCTCGCCGGGCCGGCGGACGCGCAGAACTTCACGAAGCCCGTCACCATCATCGTGCCCTATGCGCCCGGCGGCACCTCGGACATCCTGGCCCGGCTGATCGGCCCGAAGCTGTCGGAGGGCATCGGCCAGCCGGTGATCGTCGAGAACAAGCCGAGCGCCTCGGGCAATATCGGAGCCGACTTCGTGGCCAAGGCCGCGGGCGACGGCCACACCCTCCTCATCACCGACGTGGGCACGCTCGCGACGCAGCCGAGTCTCGTCAAGAAGCTGTCCTTCGACGTGCAGAAGGACCTGGTGCCGGTCACCATGGTGATGTTCTCGCCCTATCTCTTCGCGGTGCACCCGTCGGTGCCGGCTTCGAGCTGGGCTGAGCTCCTCGCCTACGCCAAGGCGAACCCGGGCAAGCTCAACATCGCGAACAGCGGCGTCGGCTCGATCCAGCACCTCACCGCGATCGTCGTCCAGAAGAAGCGCGGCATCGACTGGACGCATGTGCCCTATCGCGGCGGGGCGGCGGCGATCCGTGCCGTCGTCGCGAACGAGAGCAACGTGATCATGAACGGCGCGCTGCCGACGACTCCCTTCGTCAAGCAGGGCCAGCTGAAGGGCCTTGCGGTCTCCGGCGAGAAGCGGCTCGCCCAGCTGCCGGATCTCCCGACCTTCAAGGAGATCGACATGCCGATCGTCGAGACCGGCTCCTGGCAGGGCTTCCTCGCCTCGAAGGGCACCCCCCCGCCGATGGTCGCGCGGCTGAACGCCGAGCTGCGCAAGGTCCTCGCAATCCAGGAGATCAGCGCCAAGATCGTCGAACTCGGCGGGGATGTCCGCACCAACACGCCGGACGAATTCACGGCGTGGATGACGAAGGCGATCGCCGAATGGGGCGAGGTGGCGAAGGCCGAGAACATCAGCCTCGACTGAGGCCGCGCGTCCGTCATGGGCCGGCGCGTCGACATCCCGGACCTCGCTTTTGCGGGCTTCCTGCTGGCGCTCGGCGGCCTCGCCTTCCATCTTGCGGGCGAGCTGCAGATCGGCCGGGCCGGCGAGATGGGGCCCGGCTACGTCCCGCGCGGCCTCGCGCTCGTCGTAGTGATGATGGGGCTCGGCATGGCGCTGCGCGCGCTCTTTGCCGGCGGCCGAGCGTTCCCGGCGGTGGCGTTCAGGCCGCTCGTCCTGATCGGGACGGCGGTTGCGCTGTTCGCGCTGCTCCTGCCGCGGATCGGCCTCGCGCTCACGAGCGCCGCGGTCGTGCTGTGCTCGGGATTCGCCGCCGCGGACGTGCGCCTGCGCGAGAACCTCGTGCTGGCGGTCGGCCTCTCGGCCTTCGCCGTCGCGCTGTTTATCATCGGGCTTCGTCTGCCGCTGCGGACCTGGCCGTGGTGAGGGCGTCCGCCCCGCCCGCGGGTCGCGCATGGACCTGATCGGCAACCTCGCCACCGGCTTCTCGGTCGCGCTGACGCCGGCCAATCTCGGCTTCTGCTTTCTCGGGGCGTTGATCGGCACATTGGTCGGCGTGCTCCCGGGCATCGCCCCGATCACCACGATCGCGATGCTCCTGCCCTTCACCTTCACCCTGCCGCCGGCCTCATCGCTCATCATGCTGGCCGGCATCTTCTACGGCGCGCAGTACGGCGGCTCGACGACCGCGATCCTGGTCAACGTGCCGGGCGAATCCTCCGCCATCGTCACCTGCCTCGACGGCCACCAGATGGCCCGCAAGGGCCGCGCCGGGCCTGCGCTCGCGATCGCCGCCATCGCTTCCTTCGCGGCCGGCACCATCGCGACCCTGATCATCGCGACGGCGAGCGCGCCGATGGCCTGGCTCGCGCTGAAATTCACTGCGCCCGAATATTTCAGCCTGATGGTGCTCGGGCTCACCGGCGCCGTCGTGCTCGCGCATGGGGCGCCGGGCAAGGCGGTAGCGATGGTGGTCGTCGGGCTGATGCTCGGCCTCGTGGGCATCGACGTGAACACCGGCGCGCCGCGCATGACCTTCGGCATCGCCGAATTGGGCGACGGCATCGGTTTCGTGCCGATTGCGATCGGGATGTTCGGCATCGCCGAGCTCGCGGTGACGCTCGGCCGCCCGCAGGACCGCACGCTCCTCGATGTGAAGCTCGGCAGCCTGTGGCCGAGCCGCGAGGAGTTTCGCGCTTCCGTGCCGGCGATGCTGCGCGGCACGGCGCTCGGCTCGATCCTGGGCGTGCTGCCGGGCGGTGGGGCGGCGCTCTCCTCCTTTGCGGCCTACGCCTTCGAGAAGAAGTCCTCGAAGACCCCCGAGCGCTTCGGGCACGGCGCCATCGAAGGCGTCGCGGCGCCCGAGGCTGCGAACAACGCCGGCGCGCAGACGAGCTTCATCCCGCTCCTCACCCTCGGCATCCCGGGCAACGCCATCATGGCGCTGATGGTCGGCGCCATGATGATCCAGGGCGTGCAGCCCGGGCCGCAGGTGATGACGAGCCAGCCCGAGCTGTTCTGGGGCGTGATTGCCTCGATGTGGACGGGCAACCTCATGCTGATCGTGCTGAACCTGCCGCTGATCGGGCTGTGGGTCTCGCTCCTGCGCGTGCCCTACCGGTTGATGTTCCCGGCGATCGTGCTGTTCTGCTGCATCGGCACCTACTCGGTCGGCAACAGCGCCTTCGACGTCGGCGTGATGCTGCTGTTCGCGCTTCTCGGCGTGTTCTTCATCAAGGTCGGCGCCGAGCCCGCGCCCTTCATCCTCGGCTTCATCCTCGGCCCGCTCATGGAGGAGAACTTCCGGCGCGCCATGATGCTCTCGCGCGGCGACCCCATGGTCTTCCTGGAGCGGCCGATCAGCGCCGGGCTTCTCATCCTGAGTGCCGTGCTCTTCGCGGTCCTGGTCTCGCCGGCGCTCCGCAGCGGGCGGGAGAAGGTGTTCCAGGAGTAGGCCGCGTCGGTGCCGCCGACATGTGAAGCGCGTCACACGCGCTTCGCGCCGGCGATGCGATCCTCCTTGCACGACGTGCACGGAGGCGCTGCCGATCGCGGATCCCGCCGACGCGCATTGAGATCATAAAGAGCGATGCCGGTGTGAAGCGCCTCACACACCGGCGCGCTGCGGCGGAGCTAGCCTGCATGTGCCCTCGCTTAGGGCATTTCCTCACCTCAAGGGCGGCTCGGGCCGCCCTCTTTTTGTCGCGCGGCGGAGCGGCAGCCGAAGCGGGGCCGTGCGACCTTGACTAGGCGCGCTCGGCGGCAGAGTTTCGGCGCTCGGCTGTGAGCGGCGCGGACCGGCGCTCCCGGTCCGATCGGACCGCTCCGGCGCGGAGCCGATGGCTTTTCGAAGGAGGGCTTGCGATGTGGACGGTACTTGGGCTCGCGGCGATCGTGCTGATCGCCGGAGGCGTCGCAACCGCTGGCCTCCTCGCCTGGCGCTCCGACCAGGAACGCGCCGCCCGCGGCGGTGAAGCGCATCATTAGGCTGCTCGGATTTCGGTCCGGAGCTTCCCGGGGCCTCGATCTCGCCTGAAGCCGCGCCGCCACGGGTGGGTTAGCCGTCGGCGCAATGCACATCGAGCACCCGGCAAGCGTTTCGCAGTCCAGCGGAAACGAGTCGGCAAGTTGAAGTGGATGGTGCTGCGAGGGGGGATCGAACCCACGACCTCTCCCTTACCAAGGGCGTTCGCCCGGCTCGCTGTGACGAAGTTGTCAACTCGAGCGCCGTTTGCAGCCGCGGCCGAACCTGCGACAGTCGGGCGAGGCCGACGGAGACGGGGATGATCGGGCGGTGGATCGGGGCGATCGCGGTCGCGCTGGCGCTCTTGCCGGCTCCTGCGCCGGCCCGGACCGGCGAGGAGGTCGACCTCGCCCTGGTCATCGCCGTCGACGTGTCCTACTCGATGGACCTCGAGGAGCAGGAGCTGCAGCGCCAGGGCTTCGTCGAGGCCTTCCGCTCCGCGATGGTTCACGACGCGATCCGCCGCGGCATGCTCGGCCGGATCGCGGTGGTCTACATGGAATGGGCCGGCGCCGCCGACCAGCAGGTGCTTTTGCCCTGGACCGTGATCGACAACCCGGAAAGCGCCATGGCCTTCGCCGGCGCGCTCGCCGAGAAGCCGACCCGGCGGGCGTCGCGCACCTCGCTCTCGGGCGCGATCGACTTCTCGGTCGGGCTTCTTGCAAAGAGCGGCGCCGCGGCGGCGCGCCAGGTGATCGACGTCTCCGGCGACGGGCCGAACAATCAGGGCCGCCCGGTCACGGCGGCCCGCGACGACGCCGTCGCCAGGGGCATCACGGTCAACGGGCTGCCGCTGATGCTGAAGGCCCCCGGCCCCTGGGACGTCGAGAATCTCGACCTCTATTTCCGCGACTGCGTCATCGGCGGGCAGGGCGCCTTCATGGTGCCGGTGCGCGACCGCGCCCAGTTCGTGCAGGCGGTGAAGACCAAGATTCTCCTGGAGATCGCCGGCAGAATGCCAGCCGAGCCGCTGGTCAGGCCGGCGCAGGCGCCGGAGAAGCGCGCAAACTGCATGGCTGGCGAATTGAAGCTCCAGAACCGCTGGGGAAATTGAAGGCGCCGTTGCAGCGGCTCGATCGGCTGACGCTCGCGCAGGCGCGCCGGATCGCGCTCGCCGCCCAAGGCTTCGGCGAGCGCCGGCCCCGGACGCCCGGGCGGCGGCATCTCGAGCGCATGCTCGCGCGGCTCGGGCTCGTCCAGATCGATTCGGTCAACGTGCTGGTGCGGGCGCACTACATGCCCGCGTTCTCCCGGCTCGGCGCTTACGATCCGGCGCTTCTCGATCGCGCCGCCTATGGCGGCAAGCGGCGGACACTGTTCGAATATTGGGGCCACGAAGCCTCGCTCGTCCGGCTCGACCTCCACCCGATCCTGCGCTGGCGCATGGCCCGCGCCGAAAAGGGGGAGGGGATCTACGATGGGCTTGCGCGCTTCGGCGAGGAGCGGCGGGACTTCGTCCGGGCGGTGCTGCGTGAGGTCGAGGCGCGGGGGCCGATCTCGGCGCGCGAATTGGCCGAAGGCGGACGAGGCCGCGGCTCCTGGTGGGGCTGGAGCGACGGCAAGCGCGCGCTCGAATGGCTGTTTTGGGCCGGCCTCGTCACGACCGCCGCCCGGCGCGGCTTCGAGCGCGTCTACGATCTGCCGGAGCGGGTCCTGCCCCCGGCCGTGCTCGCTGCGCCGACCCCGCCGGAGCCGGAGGCCCAGCGCGAGCTCGTCCGCATCGCCGCCCGCACGCTCGGCGTCGCGACCGAGCGGGATTTGCGCGACTACTTCCGGCTCGGCGTCGCCGATGCCAAGGCGCGCATCGCCGAGCTCGTCGAGGAGGGCGCGGTCATGCCGGTGGAGGTCGAGGGCTGGCCCATGGCGGCCTATCTTGACCCGACGGCGCGGCGGCCGCGCCGGATCGAGGCGCGAGCCCTGATCTCACCCTTCGATCCGCTGGTGTGGGAGCGCAGCCGCGCGGAGCGTCTCTTCGGCTTCCGCTATCGCATCGAGATCTACACGCCTGCCCACAAGCGCGAGCACGGCTATTACGTCCTGCCCTTTCTTCTCGGCGACAAGCTCGTCGCGCGCGTCGACCTCAAGGCGGACCGGGCCGGCGGCCGGCTCCTCGTGCACGCCGTCCATGTTGAGCCCTTCGCCGAGCCGGATGTGGTCGGGCCCGCGCTTCGCGACGAGCTGCAGGCGATGGCGGCTTGGCTATCGCAGGGCGAGGTGGTGCCGGGCCCGAAGGCCAGGTCCGTTCCGATGTGGAACAGTTGAGCTGAGAAACTATTGTTTGATTTCATACTGATAGATGCCTAACTTACCGCAACGCGACAAAACAGGGCGGTGACTGATTCGGGCATCTTGGAACCCGGCGCCGAGCGAACGCGGGGCGCGCGTGTCGGGTGAGGTCGGGGTGATGAACAAGAGCAAGACGGCCAGCCGCAAGGCCCGGCGCCAATACGGTGCGCTGCCGTACAAGGTCTCCGCCGAGGACGGCGTCCGGGTGATGCTCGTCACCTCTCGGGAGACCAAGCGCTGGATCATCCCCAAGGGCTGGCCGATGAAGGACCGCAAGCCCTACATGGCCGCGAAGCGAGAGGCCTTCGAGGAAGCGGGCGTGGTCGGCCGCATCGGCAAGCGACCGATCGGCGCCTACTCCTACGACAAGCGTCTCAAGACCGACGCGACCGTGGCCTGCAAGGTCGAGGTCTTCCCGCTCAAGGTCAGCAAGCAGCATGAGGAGTGGCCCGAGCGCGCCCAGCGCGAAGGCCGCTGGTTCAGCCCCGACGAGGCGGCGGGCTTTGTCGAGGAGGAGGAGTTGCGCGAGATCATCCGCAAGCTCCCGGAACTCGTTGACCCGGAGACGCCGGCTTCCGTCTGAAGGGTGCCGCAGCCCGCTACTGCCCGACCTTCGACAGCACGTCGGCGCGCAGGAAGCGCTCGATCACCATCATGAAGAGCACGGACGGCACGAGCAGGATCAGCGCCGTGATCGAGGCGATCTGGTAGTTGCCGCCCATCGATGCGGAGTAGAGGAGGAGCGGCAGGGTCGTCACCTGCGGCACGCCGACGAAGAAGGTCCCGGTGAACTCGTCGAGCGATTCCAGGAACACGAAGATCGCGCTCGCCATGATGCCGGGCGCGGCGAGCGGCAGCGTGATGGTCGCGAAGGTGCGCAAGGGCGAGGCGCCCATGTTGCGCGCCGCGAGCTCGAGGTCGCGATCGACCGCGGCGAAGGCCGCGGCGGCGATCCAGACCGAATAGACCAATCCGTGTGCCGCGTGCACGAGCACTACGCCGGTCACCGTGCCGGCGAGGCCGAACTGGTAGAAGATGCGCGCGACGTTGATGTAGATCGCGACCGACGGGAACGCTTGCGGAAGTAAGAACATGATCATGATCAAGGTGCGCGCCGGCAGCTTCAGCCGCGCAAGCGCGTAGCCCGCCGGCACCGAGACGAGAAGCGCCACGAGCACCGTCAGCCCGGCGATGGCAACGCTCGTGGCGAGCGAGGACATCGCATCCCCAGTCGGCCGGAACACCACCTCCCAGTAGCGCAGGCCGTAGGTGACCGGCAGCTTGAACGGGGCGTACCAGCGCTCGGCGACCGACCACAGCACGAGGTTGGCGAGCGGCCCGAACAGGAGGAAGGCGAAGAGCGCGAGGGCAAGCGCCTTCACGAGCGTGGCGGGGAGAGTGCGGATCATGGGGCAGCTCTCCCTCTCCCCTTGCGGGGGAGGGTGCCGAGCGGAGCGAGGCGGGAGAGGGGGGATTCCGACGTCCCGCTCCCCTCTCCCCGCTCGCGCCTTACGGCGCGAGTCGGCCCTCCCCCGCAAGGGGGGAGGGGTACGCCTCGCCCGCGACTGCTCACGCCTCAGCCTCCCGGCGCACCTGGTGCCGCAGGTAGATCCAGGCCACCACGGCCGTCATGGCGTAGGAGATGACGCCGAGCGCGTTCGCCGTCGCGTAGTCGCCATAGGCGTTGATGCGAAAGGCCATGTCGACGGTGAGCATGGTGGGCTGCGAGCCCGCCACCATCATCGGCACCGAGAGCACCGACAGCATCGTCACGAAGGACAGGACGAGCCCGACCAGAAGCGTCTGCGAGACCTGCGGCAGTACGAGCTCGACGAGCACGCGCAGGCGCGAGGCGCCGAGGTTGCGGCCGGCCTCGATGGTCGCCCGGTCGAGCGAGGCCATGGCGCCCGCGAGCATCAGGGTGACGAACGGCACCTGCTTCCAGACGAAGGTGATGACGATGCCGCGCCAGTCGAGGAAGCTCTGGGCCTGCAGCGGCTCGAGCACGCCGGCTGCGACGAGCGTGTTGTTCATGAGCCCGTTCTTGGCGAGGAAGGTGCGCATGCATTGCGCCGCGACGATGAAGGGGATGAACAGGGGCCAGCGGTAGAGCCAACGCAGGGTCGCGATCAGCCAGGGCGTCTCGCTGAGCGTCAGCACGCCCGCGATGGCGATCGAGATCAGCGCGATGAGGACGGTCGAGAAAAGGACGATGAAGATCGTGAAGCGGATGTCGGTCGCGTAGAGCTCGAAGGCCTTCTCGAAATGGCGCAGCGTCGGCTGGCCTTCCGCCGTGAAGGCGGCAACCAGCGAGAAGCCGAGCGGATAGAGGAACAGCGCCGCGACGAGCGCCAGCGCCGGCGCGACGAGGAGGAGGCCGAGAGGCGAGGGGCGGGGCATTATCCCTCCCCCCTTGCGGGGGAGGGTCGACTCGGGCGAAGCCCGAGCGGGGAGAGGGGAGCGTGAAGAGGGACTCCCCCCTCTCCCGCCTCGCTACGCTCGGCACCCTCCCCCGCCAGGGGGGAGGGGATCAATTCGCCACCTTCCGCTCATACGCCTCCAGGATGTCGTTGAAGTAGGGAGCGATCGGGAAGGGCTTGCCCTTCGATTGCAGGTCCTCGGGCGAGATGTCGGCGAAGAGCTTCTTCCAGGCGGCCTGATCGAGCTTGCCCTCGAGGTTCTTCGCATCGATGCCCGGATACCAGTTGAAGCGCTTGACGATGCCTTCGGCCTGCACCTCGGGGCTCGTTGCGAGCGCCACGAACTCCTGCGCGAGCTTCTCGTTCGCCTTCGCGGGCACGGCGTAATACATCGGCTGGCCGGGCATGCCGGGCGAGACCAGCTTCAGCTTCATGTTGGGCGGAAGCTTCCCGTCGGCCATCCAGGTGTAGAACATGTCGACCCAGACCGGCCCCATGGCGATCTCGCCGCGGTTGAGCATGTCGAGCGTGCCGGCATTGCCGGGCGTAATGACGGCGTTCTTGTTGAACTCCTTCAGATCGGCGAGCGCCTTGTCCCACTTCGCCTTGTCGTTCGGGTCGTAGGGACCTTTCTCGAGCTTCGCGCCGTCGCCGCCGAAGGCCGCGACCCAGCCCGCGACGAAGGCGACGCCCGACATCCCGCCCTTGATGCCGTTGTAGCCGAACTGCTTCGGGTTCTTCTTCACCCACTCGACGAGCTCCGGATAGGAGTTCGGCGGGTTCTTCACCATGTCGGCGTTGTAGGCGATCGCCGTCTGGGAGTGGAACATCGGCATGACATAGCCCGAGACCTCGGCGCCGAGCGCGTTCTTGGCGGTGTCGCGCGTCGCAAGCGCGCCGGTCGGTATCTTGTCGGTGTATCTCTCGAGGAGGCCCTCCTTCACCATGGCGCCTGCGGCCTTCTGGTGGATGACGATCACGTCGAAGTCCGACTTCGCGGCGCCGCCCTTCTTCTGGGCGTCGAGCTTCTCGTAGATCTTCTGCGAGCCGGCGTCGCCCGGGCCGGTGCCGACCGCGTTGACCTTCACGCCCGGATGCGTCTTCTCGAACATCGGGCCGAGATAGTCCTTCACGTAGTCGACCATGTTCTGGTCGCCCGCGGTCGCGACATTGAGCGTCTGCTGCGCATAGGCCGGCCACGCCAGCGCGGATGCAGAGGCGAGGAGCGCCGCTCCCACCAGGGTCATCCCGGACGGCCGAAGGCCGATCCGGGATCCACCATGCCGCCGGACGAAGGTGGGTCCCGGCTCTGCGCTGCGCTCCGGCCGGGACGACCGCGCGTCAAATCGATCCATAGCTTCCTCCCTCTTCCTTGGCGCTTGGGAACAGGTGCAGCTGCGCCAGCGGCAAGCGCAGGCCGACCGGCGTGTCGAGGTCGAGATAGCGGTCGTCCGTCACGGTGAAGTGACGCTCGCCGATCGCGACGCCGTAACGGTAGTGTCCACCCGGATAGGCCCGCTGCGCAATCCGTCCCGGCAAGACGATCGCGCCGGGGACCCGGGCGCCGGGATGGTCGAGCTTCGCAACGTCGTCGCGGAAGTAGGCCGTCACCCGGCCGAACGGCGCCTGGCCGCTCCACGCGATCGGCGGCTCGGTGCCGGCGCGGATCGCCACCCCCGACACGGCCGGCGCGACCTCGAGATCGATCGTGTTGTCCGCCCCCATGAAGCTCGCCACGAAGGGCGAATTCGGCCGGTCGTAGACCTCCTTCGGCGCGCCGGCCTGCGCGATGCGACCCGCATCCATCACCACGATGCGATCGGCCATGGTCATCGCCTCCTCGCGGTCGTGCGTGACGTGGATCGCCGTGAAGCCGAGCCGGCTCTGCAGCGCCTTGATCTCCGAGCGCAGCTGCACCCGCACTTTGGCGTCGAGGTTCGACAGCGGCTCGTCGAGCAGGAGGAGCTGCGGGTCGATCGCGAGTGCCCGCCCGAGCGCCACACGCTGCCGCTGGCCTCCGGACAGGTTCGTGACCTTGCGGTCCTCGAGCCCGGAGAGATTGAGAAGCTTGAGCAGGTCCGACACTCGCCGGCGTGCCTCGGCGCGCGGCACGCCGCGCAGGCGCAGGCCATAGCCGACATTGCCGAGCACGGTCATGTGCGGCCACAGCGCGTAGGATTGGAACACCATCGCGATGTTGCGCTTCTCGGGCGGCAGGTTCGCGACGTCGCGGCCCGAGAGGCGGATCGCGCCGGCCGACGCCTTCTGGAAGCCGGCGATGGTGCGCAGAAGCGTGGTCTTGCCGCAGCCCGACGACCCGAGGATCGCGACGAACTCGCCGGGCGCGACGGCGAGGTCGATGCCGTGCAGCACGGCGACCGAGCCGTAGCCGACATGGAGCTTCTCGACCTCGATCGCGGCGGTCGTCATGAGCGCGCGGTTCCCGAGAGGTTCACCCCTGCAGCGCCGCCCACATCTCGCGGTCCCGCTCGGCCGTCCAGATCACCGGATGGTCGATGCCGGAGGCCTCGTCATAGGCTCGGGAGACGTTGAAAGGCAGGCAGTGCTCGTAGATGGCGAAGGAGCCGAATTTCGGGTCCATCTCGTCACGCACTGCCGCGAAGGTCTCCTTCAGCGAGCGGCCGCGCGCGACCGACAGCTCCGCCGTGCCGTGGAGCGTGTTGACGAAGTCGCGCGTCATGGCGATCGCCTCGCGCACCGTCGGGCCTCCCCGAAGCGCGTCGCCGCGGCCGGGCACGAGCGCCGTCGGGTTGAAGTCGCGGATGGCGTCGAGGGTGAGCGGCCATTCGCGAAGGTGCGCGTCGCCGCAGTAGCAGGCGGAATGGTATTCGACGAGGTCGCCCGAGAACATGACCTCGGCATCGGGAACCCAGGCGACGATGTCGCCTGCGGTGTGACCGGCGCCGAGATGGATCAGCTTGACCTCGCGCTTGCCGAGGAACACCGACATGTCGCCCTCGAAGGTGAGGTTCGGCCAGGTCAGGCCGGGGATCGAGTCGGCGTCGCGGAACAGGCGCGGGAAACGGCCGAATTCCGAATCCCAATCCTCCTGCCCGCGCTCGAGGATGAGCCGATAGGTGGCGTCGGAAGCGACGATCCCTTGCGCATCATAGGCCGAGGCGCCGAGCACGCGCACGGCGTGGTAATGCGACAGCACCACGTATCTGATCGGCTTATCCGTGACCTGAGCCACCCGCGCGATCACGTCCTTCGCCATCGCCGGCGTCGCCTGCGCGTCGATGACCATGCAGGCATCGTCGCCGACGATGATGCCGGAGTTGGGATCGCCCTGCGCGGTGTAGGCGTAGAGCCCTGGCCCGATCTCGGCGAAGCTGACGGCCTTCTCGGAAAGATCGCCACTCGAGGCGAACGCTTTTGCGGTCATGACACTTTCCTATCCACCCGCACCGCCACCTCCCTCCCCTCAGGGGGAGGGAGTCGCTCGCGCCTGTCCGATCCGGCGCAGCTCTACCGCTCATGCCGCACGACCTCCTGCTCGATCGCGCCGAAGATCGAGTGGCCGGATTTGTCCTTCATCTCGATGCGCACCGTGTCGCCGAAGCGCAGGAACTCGGTCTTCGGCTTGCCCTCGCGGATGGTCTCGACGGTACGCATCTCGGCGATGCAGGCATAGCCGCGCCCGCCCTCGGCGATCGGCCGGCCCGGTCCGCCGTCCGGATCCTTGTTCGACACCGTGCCCGAGCCGATGATCGAGCCGGCCGCGAGGGGCCTTGTCTTCGCGGCGTGGCAGATCAGCGCCGGGAAGTCGAAGGTCATGTCCTCTCCGGCGTCGGGGCAGCCGAAGGGCTGGCTGTTGAGGTAGCATAGCAGTGGCAGCGCGAGCTTCGCCCCATTCCAGGCGCCCCCGAGCTCGTCCGGCGTCACCGCGACCGGCGAGAAGGCCGAGGAAGGCTTGCCCTGGAAGAAGCCGAAGCCCTTTCCGAGCTCGCCCGGGATGAGGTTGCGCAAGGACACGTCGTTGACGATCACGACGAGCCGGATCGCGGCCGCAGCCTCCTCGCGCGAGGCGCCCAGGGCCAAGTCGCCGAGGATCACCGCGACCTCGCCCTCGAAATCGATGCCCCAGGCCTCGCTCACCATGGCGATCGGCTCGCGGGGCCCGAGGAAGCTATCCGATCCACCCTGATACATGAGCGGGTCGGTCCAGAACGAGGCCGGCATCTCGGCGCCGCGGGCGCGCCGGACGAGCTCGACATGGTTCACATAGGCCGAGCCGTCGGCCCACTGATAGGCCCGCGGCAGGGGCGAGGCGCAGTGATGCTCGTGGAAGCGGAAGGAGGGCACCGAGCCGTGCTCGAGCTGCTCCGCAAGATCGGCGAGGCGCGGCCCGCAGCGATCCCAATCGTCGAGCGCGGCCTGCAGGGTCGGCACGATGATGAAGGCGTCGGTCGCGCGCGTCAGGTCCTTCGAGACCACGACGAGCCGCCCGTCGCGGCCGTGCTTGAGGCTTGCGAGCTTCATGACCGCGTTCTCATTGCGCCGACCTTTCGGACCTGATTAGCATCATGAACGAACAATACGGGAGGATGCCATGACGACCAGCACGAAAAGCCCGGGGCTGCAGAGGCGCGGCTTCCTGAAAGGGGCGGCGCTCGCGGCCGCGGCCGGGCCGGTCGCCTCGCCGGCGGTCGCACAGGCTATGCCGGACGTGCGCTGGCGGCTGACCTCGAGCTTCCCGCGCCAACTGGATACCATCTTCGGGGCGGCCCAGACCTTCGCGAAATACGTCGCAGAGGCGACCGACGGTAAGTTCCAGATACAGACCTTCCCGGCGGGCGAGATCGTGGGCGGGTTGCAGGCGCTCGACGCCGTGCAGAACGGCTCGATCGAGTGCTGCCAGACGCCGGTCTATTTCTACACCGGCAAGGAGCCCGCCTTCGGCATCGGCACCGGTTTGCCGTTCGGCCTCAACGCCCGCCAGCAACACTCATGGTGGCATTTCGGCGGCGGCAAGGAGATCTTCGAAAGCATCTTCGCCCGCTTCAACGTCGTCGGGCTCGTCGTCGGGCAGTCGGGCTGCCAGATGGGCGGCTTCTTCCGCAAGGAGCTGCAGAGCGTCGAGGACCTGCGCGGGTTGAAGTTCCGGATCGGCGGGCTTGGCGGCCAGGTCTTGGCGAAGCTCGGCGTCGTGCCGCAGCAGATCCCGGCGGGCGACGTCTATCCGGCGCTCGAGCGCGGCGTCATCGACGCGGCCGAGTTCGTCGGACCCTATGACGACGAGAAGCTCGGGCTCTTCAAGGTGGCGAAATACTACTACGCGCCCGGCTGGTGGGAGGGCGGGGCGATGCTCCACCTCTGCGTCAACCAGGCGAAGTGGGCCGAGATCCCGAAGCATTACCAGGCGATCGTGTTCCAGGCCTGCGAGGCCGCGAACAACTGGATGCTCGCCAAATACGATGCGGTGAACGCGCAGGCGCTGCGCCGCATGGTCGCCGCCGGCACCGAGCTGCGCCTGTTCCCGCAAGCCATCATGGAGGCCTCGCTCAAGGCCGCGAACGAGCTCTATGGCGAGCTCTCCGAGAAGAGCCCGGACTTCAAGAAGGCCTACGACTCGATGGTCGCGTTCCGCAGCGACGTGCTGCCCTGGTGGCAGGTCAACGAGTTCCAGTACGACGCCTTCATGGTGCGCACGCGGGGGAGGGGGTGAGGGAGCGGTAGTTCTTAGGACGGCTGAGTGAGCCGTGCCGACAAGCGCCTTGCGGCGATGCGCCGGAACCCGGCGGGCGATTGGCGCATCGAAGACGTGAAGGCCGTCTGCCGCTCCTGCGGCATAGCTTGCGCCGCGCCCACGCGAGGGTCACATTACGACCTGTCGCATCCCATGCGGTCGGAAATCCTCACCGTGCCGTTCGCTCGACCGATCAAAGCGGCGTACATTCGGAAGCTCGTTGCCTTTATCGATGCGATAGGTGCCGACAATGTTCGTGCGTGACTACTATGTCCAGGTTGAGCCTCTGCCGGCGAGCGAGGGCGGCGGCTTGTTGGGGACGGTGCCGGACTTGCCCGGCTGCATGTCCGACGGCGACACCTTCGAGGAGTTGCAGCGTAACGTTGCTGATGCGATCGACTGCTGGATCGCTGCTGCCCAGCGCCTCGGCCGCGAAGTGCCAAAGCCGGCAAAGGTGCGCGAGCAGCAGGCCTGAGTCGCACCAGGGCCGTCACCACGCGCAGAGAGGGACCGGTCACCACGCCTTCCTCTTGGCCGGGTTGAAGTGCTTCTTCAGCCCGGCCCAGCACTCAATGTAGTCGTCCTGCAGCGGCGCGCCCGTGGCGGCATACCGCGTGATGCGCTGCGGGAACCGGGTCTCGAACATGAAGGCCATGGTGCCTTCGAGCTTCGACGGCTTCAGCTCGACGTTCGACGCGTGCTCGTAGGCCGGCGCGTCGGGTCCGTGCGGCAGCATTTGGTTGTGGAGCGAGATGCCGCCCGGCACGAAGCCCTGGGGCTTGGCGTCGTAGACGCCGTAGACGAGGCCCATGAACTCCGACATCAGGTTCCGGTGGTACCACGGCGGCCGGAAGGTGTCCTCCGCGACGCCCCAGCGCTCGGGGAAGATCACGAAGTCGATGTTGGCGGTGCCCGGCGTCTCCGAGGGCGCGGTCAAGACCGTAAAGATCGAGGGGTCGGGGTGGTCGAACAGGATCGCGCCGACCGGCGCGAAATGGCGCAGATCATAGCGGTAGGGGGCGTAGTTGCCGTGCCAGGCGACGACGTCGAGCGGCGACTGGCCGATGTCGGTGGCGAACAGCTCGCCGCCCCATTTGACGTAGAGCGTCGACGGCTCCTCCTTGTCCTCGAAGGCCGCGACCGGGGTCTGGAAATCGCGCGGGTTGGCGAGGCAGTTGGCGCCGATCGGGCCGCGGTCCGGCAGCGTGAAGGCGCCGCCGTAGTTCTCGCACACATAGGCCCGCGCCGGCCCGCCGATCAGCTCGACCTTGAAGATCACGCCGCGCGGGATGACGGCGATCTGGCCGGGGCCGATGTCGAGGACGCCGAACTCGGTGCGGAAGCGCAAGGCGCCCTCCTGCGCCACGACCAGAAGCTCGCCGTCGGCGTCGAAGAAGTACTCGTTCGCCATCGACTGCGTGACGAGAAGCACATGCGCCGCCATGCCGGCCTGGGTGTCGGCGTCGCCCGCGGTCGTCATGGTGCGAAGCCCGGTCACGAAGGTCAGCGCCTCCTGCGGGATCGGCAGCGGGTCCCAGCGCAGCTGGCCGATCGCAAGCTCGCTCTCCTCGCGCGCCGCCGGCGCGGTGCGGATGAGCCCCTTGTCGACGCGCCGGTAGCGGCCCGAGTGCTTCACCGTCGGGCGGATGCGGTAGAGCCAGGAGCGCTGGTTCGTCGCCTGCGGCGCCGTGAACGGCGAGCCCGAGAGCTGCTCGGCATAGAGCCCGTAATTGACCTTCTGCGGCGAGTTCATGCCGACCGGAAGCGCGCCCGCGAGCGCCTCGGTCTCGAAGCTGTTGCCGAAGCCCGACATGTAGGCGGGCTCGATCGCGCTGCCGCGCAGGGGCGCGCCGCGGGTCTGGAAGGAGGACATGTCCTGGACGGTCATGGGCGGTCTCCCGAAATCCGTTTGTGGCCGCGAAGCTAGCCGGATCGGCGCGCGCTGGCCATCGCGGCGTCCGGGCCGGCCGGGGCCACGTCCGGAACGGCCGCGCTTGCCAGCCGTGTCGGTCTCCCTAAGCTGCGGGAGCGCCCGGGGCGGGCGGCCCCAAGCGGCGCGCGCCGCCGCGGGACTTCGCGGGGAGGGATGCGGCGGATGCTATGGAGCGACTTCCTCGCGATCGACGTCCTGTCCTATGCGGCCGCCGCCGCGACGCTCTACTCCTTCTTCGCCAAGACGATGATCCCGCTGCGCACGGCGGCGATCGCCGCAAACGTCTTCTTCGTCGCCTACAGCGCCTTCAAGGGCGTCTATGCGACGCTCATCCTGCATGCGGTGCTGCTGCCGCTGAACGTGCAGCGCCTGCGGGCGATGCGGCGCCTGACGCGCAACGTCAAGGACGCCGCCGCAGCCGGCGATTTCAGCATGGATTGGCTGCGCCCCTACATGAAGGCGCGCCGCTACCCCGCGGGCGCGCTCATGTTCCGCAAGGGCGACACCGCGACCGAGGCCTACGCGCTCGTCTCGGGCGAGATCCTGCTCGAGGAGATCGGCGTGCGCATCGGCGCCGGCACCTTCTTCGGCGAGATGGGCCTGTTCACGACCGACAACCGCCGCACCGTCACGGCGGCGCTGCGCCAGCGACGTCGAGGTCCTGTTCCTCACCTATGACGAGTTCCGCCAGCTCTACTTCCAGCAGCCGAGCTTCGGCTTCTACGTGCTGCGGCTGATCGTGAGCCGGATGGAGAAGAACCTCGAGCTCGCGCGCCAGGTCGGGCCGAAGCCGGAACCTTCCCGGCCCGAAACGGATAACCTGCCGGAAGCGCGCCGGGCCGAGACCGCCGCCTGACGCGGCACCGGAGACGGCCATGGGACCCTTCCCGCACGACGCCCCGCCGCCCGCGATCTCGGACGAGAACCCGATGGGGACCGACGGCTTCGAGTTCGTCGAGTTCTGCCATCCCGAGCCTTCCGAGCTCGACCGGCTGTTCAAGGTCATGGGCTTCTCGGCCGTGGCCAAGCACCGCTCGAAAGACGTGACGCTCTACCGGCAGGGCGACGTCAACTTCATCCTCAATGCCGAGCCGCAGTCCTTCGCGGCGAAATTCGCGGCCGAGCACGGCCCTTCCGCGCCGGCCATGGCCTTCCGCGTCGTCGACGCCAAGCGCGCCTATGAGCGCGCGCTTTCGCTTGGCGCAAAGCCGGCGAAGACCGAGGTCGGGCCGATGGAGCTCAACATCCCGGCGATCGAGGGCATCGGGGGCCTGCAGATCTACCTCGTCGACCGCTACGGGCAGAAAGGCTCGATCTACGACATCGACTTCACCTGGACCGGCGAGCGCGACCCGCATCCGCCGGGCGCGGGCCTGCACTACATCGACCACCTCACCCACAACGTCGAGCGCGGGCGCATGAACGCCTGGGCGGAGTTCTACGAGAAGCTGTTTAACTTCCGCCAGATCCGCTACTTCGACATCTCCGGCAAGCTCACCGGCCTGCACTCGCGCGCCATGACGAGCCCGGACGGCAAGATCCGGATCCCGATCAACGAGGACGCCGGCGAGAAGGGGCAGATCGAGGAGTATCTGCAGGAGTACCGGGGCGAGGGCATCCAGCACGTCGCCATGGGCTCGACCGACCTTTACGCCACGATCGAGCGGCTTACGGCGAACGGTCTCGGCTTCATGCCGGCGCCGAACGACATCTACTATTCTCGCATCGACCGGCGCCTGCCGAAGCACGGCGAGCCGGTCGAGCGCCTGCAGAACAACGGCATCCTGATCGACGGCGAGGGCGTGGTCGAGGGCGCCTACACCAAGGTGCTCCTGCAGCGCTTCTCCAAGACCGTGATCGGCCCGATCTTCTTCGAGTTCATCCAGCGAAAAGGCGACGACGGCTTCGGCGAGGGCAACTTCAAGGCGCTGTTCGAGTCGATCGAGGAAGACCAGATCCGCCGGGGTGTGCTCAAAGCGGACGCGGCTGAATGACGGCAGTGGGCATTGGGCAGTCGGCAGTCGTGGGCGCTCCAATCCGATTGCCTACTGCCGATTGCCGACTGCCGTGAGGGCGCTCACCAGCTCCACAAGGTGCCGTCTTCGAGCCGCGCGACCGGCAGATAGGCCGGGTCGTACGGGTATTTCGCCGCAAGCTCCTCGTCGATCTCGACGCCGTGCCCCGGCGCCTCGCCGGGGTGCATGAAGCCGCGCTTGAAGGTGTAGGCGTGCGGGAAGACCTCGTCGGTCAGCGGCGCATGCGGCATGTGCTCCTGGATGCCGAAATTCGACACCGAAATCCCGAAATGCAGCGCCGCTCCCATGCAGACCGGCGACAGGTCGGTCGCGCCATGGCAGCCGGTGCGCACCTGATAAAGCTCGGCCAGCGCCGCGACCTTGCGCAGATGCGAGATGCCGCCGGCATGCGTCACCGACATGCGGATGTAGTCGATGAGCTGGCTCTCGATCAGGTCCCTGGCGTCGTGGATCGAGTTGAACACCTCCCCGACCGCAAGCGGCGTCACGGTGTGCCGGCGGATGAGCCGGAACGCATCCTGGTTTTCCGCGGGCGTCGGATCCTCCATCCAGAACAGGCGGCAGGGCTCGAGCGCCTTGCCGAGCCGCGCCGCCTCGATCGGGGTGAGCCGATGATGCACGTCGTGCAGGAGGTGGTGCTCGAAGCCGAATTTCTGCCTCAAGCGCTCGAACAGCTTCGGCGCGAAATCGAGATAGCGCTCGGTCGACCAGACGGTTTCACCCGGCAGGCCCTTCTCGGCCGGCTCATAAAATTTGGCCCCGGCGATGCCGTAGGCCTTCTCGATCCCGGGAATACCGGACTGGGCCCGGATCGCCCGATAGCCCTGCTCGATATGGTCCGATACCGCGTCGCAGGTCTCCTCGACGTCGCGGCCCTGCGCGTGGCCGTAGACCATGCAGGCGGCGCGGCTCTTGCCGCCGAGCAGCTGGTAGAGCGGCAGCCCGGCCGATTTGGCCTTGAGGTCCCACAGCGCCGTGTCGACCGCGCCGATCGCCGCCATGGTGACCGGCCCGCGCCGCCAATAGGCGCCCTTGTAGAGGTACTGCCAGATGTCCTCGATTTGATGGGCGTCGCGTCCGACCAAGCAAGGCACGACGTGGTCCTTCAGGTAGGACGCGACCGCGAGCTCGCGCCCGTTCAGGGTCGCGTCGCCGAGCCCGGTGAGGCCCTCATCGGTCTCGATCTTCAAGGTGACGAAGTTGCGCGCCGGGCAACAGACGATGACGCGTGCCGCTCTGATCTTCATGCGCGCTCCCGAAGGGCTCGACGGCTGATCTATCAGTTTGCGCGGGGGCGGCGAAATGCGAGAACGCGCGGCGGGAGAAGCGCATGATCATTCACGAGGACCGGCTGTTTCCGGCCGACCCTGGGAGCCGCGCCGTGGCGCGGCGCCTCTACGAGCCCGTCCGCCACCTGCCGATCATCTCGCCGCACGGGCATACCGATCCGCGCTGGTACGCTGAAGATAAGCCCTTCCCGGATCCGGCGCGGCTCTTCGTGGTGCCGGACCATTACGTCTTCCGCATGCTCTATTCGCAGGGCGTGGCCATGGAGGACCTCGGCATAGCGCGCCGGGACGGCGCTGCGGTCGAGACCGACGCGCGAAGGATCTGGTGGCGCTTTGCCGAGAACTACCACCTCTTCCGCGGCACCCCGACCCGGCTCTGGCTCGACCACGCCTTCGCGACGCTGTTCGGCATGACGCGCCGGCTCTCGGCCGAGACGGCGGATTTCTATTACGACACCATCGCCGATGCGCTGGCGAAGCCCGAGTACCGCCCGCGGGCGCTGTTCGAGCGCTTCAACATCGAGGTCATCGCCACGACCGAGAGCCCGCTCGACGAGCTCAAATGGCACCGCATGATCCGCGACTCCGGCTGGAAGGGCAGGGTGGTCACCGCCTATCGCCCGGACGCCGTGGTCGACCCTGACTTCGACGGCTTCCGCGACAACGTCGCAAGGTTCGGCGAGCTCACGGGCGAGGACGCGGGCGATTGGGCCGGCTACCTCGCCGCGCACCGCAAGCGCAGGGCCTTCTTCAAGTCTATGGGGGCGACCTCGTCCGACCACGGCCATCCGACCGCGCGCACGGCGGATCTTGCACCGCCCGCCGCCGAGGCGCTGTTCCAGCGCGTGCTGAAAGGGCATCCATCGCCCGAAGACGCCGAGCTGTTCCGCGCCCAGATGCTGACCGAGATGGCGCGCATGAGCCTCGACGACGGGCTGGTTCTGCAGATCCACCCGGGCTCGATGCGCAACCATAATCCATTGGTCTTCCAGCGCTTCGGCCGCGACATGGGGGCCGATATCCCGACCCAGACCGAATACGTTCGCGCGCTGAAACCGCTGCTCGACCGCTTCGGCAACGAGCCCAGCCTCACTATCATCCTGTTCATGCTCGACGAGACGGCGATCTCGCGCGAATTGGCGCCGCTCGCCGGGCATTATCCGGCACTCAGGCTCGGCCCGCCCTGGTGGTTCTTCGACTCGCCCGAAGGCATGCGCCGCTTTCGGGAACTGGCGACCGAGACGGCGGGCTTCTACAACACCGTCGGCTTCAACGACGACACCCGCGCCTTCCCCTCGATCCCCGCCCGGCACGATGTCGCCCGCCGCGTCGACTGCGCCTATCTCGCCGAATTGGTCGTGCAGCACCGCCTCGACGAGGACGAGGCGCACGAGGTTGCCCATGAACTCGCCTACGGCCTGGCGAAGAAGGCATACAAGCTGTGAGCCGGTTCCCCTCTCGGTCATCCCGGCCGGAGCGAAGCGGAGAGCCGGGATCACTGGCGAAGCCGGGCGCTACAGATCCCGGATAGCCGCTGCGCGGCTTCCGGGATGACCGGGTCCCAAACCATGCGCCTGAATCTGCACAGCCTTTCGCATCTCCCCGCCGACATCGCCCGCCCCGCCTACGACATAGGCGCGGCCCGCATCGGCGTCGTCCACCTCGGCATCGGCGCGTTCCATCGCGCGCATCAGGCTGTCTACATCGACGGCCGCCTCGCGGCGGGCGAGAGCGATTGGGCGATCTGCGGCGCGAGCCTGCGCTCGCCCGACACCTCGGACGCGCTCGAGCCGCAGGACGGGCTCTACACGCTCGCGATCCGCTCCGGCCAAGGCGAGCGGCTGCGGGTCGTCGGCGCGGTGCGCCGTCTGCTCGTCGCGCCCCGAGATCCTGAGGCATTGATCGCCGCCATGGCCGATCCCGCGGTGCGAATCGTCTCGCTCACCGTGACCGAGAAGGGCTATTGCCACGACCCCGCCACCGGTGCGCTCCGCGAGGATCACCCCGATATCCTGGCCGACCTCGCGAGCCCGCAGGCGCCGCGCAGCGCGCCGGGTTTTCTCGTCGAGGCGCTGCGCCGGCGGCGCGAGGCGGGCGCATCGCCGTTCACCGTGCTCTGCTGCGACAACCTCCCAGCGAACGGCCGCACGGTTGCGGGCGTGGTGCGCCGGCTTGCCGAGCTGCGCGAGCCTTCGCTCGGGCGCTGGATCGCCGACGAGGTCGCCTTCCCCTCGACCATGGTCGACCGCATCGTGCCCGCGACCACGGAGGAGGATCGCGCCGCGGTGGCGGCCCGCCTCGGCCTCGATGACGCTTGGCCGGTGACGGCCGAGCCCTTCACCCAATGGGTGGTCGAGGACCGCTTCCCGGCCGGGCGGCCGCGGCTCGAGGAGGCGGGCGCCGAGATGGTGGCCGACGTCGCGCCGTACGAGCTCATGAAGCTGCGCCTCCTCAACGGCAGCCATTCGACATTGGCCTATCTCGGCTATCTGGCCGGCTACGACACGGTTTCGGACGCGATCGCCAACCCGGCCTTTGCCCACCTCATCCGCGGCCTCATGGACGAGGAGGTCACGCCGACGCTCGCCGTGCCGCCCGGCGCCGATCTTGAGCGCTACAAGGCCTCGCTCCTCGAGCGCTTCGCCAATCCGGCGCTGAAGCACCGCACCTGGCAGATCGCCATGGACGGCTCGCAGAAACTGCCGCAGCGGCTGCTCGGCGCGATCCGCGATCGCCTGGCCGCCGGCGCGCCGATCCCGCGTCTCGCCTTGGGCGTCGCGGCCTGGATGCGCTACGTGCTCGGCGTCGACGAGCAGGGCAAGCCCATCGACCTCCGCGATCCGATGAGCGCCCGCCTGCTGGACCTCGCGCAAGCCGCCGGTCCCAACGCAGAACGCCTCGCGCCGGTGCTTCTGGAGGTCCGCGAGATCTTCGGGGAAGACCTCGCGCGCGACCCGCGGTTCGCGGCGGCGGTGGCGGAGGCGTTGCGGGGCTTGCTGGCGAAGGGGGCGAGGCGGGTGGTGGAGGAGGGCGCTCCGGGCTAAGCCTCTCATCGTTACGCATGAACAAGCCTTGCAAGAGCCTGCTGCTACCGCTCGGTGCCGAGCAGACCGGCCGTAACTCCGCGAGGCCACGCGCCCGTCACCCCCCGAAATACGCGTCCCACATCAAATTCCGGAACAGCAGCCCCGGGTCGTAGTGGCGCTTGCGGGCGGCGAACTGGGCGAGGTTCGGGTAGGCCTTCTCGACCTGGTCGCGGCGGGCGTGCAGGCGGTAGGGGAGGTAGAAGCTGCCGCCGAGCGCGATGACTTGGTCGATCAGTTCCTCGGTCAAGCCCAGCATCTTCTCATCGGCCTTCGGCGTGATGCCCTGCGAGAACGACATCACCGCTGCGATGCGCGGCGTCGGCGCGAAGGCGAGGATGCTCGAGCGATCGGCCGCGACGTAGCGCAGTGTGACGTTCAGGAACTCGGGGTCCCGGCGGGCGAACACGTCGCGGCAGGCGGCTGTGAAATCAGTGAGCCGCTCCGGCGGCAGGAAGTATTCGTGCAGGATGTCGGTGCGGGAATCGTCCTCGTCGGCGAGGTTTGAGACCGGCTCGTTGAGGAGCGTGTTGCGGGTCGCGACCGAGCCGAGGGCCGGGCCGGCGACGGTCTCGGCGATCCAGCGCACGCGCTTTGCCGTCTCGGAGCCGATCTGGGCCCGATAGACCCTGCGCGTGATGGTCGAGGCCGCTCCGCCCGCCGGCGGCAATCCGCTGGCGGACGCCGGCTGCGGCCGGTACGTCACCATCAGCGCCTGTTCCATGAGCCCCTGCGCCGCGACTGAAAGCCGGCCATAGGCCATGCGCACGGCATCGTCCTGCACCGCAGCGACGAAGCGCGACGCGAACTCGCCGGCGGCCATCGCCTCGAACCGCGCCTTGAGCAGCGCGTTCGGCACCATCTCCGCCTCGAGCTCGAGGATCACGCCGAACAACCCGTAGCCGCCCATGGCGAGGCGAAAAAGCTCCTCGTTCTCGGCGGGCGAGCAGGTCAGGATGGTGCCGTCGGCGAGCATCAGGCGGATCGCCCGCACGGTCGAGCCGAAGGGGCCGTAGGGCACCGGCCAGCCATGCGCGTTGACCGAGAAGGTGCTGGCGACGCCGAAATCGTGATTCGACTGCATCACCGCCGGCGAGAAGCCGAGCGGGTCGAGCGCTGCGATCACCGTGCGCCAGCGCGTGCCGGCATACGCCCGGAAGGTCCCGGCCGCACGGTCCGGCAGGCAAGGGTCGTCGGCCAGGGTGATAGCGGTCGCATCGCGGGCAAGGCTCTGGCCGCCCATGGAGTGCCGCGCCGCGCCGACCACGACCGGCCGCCGCTCGCTTGCAGCCTCCAAGAGCTCGCGCCGCAGGCGCTCGATGAAGTCCGATTGCGGCTCGGCGCGCGCGAGCCAATGCCGCACCACCGGCACGGGATTGAGGCGGCTCGCGTCGTTCAGGACCGTCCGCCGCTGCGCCGCCGCCGGCCCGGGGAAGCCCTGTGCAAGCAGCGTAGCCGCTCCGGTCTTGAGAACCGCGCGGCGGGTGTGCGAAATCATGGCGATTCGGCTCCGGGAGCTTGCGCAGGCTGGGCTCGGCGGAACACGGGGTCAATTACTCCTGCCTGGGCTGGCCATTCCCCCGCTCCCACCCTAAACCCCGCGACATGAGCAGGTCCTTCACCGGCGCCGCCGGCAACCGCCTCGTCGCCAACGAGATCGGCCACGGCGGGCGCTCCGCGCTGCTGCTGCATGGCGGCGGGCAGACGCGGCATGCCTGGGCGAAGACCGCGCATCGGCTCGCCGATGCGGGATGGGCGGTGGTCGCGATCGACCAGCGCGGGCATGGCGACAGCGAGTGGGTCCCGGACGGCGCTTATGCGTTCGCCGATTACGCCGCCGACGCCGCGGCCGTGGCGGGGCGAATCGCCCGGGAGCATGGGGCGCCGCCGGTCGCGGTCGGGGCCTCGCTCGGCGGCATCGCGGCGCTGCTCGCGCTCGGCCGCGCGGCCGAGGAGGGCCGGGCCCCGCCCTTTTCCGGGCTCGTCCTCGTCGACGTCGTGCCGCGGATGGATCCGCGCGGCGTCGAGCATGTCCAGGGCTTCATGCGGGCGCGCGTCAAGGAGGGCTTTGCGACCGTCGAGGAGGCGGCCGAGGCGGTCGCTTCCTATCTCCCGCATCGGCCGCGGCCGCGCTCGCTCGACGGGCTCAAGAAGAATCTTCGACTGCATCCGGACGGGCGCTGGCGCTGGCACTGGGACCCGCGATTCCTCGAAGGCCCGCGCCCGGTCAACGTCGACCGCGCCGCGGTGCAGGAGGCGCTCGTGCGGGCAAGCCGCGCATTGGCGGTCCCGGGGCTTCTCGTCAGGGGAGGGGCGAGCGAATTGGTCTCGCTCAAGGCCGCGCGAGAGTTCCTTGAGCTCGCGCCGGGCGCCGATTTTGCGGATGTCGCCGGCGCCCGCCACATGGTGGCCGGCGACCGCAACGATGCCTTCACCGAGGCGATCCTCGGCTTCCTTGAACGGCGCTTTCCGGCGCCGCAGCGGACAAGCGCAGCGGCGGAGTAGCGTACCCGGCAACCGAGAGCCGATGGGGAAGCTCGCATCGCTCATCTCCTCGACGGTGAGGGCATGCGTCCTCGTTCTCGCGGCCCTGACCGGGTCCGAGGCATGAGGGCCGGGCGGGTCGCGCGGCCCTCGGAACGAGAGGGGAGCGCGGGGGCCGGCGGTCCGACGCGCGGCGGCCGCGCGCGGAAGACACAGGGCAGGGACAGGGCCAGCCGCCGCATGGAGCGGAACCGGCCGCGGCACCCCGCGCCGCGGCGCCTTGGTCCTTGGCCTCGCGCTTCGGCCGCTTGCGCGTGCCTTAAGCGCTGTCGCGCGGAGCTCCCGGACGGAACCGGGAGACGGGCGAGGCCGTCCGCAGGCCGGGTGGCGCGCCCTGGGACCGCGCCAGTGACCGGGAGCGGGGACCCCGACACACCGGGATCGTGACTCCCGGGCTCGGCGCCGCATCAACCCGAGGCATCGGCCTTTTCGGCCTCAGCCCCGAGCCACCTCGGGGATCGCCCCGCGCCTTTTCGAGCGCGAGCCGTCCCCCGCGATGCCGCCCCACGACCAGACACCTCCGGAGGTGCCCCTCTGCCGGGCGGGACGGGGTATAGTGATCAGGGGGCACTTGGGCCACGAGCGACCTAATGAGGGTGGCCTTCGCGGGCCGCGGCACTAGCTTTGTAGCTGAAACAGCAGCGCTTCGAGTGTCCGAAGAGCGGCGACACTGGCGAAGGCTTGCAGTCGCTTGTGCTTGGCACCGTTTCCAAAATCAGCGACACCCTTGATTCCAAGCACGTTCGGGCGCCTACCAAGCGAGGTCACAGCAGCAGTGTAGACACCAAACATCTCCATCTCCAGCCCAAGCGCGTTGGGGAACCGCTCCAAGACCTCCTCTACCTGCTGAGCTGAAGCCACAACGCTCGATCCGGAGACAAGCAGGCCGTACTTGATTGATGGCAGGTGTCCCTCAGGCAGCCCGAACTCCTCAAATAACCGCCGTGCTCTTCGCGAGCTGTACTGCTTTCTCAAATATGGAATCACAACGTCGGACGCATTCTCCACGCCTTGCTGAATGCGCGGATGTAGGTCGGGGTCAATAGAGCGAAAGATTGCCCGGTTACGGAACTCCTCGGAAGAATCGCGTAGGGTGGTATATCTGCCTTCTTCCCAGCAGGCGGTTTCACGAGCGATGATGATGTCACCAGCATTCGATGGGCTGCTGCAGCGCTCGGTGTGGAAACCACAACACATTCCGAGCATGCACATCAGCTTGGGTCGAAAGGCTGTGATCGCATTGCTAGCGATTGCAGCCGCCGGCGCCATACCCATCTGCTCCATACACAAAAAAACCACCTCGAGCGCACGGTCGGTTGAGACTCGCATGCGGCCGATAGCACAATGGTTATGAGGGAAGAACGCCGACCGCCGAACGGGTTCAACAACCCAATGCACTTGCTCTACGATCGGCTTAAACTCATTTTCATACCGAGCGCATAGGATTACAGCGTCGTAGAAAAAATTGTTCAGGCTGTAGTGGAGCGCCGCGTCTTTAGACTTCGCAAGGTATCGCAGTTTTGCTGAAATGCGCTCGGCCCATGAGGTATTCGCCTCAGAGTAAACCTCGAGCGCAAACATATTCTCCTGATAGAAATCTCGCTCCTCCTCGGCAACGTCCAAGTAAGCTGTCAGTCCGACTACGTGAGCGGGAGCGAAAGTTGCACCGCTCAAAATGCTTGCCACTATCGCGAGTTGTCTTTGTTCGGAACCCCATAGGCACCCGCAGGAAGAACAAGGTCCAAAATCACCACGTCGTAGGATCTTTCCGATAACGTCTTGATCGCCTCGGCATACTCCCTTGCATGAGTGAACCCAACCGTAAGACCGCTAGCGCCCGCTGAGATGAGAGAGCGCACCGTCCGATATTTCTCGTCATTGTCCTCAACGATAAGCACACGCAACTCACTCATTTTCCAGCGCCCCCCGAATTAGTCGAACGAGCTCCTGGTGCCAACCTTCAGACGCAAGGTCCACCGAAACGACACCTGCATAGTTCCTCGGAAAAGACTCTCGAAGAAGCTCGGCGAGCTCCTGGATTGAGCCGATGCTCAGATAGCCTGGTTGTACAAATACGGCATGCTGCGTTGCAACGATTACCGGCACGGCTATCTGCTTGCTGCTCATGTACTGAAGAAGCTCTAACCCAGCAAGCGCCACCTTCCGAGCTTCCGACCCCTCCGCGCTTGACACTTGAAAAGTCATATCAAGAATAATCACGTCCCAGGAAAAATGCTCCACGTTAGGGTAAGCGGCATTGATATTCCACACGATCTCGATATGTCCCTGAAAGTGCTCCGATATTACGCGACGGATTCGCTCCTGTTTTGTAGCATTGTCTTCGACAACGAGGAAGCCTTTCACAGAAGCACCTTGCGCGCTATTCCGGGTAGCCGCACATCAACGATGTACCTCCGTGTCTTTGCGGACAGGGGGGGAATCGAGACGTTCACCGCAACGCCGAAAACACGCCCGCATACAGACTGAACTTTTTTGAAGCCCGAAAGCCCTTATCCCTTAGCCTTGTCGATGGAAGGTTCACGCAAAGAAGCGACGACCGACGCATGCTTCTCCAGGATCTTTGGTGATTCCTTGTCCGAAAAGCTGTTTGCACACCGCAGCGTCAAATCATCTCCCTCCGCACTCAGCCGCAAGTCCACCTTAGTGTTCATATCTAAGCCGCTGTACCGAAACGCGTTCGAAATGAGATTGTGTATAAGCTCCTGAAAGCCCTCGAAGTACCGTCCGCGGATCGCGGAAATCACGGTTTCGGGTTACCAGATCACCATCCTTCAGGATCGTGGGCGTATAAGTTACCCTTAATTTCGCACAGTCGGCGAAAATCAGTGTCGTCGCCTCGAATTGAACTCGGTCCGACACATGGAAGTCGATTCCCTCACCTCCGATAGTCCAAACACTGAGCCATTCCCCGACATCGCCGAACGCCTTGTCGATGTTGCTCTCAAGAAAGTCCAGAAAGCCGCGCAAATTATGATCGGTCAAACAGTGCAAGGTC
>JAQSWQ010000054.1 GCA_029266525.1 Microvirga sp.
AAGTGCCGCCGGTTGCCGGTCAGCACCTCGGCCACGAGGTCGATCTCCTCCATGAGGCGATTCGCAGCCCGGTAGATGGGTCCGCCAATGGGTGCGGCGGAGCTAGCAGCGATGCAGGCGCGGCGGCACGCGCCTATCGCATCGAGAAGCGCGTCGGGCATCGTTGGGGCCGAAGTACCTCCTGTGTCTCACAGCGCGCCCCTCTGGCCCGCGTTGGCGCCCGCCCTGATGAACCCCCGCGAGACCATGCGCTGCACCTGCCGGGTTCGCCTGTCCATCTCCGCTAAGCTGTAAAGCGCATCGGCGACGGCGAGCCACAACGCCGCGAGAGCGTCACCCCCAGCCGCCTCGACGTAAGCCCAGTGATCGCGTCCACAGTGGGCTCATTGTCGTAAGGCAGTGCGGCACCGCGGCCGACGTTCTGAAGCGCTTTGAGAGTCAATTGGCGGGACAGAGCAACGGTGTGGCAGCCGAGCACTTGCGGCATATGACCTCGCACGCCAGTCGCACGCCAGCATCCTCAGATGCCCAGCCCCTTACGTCCGCTCGCGAAAGCAATAAGAGACGGCTTCTTTCGAGGGGTCGGCGACGGCCCCACCACGCCGGGCACGGCGCGACCGCTTCGCCAGCGGTTCGCGAGTATCAGGTCGCGCACCACAAGATGATGCGCGACATGGCTTTGCCATATACCGGCGACCCCGATGTGGATTTCCGCGTCCAGATGATCCCCCATCACCAAGGCGCTATCGACATGGCTCGTATGGCCTTGCGGCACGCCAAGGACCCTTGGACGCAGCAAATGGCTGAGGGTGTTATCGTCGAGCAGCAGCGCGAGATCGCCGAGATGCAGGTGTGGCTGGCGCAGCGCGGCATCAGCCCGCCTGCGGGCGGCCAGCCGGTCCACATCATCGGCGCGAACTCGTATCGCACGATCCCGGAAGAGCCCGGAACCCGAGCCGAGTTGCGCGGGCAATCCTGGGCACCGGGATTAGGCGTCCCGGCCTCACGGTGAAGCGCTCTCTATGCGCCTTCGGGGCGGTGCTGCTGGTATCCGGCAGCACCGTCCTCGCTCACGAGGGCGCAACCGGAATCGTCAAGCAGCGCATGGACGAAATGGAGCAGATCGGGCGCACGATGAAGCGCATCAATGATCGGCTCAAGTCGAAGCGCGGATTGGCGGAGATTGCGCAGGATGCGGAGGAGATACGGGCGGCGGCGGGGCGAATCCCGTCGCTTTTCCCAAAGGGCAGTGGTGGCGGCCACTCGGATGCGAGGCCAGGGGTTTGGGAACGGTGGTCGGAGTTCGTTGCTGCCACTCGGGCTCTTGAGGTCGAAGCGGAGAAGCTTTCTGCCACGGCCCGGTTAGGGCCAGACGCCGCGATAGCGGCGCAGTTTCGAGTGACGACACGCGCCTGTAGCGGGTGTCACGACGTATTCAGGTCCAAGCGATAGGGAGAACGATGAGACAGGTATACGCCGCCGCCATCCTGGCTGCGATGAGCATTCCCGCCGTTGCTCAACATGGGCAGCACAATTCCTCCTACCAGGGCCTTCAGCACCGCCAGATCAAGGCGCTCGACGCAAAGCAGTTGGAGGACCTCGAGTGTACCCCCACCTCTCGCACTCTGTACCCCGAATGATACCCCCGAATCAGCTGGATGGCAACGCACCAGGTCGCACGAGCTTGGACGTTAATCTGGCTTATGATGTTCTGGGTGTTGATATTTCCGGACTTAGTTGGACGCCGCCGGCCCCTGATGTGTCGGAAGGCAAGGGATTCGAACCCTCGGTACGCTTGCACGCACACGGCCCTTGCGGGCCGCCCGATCAGCCACTCCGGCACCCCGTCCTTGTCGGAGAGGTAGCAGAGGAACCTTTACCGACGCCGGGGACGACGCGCTCCCGCGCGCGGCAGCCCGCCGTGGAGGCCATGAAGGTCCTTGCGCCTGAAAGGGCCGAGCTGTGAGAAATCAGCTCGCAACGGAGAACAGCCGGACCTCCTCGGGAATCCCCTTCAGCGCACGCGTCCCCTGATCGGCGAAGCGCAAATTCGATCCCGCGACAAGGTCGCGGACGGTGCTCGACACCAGCACCTGCCCTGCCGTCGCGAGGGCGGCGACGCGCGCGGCGATGTGGACGGCGATTCCGGCGATGTCCTCGCCCTTGATCTCGATCTCGCCGGTGTGGATGCCGGCCTTGACCTCGAGATCCAGCGCCCGCAGCGCAGCGACGATGGCGGCCGCGCAACGCACGGCCCGAGCAGGCCCGTCGAAGGTCGCAAGGAACCCGTCGCCGAGCGCCTTCACCTCGCGGCCGCGGAACTCACGGAACTCCCGGCGCACCAGAGCGTCGTGCCGGTCGAGAAGCGCGCGCCAGGCCCGGTCGCCCAGCGCGGTCGCGCGCTCCGTGGAATTCACGAGATCGGTGAACAGGACCGTGGCGAGAACCCGGTCGGGCTCGATCTCCGCCCGCGAGCCCGTGACGAACTCCTCGATCTCGTCGACGATCCGGTCGGCGTTGTCTCCGAGATAGGGCAGGTGATCCTCGCCGGGCAGCTCGAGCAAGCGAGCCTGCGGGATGAGCTCAGCGAGGGCGCGCCCGCCTTCGACGCTGATCGCGATGTCGTCGGTCCGGTGGATCACGAGGGTCGGCACGCGGATGGCGGGCAGGATCGGGCGAATGTCGATCTCGCTGTTCATGCGCATCAAGGCGATCACCCCCGCCGGGCTTGCGCCCAGCCGCTCGCGCCGCGCCCACCAGCGCTTGAACGCCTCGTCGTCTTTCATGGAGGGCGCAAAGACCGGCAGGTTCGCGCCGGTGCCCCAGCGCGTGTCGGCGTATTCGAAAAACCGCTCCAGCTACTCCCGCGTGTCCATCCAAGGTGAACTGAGCGAAGGCGCCGTACAGCACCAGCGCGCGACACCGCTCCGGATGGGTCGCGGCGAACAGCGCCGCAAGCGATCCACCCTCCGATACTCCGAGGAGCACGGCGCTGCGCGACCCGACCGCGTCGAGCACGGCGCGCACGTCGTCCATCCGCTGATCCATGCCGGGCATGGTGTCGACGCGGTCGGACAGTCCGGTCCCGCGCTTGTCGAAGGAGATCACGCGGGCGAACCGGGCCAGCCGGTTGAGCCAGCGGGCATGGCTTGGGTCGTCCCAATAATGCTCGATGTTGGAGATGAAGCCCGGGACGAAGACGAGATCGATCGAGCCCTCGCCGAAGGCCTGATAGGCGACGTGGACGTCGCCGCTCTTCGCGTAGCGCGTCTCGGGCTGCATGGCTCAGAGCTTATCGAGAGAGGGCGGCGGCCGCGAATCTTAACGCCGATCCGGAGTGCGCAACCGTCAAATCGTTGCGAGCCGCGGCGGCTTAGCGGCGGCGGCGACCTGGGTTATCCTTCCGCGCGCCGCGCCGAGCTCCCGGGGGATCCCATGCCGCCCTTCGCCGCCAACCCGCACCGGTTCGATCCGTACAAGAACTTCAAGTTCCGGGTGATCTTGGAGGGGCGGGTGGTCGCCGGCGTGAGCAAGGTGAGCGGGCTCAAGCGCACGACCGAGGTGATCGAGCATCGGGAAGGCGGGAGCTTGAGCTTCCCGCGGCTCTCGCCGGGGCGGACGAAGTTCGAACCCGTGACCCTCGAGCGAGGCATCACGCACGACGGCGCGTTCGAGGAGTGGGCGCGGCTCGCCTACGATCTCGGCGGCGGGCTCGGGCACGAGATGTCGCTCAAGGGTTTCCGCAAGGACCTGCGCATCGAGCTCATGAACGAGGCCGGACAGGTGGCGATCGCCTACAAGCTTTATAGGTGCTGGGTCTCAGAGTACCAGGCGCTTCCGGAACTCGACGCCAACGGCGGCTGCGTGGCGATCGAGTCGATCAGGCTCGAGAACGAGGGCTGGGAGCGCGACCGCGACGTGTCGGAGCCCCCGGAAGCCTGACGCGCCGCCGAGGCGTTGCGCCGAGCCGCGTCTTGGCCGACATTGCGGCGAGACGGCCTTCCCTGAGCCGCGCCCTCAGACGCGGCACTGCCGGCGACGGAGGAGACGATGAAGCTCAATCCCCAGCAGCTCAAGGAGTTCGACGAGCTCGGCTATGTGTTCATGCCGGGCTGCTTCTCCGAGGAGGAGGTCGCGACCCTGCGAGCCGAGGCCGAGGAGATCTACAAGACCGACCGCCAGGAGGTCTGGCGCGAGAAGACCGGCGCACCGCGCACCGCCTTTGCCGCCCATACCTACAACGAGGCCTTCCGGCTGCTGTCCCGCCATCCGCGCCTGGTCGAGCCGCTGCAGCAGCTGTTCGGTGAGCCGGTCTACGTTCATCAATTCAAGATCAACGCCAAGGCCGCCTTCGAAGGCGACGTGTGGCAGTGGCACCAGGACTACGGCACCTGGGCGCGCGACGACGGCATGCCCGAGCCCCGCGCCATGAACATCGCCGTCTTCCTCGACGAGGTGATGCCGATCAACGGCCCCTTGATGATCATCCCGAAGAGCCACAAGCACGGCACGCTGGCGGCCGGCCACGACACCGCCACCACCTCCTATCCCTTGTGGACGCTCGACAAGGAGACCGTGACGCGGCTTGCCGCCGAGGCGGCGCCGCCCGAGGGCGGGGCGGGCATCGTGGCGCCGACCGGCAGGCCCGGCTCGGTGCTGATGTTCCACGGCAATCTCGTGCACGCCTCGCCGCCCAACATCACGCCCTATCCGCGCAAGATCGTGTACCTGACGCTCTGCGCGGTCTCGAACCACATCACCAAGTTCAACCGGCCGGAGTTCATCGCGCATCGCGACTTCACGCCGATCGAGCCGGTCGCCGACGACGCGCTGGTGGAGTATGCGCGCGCCTACAAGGTCGCGGCCGAGTAGGCGCTACTCGGCCTCGGCCGGCGCTGCTTGGGCGCTTAGCGGAGGGGCCGCGGGCGCAGGCTGAGGCGGGACGGTGCGAACGTTCGGCGGCCGGGCGGCCGGTCCTTGCGGCCCGGCTGGGCCGCGCGCGCCCGCGGCTCCGGGCGGACCCGCCGGACCCGGCTCGCCGGGGGGCCCCGGCGGTCCGGCAAGCCCCGCCTCACCGCGCTCGCCTTGCGGCCCCCGCGGTCCCGGAGGACCCGCCGAGCCGGCCGGCCCCGGCGGCCCTGCCTGCCCGCAGCCCGCCACGACCGCTTCCTGGGCGTCGTTCCCGCTCTTCAGCCTCACGATGCAGCTATAGGGATGGTGGATGATGCGGAAGCGGAAATAGCCGCGCCTGTCGGCCTTCTCGCGGAAGGCGTCGTCGAGGGTCACCTCGGCCTCGGGCTGGTCGACCTGCCCGATCACCCACAACGCGCCCTCGGTGATCCGCGCGACCGCGACCGTGATCTCGGCCGCGGCTGGGCCGGCCGCGGCGAGAGCGCCGGCCACGAGGACGGCGCAGAGGGCGCGCAGCCCACGCATCTCAGATCAGGCGCCGCTTGGCGAGATTGCGCATCAGCGCACCCGCGCCGAAGGTCCACGGCTCGCAATCGCCCGAATGGCGCATCCGGTTGACGAGCCTGCCGAGCTTCGGCGCCGCGACCGTGACGATGTCGCCGACCTTGTGCGTGAAGCCCTGGCCCGGCGTATCGCGGTCCTCGATCGGGGCAAACATGGTGCCGAGGAACAGCACGGCGCCGTCCGGATATTGATGGTGCGGCCCGATCATCTGCGCGACGAGGTCCTCGGGGTCGCGGCTGATCTTGGCGATCGACGAGGAGCCCTCCATCCGGAAGCCCTCCGGGCCTTCGACCACCAGCCTCACGGTCGTCTGCCGCACGTCGTCGAGCGAAAAGCTCCGGTCGAAGAAGCGGATGAAGGGGCCGATCGCGCAGGAGGCGTTGTTGTCCTTCGCCTTCGAGAGCAGCAGCGCCGAGCGGCCTTCGAAGTCGCGCAGGTTGACGTCGTTGCCGAGCGACGCGCCGACGATCCGGCCGGCGGAAGACACCGCCAGCACGACCTCCGGCTCCGGGTTGTTCCAGCTCGATTTCGGATGAAGCCCCGCGTCCATGCCGGTCCCGACCGCGGCCATCGGCGGCGCCTTCGAGAAGATCTCGGCGTCCGGCCCGATGCCGACCTCGAGGTATTGGCTCCACACCCCCTGCTCGATCATCACCTGCTTGAGCTTCGCCGCCTGCTCCGAGCCGGGCTTGAGCTTCGCCAGATCGTCGCCGACGAGCCGGTTGACCTCGGCCCGGATCGCCGCGGCCGCGTCCGGATTGCCGCGCGCGCGCTCCTCGATGACGCGCTCGAGCATCGAGATCACGAAGGTCACCCCCGCCGCCTTGATGGCCTGGAGGTCGTTCGGGGCAAGCAGCCACGGCTTCGAGCGGTCGCGCGAATCCGGCGGCGTGTTTGCGAGAATTGCGTCAAGCGCGCCGACCCGCTCGCCGTCGGCGCGCGCGAGCTCCGCCGCGGGATCCGCCGCCTCGCAGAGATCGCGCATGGTCGGAAAGGCGCGCGAGATATCGAACGCGGCGCCATCGCGGATCGCGACGACGGAAGGCCCCTCCAGTTCAGTGCGCCACACCCGCCCGGCGAGCGCGCCCGCGGCGCCATCGTCGGGCAGCACATTCGAGATCGCGTCTTCCAGTCGGGGCATCCGATTCCTCGGCTCAGCGAAATGTGAAGCATGCTAGCCGCCACACTCATCCGCGCCGGTCAAGGGCCATTGCTTTCCTGGCGCGAGGGGAATTCAATCAGCCTGCGGGGAGTGTCGCCGAGGGGCGTTGCGTATCCTCCTCGATAACCGGCCCCGGCCGGCGCGGCGTGCTCCTCGCCCGACAACGATTGCAGGGAGGCATTGCCATGCGGGTTCAACTTCACCGCTTCGAGGACCTCGCCAAGCCCGCGCCGCGGCGCGAGCTTCCGGACCCGGCGCGCCGCGCGTTCCTCGCGACCGCGACGAGCCTCGCGGCCGTCACCGCGATGGCGCCCGAGGCCTTCGCGCGCAATTTCGGGCGCGGCGCGCCCCCGCAGCGCTATCCCGACCCCGACATCGTCTCGCTCGACAAGCGCTTCAAGTCGAAGCTCGGCAACACGCCGATCCAGCGCCTCCACACCGGCACGCTCTGGGCCGAGGGGCCGGCCTGGAGCGGCGTCGGGCGCTATCTCCTGTGGAGCGACATCCCGAACGACGAGAACCTGCGCTATCTCGAGGAGGACAACCACGTCTCCCGGCGCTTCCGCTATCCGGCCGGCAACTCCAACGGCAACACCTTCGACTACGAGGGCCGGCAGATCGCCTGCCAGCACGGCACGCGCAAGGTCGTGCGCTACGAGCACAACGGCAAGACGACGGTGCTCGCCGAGAAGTTCGAGGGCCAGGAGTTCAACGCCCCGAACGACGCCGTGGTCCATCCGAACGACGGCGCGATCTGGTTCACCGATCCGGGCTACGGCTCGCTCATGGAATACGAGGGCAATCGCCTGCCCGGCAGCGCCACCAGCCCGCAGCCGATCCGCAAGGAGGCGATCTACCGGATCGACAAGGGCGGGACGATCACCAAGGTCGCCGAGGAGCCGTTCAAGCCGAACGGGCTCTGCTTCTCGAACGACTACCGGCGCCTCTATGTCGCCGACACCGGCAAGTCGCACTACGATCAGGCGAAGAGCATCATCTGGGTCTACGACGTCGACGGCGACAAGCTGAAGAATCCCAAGACCTTCGTCAGCATGGAGCTCAACGATCAGACCGGCTTCGCCGACGGCATCCGCTGCGACGAGGACGGCAACGTCTGGGCAAGCGCCGGCTGGGTCGGCGACGGCTATGACGGTGTGCACGTCTTCTCGCCCGACGGCACGCGCATCGGGATGATCCGCCTGCCGGAGATCTGCTCGAACGTCTGCTTCGGCGGCACGAAGCGCAACCGCCTGTTCATGACGGCGAGCCAGTCGCTCTATGCCTGCTACGTCGAGACGCGCGGAGCGCACATCACCTGATGAACTCGGTCGGTAGTCAGTGGTCAGTCGTGAGTCGTCGATGCACTCACGACTGACTACTCACGACTGACCGCCAGAGGCCGCGTCGCAGCAACTTCGTGATCGGCGCGCCGTTGCGGCGGCGTCGAGGCGCGACTACCTCCCGCCGAATCGAGGAGGTGATCGATGCGCGCTTTCGTCCCGACGGCCCTACTCGCCCTTGGCGTCGCGGCGCCAGCCCTTGCCCAACCCCAGCCGATGCGGATCAAGACCGAGAAGGCCGAGGTCGTGGTCGAGACGGTGGCGCGCGGGCTCGACCACCCCTGGGGCCTCGCCTTCCTCCCCGAGGGGCGCATGCTCGTGACCGAGCGCCCGGGGCGGCTTCGGATCGTCTCCGCGAACGGGCAGCTGTCGCAGCCGCTTTCGGGCCTGCCCCGCATCTACGCGCGCGGCCAGGGCGGGCTTCTCGACGTGCTGCCCGACCGGCAATTCGCGGACAGCCGCATCATCTATCTCAGCTTCGCCGAGGACCGCGGCAACGGGCGCGCCGGCACATCGGTGGCGCGGGCCCGGCTGAACACGGCCGGCACCGGGCTCGAGGGTCTGCAGGTGATCTTCCGCCAGGAGCCCTCCTACACCGGCCCGAACCACTGGGGCTCGCGCCTCGTCTTCGACCGCACGGGCGCGCTCTTCGTCACGCTCGGCGACCGCTTCGATCTTCGCGACCAGGCGCAGGACCCGGCAAACCACATCGGCAAGGTGGTGCGAATCAAGCCTGAGGGCGGCGCGGCCGAGGACAATCCCAAGAATGCCGGCTGGGCGCCTGAGGTCTGGTCGATCGGGCACCGCAATATCCAGGGCGCGGCGCTCCATCCGCAAACCGGCGACCTCTGGACCGCCGAGCACGGCGCGCGGGGCGGCGACGAGGTCAACATCCCGCGCAGGGGCCTGAACTACGGCTGGCCGGTGATCAGCTACGGCGTGCATTACTCCGGCGCCAAGATCGGCACCGGCACGAAGAAGGAGGGCATGGAGCAGCCGGTCTTCTATTGGGATCCCTCGATCGCGCCTTCCGGCATGGCCTTCTATGCCGGCGACAAGTTCCCGGGCTGGCGCGGCAGCGCCTTGGTCGGCGCACTCGCCGGCCAGATCGTCTCGCGCCTCGAGCTCGACGGCGACAAGGTGGTGCGCGAGGAGCGCATGCTGAAGGAGCTGCGCGAGCGCATCCGCGACGTTCGCGAGGGGCCGGACGGCTTCGTCTACCTCCTTACCGACTCCTCCGAAGGGCGGATCCTGCGCGTGCGGCCGGCCGATGGGCGGAGCTGAGGGCAGCCGCTCGGTGCGCTTGAGCTGAGCGGCCAATGTGTATAAAATCAACTTCTCATACACATTGGCTCCCTCATGCGTACCAACATCGAAATCGACGATGAGCTGCTCGCGCAAGCCATGAAAGCCTCTGGATTGAAGACCAAGAGGGCGACCGTGGAGGAGGCGCTGCGCAGGCTCGTACGCCAATATCGGCAGAAGAAAGCTATCGCCGACATGGCCGGGCTTGGGTGGGAGGGCGACCTCGACGCGATGCGTGAGGGCCGAACGGCCAAGTCTCTACGATGATCGTGGTCGATTCATCGGTCTGGATCGCTCATCTGCGGGGGCAGCAAACCGAACCGGTTCGAAAGCTGAGATCGAACCCGACACCGGACGAGATCATTGTCGGCGACCTGATCCTCCTCGAGGTGCTGCGAGGCGCTCGAGACGAGGCTAATGCCGCAAGGCTTGAGCGGAATTTGCGGCAGTTCACCCTCGCGCCCATGCTGGACGACCATCTCGCCGTTCGCGCGGCCGCGAACTACCGGGAGCTGCGCCGCCGCGGCTCGACGGTGCGCAAGACGGTCGACGTGATCATCGCGACGTTCTGCCTGGAGCACGGCCACGCCCTTCTCCACGACGACCGCGATTTCGACCCCTTCGCGGATCACCTCGGCATGCGGGTGGCTTGACGAGCGCGTCGCACGAAGCGGCACAACGCCCGTTGAGATCCCCCCAAAGCCGCGTGCGGGGACTGGTGGTACGGGACTAACAACTCAGAGCAAGAAAGGCTGGCTTGGCTTCAGCGAATGGCCGAGATGAAAGGGTTTCGAGCTGACCAAATCCAGCTGATCCGCAGACCAGCCCTCCGTGACCAGGAATCAACCTGGAGCGCCCTGAAAATCAGGCCGCCTACTCGGCAGGAGCCCGCCGGTCCCGGGCCTTTCGCACCGCCCACAACGCGACAAGCCATCCGAGCCCGGCAACAACGGCAGGCGTAATGATGAAGGCGAGGACGAAGTAGCTGTTCATGGCCGCAAGGCCTTTAGTACGTATCTCGCCGCCAAATGTAGGCTCAGGGCGGCAAGAAGCCAACCGGCGAGTCCGATCGCGAGTTCCGCGATGCCCAGCGCGGAGCGGAGTCCGCCAATGTTGTAGAGGTAGCCTGCGAGCGGCGTCGCGATGCCAACGGTGAAGCAGGATGTCGCAGCCGTGTTGAGCGCGCCAGCCGTCAGCTTCAGGCGCTCGTTGTGGATGAGATTCACGGCCTCACCCTTCGGAAACCACGTCTGGAAAGGGTCGTCCTACTCCGCCGCGACCGCGAGGTACCGCGCCGGGTCGTAGTTGAGGATCGGGCCGAGCCAGCGCTCGACTTCCGGGATGCTCATGCCCTTGCGCCGGCCATAATCCTCGACCTGGTCGCGCTCGACCTTGGCGACCCCGAAGTAGTGCGCCTCCGGATGGGCGAGGTAGAGGCCTGACACCGACGAGCCCGGCCACATCGCGTAGCTCTCGGTGAGCTTCACCCCGATGCGGCGCTCGGCCTCGAGCAGCTCGAACAGCGTCTCCTTCTCGGTGTGGTCGGGCTGGGCCGGATAGCCCGGCGCCGGGCGGATGCCGCGGTATTCCTCGCGGATGAGGTCCTCGGGGGAGAAGCCTTCATCCGGGGCGTAGGCCCAGAACTCCTTGCGCACGCGCTCGTGCATGCGCTCGGCGAAAGCCTCGGCGATGCGGTCGGCCAGCGCCTTGACCAGGATCGAGCGGTAGTCGTCGTTCGCGCGCTCGAAGCGCTCCGCGATCCGCACCTCCTCGATGCCGGCGGTCACCACGAAGGCGCCGACGTAGTCGGCAAGCCCGCTCGCGGCCGGCGCGACGAAATCGGCGATGCACAGGTTCGGCCGCCCGTCGCGCCTCAGGAGCTGCTGGCGAAGCCCATGGAAGGTGGCGAGCCCCTCGGCGCGGCTCTCGCCGGTGTAGACGCGGATGTCGTCGCCGACCGCGTTCGCCGGCCAGAAGCCGATGATCGCCTTCGGGTTGAACCAGCGCTCCTCGACGATCTTGCGCAGCATGTCCTGCGCGTCCTCGTAGAGCTGGCGCGCGGCCTCGCCCTGCTTCTCGTCGTCGAGGATCGCCGGGAAGCGGCCCTTGAGCTCCCAGGTCTGGAAGAACGGCGTCCAGTCGATGTAGGGCACGAGCTCGGAAACGTCGTAGGTCCGGAACGCCCGCGTGCCGGTGAAGGCGGGCTTCGGCGGCGCGTAGGCCGCCCAGTCGATGCGCATGGGATTGGCGCGGGCCTTTTCGAGCGGCAGGCGCTGCTTGTCGGCCTCGGAGCGCGCATGCGCATCGGCGACCTTGCGGTACTCGGCCCGGACGGTCTCGACGTAAGGCGCCTTGGCCTCGGCCGAGAGCAGCGACGAGACCACGCCGACCGCGCGGCTCGCGTCGGTCACGTAGACGGCCTGCCCACGATGGTAGTGCGGATGGATCTTCACCGCCGTGTGCACGCGGCTCGTCGTGGCGCCGCCGATGAGGAGCGGCAGGTCGAAACCCTCGCGCTCCATCTCGCCCGCCACATGCACCATCTCGTCGAGCGAAGGGGTGATGAGGCCGGAGAGCCCGATGATGTCGGCTTTCTCAGCGCGCGCCGTGTCGAGGATCTTCTTTGCCGGCACCATCACGCCGAGGTCCACGACCTCGTAGTTGTTGCACTGGAGCACGACCCCGACGATGTTCTTGCCGATGTCGTGCACGTCGCCCTTGACGGTCGCCATGACGATCTTGCCGGCCGCCGGGCGCGAGGCGAGGCCGGTCGCCTCCTTCTCGGCCTCCATGAAGGGCATGAGATAGGCGACGGCCTGCTTCATCACGCGGGCGGACTTCACGACCTGCGGCAGGAACATCTTGCCGGAGCCGAACAGATCGCCGACCACGTTCATGCCGGCCATCAGCGGACCCTCGATCACATGGAGCGGGCGCTTCGCCTCGAGGCGCGCCTCCTCGGTGTCGACGGCAATGAAGTCGGTGATGCCGTTGACGAGCGCATGCTCGAGCCGCTTGGCGACCGGCCATGAGCGCCATTCGAGATCGGCTGGCTTCGGCGTCGAGCCGTCGCCCTTGAAGCGCGGTGCTGCGTCGAGCAGGCGCTCGGTCGCATCCGGCCGCCGGTTCAGGACCACGTCCTCGCACAGCTCGCGCAGTTCCGGATCGATCTCGTCATAGACCGCGAGCTGGCCGGCATTGACGATGCCCATGTCCATGCCGGCCTTGATGGCGTGGAACAGGAACGCCGAGTGCATCGCCTCGCGCACCGGCTCGTTGCCGCGGAAGGCGAAGGAGAGGTTCGACACCCCGCCCGAGATATGCGCATGCGGCAGCCTCTCCCGGATCTGCCGCGCCGCCTCGATGAAAGCGACGCCGTAGCCGTTATGCTCTTCGATGCCGGTCGCGACCGCGAACACGTTCGGGTCGAAGATGATGTCCTCGGGCGGAAAGCCGACCTCTTCGGTGAGGATCTTGTAGGCGCGCGAGCAGATCTCGACCTTGCGCTCGAGCGTGTCGGCCTGACCTTGCTCGTCGAAGGCCATGACCACGACCGCCGCGCCGTAGGCCCGGCACAGCCTCGCCTCGGCGACGAACTTCTCCTCGCCTTCCTTCATGGAGATCGAGTTCACGATCGGCTTGCCCTGGATGCACTTCAGGCCCGCCTCGATGACGTGGAACTTCGACGAATCGACCATCACCGGCACGCGCGCGATGTCCGGCTCGGCGGCGACGAGGTTGAGGAACTCGACCATCGCCTTCTCGGAGTCGAGCAGGCCCTCGTCCATGTTGACGTCGATGATCTGGGCCCCGTTCGCGACCTGGTCGCGCGCGACGTCGAGCGCGGCCCCGAAATCGCCGTCCTTGACGAGCTTGCGGAACTTCGCCGAGCCCGTGACGTTCGTGCGCTCGCCGACGTTCACGAAGGGGATGTCCTTCGTGAGCACGAAAGGCTCGAGGCCGGAAAGGCGCATCAGCCGCGGCGGCTCGGGGATCTCGCGCGGCGCCTTTCCCTTCACCGCATCGGCGATGGCGCAGATATGGTCCGGCGTCGTGCCGCAGCAGCCGCCGACGATGTTGACGAAGCCGGCGTCGGCGAACTCAGCGAGCATCGCGGCGGTCGCCTCGGGGCGCTCGTCGTAGAGGCCGAACTCGTTCGGCAGCCCGGCATTCGGGTAGGCGCAGACGAGCGTGTCCGCCGCCTTCGCGATCTCCTGGATGTGGGCGCGCATCTCGCGTGCGCCGAGCGCGCAGTTGAGCCCGACCGAGAAGGGCTCGGAATGCCGCACCGAGTGCCAGAAAGCCGTCGGGGTCTGGCCGGACAGCGTGCGCCCGGACAGATCCGTGATCGTGCCCGAGATCATGATCGGCAGCTTGACCCCGCGCTCGGCGAAAACGCCTTGGGTCGCGAAGATCGCCGCCTTGGCGTTCAGCGTGTCGAAGATGGTCTCGATCAGGATGATCTCGGCGCCGCCGTCGACGAGGCCCCTCACCTGCTCGGCATAAGCATCGCGCACCTGGTCGAAGGTGACGGCGCGAAAGCCCGGGTTGTTGACGTCGGGCGAGATCGAGAGCGTGCGGTTCGTCGGCCCGACCGCGCCGGCGACGAAGCGGCGCCGGCCATCCTCGCGCGCCGCGATCGCGGCGGCCTCGCGGGCGAGCCGCGCGCCGTCGCGGTTGAGGTCGTAGACGATGTGCTCGAGCCCGTAATCGGCCTGCGCGATCGAGGTGCCGGAGAAGGTGTTGGTCTCGACGATGTCCGAGCCGGCGCGGAAATAGTGCAGGTGGGTCTCGCGGATCGCGTCCGGCTGGGTGAGGATCAGGAGGTCGTTGTTGCCCTTGAGATCGTGGCCATGCGCGGCGAAACGCTCGCCGCGGAAATCAGCTTCCGAGAGCTTCAGGTTCTGGATCTCGGTGCCCATGGCGCCGTCGAGCACCAGGATGCGCTCGGACGCGGCCTGGCGCAGGGCGGCAAGGACTTCGGCACCGTCGGCGGGGTAGATATTGGAATTCACGCGACCTGTTCCTCTGTCATTCCGGGGCGGCCTCAGGGCTGAACCCGGAACCCACGACCACACTCGGCGCGTGGGCTCTTCGCTGAAATCGCCGCTTCCAAGAACGGCGCTGGTTCGTGGTTCCGGGTCTCGCTGCGCGAGCCCCGGAATGACGGCGCGGGCTACGCCGCCGCCCGCTCGGCCTCGACCTTCGGCACCGGCCGCAGACCCAGGAGATGGCAGACCGCGTAGACGAGGTCGGCGCGGTTCATCGTGTAGAAGTGAAACTCCGTCACGCCGCGGTCGACGAGATCGAGCACCTGCTCGGCCGCGACCGCAGCCGCAATGAGCTTGCGCGTGTCGACATCCTCCTCGAGCCCTTCGAAGCGCTGGGCGAGCCACTCCGGCACGCTCGCGCCGGCGCGCGCCGCGAAGCTCGCCGCCTGCTTGAAGTTCTGCACCGGCAGGATGCCGGGCACGATCGGGATATCGATCCCGCGGGAGCGGACCGTGTCGAGGTAGCGCAGGTAGAGGTCGTTGTCGAAGAAGAACTGGGTGATGGCGCGGTCGGCGCCGCAATCGACCTTCTTCCTGAGCGCGTCGATGTCGGCGTCGAGCGAGGCGGCTTCGGGGTGCTTCTCGGGATATGCCGAGACCGAGACCTCGAAATTGCCGATCCGCTTGATGCCGGCGACGAGGTCGCAGGTCTGGTCGTAGCCGCCCGGGTGCGGCTCGTATTTCGCGCCGATGCCGGCGATGGGATCGCCGCGCAGCGCCACGATGTGACGCACGCCGGCGTCCCAGTAGGAGCGCACGACCTCGTTGACCTCGTCCCGCGTCGCGGCGACGCAGGTGAGGTGGGCGGCGGGGCGCAGCGGCGTCCCCCGCACGATCCGCGCGACGGTGTTGTGCGTCCGCTCGCGGGTCGAGCCGCCGGCGCCGTAGGTCACCGACACGAAGTTCGGAGCGAGCGGCGCGAGGCGCTCGATCGAGGCCCAGAGCGTCGCCTCCATGTCCGGCGTCTTCGGGGGAAAGAACTCGAACGAGACGCGGATGCGCCGGGCGCCGTGCCGGCTCGGGCGGAAGGAGACCATCAGGCGACCTCGCGGTTTGCTGCGGTGAGCGGCCAATCGGTGATGACGCGGCTGTCCTCGCCGAGCCACAGGGTTACGGTGAGCTCGTCGGCGCCGCCCTGCGGCGGCGCGATCTCGCGCGTCAGGCGGCAGTCGAGATCGGCGTCGGCGAGCCACGCCGCGATCTGCTCGGTCGAGAAGCCGAGGCGCCGATGCGCCTGAGCGGATCGCAGGAATTCGAGGGCGTGCGGGGCGAAGTCGACGATGAGAAGGCGGCCGCCGGGCGCAAGCAGGCGCGCCGCCTCGCGCACCGCCCGGGCCGGGTCGTCGAGATAGTGCAGGACCTGATGCAGAACGACGAGGTCGAAGCTGCCGCGCGCGAAGGGCGGCGCATAGACGTCGCCCTGGCGCAGCTCGACGCGGGTGAGGCCCGCCTTTTCGAGATTGGCGCGAGCGACCGAGAGCATCGCGTGGCTCGCATCGAGCCCGACCGCGCGCGTGGCATGGGGCGCGAGAAGCTGCAGCATCCGCCCGGTTCCGGTGCCGAGGTCGAGGAGACTGCGGACGGGCTTCGACCCGATCGCCTCCAGCACCGCCTCCTCGACCACCGTCTCCGGCGCGTGCAGCGAACGGATGCGGTCCCATTGCGGCGCCAGGCGCTCGAAGAACGCCTTGGCGGCGAGCGCCCGCTGGTTGCGGACCTCGCCGAGCCGGGCGCGGTCGGCGGCGAGCTGGTGATCGGCCCGGTCGAGCGCCGGCAGGATCGCACGAAGGATATGGGCCGGCCCGGCGCGCTCGCCGAGGCGGAAGAAGGCCCAGGCGCCCTCGCGGTGGCGGTCCACGAGACCCGCCTCGACCAGCAGCTTCAGATGGCGCGAGATGCGCGGCTGGGACTGGCCGAGGATGTCGGTGAGGTCGGAGACCGACAGCTCGCCCTCGGCGAGAAGCGCCAGGATGCGCAGGCGCGTCTCCTCGGCGGCGGCGCGCAGGCCTTCCAGGGTCTCGGGCAATCCGGCGGCGGAGGTGGTCATCAGGCGCTCAGTTCGAATGAGACATAAACATATCTTTATATGAAGAGTGACGCAAGCGCTTCTTTCGCGTCGGCTGTCCGTCGCCTCGGCATGGACGGGTGACGGGCAGGCGGAATGTTCCGAGCGCGATGGCTGGCGCTCAGAGCGCGATCGCAGGCATCCGCGCATCGGCCACGGCGGCGCGGACCTCGCCTTGGCAGAACTCGGCAATCAGCCGGCTCAGATCGGCGACGCCGGCCTCGACATCGCCCCAGCCGTTGGCCTGCACCGTGACCACGGCGCGCCGCGTCGCCTCCGAGAGGCCGGTGCGCGCGTCCTGGCGCCAGTTCCAGCGCCGGCACAGAACGTGGCGCGCATCGGCATAGACGACCTCGCCTTGCTTCGGAGGATCGTTCGGATCCTCGCCCGGCTCGGCACCCATGTCGACGAAGCTGTCGCCTGCCCGCGCGAAACGGAAGGCGAGCGGCGGCGCGAGCCGGTCGAGGTCGTCCGCGCCGCAGCAGAACACATGGGTCAGCGAGACCGCGTTGTAGATGTCGACCAGCGTGTTCACGGCCGGCAGGCGCTCGCCCGCCTTTACGCGCTTGACCAGCCGCTCGACCGACGAGCGATAGCTCGTCTTCTTGATGCCGAAGCCCTTGTAGGCGGCGCGCCAGGCGGCGATGCCGGGGATCTCGGAGAGCTCGCTTGCGGCCCAGCGCTCGCGGCAGGCCTGTTCGCGCTCCAGGATCAGCGCATCGAGCGCGGGCGGGCGCTCGCTCCGCAGCGCGAGGCCGTCCGCCACCACCATCGCAACGCGGAACCCGGGGAAACGGGGCACCAATTCTGAGATGGAGAGCTCGATCACCTCGGACCTCGGGCGACGACGCCGGCGCAGGAAGCGCGTCGTGCCTCTATAATCACGCTGACAGGGTCAAGTCCGCCCGCGAGCGGCGAGGGAGCATGCATGGACGAGCGAGAATTCGGGATCCGTCCGGGGGAGACCGCGATCGAGCTCCCAGCGGGCTTCGATGCCGGGCTTTACTTCATCGGCCGCATCCGCACGCCCTGGAGCCGCCGCGAGGAGTGCCCGAAGAACGGCGCCGAATCGCAGGCAATCTGCACGATCCAGCTCGAGGCGCGCTATGCCGCCGGGCTCGCCGATCTCGAGACCTGCACGCACCTCGTGGTGCTCTACTGGATGGACCGCGCCCCGCGGAACCTCGTGCTGCAGACGCCGCGGCACTACGGCGTCGCCCGAGGCGTGTTCGCATTGCGATCCCCGGCCCGGCCGAACCCGATCGCGCTCTCGGTCGTCGAGCTCTTGGGCCTCGATGGGACGCGCCTTGCCGTGAAGGGGCTCGACTGCCTCGACGGCACCCCGCTCCTCGATCTCAAGCCCTATTTCGCCTCGACAGACGCCAAGCCGGATGCCGAGGTCGGCTGGCACAAGCGGCGGGACTGAGGGAGAACGCGCTATCGCGAACGGCGGTCGATCAAACGCCAATACCAGGATTTTAGGCCGGCAAGCCCGGCCTGTTTTCGCCCGCTCCTGGCGCACGAGCCGGGCAAGCGCCGCTTGCGAGATCGCAGGATCGGTCGCGACCACGAGATCCGCCATGCGCTCCCGCCCGGAAAAAAACTCCTCCAGCACCGAGCCGTGCATGCTCGCCGAGTCGAGCTTCTCTGCAAAGCCTTCGTCGAGAAAGGCGCGCAGGATCGCATCCTCGAGAAGAAGGCCCGGGGCATGGCGGCGGAAGCCTTCGTCATAGGCGGTCTTGAGGAGGAACGCCGTGCCGCCGCAGAGGAGCGCGAGGCTGACGGCGATCGGCCGGCCGTCGAGCGAGAGCACGTCGGCGCGGCTCGACACCGGCGCTTCGGGGCTGCCGAACAAGGCCCGCGCGAGCGCGGCGGCGGGTTCGCGGGCGCCAAGCGCGGTGCCGCGCCGACCTTTCCAGCCGGCGGCCTCGAGCGCAAGGAAGCTCTCGACAGCCCTTCTCAGCCCCTCCCCCGCCGTGAAGCCCGCGAACTCCACGCGCCCCCGGGCCTCGAGGCTGCGACGGCGTCGCTCCAAACCCTTGCGGCGATCGGCGCCGAGCCGGCCGCGCGCATAGCTGTCGTAGGATTGGCCCCGGTGCAGCACCGCGCGGTCGAACGAGGCGAGGATCTCGATCGGGAGCCCCCGTCGTCGGCACGCCGCGATCAACTCCCGGCCGACGACGCAATCGAGGCTGAGAAGCGGCAGCCGCCACAGCGACCCGGCGTTCGCCATCGCCTCGACCAGGCGATGCACGGTTTCGGCCGGAGCGCTCCGCGCGACGAGGGGGGTGCCGTTCACCATGAAATGCCGCGGGAGCCAGGCCGCGTGGCTTCGCCTCAATCCGATCCGGCTGCCCATTTGCACGAAGGGGAGAAGAGCCTGGAGGGTCTCGCCCTCCGACACCGCGACGAAGCGGAGCCTCCGGTCGAGAAGGCCGCCGGCGGCATGCGCCTCGATCACTGGCCGGCTGTGGAACGGGTTCGGGTATGCCGCCTCTCCGCAAAGGTGGTCCCAGGCGGCGCTCCGCTGCCGAAGCGCGGCGAGGTCCAGGATCCCGGCCTCGAGCCTCGGCGCGGGCGAGCGCGTCAGCTCGTGCGGACGCAGCAGAAGGTTCATCGCATCACGCGAAGAGATGCGTGGCGAGCCCGAGGCGCGCCTTCGCTGCAAGGGCCAGCGCCGAGCCGCGCGCCGCCGTCGCGATCGCCATGGCGGCCGCGGCGCCGGCGATCCCGAACAGCGGGATCAGCGCGAGGCTGAGCGCCAGCGCAAACAAGAGCGCCCCGAGGGAGACGAGCGCGGCGGTCCGCTCTGCGCCGAGCATGTTCAGAAGATCCTCGGCCGGCCCGCAAAGGCTCTGCACGGCGACCCCGCACAGAAGGATCGCGAGCACGCCGAAGCTCGCTCCGAAACCTTGGCCGAACATGGCAAGGAGCCAGGGCGCGGCGATCAGGAGCGCGGCGCCGACGCCGAAGCTCGCGAGCGCGGTAAGGCGCACGGTGCCCCGGATGAGCCGGCGCAGGGTTTCGCGATCGCCGCGCGTCCAGGCCTCGGCAAAGCGCGGGGCGGTCGCGGCCGTCGCGGCATACTGGACGAAGACCACGAACTGAAGCAGCCGAGTCGCCGCGAAATACAGGCCGACCGCACCGGGAGGGACGAACAGCCCGAGGATCAGCACGTCGACGAAGCCGAACAGGATCAGCGTGAGCTCGGCAAAGCCGATCGGCAAGGTGGCGGCGAACCACTCGCGCAGGCGATAGGCGCGCGACCCGGGGGGCAACTCCGAGCGAAGCGCCCGGACGAGGAGACCCGCCTGAAGGACGACCGCCGTCGCGGTGGCGACCCAGGTGCAGCCGACCGCCACCCAGGGCTCGGCCGGAGCGCCCCAGGCGAGCGCAAGGAGCATGCCGATGGCGATCAGGGCCTGACGGAGGATGAAGGGCGGCGCGATGGCGAGCGCCGTCCAGTTGAACCCGCGCGCGACGCCTTCGACGTAGTCCTGCAGCGCGAAGATCGGGACGACGCAGAGAGCGATCGCAAGCGCCAGCAGGTAATCGGGGGAGACGAGACCGCGCAGGAGCCACAACGCGCCGGCTCCGGCCGCCGCGATCGTCACGGGGCTCGCGAGGGTCGCGAGCGCGCCGGTCGCCAAGAACCCCCGCGCGAGCGCAAGCTCGCCGCGGACGCGGTGCTGCGGAACGAAGCGGCAGACCGACAGCCCGAAGCCGCCGAGCGATGCGTGCCCGAGCACCGCGATCCACACCCAGGCGGTAGCGAAGACGCCGTAACCCTCCTTGCCCATCAGCCGGGCAAGAAGAACCTGGGTCCCATAGGCGAGGGCCGCGGCGGCGACCCGGATCGCGAAGACCGTGAGGGCGGAACGCCGGGCGCGCGAGAGCGCATCGGCATCCGTCCTCAGCGCGCCCGCGGCCGCCGTCGCCATGATCCACCCCGCGTCCGGGCGACAAGGGCCCGGCCCCGGGAGCTTACGAGGGGGCCGTTTCCCGACCTTTAAGGCCGGCGAAAGCTACTTCGCCGGAGCGGTCGCGGTCGCAACCGGGGCCGCGGCGCCCGCCGCCTGCTCGGGCTCGACGAGCGCGAGCGTGATGGCGCGGGCGACATGCTCGGCCATGCAGCGATAGCCGAGGTCGTTAAGGTGGAACTGGTCGCGGGCGAGATAGCGACCGCTCGCGGTCGGCTGGCTCGAGAGGTAGCGCATGGCCTCGTAGCGCAGGACCAGCGGCACGCCGTCCTTGCGGGCGACGTCGTGGATCGTCTTCACGATCTGGCCATAGTGATCGTCGCGGGCGAGGCTCGCCGTGTATTGGGGATCGACCAGCACCACGTCGATGCGATGCGACATGATCCACTTGATGGTGTCGTCGAGGTTCTGGGAGAAGCTGTCGATGTCGACGCGCGCGAGGGCGTCGTTGGTCCCGACCTGCCAGATCACGAGGTCGGGCTCGACCTCGGCGATGGTGTTCTTCATCCGCTCGGCCGCGCCGGAGGCGACCTCGCCGGAGAGGCCCCGGTTCGTGACCTCGATCTCCATGCCGGGAAAGAGCTTCTCGAGCTCGCCCTCGAGCCGAACCGGATAGGCCGAGGCCGGAGAGGACGCGCCGATCCCGACCGTCGAGGACGAGCCGATGGCGAGCACGTGGATGGCGCGGCTCTCCTTGAGGGCCCGCTTCACCGCGCGCAGCGGCGCAAGCGTGTAGAGCTTCGAGCCGGGGACCCGGCATTCGGGCGAGAGGCTCGCGTCCACGGCGTCGGCCGGCGATGGCGCGACGGGGACGGCGGTCTGCGCCCACGCAACGGAGCCCCCGCCCGACAAGGTCAGGAGGAGAGCGAGGACGGGCGGGAAGAACGCGAGCGCCATTCGACGAACCATGCCGTAAAGATCTGTGCTCCTAATCCTAAAAATAGGACCAGGGCATCGACCAGGAAACCGCCCCCGGTGAAGAATCTCACGAATTGCCCGGCAAGGCTGGCGAGAGATCCGACCGAGAAGACGGCAAGCGAATTGCGGCCGAGCGCGGACAATTGCCTGCTCACCCACCCCCCTATTGGCGCGATCAAGCTGAATGCACGCTGAAAGGCGAGCGCCAAAGCGAGAAAATGCAGGAGCCGCAAGGGCGACAGGAACGGCTTGTCCATGATGAAGAACAGCCGCGGTTCGGGGACGTTGAGGGGGTCCGGCTTCCACTCGGAGAACTGGGCGACGAGCCCGAGCGCCACGCCCAGGACGCCGAGCGGCATGAGCCGCCAGGCCCAACCCTGGAACGCCGCGCTGTCGCGCGACCATTGCGAGGCCACGAAGCCGAGGACCAGCAGGAACTGCCAGGCGAAGGGGTTGAAATGCCAGGAACCCTCGGTGGGCCAGGCCGGGAGCGTGATCTCGTAGGTGAGGCAGAGCGCGTAGAGGGCGAAGGAGGCGGCGAGCGCGGCCCAGCGGCTCAGCCGCGCGATCAGGATGAAGACCGGCGCCAGCGCCAGCACCACCACATAGAGCGGCAGGATGTTGAAATAGCCAAGCTGGTAGGTCAGCACGACCCAGCCGATGACGCTCGGGATCGGGGCGCCGAAGAAAGCGCCGGCGCCGTGCCATTCGAGGAGCAGCGGGTTGTCGAAATAGAGCGCCGCCGCCGCGATCATGGCGAATGCGATCGCCGTGATGACGAGCTGCGCCCGGTAGACCTCGACCACGCGGGTCGCGAGCCGCATCACCACCTGGGCCGGGGAATCCGGGCCGCGAGAGCCGCCTGTCGCGAGCGCCAGCGACCACCCGGCCAGGAACACGAACAGCTCGGTCGCGTCCGAGATCGTGTAGCGGGAATACATGAAGGGCTCGAACAGGTTGCCCGGCATGTGGTTCACGAAGATCGTGATGAGGGCGAGCCCGCGCCAGAAGTCGATCGCATTGGGTTCGCGCATTCGAGACGATGCTCCCGGACGGACGGACTGGCGCCCGTGCGGCCGAGCGGTTGCCATGAGGGGCGTCGCCGCGCAATCATGGGCGCAAAGAACGGGATGGATTGGGGGTCCCGGTACCTGACGGGCTGACGGGCCTATCTCGCAGGGCGGCGCGCCGCGCGAGCTTTGCGCCCGTCATGCCCGAACGGCCGCGCCCTTTCCCCCGACAGGCAGGCTCGATGCTGCGACGCCGCGACGACACGCCGCCTGCGCGCCTTGCCGCGCGTGCCAAGCCGGCGCGCGGCGAGCTTCGCATGTTGCGGCGCCTCTTCGGCCGGCGCGGGCCCTTCGTCTCGTTCCTGATCGCCGCGGTGCTGATCCCGCTGCTGCTCTACGGCTTTGCCGCCTATCGCGACTGGCACCATGTCGAGGGCGAGGCGCGGCTGCGCGTGCAGTACGTGCGCAACGCGCTCGCAGAGCATGCGCTTCGGGTCTTCAAGACCCACCGGCTCGTGGCCTATGCGGTCGAGGACCGCATCCGCGGCCGCAGCTGGGACGAGGTCGCGAAGGACGAGGAGCTTCAGCGCTTCCTCGCCCGCGTCGAGGCGGATTTCCCCGAGGTCCACGCCATCTGGATCGTCGATGATTTCGGGATCGTGCGGGCATCGAGCCGGGAGTTCCCGAGCCCGCCGCACGACGTCCTCGACCGCGACTGGTTCGTCGAGGCGCGCAGCGGAAACGCGCCGGTCATCGTCAGCCCGCGCCGCAAGGGCCGCGTCCTCCAGGACGATTTCTTCACCCTCACGGTGCGGCGGACCGGCCCGGACGGCTCGTTCCAGGGCGTCGTTCAGATCGCGGTGTCGCCGAGCTATTTCGGCGAGTTCTACGAGCGGCTCGCGCTCGAGGGCGGCGCCATCGCGATCGTGCATCGCGACGGCGCCGTGCTCTCGCGCCATCCCGATCCCGGCGCCGCCGTCACGACCTTGCCGCAGGGATCCCCGCTCCTGTCGCGCATCCGCGAGGCCGACCAGGACATCTTCCTTGCCCGCTCGACCATCGACGGCAAGAAGCGGCTCTACGGCTACACGCGGGTCGCCGACCTGCCGGTCTATGTCGGCTACGGCTTCGGCGAGGACGAGATGCGTCGGCGCTGGTACGAGCGGCTCGCCGCCTACGGCGTCTATTTCATCCCGGCGGCGCTCGGGCTCGTGATCCTCGCCTTCTACGCCTGGCGCAGCCACGACGACCTCGAAACGACGGTCGAGCTCAGGACCCGCGCCCTCACCGACGCGCTTGCCGAGCGCGAGCAGCTGCTCAAGGAGGTGCATCACCGCGTCAAGAACAACATGCAGATCATCTCGAGCCTGATCCGCATGCAGGAGCGGGTCGGCACCTCCTCCGACGAGACCATCCGGCGCGTCCAGGCGATGGCGCTCGTGCACGACCTCATCTACACGCAGGCGCAGTTCGCGGCGGTCGACCTCGCCGCCTACACGCAGCGCCTCGTCGAGACGATGCGCAGCGGGCCCGGCCACGGCATCGCCTTCAAGGTCGAGGCGAGCCCGGCCGAGGTGACGCTCGACCGCGCCATGCCGGTGGCGCTCATCCTCTCGGAGGTGGTGACGAACGCCATCCGCCACGCCTTCAAGGAGCGCCGCGGTGCGATCGAGATCGCGCTCGCCCAGACCGGGGACACGGTGCGCCTGAGGGTCCACGACGACGGCTTCGGCTTCAACCCCGAGGTCGACGGCCGCGGCTTCGGGCTTCAGCTCGTCGAGAACCTCGCACGCCAGCTCGACGCGAGCTTCAGCTTCGAGCGCCACCACGGCACGACCTTCTCGATGACCTTCCCGGTGAAGACGCCGTCGGCTTGACGATCCCGGCCGGCGCGCTTCCGCGTGCCCGCCCCCGCGGATGACACCTTCCGCCGCATCCTCTATCCCTCCCGCGGCCATCTCCCGGGAGGACCAAGAATGAGCTTCACAAGACGCACGCTCCTCGCGCTTGCCGCGCTCGCCGCCTCCGGCGCAAGCGCCCTCGCCTTCCCCGACCGGCCGGTGCAGATCATCGTGCCCTGGGCGGCGGGCGGAGGCGTCGACACCGTAACCCGCATCTTCGCCGACGGCTTCGAGAAGGAGCTCGGCGTGCCGGTCAGCGTCGTCAACCGCACCGGCGGCGGCGGCGTCACGGGGCACACCTTCATGTCGACGGCCGCGCCGGACGGCTACACGCTCGGCGTCGCGAGCCCCGAGATCGCCTTCTACAAGGCCCTGGGCGTGGCCGACATCACGACCGAGAGCTTCGACCTGTTCTCGCGCCTCTCGCTGATCCCGGCCGGCGTCACCATCAAGGCGGACGCGCCCTACAAGGACCTCAAGGAGTTCCTGGCCGCGGTGAAGGCCGCGCCGAAGGGCGCGTTCACGGCCTCCGGCACCGGCACCGGCGGCTCCTGGCACATCGCGGCGGGCGGGCTTCTCAAGGCCGCCGGCATGGAGGCCGACCGCATCCGCTGGGTGCCGAGCCAGGGCGGCGCGCCGGCCCTGCAGGACCTCGCCGCGGGCGGGCTTTCGGCCTTCACCGGCTCGCCGATCGAGGCAAAGCCGCTGCTCGAGGCCGGCAAGGTGCGCACCATCGCGCTGATGACCGCCGAGCGCCCGCCGACCTTCCCGGACATCGCGACCGCCAAGGAGGCCGGCCTCGACTGGACCTACCAGAACTGGTTCGCGCTCGCAGGCCCGAAGGGCATCCCGCAGGACCGCCGCCAGAAGCTCTTCCAGGCGGCCGAGCGCGCCATGGCGCGCCCCGAGGTCCAGAGCGCCATGAAGGCGCGCGGCATCACGCCGGTGTGGGACAAGCCGGGCGAGTTCGAATCCTACGTCAAGGACTTCGTGGCCCGCGGCAGCGAGGTGCTGAAGGAGCTCGGCCTCGCGAAGTAGCAGCCGCCCGATTGACGGCGGGGCCGGATCGTGCTTATTTTCCTAGATGTATCCCTACCCGCCGCCGCCGATCTTCCGCCTCCGCCTCTCCGCCCCCGGCGGGGAGGCGCCGCGCAGCCATGCCAAGGCCGCGCATCCGCCCTCCGTGGTGGCGCAGGCGCGTCATCTCGTCGAGACGACGCCGCACACCTTCCGCACCATCGCGACCCGCACCGGCGTCAACTCCGGCACGATCGCGCGCTGGGCCGAGAAGCACGGCTGGACGCGGCCGGCCGGCGCCTTTCCGATGAACCGCCGGCCGGAGCGGCGCCACGTGCCGGCCCTGATCGGCCGCGTCCTGGCGCAGCGCCTGCGGGTCCAGGCCGAGCGCCTCGTCCGCGCGATCGAGGAGGCGCCGGAGGTCGATCCGGCGGCGCTTGCCGAGGCGCTCGCGCTCGTCGAGCGGGCGCGGGCCGAGCAGCACATCCGCCGCGGCAAGCGCCTGCGCCCGCCCGACCCGCCGCCGGCCGATGCGCCGGTCCCGGAGGCGCGCCCGGCGCTCGACGCGGCCACCCGCGCCCGCCTCACGGAAACCCGCCGCAAGGCCGCCTACAAGGCCTGGGCGACGCGCTGGGCGAACCAGGCGAAGCCGCCGACATGGTCGCGGGCAGGCGGCGCCGGCGAGCGCGTCTTGGCGGCCCGCGCCCTCCGCGAGCGGCAGGAGCGGCGGCGGGAGCGCGAGTTCGACAAGAGCCTCCCCTCCCCGCATCTCAACCCGACGAAGCCCGCCTACAGCTCCTGCTCATGGGACCGCAGCGCCGCGGCCCGCGCCGGGTGGAAGCGACGGAAGGCGCGGCTCGCGGGAAAGGAGGCGTGAGGGGCGGAGACGCGACGAGACCGCAAAACCTTCATCGCCATGATCTTCTAGAGCGGCCGCAAGCAAAGCATCGTTTGCGGTGGAACTACTCCACTGTTCGCGACCCGGAGCACCCGGTTTCAAGCAGCGATTGTCGTAGCTAGCGTACCCAGCAAGGATAGCTTGAACCAGCTCTGGATCGCTGCCAACTGGCGCGGATGTCGCCCGCCATTGTTCGACGACGCCGCCCATCCGCTCTCCGCGAGTTCCTCGGCAGCGAAGCTGCGGGCGGCGTCGTCCTCATGGCAGCCGCTGCGGTTGCCCTGAGATCAAGCGCGAGTTCATAGACGGGCAACTCTCGACATGGCCGCGTCGCATCCTGCCGGGGCTTGCGGCAGCGGGCGGCATGATCGCCCCGGCCGTGATCTATGTGATCCTGAACGCCGGCACGCCCGCGACCTTGCGGGGCTGGGCGATCCCGACCGCGACTGACATTGCCTTTGCGCTCGGCGTGCTTGCGTTGCTTGGGCCGCGCGTGCCGGTGTCACTCAAGGTGTTTCTGACCGCGCTCGCGATCATCGATGATTTGGGCGCGGTCGCGATCATTGCCGCGTTCTACACGGCGGACCTGTCGCTTGGATGGCTAT
>JAQSWQ010000055.1 GCA_029266525.1 Microvirga sp.
GAGGAACACGTCTTTTAATTTTCAGCTACTTGAGGCAGCTTCCCAAGCTGAATGTCGTCGGTTCGATCCCGATCGCCCGCTCCAATCGCGCATGTCCGTCATAGCTCTCGACCACATCCAGCTCGCGATGCCGGCCGGCCGCGAGGCCGAGGCGCGGGCGTTCTATGCCGGGCTGTTCGGGCTTGCCGAGGTCGAGAAGCCGGCGGCGCTTGCACAGCGCGGCGGGTGCTGGTTCGAGCGCGGGCTTGTGAAGGTTCATCTCGGCGTTGAGCCGGAGTTCCGCCCGGCCCGCAAGGCGCATCCGGCCTTCCTGGTCGAGGACCTTCCGGCGCTCGTCGCAAGCCTCGCGGCCGCGGGACACCCGGCGCTGCCCGACCTTGAGCTTCCCGGCTACGACCGGGTCTATGTCGACGATCCCTTCGGCAACCGGATCGAGCTGATGCAGCCGCTCTCGGCGTGAGCGCGGCTCCAGACCCGCTGCCTGCGCACTCCCTCTGGGAAGCGGCGACTCCGCGGGGCACCGCGCTCGAGCGGCTTGCAAGCGTCGATGAATGCGACGTCGCGGTGATCGGCGCCGGCTACACCGGGCTCTCTGCCGCGCTCCATCTGTGCGAGGCCGGGCTCGATGCGGCCGTGGTCGAGGCGGCGGAGCCCGGCTGGGGCGCCTCCGGCCGCAACAACGGCCAGGTCATCCCGACTCTCTCCCGGCCCGATCCCGACGACATCGTCGCCCGGCACGGAGAGGCGGGCGAGCGCTTCGTGGCGATGCTGCGCGACAGCGCCTCCCTCCTCTTCGAGCTCGTGCGCAAGCACGGCATCGACGCCGAGGCCGAGCAGACAGGTTGGGTGCAGCCCGTGCATACGCCTGGCCGCATCCGGGTCGCCGAGCGCCGGGTGCGGCAATGGTTGCGCTACGGCGCTCCGGTCGAGCTGCTCTCGCGGGAAGAGGTCCGCGCGATGCTTGGGTCGGACGCCTGGCATGGCGGCTGGCAGAACAGGAGCGGCGGGCACATCAACCCGCTCGCGCTGGCGCGCGGGCTTGCCCGCACCGTGCTGGCGAGTGGCGCCCGGATCTACGCCCGCTCGCCCGTAAGCTCCTTCGAGCGCGTCGCCGAGCGCTGGATCATCCGCACGCCGGAGGGCGAAATCCGCGCCCGGGCGCTCATCCTCGCGACGAACGCCTATACCGGCGCATTCTCGACATCACTCGCGCCGGAGCTCGCGCGGGAGGTCGTGCCGGTGCTGTCCTGGCAAATGGCGACCCAGCCGCTCTCCGCCGAGGCGCGCAGGACCATCATCCCCGGGCGGCAGGCGATGTCCGACACGCGTGGCGAGCTCCATTTCGCACGCTACGACGCCCGCCACCGGCTCGTCACCGGCGGCGCGCTGATCGCTCCGTTCGATGCCGCGGCGCGGCTGAAGCAAATGGTCGGCGCGCGGCTGCGCCGGCTGTGGCCGCAGATCGGCGCGGTCGGGTTCGACTATGTCTGGAACGGTGCGATCGGCATGACCTCGGACTATCTGCCGCGCATCCACCGGCTCGGGCCGGACGCCTATGCCTGGGTCGGCTGCAACGGCCGCGCGGTCGCGTTGTCGATCGCGCTCGGGCGCGAACTGGCGAAGGCGGTCGCGGGCACGCGCGCGCAGGAACTCGCGCTGCCCTTCACGGCGCCCGCGCCGTTGCCGGCGCATGGGCTGCTCAGGCAGCTCGCGCCGCTGATGCTCGCCGTCTACCGGCACCGCGATCGCCGTGAGCTTTAGCTGATCAGGCCGTCTCGTCGAGAGCGACCACCGCGCGCTTGCGCCTCAGCGCCGGAAGCAGCGGCGCGAGCAGCAGCGCCGCCGCGAAGACGAGACAGGTCGCCGAGATCGGGCGGGTAAGGAAGGTCGAGAGATCGCCCTGCGAGAGGATCATTGCCTTGCGCAAATTGTTCTCGAGCATCGGCCCGAGCACGAAGGCGAGAACGAGCGGCGCCGGCTCGTAGCCGACCTTGCGCATGAGGTAGCCTAGAATGCCGAAGGCGACCATGACGTAGACGTCGAAGACGTTGTTGCTCGAGCAATAGACGCCGACGATGCTGAACAGCACGATCAGCGGGAAGAGCACGTTGTAGGGCAGGCGCAGGAGCTGCGCCCACATCCCGACGAGCGGCAGGTTGAGCACGAGCAGCATGGCGTTGCCGACATACATGCTCGCGACGATGCCCCAGAACAAAGTGGGGTTCTGGCTCATCAGCAGCGGCCCGGGCTGGAGCCCGTGGATGATGAAGGCGCCGAGCAAGAGCGCCATCACGACGTTCGGCGGGATGCCGAGCGTCATCAGCGGGATGAAGGCGCCGCCGGCCGCCGCATTGTTCGCGGCTTCCGGCCCGGCCACCCCCTCGATCGCGCCGCGCCCGAAGCGTTCCGGCGTCTTCGAGAGGCGCTTTTCCAGGGCGTAGGAGGCGAAGGAGGAGATCACCGCGCCGCCGCCGGGCAGGATGCCGAGGAAGAAGCCGAGCACCGTGCCGCGCGCCACGGGCGCGGCGCTCGCGCGCCACTCCGCCCGGTTCGGCCACAGCTGGGAGAGCTTCGTCTTGATCACCTCGCGCGCGATCGGGCGCTCGAGGTTGTGCAGCACCTCGGCAATGCCGAAGAGGCCCATCACCACCGGGACGAGGCCGATGCCGTCATAGAGCTCCAGCCGGTCGAAGGTGAGGCGCGGCTGCGCCGTGATCGAATCGAGCCCGATGAGCCCGAGCACCGCGCCGACGCAGGCCATCAGCAGCGCCTTCGCCATCGAGCCCTGCGTCAGGAAGGTCAGCACCACGAGCCCGAGCACCATCAGGCTGAAATACTCGGCCGGGCCGAAGGCCACGGCCCAGCGGGCGAGTGTCGGCGCAATCAGCATGAGCGCGACGATCGCGAAGGTGCCGGCGAAGAAGGAGCCGAGCGCGGCGATGCCGAGCGCCGCCCCCGCCCGGCCCTGCTTCGCCATCTCGTGCCCGTCGAGGCAGGTCACGACCGAGGCGGCCTCGCCCGGGATGTTGACCAGGATCGAGGTCGTCGAGCCGCCATACATCGAGCCGTAGTAGATGCCGGCCATCATGATGATGCCGGCCTCGGGCGTGCCCGCGAGCGTCACCGGGAGCAGCAGCGACATGGCCGAGACCGGCCCGATGCCCGGCAGCACGCCGACCAGCGTGCCGATGAACACGCCGATGAAGCAGGCGAGCAGGTTCACCGGCTGCAGCGCGACGCCCAAGCCCTGCGCGACGCTGGCGAGGATGTCCACAGCGCTGCCTCAGCCGATCCCGAAGACGCCGGCCGGGAGCTGGATGAGCAGGAGGCGCTTCAGCACCCACCAGACCGCGAACGTCGAGAGCATGGCGAGCGGCACGGCCGTCCGCCACGGGACCGGATCGACCCCGCGCAGGAGGACAATGAGCAGCGGGATCGTGGCGAGGAGGAAGCCGAGGGTCTCGAACAGCGCCACATAGACAACGAGGCTCACGATCATGAAGATGACGTTGCCCCAGCGTGCGCCAGACCAGAGCGAGGCGATGCTCGGGCCGGCGGTCGTGAGCGTGCTCCATAGTACGGCGAGCGAGAAGCCGCACATCAGGAGCCCGGTCCAGAACGGCAGGAAGCCGCTGCCAGGCGCCGCCGCCGTGCCGATGCCGAGGTCCCAGCCGGCCCAGGCCACGAGCACGCTCACGGCGAGCCACAACAACGCGGCCCAGAGCTCCGCGCTGCCCAGGACGATGCGCCGCTCGGAGGAGGGCGCGTTCACGGGTCAGTTCGTCTTGGCGAGGCCGAGATCCGACAGGACCTTCTTCTCCGTCTCGACGCTCTCGGCGACGAATTTCCGATACTCCTCGGTATTCTTGTAGTTGACGACCATGTCGTATTTCGCGAGCTGCTCCTGCACCGCGGGATCGTCGATCGCCTTCTTCAAGGCGTCGTGCAGCTTCGCCACGACCTTCGGGTCCATGCCCTTGGGGCCCGCGATGCCGAAGGGTGAATCGAACACGAAGCCGTAGCCCAGCTCCTTCAAGGTCGGCGTGTCGGGCCAGTTCTTCGATCGATTGGCGGTCCAGATGGCGAGCAGCCTGAGCTTGCCGGCCTCGACCAGCGGCTTCCAGCCGCTCGAATCAGCCTGCAGCGTGGTATGGCCGCCGAGCACGGCGGCATTGGTTTCCGCGCCCCCCTTGAAGGGCACGTGGGTGAGCTTGATGCCGGCCTTCGCCGCGATCTGCTCCATGCCGATGTGGAGCGAGGTGCCGGCGCCCGGCGTCGCATAGGTGACCTTGCCGGGATTCGCTTTCGCGTACTCGACGACGTCGTTCCAGGTCTTGAACTGCGACTCGGCGTTCGAGGTGATGCCGAAGGTGTAGCCGGTGAGGTGGACGATGTAGGTGAAGTCCTTGAGCGGATCCCAAGTCGTCTTCTGCATCAAAGGCAGGCGGAAGACGGTGATCGGGATCTGCGCGATGGTGTAGCCGTCGGGCTTGCCGGTCGCCGCCATGGTGGCGGGTCCGACGGTGCCGCTGCCGCCGGCCTTGTTGTCGACCACGATCGGCTGGCCGAGATGCTTCGAGGCGGCCTCGGCGATCGCCCGCATGGCGACGTCGGTCGAGCCGCCGGCCGGCCAGGGCACGATCAGGGTGACAGGTTTCGCCGGATAGTCCTGCGCCAGGGCCGAGCCGCCGAGCGCCAAGGCGGCGAGAGCTAAAGCGAGCATGCGCCGGTTGACCATTGGTTCCCTCCCATGATGTCGAGATTGTTGCCGCTACCGTGTCTTAAGTCATGCCGGGCTGGCAAGCCCGCCCACCAGGAGGCGATATGGACATCTTCGGCGCCGACATCCCCTTCGCGGCCCACTGCGGCATCGAGCCGATCGGTTTCGAGGACGGCCGGACGAGGCTGCGCGTGCGCGCCGCGCCGGAGCACACAAACAACCTCGGCATCGTCCATGGCGGGCTGATCTGTACGCTCCTCGACATCGCGATGGGAACGGCGGCGCGCTGCACCGCCGGCCTGCCGGTGATGACCCTCGACATGCAGGCGAGCTTCCTGTCGCCCGGCCGGGGCGAGATGACGGCTGAGGGCCGGGTCCTGCGGGCCGGCCGCTCGATCGTCTTTTGCGAGGCCGACGTCCGCACCGCCGAGGGCGAGCTCGTCGCGAAGGCGAGCGGGATCTTCAAGCCACTCCGGGCGAAGGGCAGCGCGTAGGCTCGTCGCATCCCGCTTGGCCTCGCGAGGAGCGCGGCGTATCAGTTCTGCCCCTTCAGCTGCGAGGCAATGATGACCGCCGCACTCGAGCGCATTTCCGGCTTCAAGGACGAGCTTGCCGCTTGGCGGCAGGATTTGCATGCCCATCCGGAGCTGGGCTTCGAGGAGGAGCGCACCTCCGCGATCGTCGCCGAGAAGCTCGCCTCCTGGGGCATCGAGGTGCATCGCGGCGTGGGCAAGACCGGCGTCGTCGGCGTGCTGCGCGGCAAGGGCGGCAATTACCGGCGCATCGGCCTCAGAGCGGACATGGACGCGCTTCCGATCGAGGAGACGACCGGACTGCCCTTCCGGTCGCAGAACCCCGGGCGAATGCATGCCTGCGGCCATGACGGGCACACGACGATGTTGCTCGGGGCCGCGCGCTACCTCGCCGAGACGCGCGGCTTCGACGGCACGGCCGTCTTCATCTTCCAGCCGGCCGAGGAGGGGCTCGGCGGCGCGCGCGCCATGCTGATGGACGGGCTGTTCGAGCGCTTCCCCTGCGACGAGGTCTACGGCCTGCACAACTGGCCGAACGGCGAGCGCGGCCGCATCTTCATGCGCGAGGGCGCCGCGATGGCGGCGGCCGATTTCTTCGACATCCGCATCGCCGGGCGCGGCGCCCACGGCGCGCAGCCGCACGAGTCCAACGACCCCGGCGTCATCGCCATGACGCTCGGCCAGGCGATGCAGACGATCGTCAGCCGCAACGCCGATCCCTTGAAGTCGATGGTCGTCTCGATCACCCAGATCCACACCGGCTCGGCCTATAATGTCATCCCGGATACGGCCCACCTTGCGGGCACCATGCGCACCTTCGACGAGGGCATGCGCAGGCTCGCGCAGGACCGCGTGCGTGAGCTCGCAGCCGGCATCGCCGCAGCCTTCGGTGCGACGATCGAGGTCGAGATCCGCGACATCTTCAGCGTGCTTCGGAACAGCCCCGAGCAGGTTGCAGTGGCAGAAGAGGTCGCGATCGAGCTCGTGGGAAAGCCCAACGTCGAGACCGGCGCCGAGCCGAAGATGGGTAGCGAGGATTTCGCCGATATGCTGCACAAGGTGCCGGGCGCCTATGTCTGGCTCGGCGCCGCCGAGGGTCCGGCCTTGCACAACCCGAATTACCGCTTCGACGACGAGATCCTGCCGATCGGCGCGGCCCTCTATGCACGGCTGGTCGAGAAGCGCGCCGGAGCCGGCTGAACTATCGTGGGTCACGCGGGCCGGGTGACAGGGGCGCCGTCCGGGGCTAATCGTCTGTCCTCGACGAAGGGTTCCCGGCGATGAACAAGCCTACGCCCGCCTCACAATTCCAGAGCTCGGTGAAGGAGGAGGCGCTCGGCGTGCTCTCGCGCCTCGGAGTGCCGAGCGAGGCGACCGGCGCGAAGGGTCTGCCGGCCCGCTCGCCGATCACCGGCGAGATCGTGACCCATGTGCGCGAGACCTCGCCCGAGGAGGCGAAGGACAAGATCCGGCGCGCGCAAGAGGCTTTCCTGAAGTGGCGCCTTGTGCCGGCCCCACGGCGCGGCGAGTTCGTGCGGCTCCTCGGCGAGGAGCTGCGGGCGGCGAAAGCCGATCTCGGGCGGCTCGTGACGCTCGATACGGGCAAGATCGCCTCCGAGGGCCTCGGCGAGGTCCAGGAGATGATCGACATCTGCGATTTCGCGGTCGGCCTCTCGCGCCAGCTTTACGGCTTGACCATCGCGACCGAGCGGACCGAGCACCGCATGGTGGAGACCTGGCACCCGCTCGGCGTCTGCGGGGTCATCTCGGCCTTCAACTTCCCGGTCGCGGTGTGGTCGTGGAACGCGGCGCTCGCCTTCATCTGTGGCGATCCGGTGGTGTGGAAACCCTCGGAAAAGACGCCGCTGACGGCGCTCGCGACGCAGGCTCTGGTGCGGCGGGCGATCGAACGCTTCGGCGATGCGCCGGAGGGCTTGTCCGAGGTGCTGATCGGCGGCCGCGAGGTCGGCGAGATCCTCGTCGACGACCATCGCGTGCCGGTGGTCTCGGCGACGGGCTCGACCAGCATGGGCCGCCAGGTCGGCCCGCGGCTCGCCGCGCGCTTCGCCCGCGCCATCCTCGAGCTCGGCGGCAACAACGCCGCGATCGTCTGCCCCTCGGCCGATCTCGATCTCGCCCTGCGCGCCGTCGCCTTCGCGGCGATGGGAACCGCGGGGCAGCGCTGCACGACTCTGCGCCGTCTCTTCGTTCACGAGAGCATCTACGACGGCTTGGTCGGACGCCTGCGCCGAGTGTACGATTCCGTGCTGATCGGCGATCCGCGCCTCGAAGGCACGCTTGTCGGACCGCTCATCGACCGCGCCGCTTTCGAAGGCATGGAGCGCGCGCTGGAGGAGGCGCTCGCCGCGGGCGGCACCGTCCATGGTGGAGGGCGGGTGCTCGCAAGTCCGGGCGGGCCGGAGGCCTTCTACATGCAGCCGGCCCTGGTCGAGATGCCGGCCCAGATCGGGCCCATGTCGCGCGAGACCTTCGCCCCGATCCTTTACGTGATGCGCTATCGCGAGCTCGACGAGGCGATCCGCCTCCACAACGCGGTCGGAGCCGGCCTCTCCTCCTCGATCTTCACCCTCGACATGCGCGAGGCCGAAACCTTCCTCTCGGTCGCGGGTTCCGACTGCGGCATCGCGAACGTCAACATCGGCCCGTCGGGCGCCGAGATCGGCGGCGCCTTCGGCGGCGAGAAGGAGACCGGCGGCGGACGCGAGGCAGGCTCGGATTCGTGGAAGGCCTACATGCGCCGCGCCACCAACACCATCAACTACGGCAAGACCCTGCCGCTCGCGCAGGGCGTGAAGTTCGACATCGATGCCTGAAGGAGAAGAGGCATGACTGCCCTCGCCCAGACCAAACCCAAAGAGAAGCCGGCGGCCGCGAGCTTCCGCTGGGATGATCCGCTTCTCCTCGACGAGCAGCTTACCGACGACGAGCGCATGATCCGCGACTCGGCGCGGCAATACGCTCAAGGCAAGCTGATGCCTCGCGTGATCGAGGCGTATCGCGAGGAGAAGACCGACCGATCGATCTTCGACGAGATGGGCGAGCTTGGGCTCCTTGGAGTGACAATCCCTGAGGAGTACGGCGGCGTCGGCGCCTCTTACGTCGCCTATGGGCTCGTGGCGCGCGAGGTTGAGCGCGTCGATTCGGGCTACCGCTCGATGATGAGCGTGCAGTCCTCGCTCGTGATGTACCCGATCTACGCCTATGGCGACGAGACGCAGCGCAGGAAGTACCTGCCGAAGCTTGCTTCGGGCGAGTTCGTCGGCTGCTTCGGCCTGACCGAGCCCGACGCCGGTTCCGACCCGGGCGGCATGAAGACCCGCGCCGAGAGGACCGCGAACGGATACCGGCTCACCGGCACGAAGACGTGGATCTCGAACGCGCCCATCGCCGATGTGTTCGTGGTCTGGGCGAAATCGGCGGCGCACGACAACCAGATCCGCGGCTTCGTGCTCGATAAGGGCATGAAGGGGCTCTCGGCGCCGAAGATCGGCGGCAAGCTCTCGTTGCGCGCCTCGATCACCGGCGAGATCGTGATGGACAATGTCGAGGTCGGCGAGGACGCGCTCCTGCCGAACGTATCGGGCCTCAAAGGTCCGTTCGGCTGCCTCAACCGCGCCCGCTACGGCATCGCCTGGGGCGCCATGGGCGCGGCCGAGTTCTGCTGGCATGCGGCGCGACAGTACACGCTCGACCGCAAACAGTTCGGCCGTCCTCTTGCGCAGACGCAGCTCGTGCAGAAGAAGCTCGCGGACATGCAGACCGAGATCACGCTTGGCCTGCAAGCGGCGCTGCGCGCCGGGCGCCTCTTCGACGAGGGCAAGCTCGCGCCGGAGGCGATCTCGCTGATCAAGCGCAACAATTGCGGCAAGGCGCTCGACATCGCCCGCGCCGCCCGCGACATGCATGGCGGCAACGGCATCCAGGAGGAATACCACGTCATGCGCATCGCGCAGAACCTCGAGACCGTGAACACCTATGAGGGCACGCACGACGTCCATGCCCTGATCCTGGGACGTTCGCAGACGGGATTGCAGGCGTTTTTCTGATCGCGCCGACATCGAGGACCACATGTACACGCAGGCACTCAACACCCGCGAGGCAATCGGACCGGTCGAGGACCCGGAGCACGAGGCGCGGTTCCAGGCGCGGGTCGACGGCGAGGAGAAGGTCGAGCCGAACGACTGGATGCCGGAGGCCTATCGCCGGCTCCTGGTGCGGCAGATCTCCCAGCACGCCCATTCCGAGATCGTCGGGATGCTGCCCGAGGGCAACTGGATCACCCGCGCGCCGACGCTGCGCCGCAAGGCCGCGCTCCTCGCCAAGGTCCAGGACGAGGGCGGGCACGGGCTCTACCTCTACGCCGCCGCCGAGACGCTCGACGTCTCGCGCGAGGAGCTCGTCGAGCAGCTCCTCGCCGGCAAGGCCAAGTACTCCTCGATCTTCAACTACCCAACTCTGACCTGGGCCGACATCGGCGCCGTCGGCTGGCTCGTCGACGGCGCGGCGATCATGAACCAGATCCCGCTCTGCCGCTGCTCCTACGGACCCTATGCGCGGGCGATGATCCGCATCTGCAAGGAGGAGAGCTTCCACCAGCGCCAGGGCTACGAGATCATTCTGACGCTGTCGCGCGGCACCGCGGAGCAGAAGGCGATGGCTCAAGGTGCGCTGAATCGCTGGTGGTGGCCCTCGTTGATGATGTTCGGCCCCTCCGACAAGGAGAGCCAGCACTCCGACAAGTCCATGCGTTGGAAGGTCAAGCGCTTCTCGAACGACGAGCTGCGCCAGAAATTTGTCGACGCCACCGTGCCGCAGGGCCTGTATCTCGGGCTGACCTTCCCCGACCCCGAGCTGCGCTTCGACGAAGCGAGCGGGCATTGGGCGTTCGGCGCAATCGATTTCGATGAGCTCCGGCAGGTCATCGCCGGGAACGGTCCCTGCAACCACGAGCGCATGAAGGCGCGCCGCAAGGCCCATGACGACGGCGCCTGGGTGCGCGAGGCGGCGCTCGCCTATGCCGAGAAGCGCCGGTCGCGGCGGGATACCGCAAGAGCGGCGTGAACTGGTGACCGAGCGCAACATCCCCCTCTGGGAAGTCTTCATCCGCTCCCGCAACGGGCTCGCCCACAAGCATGTCGGCTCGCTCCACGCGGCGGATTCCGAGATGGCCTTGCAGGCGGCTCGCGATGTCTACACGCGGCGCGGCGAGGGCCTCTCGATCTGGGTCGTGCCGTCCGCAGCGATCGTTGCCTCGGACCCAGCCGACAAGGAGGTGCTGTTCGAGCCGACCGCCTCGAAGGTCTACCGCCACCCGACCTTCTACGAGGTGCCGGACGAAGTCGGGCATATGTGATGACGACCATCATCGCCGCCGACGCGCCGCTCGTGCAATACGCGCTGCGGCTCGCTGACAACGCGCTCGTGCTCGGCCATCGCCTGTCGGAATGGTGCGGCCATGCGCCGATGCTCGAGGAGGACATCGCTCTCGCCAACATCGCACTCGACCTCATCGGTCAGGCCCGTCCTCTCTACGCCTATGCGGCCGAGCTTGAGGGAGAAGGGCGGAACGAGGACAAGCTCGCCTATCTGCGCGACGCCTCGCAATACCGGAACGTGCTCCTGGTCGAGCAGCCGAACGGCGATTTCGCGGTTACGATCGTCCGGCAGTTCCTCTATGCCGCCTTCATGGCGCCGTTCTGGCGTTTGCTCGCCGGCTCGCGCGACGCGACATTCGCGGCCATCGCCGCCAAGGCCGAGAAGGAGGCCGCCTATCATCTGCGCCACTCCGCGGAGTGGCTGATCCGCCTTGGAGACGGCACCCCAGAGAGCCACGCGCGCGCTCAGGCGGCGCTCGACGAGCTTTGGATGTACACGGGCGAGCTCTTCGAGGCCGACGCGATCGAGCGCGGCCTGATCGAGCGCGGCGTCGCCCTCGATCCGCAGACGCTCCGCCCGGAATGGGACGAGACCGTCGACCGGGTCCTCGGCGAGGCGACGCTGAAGCGCCCGCCCGACGGCTGGATGCAGACCGGCGGCCGCACCGGTCGCCACTCCGAGCATCTCGGCTTCATCCTCGCCGACATGCAGTTCCTGCAGCGGGCCTATCCCGGCGCGACGTGGTGAGAGCGATGGCTCCCGATCGCCCCCGCAACACTCCTCATGCTGAGGTGCCGCCGCGAAGCGGCGGCCTCGAAGCACGCACCCTGCCGGAGAGCTGTGCCGACGTGGTGCGTCCTTCGAGGCTCCCCCGGCCCAAGGCCAGGGTCGCACCTCAGGATGAGGAGGGTTGTCTCACGGCGAGGGCCTGGAGGGCCGCCGCTGCCGTGGTCGATCCCGAGGTGCCGGTCCTTACCATCGAGGATCTCGGCGTGTTGCGCGGCGTCGGGGTGGCCGAGGATGGCGCTGTCGAGGTCGCGATCACGCCAACCTATTCCGGCTGCCCGGCGATGAACGTGATCGCGCTCGAGGTCGAGCTTGCGCTCGAGCGCGCCGGGATCGCCAAGGGGCGCGTCAGGACGGTGCTCTCGCCAGCCTGGACCACCGACTGGATGTCGGACGAGGGCCGGCGCAAGCTCAAGGAGTACGGCATCGCGCCGCCGGCGCCGAAAGCCACGCGGCGCGCGCTGTTCGGCCTCGAGGCGATCGCCTGCCCGCGCTGCGGCTCGGAAGACACGGAGAAGATCACCGAGTTCGGCTCGACCGCCTGCAAGGCCCTGTGGCGTTGCCGGAGCTGCCGCGAGCCGTTCGATCATTTCAAGTGCATCTGAGCGCGATGACCCCTCGCTTCCACCCGCTCACCATCGAGGAGATCCGCTCCGAGACCCCGGATGCCGTGTCGATCGCTTTCGCGGTGCCTCAGGAGTTGCGTGAGGCCTACCGCTTCACGCCGGGGCAGTACCTCACGCTGAAAACCGTGCGTGACGGCGAGGAGATCCGCCGCTCCTATTCGATCTGCTCCGGCCTCGACGACGGCGAGTTGCGGGTCGCCGTGAAGAAGCTCGAAGGCGGGCGCTTCTCCGCGCTGCTCGGGGAGTCGATCATGCCGGGGCAGGCGCTCGAGGTGATGACGCCCATGGGCCGTTTCGGCGTGGAGCCGGATTCGGCGGCCGAGCGCACCTATGTCGGCCTTGCCTGCGGCTCCGGCATCACGCCGATCCTCTCCCTCATCAAGTCGATGCTCGCGCGCGAGCCGGAGAGCCGCTTCTTCCTGTTCTACGGCAACCGCACGACCGGCAGCATCATCTTCCGCGAGACCCTGGAGGACCTGAAAGACCGCTTCCTCGAGCGCCTCTCGGTGTTCCACATCCTGTCGCGCGAGGCGCAGGACATCTCGATCCTCAACGGTCGGCTCGATGAGGAAAAGATCGGGCTTCTCCTGCGCACCGTCGTGCCGGCGCAGGACGTGGACCACGTTTTCGTCTGCGGACCCGCCGGCATGCTGGAGGACGCCGAAGCCGCGGTGAGGAAACTCGGCTTCCGCGGCGAGCAGATCCATTTCGAGCGCTTCACCCCGGCCGAGGGCGCCGCCGGCCGGCCCGCGCCGCGGCCGGTCGTCGTGGATGCTACACCGAAGGCCGTAGCCGAGATCATCCTCGACGGCGTGCGCCATTCCTTCCCCGTGGCCGAGGGCGAGGCGATCGTCGATGCGGCCCTGCGCGCCGGCCTCGACCTGCCCTATTCCTGCAAGGGCGGCATGTGCTGCACCTGCCGGGCCCGCGTGGTCGAGGGCGAGGTCGAGATGATGCAGAACTTCTCGCTCGAAGCGTGGGAGATTAAGGCCGGCTACGCCCTCACCTGCCAGTCGCTACCGAAGACGAAGAGGGTGGTGGTGGATTACGATCATTTTTGACGCTGTCGCCCGGCGTGCGCCGCAGGCGCGAGCTCCGGAATGACAGCCGTTACTCCTTCGGCCGCTTGTCGACGACCCGCTTCGCCTTGCCGAGCGAGCGCTCGATCGCGCCTGGCTCCACCACGCTCACCTTCGCCGTCACGCCGATGAGGTCCTTGACCTGGCGGCAGAGCAGATCGCCCTGCGCAACCCGCGATCCGGCGTCCGTGAAATCCTCGCGCGCCTCGACCAGCACCCGCATCTCGTCGAGCCGTCCCTCGCGCGTGACCTCGATCTGGTAGTGCGCGGCAAGGCCGGGGCAGCGCAGGATCTGCTCCTCGACCTGCGTCGGGAAGACGTTGACGCCGCGGATGATCAGCATGTCGTCGGAGCGTCCGGTGATCTTCTCCATGCGCCGCATCGAGCGCGCCGTGCCCGGGAGGAGCCGCGTGAGGTCGCGGGTGCGGTAGCGGACGACCGGCATCGCCTCCTTCGAGAGCGAGGTGAAGACCAGTTCGCCTTTCTCACCGTCGGGCAGGACGGCGCCGGTCTGCGGGTCGATGATCTCGGGGAAGAAATGGTCCTCCCAGACATGGAGCCCGTCCTTCGTCTCGACGCACTCGTTGGCGACCCCAGGGCCCATCACCTCGGAGAGGCCGTAGATGTCGACCGCGTGCATGTCGAAGGCTTCCTCGATCTCGGCCCGCATGGCGTTGGTCCAGGGCTCGGCGCCGAAGATGCCCACTTTCAGCGAGCTCTTGCGCGGGTCGATGCCCTTCGCCCGGAACTCGTCGAGGATCGCGAGCATGTAGGACGGCGTCACCATGATGATGTCGGGCTCGAAGTCCTGGATGAGCTGAACCTGCCGCTCGGTCATGCCGCCGGAGACCGGGATCGTCGTGCAGCCGAGGCGCTCCGACCCGTAATGCGCGCCCAAGCCCCCGGTGAAGAGCCCGTAGCCGTAGGCGACATGCACCTTCATGCCGGCCCGCCCGCCCGAGGCGCGGATCGAGCGCGCCATGAGGTCGGACCATATGTCGATGTCGGCTTTCGTATAGCCGACGACGGTCGGCTTGCCGGTCGTGCCTGAGGAGGCATGGATGCGGACCACCTTCTCGCGCGGCACGGCGAACATCCCGAAAGGGTAGTTCGCGCGCAGGTCCTCCTTCGTGCTGAAGGGGAATTTCCGCAGGTCCTCAAGCTCCTTGAAGTCGTCCGGATGGATGCGCGCCTCGTCGAACCTCTTCCGGTAATGCGGCACGTTCGCGTAGGCATGGCGGAGCGTCCGTTTGAGCCCTTCGCGCTGGAGCGCCGCGATCTCGGCGCGCGAGGCCATCTCGATCGGCTCGAGCTCCTCCTTGCGCGGCTGGACCTCGAAGCCCTTGCGCAGCGTGACCTGCATCAGCCCCTCCCCGCGTTCGCGGTGTGCGTGCTTCGAGGCGCGCCTTCGGCGCGCACCTCAGCATGAGGAGGCTTATTAATCGCGCCGCATGCACCGACCCCCTCATCCTGAGGTGCGAGCGCCAACGGGTCCGGCCTCCGGCCGGCCCGATGACAGGCTCCGCGCGAGCCTCGAAGGACGCAGACCGTGGCCGCCATCACGTTCCCTCCAGGATCAAGCCCTTGATCGCCCGTGAGTGGCCGCGGAACTCTGCGATGACCGCGCCGGTCCCGTCCGTGACGGTGATATCGTAAATTCCGGAGCGCCCGCCCCGGAACACTTCGACTGCATGCGCCCGCAAGACCTCGCCGAGCCGAGCCGGGGCGAGGAAGGTCACGGCGCAGTGCTGCGCCACCGTACGCTGGTCGTAAGAGTTGCAGGCGAAGGCGAACGCTGAGTCGGCAAGCGTGAAGATGAAGCCGCCATGGCAGATCTTATGGCCGTTCACCATGCGCTCAGTGACCGCCATCGAGAGCACCGCCTCGCCGGGCGCCACCCGCTCGATTGTCATGCCGAGGCCTTGGCTCGCCTGGTCCTCGGCCCACATCGCGCGGGCGCAGGCCTCGGCGAGCGCCTGCGGATCGGGCGGCTTGCCGGACGCCTCCATCAGCGCCGGCCCGTGAAGGCGGGCGCGCGCTTGGCGAAGAAGGCGGTGACGCCCTCGGCGTAGTCCGGCGTCCGTCCGGCCTCGCTCTGGAGGTCGCGCTCCAGATCGAGCTGCTGGTCGAGCGTGTTGGTCGAGGCGGCGTCGAGCGCGCGCTTCGTCAGCGCGAGGCCGATTGTCGGCTGCGTCGCGAGGTGCTCGACGAGCTTGACCGCCTCGATGATCAGGGATTCGTCATCGACCGCCTTCCAGATCAAGCCCCATTCCTCCGCCTTGTCGGCCGGGAGCGGCTCGGCGAGCAGCGCGAGCCCCCGGGCCCGGGCGGCGCCGACGAGGCGCGGCAGGAACCAGGTCCCGCCGGAATCCGGCAATAAGCCGATCTTGGCGAAGGCCTGGATGAACTTCGCCGAGCGCGCCGCGAGCACGATGTCGCAGGAAAGCGCGATGTTGGCGCCGGCGCCGGCCGCGACGCCGTTGACGGCGCAGACGATCGGCATCGGCAGCGCGCGTAGCTTCCTGACCAGCGGGTTGTACCAGCGCTCGATCGTCCTGGTGAGATCCGGCACGACGCCCGGCTCGAAGACGCGGTTCGAGAGGTCCTGCCCGGCGCAGAAGCCGCGCCCCGCGCCGGTGAGGAGCAGCGCCCGGCAGGTCTCGTCGGCCTCCGCTTCGACGAGAGCCGCCATCAGGCGCTCGTGCGTCGCCTCGTTGAAGGAGTTGAGCCGGTCCGGACGGTTAAGCGTCAAGACCCGGTAGCCCTCCCGCTTCTCCACGAGCACGGGGTTCTCGTCCAAGCTCGCCTCCCTCGATCGCCGGCGGCGTTCCTGCCGGCCTCCGGCCTATCGATCCCGCCGCCCACCCGTCAATCGCGCCGGAGCGCGAGCCGCTTGCATGGCGGCGCTTTCGAGGCTCAACTAGCCTCAAACCAGGGAGGAAAACATGCTGTCACGCAGGACGCTCGCTGGCGCGGTGCTTCTCGCCTTCGCGTTCGCCACGCCCGCATCGGCCCAGAACACTGTCAAGATCGGCACGGTGCTCTCGGTCACCGGCCCCGCGGCCTTCCTCGGCGAGCCCGAGGAGAAGACGATCAAGATGTACACCGACAAGATTAACGCCGAGGGCGGGATCAAGGGCAAGAAGATCGAGCTCGTCTCCTACGACGACGGCGGCGACGCCAACAAGGCCCGTACCTTCGCGACCCGTCTCGTCGAGGAGGACAAGGTGGTCGCGGTCCTCGGCGGCTCCACCACCGGAACTACGCTCGCCATGATCCCGGTCTTCGAGGAGGCGAAGATCCCCTTCATCTCCTTCGGCGGGGCGATCGAGATCGTCGAGCCTGTGCGGAAGTTCGTCTACAAGACGCCGCACACCGACAAGATGGCCTGCCAGAAGATCTTCGAGGACATGCGCCTGCGCAAGATCACGAAGATCGGCATCATCTCCTCCACGGACGGCTTCGGGAAATCGATGCGCGAGCAGTGCCTGAAGGTCGCGAAGGAAGGCGGCGTCGAGTTCGTGGCCGACGAGACCCACGGGCCGCGCGACGCCGATGTGACACCCCAGCTCACCAAGATCAAGAACACGCCCGGCCTCCAGGGGCTCGTCCACACCGGCTTCGGCCAGCACGGGGCCGTCGTCACCCGCAACGTGCGCCAGATCGGCCTGCAAGTCCCGTTCTACCAGAACCACGGCGTCGCCTCGAAGAGCTATATCGAGCTCTCGGGCGAGGCGGCGAACGGCGTGCGCCTGCCCGCCGCGGCGCTGCTCCTCGCCGAGAAGCTTGCCGACAACGATCCGCAGAAGCCGGTCGTCGTCGCCTACAAGCAGGTCTACGAGAAGACCGCCAACCAGCCGGTCTCGACCTTCGGCGGCCACGCCTATGACGGCTTCTTCATCCTGATCGAGGCGATGAAACGCGCGAACTCGCTCGACCCGCAGAAGATCAACGCCGAGATCGAGAAGACCAAGGGCTTCATCGGCACGGCGGGCATCGTCAACATGTCGCCGACCGACCATCTCGGCCTCGACCTTACGGCCTTCAAGATGCTCGAGATCCGAAACGGCGACTGGGTCGAGGTGAAGGCGGGGTCCTAAGACAGGCTCGTTCATTGTCATCCCGGACGCGGCGCAGCCGCGATCCGGGATCCATAGCGCCGGCGGTGGGAGTGGACCCCGGCCCTTCGCTTCGCTCCGGCCGGGATGACACAACACGGGCGCGAATGGCCGAATTCCTGCAGTTCCTGTTTTCCGGCCTGACCGTCGGCGCGGTCTATGCCATGGTCGCGCTCGGCTTCACGCTGATCTACAACGCCTCCGACGTCGTGAACTTCGCGCAGGGCGAGTTCGTCATGATCGGCGGCATGGTGACGGTGTTCGCGGCCGCTGCCGGCCTGCCGCTGCCCCTCGCGGCCGTCCTCGCCGTTCTCATCGCGGTCGCGGTCGGGCTCCTCCTGCATGCGCTCGCGATCGAGCCCGCCCGCGGCGCCTCCGCCGTGACGCTGATCATCATCACCATCGGCGCGTCGATCTTCCTGCGCGGCGTCGCGCAGGTGCTGTTCGACCGCCAGGCCCATGGGCTGCCGGCGTTCTCCGGCGACGCACCGATCCGGTTCATGGGCGCGGCTGTGCTGCCGCAGAGCCTGTGGGTGCTCGGCGGCGCGGTCGCGACTTTCCTGCTGCTCTATCTTTTCCTCGACCGCACGCTGCTCGGCAAAGCGGTGCTCGCGACCGCCGCCAACCGCCTTGCCGCCCGGCTCGTCGGCATCAACACCCGGACCGTCATGGCGCTCGCCTTCGGCGCCTCGGCCGCGATCGGGGCCGTCGCCGGGATCCTAATCACGCCGATCACGCTGACGAGCTACGACGCCGGCACGCTCCTCGCCTTGAAGGGCTTCGCGGCGGCGATGCTCGGCGGCATGGGCAGCCCCTTCGGCGCGGTTCTCGGCGGCTTGCTCCTCGGCCTGTTCGAGAGCTTTAGCGCGGGCTATGTCAGCTCGACCTACAAGGACGCGGTCGCCTTCGTCACCATCCTCCTGGTGTTATTCGCCATGCCGAGCGGCCTCCTCGGCCGCCGCGCGGTCGAGCGGGTCTGATGCAGATGCGCGCGGTGCTCGCCTCGCGCTTCTTCAGTCTCTTCGTGCTCGCGGCCATGATCGGGCTGCTGCCGCTCGCCTTCCCGTCCGGCTACTATTTCCGCGTTGCCGCATTGGTGTGGATCTCGGCGCTGGCGGCGATTGGGCTCAACATCCTGATGGGCCAGGCCGGCCAGGTGAGCCTCGGACACGCCGGGTTCTTCGGCATCGGCGCCTATGCGGTCGCGATCGGACCGGCGCATCTCGGCGTGCCGCCCTGGGCGGCGCTGGTGCTCGGTGCGGCCCTGTCCGGCATCCTCGCGCTCGTGATCGGCAAGCCGGTGCTGCGCCTGCGGGGCCACTACCTCGCGATCGCGACGCTCGGGCTCGGAGTGCTGGTCGCGATCGTGCTTACGAATGAGAGCCGCTGGACCGGCGGCCCGGATGGGATGCCCGTACAGCGGCTTGTGCTGTTCGGATGGCGGGTTGCCGGCGCCGAGACCTGGTACTGGGTCTCCGGGGCCGTCCTTCTCCTCGGAACATGGCTCGCCCTCAACCTCACCGACACCCCAACCGGCCGGGCGCTGCGCGCCCTGCACGACAGCGAGGTCGCGGCGCGCGTGGTCGGCATCGACGTCGCGGCCTACAAGCTCCGGGCCTTTGTCATTGCAGCGGTCTATGCCTCGGTCGCGGGCTCGCTGCTGGCGCTGATGAACAGCTTCATTACTCCGGACCAGGCGGGCTTCCTGCATTCGGTCGAGCTCGTCACCATGGTGGTGGTCGGGGGGCTCGGCTCGGTGCTCGGCGCGATCGTCGGCGCGGCGGTGCTGGTGACGCTGCCGCAGCTCCTCACGGTGTTCCGGGAATACGAGCACCTCGTGCTCGGGCTCCTGATCATGCTCTTCATGATCTTCCTGCGGGAGGGCATCGTGCCGAGCCTCCGGGCGATCTTCGCGGCGCGGCTCCGGACGCGAGCCGCCGGATGAGCCTGCTGGTCGCGCAGGACCTCGGCATCGCCTTCGGCGGCGTGGTCGCCGTCGATGGCGTGAGCTTCTCGGCCGCGCCGGGGCAGGTCCTGTCCATCATCGGTCCGAACGGGGCCGGCAAGACCACCCTCTTCAACCTCGTCTCCGGTCTCTACCGGGCAAGGCGCGGACGGGTGACGCTTAACGGCGAGGACGTGACCGGAGCGCAGCCGCAGGTGCTCGCCGCGAAAGGGCTCTCGCGCACCTTCCAGAACCTGCAGGTCTTCGGCCGCATGACGGCCTGCGAGAACGTGATGGCGGGCCGGCATCTGCGCGAGCGGCGCTCGCTCGCCGCCGACCTCTTCCGTCTTCCTGCCGTCCGGCGCCAGAACCGCGAGACGCGCGCCGCGGCCGAGGAGCTTCTCGCCTTCGTGCGCCTCGGCGAGCGCGGCGACACGCCGGCCGGCGCTCTCCCGTACGGGGCGCTGAAGCGTCTCGAGATCGCCCGCGCGCTCGCACCCGAACCGAAGGCCCTCCTCCTCGATGAGCCGGCGGCGGGTTGCAACGCGGTCGAGACGACGGAGATCGACCGCCTCATCCGCGCGGTCGCCGACAGGGGCGTCGCGGTCGTGCTCGTCGAGCACGACATGAAGCTCGTGATGAAGATCTCGGACCGGATCCTGGTGCTCGACGGCGGCAGGCCTCTCGCCGAGGGCACGCCGGCGGAGGTGCGCGCCAACCCCGACGTGATCAGGGCCTATCTCGGCCCGCAGCATGGGCGGGAAGCGGCGCATGCTTGAGGTCGAGAACCTGCGCAGCGCCTACGGCCGTATCGAGGCCATCAAGGGGGTCAGCTTTGCCGCGCAAACCGGCGAGATCGTCTCGCTCGTGGGCTCGAACGGCGCCGGCAAGACCACCCTCCTGCGCGCCATCTCCGGCGTGCAGCCGATCAGTGCGGGACGCATCCTTTTCGAAGGCGCGGCGATCGAGGGGGCGCCGCCGCATCGGCGGGTCGCGCTCGGCATGGCGCATGTGCCGGAGGGCCGGCAGGTCTTCGGGCCGCTGAGGGTCGAGGACAACCTCCGGCTCGGCGCGTTCTTGCGCAAGGATGCGGGCATCGGGGCCGATCTTGATCGCATCTATGCCATGTTTCCGCCGCTGGCCGACAAGCGTCGACACACAGCCGGCGGGCTTTCGGGCGGTCAGCAGCAGATGCTCGCGATCGGCCGGGCGCTGATGGCGAGGCCGAAGCTCCTCCTCCTTGACGAGCCTTCGATGGGCCTCGCGCCGCTGCTCGCCCAGCAGATCCTCGACGCGGTCGTGCGGCTTCGCGACGAGGGGCTGACGATCGTGCTCGTCGAGCAGAATGCGAGCGCTGCCCTCGCCATCGCCGACCGCGGCTACGTGCTCGAGACCGGGCAGATCACCCATAGCGGCACGGGCTCCGCACTGCTCGAGGACCCACGCGTCGGGGAGGCCTATCTCGGGGTCTGACGGTGGCAGGGCGGTTCCGCCGGCTGCCTTGACCTCGCCATGAGCTTGGCCGAAGAGGGCGCGCAAGGTTCGTCCCCACGACCGGCCCCGGCCTTGCGCCGGGGTTTTTCGTTTTAGGAGCTCGCCGGTGGCGAATGTGGTGGTGGTCGGCGCTCAGTGGGGCGACGAAGGGAAGGGCAAGATCGTCGACTGGCTTTCCGAGCAGGCCGATGTCGTGGTGCGCTTCCAGGGCGGCCACAATGCCGGCCACACCCTCGTGATCGGAAACCAGACCTACAAGCTCTCGCTCCTGCCCTCGGGCGTGGTACGCGCAGGCAAGCTCGCGGTCATCGGCAACGGCGTCGTGCTCGATCCGCATGCCTTGGTCGCCGAGATCGAGCGGCTGCGAGGCCAGGGGGTCGCGGTTTCGCGCGACAATCTGCGCATCGCCGACAACGCCACGCTCATCCTCTCGGTTCACCGCGAACTCGATGCGCTGCGCGAGAGCGGCGGCGGCGGTACCAAGATCGGTACGACGAAGCGCGGTATCGGGCCTGCCTATGAGGACAAGGTCGGGCGCCGCGCCCTCCGCCTCATGGATCTCGCCGATCTCGACGCACTCCATGGCAAGGTCGAGCGCCTTTTGTCCCATCACAACGCCCTACGCCGCGGCTTTGGACTCGCGGAGTTCGAAGCCCGGGCGATCTTCGACGAGCTCGCCTCCGTCGCGCCGCAGGTCCTACCCTACATGGACGCGGTCTGGCGGCTTCTCGATGAGGAGCGCCGCGCCGGGAAGCGCATTCTGTTCGAGGGCGCCCAAGGCGTGCTCCTCGACATCGATCACGGTACCTATCCCTTCGTCACCTCGTCCAACACGGTCGCCGGGCAGGCGGCAACCGGCTCCGGGCTTGGGCCAGGCGCGATCGGCTACGTTCTCGGCATCGCCAAGGCGTACACGACGCGGGTCGGCGAGGGGCCCTTCCCGACGGAGCTCCACGACGAGATTGGCGAGGGCATCGGCACGCGTGGGCGCGAGTTCGGCACCGTCACGGGTCGCAAGCGCCGCTGCGGCTGGTTCGACGCCGTGCTGGTGCGCCAGACGGTCAGGACCTCCGGCATCGACGGCATCGCACTGACGAAGCTCGACATCCTCGACGGGCTCGATCCGATCCGAGTCTGCACGGGCTATCGGCTCGACGGCGAGACCGTGGATTTTCTTCCGGCGGCGCAGGATGCCCAGGCGCGGGCCGAGCCGGTCTACGAAGAGATCGAAGGCTGGGAGGGCTCGACGGCGGGCGCCCGCTCCTGGGCCGAGCTTCCGGCGCAGGCGATCAAATATGTGCGCCGGGTCGAGGAACTGATCGGGGCTCCGGTCGCGCTCCTCTCGACGAGCCCCGAGCGTGACGACACCATCCTGATGCACAACCCCTTCGAAGGCTGAGCGCAAGGGTTGACGGATTCCGGCATTCGCGTGATTGCGGACAGGGCATGGCGGATTACCATCCTCTGCTGACCAGGGCGCTCGACGCGCTCTCGGATCGCTCGCCGGCGATGCGGCGCGCCGTCTACGACCGCGCGCGCGCGGCCTTGATGGATCAGCTGCGCAATCTCGATCCGCCGCTCTCCGAAGCCGACATCGCCCGCGAGCGCCTCGCGCTCGAGGACGCGGTCAACCGTGTCGAGGCCGAGCAGCGACGGCGCGAGGCTGCGCCGGCCGAGCCCTTCATGCCGCCCGCCGGCACGCCGGTCGTGCGGGAGCCGGCGCGCCGCGCGCCCGAGACGGTTCGCCCCGAGGAGCGAGCCTATGCCGCGCCGCCTGCCGCAGAGGAGCCGGACGGGTTCGAAGCGCCCTCGCGGGAGTCGCCGGGGCGCGGGCGCCCGCGCATCGACACCGTTCAGTCCAAGGTCCCGCGGGCGGGGCACGGGCGCACGATCATCCTCGGCGCCGCGCTCGCCTTGGTGATCGGCGCAATCGCGGTCGCAGCCTGGCTCCTGCGCGACAAGCCCGCCGATCTTCCCCGTCAGCCCGTGGTCGCCGAGGCGCCTCCGGCGCCGGCCGCCGAGAACAAGCTCGGCGAGCGCATCGCGGGCGAGCGGGTCCCCGCCCCGCCCGGCGCTCCCGGGGCCTTGCCGGGCGCGCCGCCGCGGCAGGACATGCCGGTTGCGCAACGCGCCATGCTCTACGAGGAGAACCAAGCCGATCCGCAGCAGCCGAAGGTGGCTCAGGCGCGGGCGGTTTGGCGGCTCGACAACGTCAACGCCGGGCAGGGCCAGCCGCTCGAGACGGTGGTGCGTGCGACCGTCGACATCCCTGAGGCCAAGATGTCGCTCAACGTCCTCATCCGCCGCAATCAGGACCAGACGCTACCGGCCTCCCACACCATCGAGCTCACCTTCACGACCGCGCCGGGCGAGCCGACCCGCACCGTGCGGGACGTCGGCCTGCTGCAGTTCAAGAACGAGGAGACGGTGCGCGGCACCCCAGTCGCCGGCCTGCCCGTGCCGGTGAAGGAAAACCTCTTCCTCATCGGCCTGTCGAACCTCGCCTCCGACGTGGAGCGCAACACCGACCTCATGCGCAACCGCAACTGGATCGATCTGCCGATCCGCTTCACCTCGGGACAGCGCGCGATCCTCAGCTTCGAAAAGGGGCTGGCCGGCGAGCAGGTGATGAACGAGGCCCTGCGCCAGTGGGGCGGGGCGTAAGCTTCAGCCGGCCGCCGCGGCTTCAGGGCGTGGGACCTCGCGCTGGGCGAGGTTCTTCTTCACCGCCTCCTGGATCTTCTCGAAGGCCCGGACCTCGATCTGGCGCACGCGCTCGCGCGAGACGCCGAACTCGGTCGACAGCTCCTCGAGCGTGATCGGGTCGTCGGCGAGGCGGCGTGCTTCGAAGATGCGGCGCTCGCGCGGGTTCAGGACGGACAGCGCGTCACGCAACGCCGCAAGCCGGTTCTGCCCCTCCTGCTCGGCCACGAGGATCGATTCCTGGCTCGCCGAATCGTCGACCAGCCAATCCTGCCACTCGCCCTCGCCCTCCTCGCGCAGCGGCGTGTTGAGCGAGACGTCGCCCCCGAGCCGGCGGTTCATCTCGACCACGTCCTGCTCGGTGACGCCGAGCTTCGTCGCGATCTGCTTGACCTGATCCGGACGAAGATCGCCCTCTTCGAGCGCCGAGATGCGGCCCTTGGCCTTGCGCAGGTTGAAAAAGAGCTTCTTCTGGTTTGCGGTCGTGCCCATCTTCACGAGCGACCACGACCGTAGGATATATTCCTGGATGGCTGCCTTGATCCACCACATGGCGTAGGTCGCGAGCCTGAAGCCCTTGTCCGGCTCGAAGCGCTTGACCGCCTGCATCAGCCCGACATTGCCCTCCGAGACGACCTCGCTGATCGGCAGGCCGTAGCCGCGATAACCCATCGCGATCTTGGCCACGAGCCGAAGATGCGAGGTCACGAGCTTGTGCGCGGCGTCGGAATCGCCATGCTCCCGCCACCGCTTGGCGAGCATGTACTCCTCGCTCGGCTCGAGCATCGGGAACTTGCGGATCTCGTCGAGATAGCGGGACAGACCCCCTTCGTTCGCGAGCACCGGCAGCGCGGCAGACGCCATCATTCTCCTCCTTCGGCCCCCTCGAGAGGCGAGCCCCGGGCGGCCCCCTCTTGGCCGGCCGCCGACGCCGCCTATATATGCGGACGAAGCTTGGCCGAATAGGGGCCGCAAGGGCGGGACATCGGGTGTCAACGCCATAGGCCGGGTTTTGCTCCGCGCCGGCTTGCGCTTTCCTTGAGAGCGGCGGATCGCCGCGGAGCTTAAGCTCGCTCTCCGCCCCGGAGCGCCTCGATGAGGCGCTGCAGATCGGGCGGCGGGGCGCTCTCGAAGCGCAGGAACTCCCCCGTCAGCGGGTGCTCTAAGCCGAGCACGGCCGCGTGCAGGGCCTGACGGCCAAGCTCGGCGAGCGCCTCGCGCGCGGCGGGCGAAAGGCGCGCCGCCTTGCTCTTGAAGCCCGCCCCGTAGGTGGCGTCCCCGAGCAGCGGATGCCCGATCTCGGCCAGGTGGACGCGGATCTGGTGCGTGCGGCCGGTCTCGAGCCGGCAGCGGACGAGGCTCGCGACCGGTGCCGCACCGTAAACCTCCTCGACTGCATAATGCGTGCGCGCCTGTCGGCCACGGCCGTCGCGCACGACGGCCATTTTCTCGCGGTTCTGAGGGCTGCGTGCGATGGCGCGGTCGATCGTGCCGCGGGCGGGTTCCGGCACGCCCCAGACGAGGGCGAGATAGGCGCGCTCGAGCGGGCCCGAGCGGCCGTGATCGGCGAATTGCGCCGACAGTCCCTTATGGGCGCGGTCGGTCTTCGCCACCACGAGAAGCCCGCTCGTGTCCTTGTCGAGCCGGTGCACGATGCCCGGCCGCTTGACGCCGCCGATGCCGGACAGGCTCTCCCCGCAATGGGCGATGAGCGCGTTGACGAGCGTGCCGCTCTCATGCCCGGCGGCCGGGTGCACCACGAGCCCAGCCGGCTTGTCGATCACGATGAGCGCCTCGTCCTCGTGCACGACCGCGAGCGCGATCGCCTCGCCCTGCGGCTCGGCCGGCGCCGCCGAGGGCAGCGCGAGCGCCGCGAGTCCGGGTGCCTTCAGCGCCGGGTCGCGCGCCACGGTCCCGTCGAGCGACACGCAGCCGTCCCGGATCAGCGCCTGGAGGCGGCTGCGCGAAAGGTCCGGCCAGGCGAGCGCGAGAGCACGGTCGAGCCGCCTCCCGCCTTCAAGCTGCACGGTGCGGGTCTCGGGCTCGGGCATGGCTCCGCAGATCGTCCGGCGCCGATTGACTTCGGGCGGCGCGCCCCCACCTCGGGCTTGTCGCGTCGAGGCGGGCTCGTTATACGACCGGGCTTCACCGCGAAAAGCTCCCTTCGTCTAGCGGTCTAGGACGTCGCCCTCTCACGGCGAAAACAGGGGTTCGAGTCCCCTAGGGAGCGCCAACGAAATCAATACCTTAGCGGCGGTTTGGGTCGCCGGTTTCGCCTCGTACGGAAAATCTACGGAAAAGCTGTTCTGGCGCGTTTGGCATCAGCAACGAATGCCGTTGCCGGCGCGGCGCTCACCCAGCGGGCGACTCTCGAGGTCCAGCACGATCTGCGGCGCAACCTCAGCCTCACCGGCCTGATCGGCATCAGCGAGACCGACTACGAAGGC
>JAQSWQ010000056.1 GCA_029266525.1 Microvirga sp.
TGCTGGTACAACACCGTCGTCGCCGCCGCGTCGAGCGATGGCGGCCTGAGCTTTGCGCGCCCCGAGATCCCGCAGGTCGTCGCGGCCGCGCCCTTCCGGCAGGAGGTCGGCCAGGGCCGGCATCGCGGCTTCTTCAACCCGTCCAACATCTTCGCCGAGGGTGCATTCCGCTATTTCTTCGCCGCAACCACGGGATGGGACGGCCAGCCCTACGGCGCCTGCCTGTTCCGGACGAGCACTATTGCGGATCCGGCTTCTTGGCGAGCCTGGGATGGCGAGCGCTTCACCCTGCGGTTCCCCGACCCGTATCGCAGCCGGCAGCGGCCGGCGCGAGCCTGCAAGCCGGTCGAGCCCTTTCCGGCTCCGGTCGGCGCAGTCGTACGGCACCGGCCGAGCGGCGCCTGGATTGCTGTGTTCCAAGCCAAGGCCGACGGAGATCGCTTCCCCGAGCCCGGTTTCTACGCCACCGCCTCGCGCGACCTCCTGCGCTGGGATAAGCCGCGCCTCGTCTTCCCCGGCAAGACGCTCTACGACGACCCCTGCGGCGCAGGCCGGCTGATCGCCTACCCGTCGCTGCTCGACCCGGATGGGAAGAGCCGCAACTTCGATGACGCGGGCGAGAAGGCGGAGCTCTTCTATTCGGAGCTCAAGGTCGATGGCTGCGCGGTGACCTCCGAACGCAGCCTCGTCCGCCGGACCGTGGCGATCAGGGTCTCGGACTGAGCACGTCGGGGCGCGCTCGGCTACTCCGCCGGACCGGGCGCGGGCGCCGGCCGTCGCGCGGCGTAGGCGGCCTCGGTCCGACGGTCGGCGATGCCGGCGAGGACGGCTCCGACGATCGGCGCGACGATGAACAGCCAGACCTGCCCGAGCGCCGCGCCGCGCACCACCACCGCCGGTCCGAGCGAGCGCGCCGGATTCACCGAAAGCCCCGTCACCATGACGAAGGGGAAGTGCAGCACGACGAGGGTCAGCCCCACCACGAGCCCGGCGAGCGGTCCGGCTCCGCGCTCGCCGGTGACCCTCAGGATCACGAACACGAAGATGAAGGTCGCGATGATCTCAACCATGAAGGCGGTGAGCACGCCGTAGCCGCCGAGGAAGGAGCGGCCGAAGCCGTTCTGGCCGAGCCCGCCCCGGGCGAGATCGTAGTCGACGATCTTGCCGGAGAGGATGAGCCAGAGGAGGATCGCGCCGGCGATGCCGCCGAGGAGCTGGGCGACGATGTAGGGGACCGCCTGCCCCGGCGCGAGCCGTCCGGCCGCCATGAGCCCGACCGTGACCGCCGGGTTGATGTGGCACCCGGAGATCGGCCCGATGGCGTAGATCATGGCCATCACGGTGAGGCCGAACGCCATCGCCACGGGAACGATGCCGAGCGGAAAGGCCGCCCCATAGCCCCCGATCGCCGCCGCGCCGCAGCCCACCAGGACGAGGCACCCCGTCCCCAGGAATTCGGCGATCAGCTTGTCGGTCAGATACTTGTTCATGACGCCCCCCGGCCGGTCGGTGAGGAGCAAGCTTAGCAAAATGCGCCGGAACGCCAACCCTTAGCGGTGGAAAGAGGCTCGGAAGCGGATGGCAGCGCTGACGAGGACGAACAGCACGACAGCGTTTAGGCCGTGCCAGATGAAGTGCGTGCCGAGCGGCCAGTCCGCGCAGACGGCCTGATCGAGGGTTCGGAAGACGAGCGAGACGACGAAGAGGCCGCCGGCGAGGAGGAGCGCTCGTCCCGCGGCAGCCCGCGGCGCGACGGCGGGCGGCAACGTCACCAGCGTCGCGCCCACGCCGAGCAGGGCCAAGGCTGCCGGGAAATACCCGACCGAATAGTTGGTCAGCTCGAGCCCGCGCCGTCCGAAGGCCAGCACCCAAGCGCGCTCGAAGCCGAAGCTGAACCCCGCGAAAGCGAAGGTCGCCGCGCCTGCAGCCGCGAGCGACAGTCGGAGATAGCGGCGCATCGCCAGGAAGAAGTAGCCGTAGATGAAACCTGCGATCGGCAGCACGTCGGCGAGGCGCGACCAGCGATTCGCGAAAGTGTGGAACAGGAAGCTCCCGACACCGACGGTGGCGACGATGATGATGAGGCAAATCGCCGGCCGATCTGATGAGCGGGCGCGGCGCCACTGAAGGAACGCAAGCGCGGCCGCCGCAAGGAAGCCGCCATTCGAGAGCGCGTTGACCGGCTCCGACCAGAAGCTCGCGTCGATCCGCTCGCAATAGGCGTCGATCGGGACGGACCAACCCGATGCCATCCCGCAAGCCCCCTGCCCCGCACGGCTTGTCAGCGCCGCACGAACGTCGGAATGAGGAGCGAAACACCCCCTCGCCCGAGCCACCCATGCGGATCGCCACCTGGAACGTCAACTCCGTCAAGCAGCGGCTGGAGCACCTGTTGAGGCTTCTCGCCGAGGCGGCGCCGGACGTGATCTGCCTGCAGGAGCTGAAATGCGTCGACGAGGCGTTCCCACGCGCCGAGATCGAGGCCGCGGGCTACAACGTCATCACGCATGGGCAGAAGGCCTTCAACGGCGTCGCCATCCTGTCGAAGCTGCCGCTAGAGGAGGCGAAGCGGGGGCTTCCCGGCAACGATGCGGACGGCCATGCCCGCTATGCCGAGGCAATCGTCTCGGTGCCTGCGGGCGCGGTGCGGATCGCCTCGATCTACCTGCCGAACGGCAACCCGATCGGTACCGAGAAGTTCGCCTATAAGCTCGCCTGGATGGACCGGCTCATCGCCCACACCCGCGACCTTCTCGCGCTCGAGGAGCCGCTCGTGCTCGCTGGCGACTTCAACGTCATCCCCGAGCCGCGTGATGCGCGCAAGCCCGAGAACTGGACCACCGACGCCTTGTTCCAGCCGGAGACCAGGGCCAAGTTCCGCGAGCTCCTGAACCTCGGGCTGACCGATGCGGTGCGGGCCTGCGACGACGGGCCGGGGCCATTCACGTTCTGGGACTACAAGGCCGGGGCTTTCCAGCGCAACGACGGCATCCGCATCGATCATCTCGTGCTCTCGCCGGAAGCCGCCGACCGTCTGCGCGGCGCTTCCGTCCACAAGCACACGCGCAGCTGGGATAAGCCGTCGGACCATGTGCCGGTGTCGATCGAGCTTGATCTTCGCTGACGCGGTGCCGGCGCGGTAGGCTTCCGCCATGGCCTTGAATCCGCAGCGCGCGACGCCGAAGGGTCTCTGGCGGCTGAGCTATGTCGGCCTCGCCGCGGCCCTCGTGCCGATGCTGCTGTGCGGGCTCCTGTCGCTCTGGGAGCCCTTCGGGGTGCGCGCGCTGCGCGACCTCGAGTTCGACGCGTTCCAGCGCTGGCGTCCGCGAGCCTACAATCCCGAAGCGCCCGTGCGGGTGGTTGCGATCGACGACGAGTCGTTGCGCCGTCTCGGCCAATGGCCGTGGCCGCGAGCGCAGGTTGCCGAGCTGATCGAGAAGCTGACGGCGGCCGGCGCCGCAGCCGTCGTGATCGATGTGCTCTTCGCCGAGCCGGAGCGCTCTCAGGGCGGTGCACAGGGCGGCGACGAGCGCCTGGCCGAAGCCGTGGGTAAGGGCAATGTCGTCCTCGGCATGGCCTTCGCGGAGCAGGGGCTGAAGCCGCGCGTCAAGGCGGGATTCGCGACGGCGGGCGACGACCCCCGCCCATTCCTGCCGCGTTTCCAGGGCGCTCTCCTGCCGCTCGAAGGCCTGCGTGAGAGTGCCGCGGGCCTCGGCGCGATGAATTTCATTCCCGACCGCGACCTCGTCGTGCGCGAGCTCCCGACCGTGTTCAATGTCGCCGGCGACCTCGTCCCGAGCCTCTCGGCCGAGGCGCTGCGGGTCGGGCAGGGTGCGTCGACTTTCGTCATCCGCTCGACCAACGCCAGCGGCGACAGGACCTTCGGCGAGCAGACGGGCGTCACCAGCATCAAGATCGGCGCCGTCGAGACGCTCACCGGCCGTAACGGCGCGATCCGGATTCGCTACGCAGGCAGCCGGCCCGAGCGCCAGATCGAAGCGTGGCGGATTCTCGCCGGAGAGTTCGATCCGAAGGCGATCGACGGCGCCATCGTCCTGTTCGGGGCGACCGCGAGCGCGCTTTACGATCTGCGCGCGACCCCGCTCGAGAACGCGGTGCCCGGCATCGACATCCACGCCGAGATGATCGAGAGCGTGCTGGCCGGCGCGCACCTCACCCGGCCCGATTTCATGAGCGGGATCGAGACGGTGCTGGTGCTGATCGGCGGTCTCTTTGGCCTCGCCGCCGCCGCGCGGCTACCGCCCTTGTCCGGAGCGGTCGTGACCGGCGTCCTCGTCGCGGGCTTCATCTTCGCGAGCGCCGTCGCCTACCTCCATCTGCAGCAGCTGTTCGATCCATTATGGCCGAGCGCATCGTCGATCGCGTCCTTCGGCGTCGCAGGCGTGTCGGTGCTGCGGCGGACCGAGCTCGAGCGGCGACAGATCCGCGAGGCCTTCGGGCATTACCTGTCGCCCGCCGTGGTCGAGAGTCTCGCCCGCGATCCTTCCCGCCTCGTCCTCGGGGGTGAGACGCGCATCCTGACGGTGCTGTTCTCCGACATCCGCGGCTTCACTTCGCGGTCCGAGAGGCTGTCGGCCGAGGCCGTCGTCGGATTCCTCAACTCGATCCATACGCCACTCACCCAGCATGTCCTCGACGGCGGCGGAACCCTCGACAAGTTCATCGGCGACGGAATGATGGCGTTCTGGAACGCACCGGTCGAGGTGCCCGACCACGTCAGGGCGGCGCTCCGCGCCGCGCTCGCCATGCAGCGGACGATCCGGGACATGGACGAGAGGCTGCGCTTCGAGGCGGGCGTACATGGCGGGCCCGGCGGCACGCTCGCGATCGGCATCGGCATCCATACCGGGCCGGCCTGCGTCGGCAACATCGGCTCGGAGCAGCGCTTCGATTATTCGGCGATCGGCGACACCGTGAACAGCGCGGCGCGCATCGAGCCTCTGTGCAAGGAGCTGAAGGTCGGAATCCTCGTCTCCGACGCGGTCGCCGAAGCCGCGCCGGATTTTGCCTATCTCTATATCGGCTCGGTGGCGCTGCGCGGGCGCCAGAGCGAGACGCAGCTCTACGCGCTCCATGGAGACGAGAGCGCCAACACCGAGGAGTTCCGCCGCTTCCGGGAGCGGCACGACGAGGCGGTCAGGCTTTGCTGGCAGGACGATCCGCGCGGCTTTGCCCTCCTCGACGCCTGCGCGCACGATCCGATCGGGGCGGCCTATGCCGGGTTCTATCGCACGCTCGAAGCGCGCCGCGCCGATGAGATGGTGCTGGCGGCGAGCTAAAGCATGATCCCGAAAAGTGGAACCGGTTTTCGGGCAAGATCATGCGAAAACAAAGGGATAGAGCGGGGTGGCGACCTCGAAGAGAAGTCATCTCGCTCTGAGCGAGGCTCAGCGTCGCCGCTTCAGGAACTGCTCGAGATTCGCGAGCGCCACCTGCCGGTCGCGTTCGCTCGCCCCAGAGAAGGCCTTGTCGTAGAGGGTCGAGATCCACTGGTCCTTGCCGGGGTCGGCTGCGTCGCGCGCCATCGTCAGCCACATCAGCCCGAGCGCCCGCTGGCGCGGGATGCCCTCGCCGGTGACCAGCAGATGCCCGAGCAGCGCCTGCGCGTGATGATGTCCCTTCTCGGCGGCCAGGTTGAACCAGCGAGCGGCCTGACGGGCATCCTGCGGCACGCCCGTGCCCTCGAGATAGAGCCGCGCGAGGCTGTACTGCGCGTTCGAGTCGCCGAAATAGGACGCCGCGTAGTGGAACATCTCGTAGGCGCGGGCGACGTTCGCCTTCACGTAGCTGTTCTTGATGCCGTCGAGGAAATAGGTCCCGAGCGCGACGAAGGCGCTGGAGACCACGGCGGCGCTCGGCGAGTCGGGGCTCTCGTCCGCGTGCTGGTCGGCGATCCTCGAGAAATACTCAAATGCCTTGAGGTCGTCGTGCGGGACGCCGTCGCCGTCCGCATACATGCGGCCGAGCTTCCAGAGCGCCAGCGCGTCCCCTTGCGTCGCCGCGAACTCAAGCGCCCGCGCCGCTCCGAGCTTGTCGCCTTTGTTGTAGTCGCGCACGCCACTGCGCAGCGCCTCGCGCGCCGAGCCGAAGCCCGCCACCGGCGCAGGCGGCTTCAGCGCGGCGGAGGCCTCGAGCGCAGCCGCACCCGTCGGCCCGAGGACGGCGGCGCCGAATGCGAAGGCAGCGAACCTAGATATCCGCATAGCAGTGCTTTTCTTGCGCGCCGCCCGGATGGGTGACGGCCCCGGCCTTCGCCGAGCCGACCGTCTGCGCGTATTTCCAGAGATAGCCCGAGGCGAACTCGTTCTCGCGCGCCTTCCAGGCGGGACGACGGCGCTGGAGCTCCTCGTCCGAGAGCTCGACGTCGAGCGTGCCCTTGACCGCGTCGATGGCGATGATGTCGCCGTCCTTGAGGAGCCCGATCGGCCCGCCGATCGCCGCCTCCGGCCCGACATGGCCGATGCAGAAGCCGCGCGTCGCGCCGGAGAAGCGCCCGTCGGTGATGAGCGCGACCTTGTCGCCCATGCCCTGCCCGTAGAGCGCCGACGTGGTCGACAGCATCTCGCGCATGCCGGGGCCGCCTTTCGGGCCCTCGTAGCGGATGACCAGCACCTCGCCTTCCTTGTAGGTGCGGTTCCGGACGGCCTCGAAGCAGGCCTCCTCGCCGTCGAAGCATCGCGCCGGACCGCGGAAGCTCTGCTTGTCGGCCGGCATGCCGGCGACCTTCACGATCGCACCCTCGGGGGCGAGGTTGCCCTTGAGCCCGACCACGCCGCCGGTCCTGGTGATCGGCTTGTCGGCCGGGAAGACCACGTCCTGGTCCGGGTTCCAGGCAACCTTGGCGAGGTTCTCGGCGATGGTGCGGCCGGTCACGGTGATGCAGTCGCCATGAAGGAAGCCGCCGTCGAGGAGCGTCTTCATGAGGAGCGGGATGCCGCCGGCCTCGAAGAGATCCTTCGCTACGTAGCGGCCGCCGGGCTTGAGGTCGGCGACGTAGGGCGTGCGCTTGAAGATCTCGGCCACGTCGAAGAGGTCGAACTTGATGCCGCATTCATGCGCGATCGCCGGAAGGTGCAGCGCCGCGTTGGTCGAGCCGCCGGACGCCGCGACCACGGTCGCCGCGTTCTCGAGCGCCTCGCGGGTCACGATGTCGCGCGGGCGGATGCGCTGGGCGATCAGGTCCATCACCATCTCGCCGGCCGTCATGCAGAACTGGTCGCGCATGTCGTAGGGCGCGGGAGCCCCGGCCGAATACGGGAGGGCGAGGCCGATCGCCTCGGACACCGTCGCCATGGTGTTGGCCGTGAACTGAGCGCCGCAGGCGCCGGAGGACGGGCAGGCGACCTGCTCGAGCTCCTCGAGATCATCGTCGGACATCGCGCCGACCGAGTGCTTGCCGACGGCCTCGAACACGTCCTGCACCGTGACCGGCTTGCCCTTGAAGGTTCCGGGCAGGATCGAGCCGCCATAGATGAAGATCGCGGGCACGTTGAGGCGGCACATGGCCATCATCATGCCGGGCAGCGACTTGTCGCAGCCGGCCATGCCGACGAGCGCGTCGTAGGCGTGGCCGCGCATGGTGAGCTCGACCGAATCCGCGATGACCTCGCGGGACGGCAGCGACGACTTCATGCCCTGGTGGCCCATGGCGATGCCGTCGGTCACCGTGATGGTGCAGAATTCGCGCGGCGTGCCGCCGGCGCTGGCCACGCCCTTCTTCACCGCCTGCGCCTGGCGCATCAGCGCGATGTTGCAGGGCGCAGCCTCGTTCCAGCAGGTCGCGACGCCCACGAAAGGCTGGTGGATCTGCTCGCGGGTCAGCCCCATGGCGTAATAGTAGGAGCGGTGCGGCGCGCGCTCCGGGCCTTCCGTGACGTGGCGGCTCGGCAGTCTCGTCTTGTCGTTTACGCGCGCATCCATGGTACCGACCGCCTCCCCTGTCCTGCTTTGTAGGTCCCGCTTGTTACGGAATCTTTGCGCTCTGCCATCCCGTCCGGCCACGTGCAAACGCGCCGCGCGGCCGATAGCGCGGACCGTTGGCCGCGCGGCGGATGGCAATGCGATCGTGCATAAGGCGCTGACGCGTAAGCCGTTTGCGAGGTAAGTAGAACTCGTCCCGGTTTATGGCGGCTTCGCGGCGGAGTCGGGCGGCACGAAAGGCAAACTCAGGATGATTGGGTGATGTGGCGGGCGAGCAACATACGTTGCCGCTCGGCACGGCTTCTCAGCGTGCACCCCCCGGCCGACATCGACGATGTTGCCGCAAAAGCCCGACGATGTTGCCGCAAGAGCCCGATGATGTTGCCGCAAAAGTCGGATGATGTTGCCGGTCATCCGCGATGATTGGCGGGCGACGGCGAACGGCGCCCGTCACGCTCAGGCCCGGATCGGCTCGGCCGCCGAGAGGAGCCCGGAGGCGACGAGACGGCGGTAGTCGGCCGGGGTATCCACGTCCCAGACGGTGCGAAGCTCCGCGAGCTTGAGGCCGCTGCGGGCCGCCCGCTCGCGCGTCAGCGACGCGACCGTCGCACTGCTCCAAGGCATGTCGCGGAAGAGGATCGGCAGCGGCCGCCGAGCCGCGATCAGGCCATAGCCGCCGTCCTCGGCTGGGGCGATCACCACGTCGGCCCTGCCGGCGAGCGCGTCAGCGGCGTCGCGCAGATCCCGCGGCGTGAGGCAGGGACAGTCGGTTCCGATCAGCACGACAGGGGAAGGCGCCGCACCCTCGAAGGCCGCGAGCATGCGCGCACCGAGGTTGCCCCTAGGCTGCGCGACCAGCGTAAGGCCGAAGCGCGCCCTGAGCTCGGCGAAGCTCTCGTGCTGCGTATGGGGCGCGCACCAGAGCGTGATCGGCGCGATCGCCGCGGCGAGCGCGGTTTCGATAGCGTATCGGGTGAGCCGCGCCTGAAGCTCGGCGGCGGCCTCGGGGCCGAGCAGCGGGATGAGGCGGGTCTTGGCGAACCCCGGGACCGGCGCCTTGGCGAAGACCGCGATCTCAGGCATCGCGCGGACGGTAGCCGTAAGCGAGCGCGAGGGCGTGCGGGTCGGCGCCGAAGTAGAAGGCAAGCCGCAGCCGCCACATGGTCAGGATGGTGCGAAGAACGCCCCTCTCCTCCCAGCGCCGACCGGAGGTCGTCACACGCGTCTCAAGGCAGGCCGGCGGCGCGACGCGGCGCAGCGCGCGGGAGAGCGCAATGTCCTCCATGAGCGGGATGTCCGGATAGCGGCCGACCCGCTCGAAAAGCTCGCGCCTGACGAAGATCGCCTGGTCGCCGGTGGCGACGCCGGTGAGGCGCGAGCGCCGGTTCATGAACCAGGCGACCACGGCAAGCATCGGATGCGTGCCCTCGATGCGCACGTTGAAACGGCCCCAGGGCGCGCCGCCCGCGAGCACGGCGAAGACCTGCTCGTCCGCGTCCCGCGGAAGCCGCGTGTCGGCGTGCAGGAACAGGAGCACGTCGCCTTGCGCGACAGCTGCGCCGGCGTTCATCTGACTCGCACGGCCGCGCGGCACCGCGAGCACGCGATCGGCGAGCGGGCGCGCCTTCTCCGCCGTGCCGTCGGCACTGCCCCCGTCCACGACGATCACCTCGGCGCCGCCCTCCCGCAGCGGCGCAAGCGCGGCAAGGTTCGTCTCGATCCCGGCAGCCTCGTCGAGGACGGGTATGACGATCGAGAGCCGCACCGGGCGACCTCACCTCGCCGGCGCGTTCACTCGGCCGCCTCCTTCAACGCACCCCCGCAGCTCGAGCCTTGCCCGGCCGTGCAGCCGTAGCAATGGCCGGCGACGCGGATCGGCCGGCCATAGAGATCGGCGGAGAGAAGGTCGCGGAGATGCGCCTCGCCGCCGCCGATCGGCAGCTTCAGCATCTGGTTGAAGTCGCAGTCGTGCAGGAAGCCCCGGTAATCGACGCTGACCAGCGTCCGGCACATCACGCCCGCCAGGTTCTCCGGACGGTGAGCGCCCTGGAGCAGGGCCATGTAGCCCTCGAACTGCTTCTTCGAGACAAGCGTCGAGCCGAAGCGCTGGATCGGCATGTTGGCGAGAACGAAGAGCTCGTCGAAGACCACGCCGTGCTCCTCGAGCAGCACCCGCTTGTAGTCCGCCTCGAGCGCCTTCTGGTTCGGCGGCAGGCTCGCGCCCTGTGGGTTGAAGACGAGGTTGAGCACGAGCCCGCGCCGCCGGTCGCCGTATCCGACCGCGTTGAGCTTCCGCAGACCGAGGATGCTGCGGTCGAAGACGCCCTTGCCGCGCTGCGCGTCGACGTTTCCTTCGAGGTAGCACGGCATCGAGGCGACGACCTCGACCTGGTTAGCGGAGAGGAATTCCGCGAGATCGTCCTGGCCGGGCTCGGACAGGATGGTGAGATTGCACCGGTCCATCACCTTGACCCCGAGGTCGCGGGCCGAGGTCACAAGGCGGCGGAACTCGGGATGAAGCTCCGGCGCCCCGCCGGTGACGTCGAGGGTCGCGACGGCTCGCCTTTCGAGGACCTCGAGCACGAGATCGATAGTGGCCGAATCCATCGCCTCGGTGCGGTTCGGCCCGGCGTTGACGTGGCAATGGAAGCAGGACTGGTTGCAGCGATAGCCAAGATTGACCTGCAGCGTGGCGAGCCGGCCGCGCCGAATCGCGGGGAACGGAATCGCCTCGAGCCGGGCGAGCGTGTCGTGCATCGCGTTCTCCCTTGGGCGGACCCTACCGCGCAAGGCGCCGTGGATCATTCACGTTCATGTCAGGCACTTCACGCTGCGGGCAAGTGTCGCTCGGGCGCGGCCTGCGGCAGCCGCGAATGATCGCGGAAAGGCCTTTCGGAGGCTCGGTGTGACCTCCGCGACACACACCGGCAGCCCGGGTTTTGCTAATCCCGCGCAATCGAGATCAACAGGACTGGACTGCGCAGGATCGTGCTTTCACGACGCGTTCTTCTCATCGCTTTGGCGGGGGCGCCGCTCGCCGCCTGCAATACGGCTCAGGGCGAGGGCCCGCAGCTTGCTGCCTCCGCCGACCTGACGAACTCCTTCGCGACGCTTCCGGGCGAACCGGAGAAGGTCTCGGCCGTCGAGCTCGCGCGGGGACGCCCGGAACTCTCGCGCGCGCTCGTGCCCTACAAGGGCGAAGAGCGGCCGGGCACGGTCATCGTGCGGACGAACGAGCGCAAGCTCTACCTCGTCCTCGGAGACAGTAAGGCGATCCGGTATCCGGTCGGGGTCGGGCGGGCCGGCAAGCAGTGGCAGGGCCGCGCCTCGGTCGAGGGCAAGCATGTCGACCCGGCCTGGGCGCCGCCGGACGAGATCAAGCGGGACAACCCGCGCCTGCCGGACGTGATTGCAGGCGGCTCGCCGCGTAATCCGATGGGGCCGCGGGCGCTCACGCTCTCGGGCGGCGAGCAATACGCGATCCATGGCACGAACCGGCCGCACTCGGTCGGCACCTTCGCGACCTACGGATGCATCCGGATGTTCAACGAAGACATCGTCGATCTGTTCGATCGCGTGAACGTCGGCACCGAGGTGCTGGTCACGCTGTGATCGGGCAAGCCCTCTCTCCCGGACTTGCGGCCCGAGCTTCCTGCCGCGGGCAGTTCGAAGCAGTCATGCTGAGGCACGCATCAGGTCTGGCGGCGGCGGCCTGGGCCGTCCTTTTCGTCGCTCTGCCTGTTCCCGCGGACGCGGCGATGGAACCGGACAACGTCGCGGCCGAGGTAAGGCAGGCGACAGAGGACTGCCGCGCCATCGGCGGGCGCCCGAACGCCGACGCGATGCTGAAGGTCGACGACCTCAACGGCGACGGCGGCGAGGATTGGATCGTCGATTTCTCGAAGCTGCGCTGCGCCGGGGCGACCAATCCGTTCTGCGGCAGCGGCGGCTGCTCGCTCCAGATCTTCCTGTGGACCGGCGGCTCCGAATGGACGCGGGTGTTCGACGAGACCGTGCAGAGCTACCGGTTGACGCGCGTCAACGGGCGCCGAGCCGTTGCCATCAACATGGGCGGCAGCGCCTGCGGCAAGCCCAATTACCAGACCTGCGCCAAGACCTATTCCATCGAGCGCACGCGTCTTGCGCCCCTGCGCTGAGGAGCGCCCCGTGGATCGCATCCTCGGGCGCGCCGGCGTTCTTGCCGCGGCCTTGCTCGCGTGCCTCCTCTCCTTGCCTGCCGCGGCCGCGGACAGGTGGGTCTTCAGCGACTCGAGCGAGCTGAAGTTCGGTTTCCGGCCGTCGGGCGCCAACAGCTTCGAGACGCTGTGGTTCGAATGCGACGGCGATCCGAAGAAGATCTCGGTCTCGGCCGCGGTCGGCAATCGCCGGCCCTCCTCCGGGCGCGCGAGCGTCACGCTCTCGGCCGGCGGGCGATCGGCGATCATCTCTGGCGAGGTCGGCGAGTTCGATTTCGACGGCATCTACTCGATCGAGGCCGAGCTGCCGGCGAGCCACCCGGTTTTCGCGCTGCTCATCAGCGGGCAGCCGCTGTCCTATGCGGCGCCCGGCTGGCGGCGGCCGAAGCTCGCCGCATCCGGGCAAAAGGCGAGCACCGAGCGCTTTCTCGCCGCGTGCCGCTGATCACTCCGGCGCGACCGCGCCTTTGCGCTCGACGATCATGCGGTACTGGTCGGGCTGCCGGTGGCGCTCGAAGTTGAACGTAGTCGCCTTGTAGCTCTTGCCGAGGTCGAGGTCGCAGCGCGCGATGACGAGCTCGTCGTCCTGGGTCAACGCCTGCGCCACCACCTCCCCGGTCGGCGCGATGATCGAGGAGTTGCCGATCATCTCGCAGCCCTCCTCGATGCCGCATTTCGCGACTCCCACGACCCAGGTCGCGTTGGCGTAGGCCCCGCCCTGCATCGAGAGCTGGTTGTGGAACTCCGACAGGCGGTCGTGGTCCGGCGCCGGCGGGTTGTGGCGCGGCGTGTTGTAGCCCAAGAGCACCATCTCGACACCCTGGAGGCCCATGGTGCGGTAGGTCTCGGGCCAGCGTCGGTCGTTGCAGATGCACATGCCGTAGAGGCCTCCCATGCTGCGCCAGACCGGCCAGCCGAGGTCGCCGATCTCGAAATAGCGCTTCTCGAGGTGCTGGAAGGCGCGCCAGGGCTCGTGCTCGGCGTGGCCGGGCAGGTGGATCTTGCGGTACTTCCCGACGTGCTTGCCGGACTTGTCGACGAGGATGGCGGTGTTGAAGCGGCGCGTGCGCCCGTTCGCCCGCTCGAGCTCGGCGAAGCCGAGATAGAAGCCGATGCCCTTCGCCTGGGCCTCGTTGAAGAGCGGCGCGGTCTCGTTCGAGGGCATCTCGCGCTCGAAGAATGAGTCGATCTCCTCCTGGTCCTCCATCCACCAGCGCGGGAAGAAGGTGGTGAGCGCGAGCTCGGGAAACACGACGAGGTCGCAGCCGTGCTCATGCGCCTGGCGGAGCAGGTCGAGCATGCGGCGCACGACCGAAGCGCGGCTGTCCGCGCGCTGGATCGGCCCGAGCTGCGCGGCGCCTACGGTGACGATACGGGTCATCCCACCTCCCCCATTTCCAATGACGCCGCGCGCTCGACATCCTCCGGCGCGCGCCCGACGATCCGGTGGTACACCTCGGGATCGGTCGCGCCTTCGGTGCCGAACACCAGCACGCGCGAGCTTTCGTCGAGCCGCAGCGTGCGCCGCATCTCGGCATCGCGGGCGGCGAGCCGAAAGCCCGCGAGGCCGGCAACGCCGGACTCTCCGCCGACCACACTGAGATCGGCAAGGTTGCGCATGGCCTCCGACGCGGCCGCGTCCGGGATCGTCATGAAGGCGTCGGCGCCCGGGCCGAGGATGCGCCAGGCGAGCGGCGAGGGCTCGCCGCAGGCCAGCCCCGCCATGATGGTGTCGAGGTCGCCGCCGACGCTCGCCGGCTTGCCTGCGCGGGCACTCTCGAAGAGGCAGGCCGCCTTCTCGGGTTCGACCACCACGAACACCGGCCGCCGCGCCCCCTGCCCTTCCCAGAGCCACGCCAGCACCGCCGCGGCGGCCCCGCCGATGCCGCCCTGCACGAAGACGTGGGTCGGCCGCGCGCCCTGGGCCTCGGCTTCCGCGACCATGACGGCGTAGCCCTGCATCACGATCTTCGGCACGTCCTCATAGGTGGGCCAGGAGGTGTCTGAGACGATCTGCCAGCCGTTCTTCTCGGCAGCCTCGGCGCAGAGCCGGACCGAGCCGTCGTAGGTACGGCCAGCCCGCACCACCTCGGCGCCGAAGCCCGCGATGGCCTCGGCGCGTCCTTGGCTCACCCCTTCGTGGACGAAGATGACGGCTTTCGCGCCGGCCCTCAGCGCGCCCCACGCGACCGCGCGGCCGTGATTGCCGTCGGTCGCGCAGGCAACGGTCAGCCCGCTGCCACCCCCGGCTGCCAGGACCTGCACCGCGTATGCGCCACCGAGCGCCTTGAAGCTCTTCAGCCCGAAACGATGCCCCTCGTCCTTGTAGAACACCTCGGCAACGCCCGCCTCCCGAGCCGTTGCCGCAAGCGATCGCAAGGGCGTCGGCGCGTAGCGCGGCCAGCCTCGGATGGCACTTGCCGCCTCCTCCGCCCGCTCGCGCGAAAGGACGGCGCGCTCCTCGGCCCCATAAGCACGGGCGCGGTCGGCGTTCGGGTTGAGCAGGAGCTGTGCGGAAAGGCTTTCGAGCGACATCGCCGCATCGTGCTGCGCCCGACCTCGCAGGGCAAGGCGTGCCGCAGCGGCAACGTCAGGCTGGCGATTTCGAGCGCGTGATGACGAGAAGCTTGAAGATGGCTAAGCCACCATCCAGGTTAGCGACATGTTCGATCCGACGCTCATCGATGCTCTAAGCCACGCGCTGGCGCCTCCCCCGCCGGCGGTCGTTCGCTCGGCGTTCGACATCGACGGAGCACTCGCGGCGCACCGAGCCGAGAACCGGCGGCGCTATGACGAAGCGTCGCGGGCCCTCGAGCGGTGGGTGGCTCAGGGGCGCGCCCTTCGCGAGGACCTTTGGACTAAGCTCGAGCACCGCGGCGACCAGGCTGGTCCGGCCGAACTTGAGGCTCTCGAGCGCATCATTGCGGCTGTGGACGAGCGCCAGGCCTTGATGGCCAAAGAAATCCGTGAAGATGAGCGGCAATGGAAAAGGCTTGTGAAGCGCGGCTTTCGCATCTCGCCCGAGCACGGGGCGATTGCGCGTGACTTCATGATGAAGGCGCTGGAGTTGGCAGAGCGTCAGCACAATGAGCGCGCCGATTTCGGATTGTTCCTGCGTGCCTTGCGGGCGCGTTTCGACCCGGATGCCCGGGGTGGCCGGACCTTCGACAACCCCGACGAACTCGAGGGCTATCTGAGGTCCGCTACGGCGTGACGACTCGGATCACGGTCGAGGCAAGCTTCGTGAAGCGCCTCAAGGGTCTACCACCTGACCGACAGAAGGCCGCGCGCTCGGCCCTGGGCAAGTTCATTCAAGACCCCTCTCTGGCGAGCCTGCGCTTTCGTCCGCTCGCCGGCGCGACAGACCACTTCATCATCAATGGCGCTCATGGCGACCGCATCATCTTGCGAAAGGACGCGGCAGATCTTTACGCAGCCCTCGATGTGGGGCCGCACGACAACGTTTTTCGACGCTGGAACCGCTGAGCCCAATCCGTCCTGCCCGTCCGGCTTTGGCACAAGCCCTGCTGAGGTCCCGCCCAAAGCCTCCCCGGTCTCAGCGAACCACTAGCAAAGCGCTGAAGAGTTGGGCAGGCTGGCACCGACGTGGGCGTCAACAGGCGGGAGAGAAACGATGGATCGCAGGACCCTACTCAAAGGAATGGCGGGCGCGGGCGTGCTTGCCGGAACGCGCGGCTTCCCGGCCCCGGCGCTGGCGCAGGGCGCGGCGGCCCGCACCCTGAAATTCGTGCCGCAGGCGAACCTCGCCAATTTCGATCCGATCTGGGGGACGCAGTACGTGGTGCGCAACGCCGCGGCACTCGTCTGGGACACGCTCTACGGCTTCGACGACAAGCTTCAGCCCCAGCGCCAGATGGTCGAATCGGAAGAGGTCACCGACGACGGCCTGACCTGGACCTTCAAGCTGCGGCAGGGCCTCAAATTCCACGACGGCGAGCCGGTACGCGCGAAGGACGCGGTTGCGAGCCTCACACGCTGGTCGGCGCGCGATCCCCTCGGGCTGATGCTCAAGGCGATCCAGAAGGAGCTGACGGCGGTCGACGACCGCACCTTCAAATGGGTGCTCTCGAAGCCCTATCCGAAGATGCAGCTCGCGCTCGCCAAGAACTCGACGCCGATGGCGTTCATCATGCCGGAGCGCATCGCGAAGACCGACCCCTTCAAGCAGATTGACGAATATGTCGGCTCCGGGCCGATGAAGTTCGTGAAGAACGAGTGGGTGCCGGGCGCCAAGGCCGTGTTCGAGAAGAACCCCGACTACGTGCCGCGCGACGAGCCGGCCTCGTGGCTTGCCGGCGGCAAGCGCATGATGGTGGACCGGATCGAATGGATCATCATGCCTGATCCCGGGACGGCCTCGGCGGCGCTGCAGAACGGCGAGGTCGACTGGTGGGAGAACCCGATCTCCGACCTCGTGCCGGTGCTGAGGCGAAGCCGCAACGTCGCGGTCGACATCGCCGATCCGCTCGGCAACATCGGCACCTTCCGCATGAACCACCTGCACCCGCCCTTCAACGACGTGCGGGCCCGCCGCGCGGTGCTCATGGCGATGGACCAAGAGGAGTACATGCGGGCGCTCGTCGGCGACGACAACAGCCTGTGGAAGCCGCTCCCGGGCTTCTTCACGCCAGGCACCCCGCTCTACAACGAGGAAGGCGGCGAGATCCTGAAAGGCAAGCGCGACATCGCTGGCGCCAAGAAGCTGCTCGCCGAGAGCGGCTACACGAACCAGCCCGTCACCTGCGTCGTCGCGCAGGACCAGCCCATCACCAAGGGGCAGGGCGACGTCACCGCCGAGCTCCTCAAGCGCATCGGCATGAATGTCGACTTCGTCGCGACCGACTGGGGCACGACCGGTCAGCGCCGGGCGCAGAAGTCGCCTCCGGGACAGGGCGGCTGGGCGATGTTCCACTCCTGGCACGCGGGCTCGGACTGCATCAACCCGGCGGTCTACATCGCGATCCGCGCTCAAGGCGACGGCGCGTGGTTCGGCTGGCCGAACGTGCCCGAGGTCGAGAAGGAGGTCACGGCTTGGTTCGACGCCAAGAACCTCGAGGAGGAGAAGGCGGCCGCCCGCCGGCTCAACAAGGCCGCGCTGGACAACGTCGTCTACGCCCCGACCGGCTTCTTCCTCACCTACCAGGCCTGGCGCAAGAACGTCGCCGGCGTCGGCAAAGGCCCGATCCCGTTCTTCTGGGGCGTGTCCAAGACGGCGTGATCTATCCCGTTCATGCTCGGCTACATCGTCCGCCGGATCCTCGCGACCATCCCCGTCATGGGGGTGGTCGCGCTGTTCGTGTTCAGCCTCCTCTACATCGCGCCGGGCGACCCCGCCGCGGTGATCGCCGGCGACCAGGCAACGCCCGCCGACGTCGAGCGGATCCGGCAGAGCCTCGGACTCGACCGGCCCTTCCTGGTGCGCTTCGGGGAGTGGTTCTTTCGGATCCTCCAGGGCGACATGGGGACCTCGATCTTCACCAACCTGCCGGTCTGGACCATGATCCGGCAGCGCATCGAGCCGACGCTCTCTCTGATGATCGTGACGCTTATCCTCGCCATCGTGGTCGCGGTGCCGATGGGCGTGGTGGCCGCCTGGAAAGCGGGCAGCTGGATCGACCGGCTGATCATGGCTTTCGCGGTCTTCGGCTTCTCCGTCCCCGTGTTCGTGGTGGCCTATATCCTGGCCTATGTCTTCGCCCTCGAGCTCGAGTGGCTTCCGGTGCAGGGCTATACGCCGCTCAGCGAGGGTCTTTGGCCGTGGCTTGAGAACCTGATCCTGCCGGCGATCGCGCTCGGCTGCGTCTACATCGCGCTCATCGCCCGCATCACGCGCGCGACCATGCTCGAAGTCCTGAGCCAGGACTACATCAAGACCGCGCGCGCGAAAGGCATGGGCCAGAGCGGCATTCTGTTCATCCACGCACTGAAGAATGCGGCGGTGCCGATCGTGACGGTGATCGGCATCGGCATTGCGTTCCTCATCGGCGGCGCCATCGTGACCGAGAGCGTGTTCGTCATCCCGGGCCTCGGCCGCCTCACCATCGACGCCATCCTGCGGCGCGACTATCCGGTGATCCAGGGGGTCGTGCTGCTGTTCAGCTTCGTCTACGTCTTCGTGAACCTCGCGGTCGACGTCCTCTACACGCTCATCGATCCGAGGATCCGGTATTGAACGCGCCCGCCCTCGCCGCCCCTGCGCCGCAGGACCTCGCGGTCGCGCCGGACCTCCCCGACATCTTTCCCGCTGCGAAGCCGCGGGGGCGGGTTTGGGGGTTCGTGCGCCGGCATCCCGCGATCGCGGTCGGCGGCGCGCTCGTCCTGCTCATGCTTCTGATGGCGCTGCTCGCGCCCTATCTGTGGACCGTCGACCCGACCACATTGGCAACGCACCGGCGCACCCGCGAGCCCTCCGCCGCGTACTGGTTCGGCACCGACATGCTGGGGCGCGACATCTATTCGCGCGTCCTCTTCGGCGCGCGCGTCTCGCTGATCGTCGGCTTCTCGGTGGCGCTGCTCGCCTCCTTGGCCGGGCTCGTCATCGGCATCGTCTCGGGCTTCATCCGCTGGGCTGACGCGGTGATCATGCGGATCATGGACGGGCTCATGTCGATCCCGCCGATCCTGCTCGCAGTGGCGCTGATGGCGTTGACCCGCGGCAGCGTCGGGAACGTCATCCTCGCGATCACCATCGCCGAGGTGCCGCGCGTCGCGCGGCTGGTGCGCGGGGTGGTCCTGTCCTTGCGCGAGCAGCCCTATGTCGACGCCGCGGTCGCCGCCGGCACGCGCACGCCGATGATCATGCTGCGCCACATCCTGCCCAACACCCTCGCCCCGCTCACGGTGCAGGCGACCTATATCTGCGCGAGCGCCATGATCATCGAGGCGATCCTGTCCTTCATCGGGGCCGGCGTGCCCCCGACCGTGCCCTCCTGGGGAAACATCATGGCCGAGGGCCGGGCGCTCTGGCAGGTCAAGCCCTACATCGTGTTCATCCCGGCGGTCTTCCTCTCGGTCACCGTGCTCGCCGTGAACCTCCTCGGCGACGGCCTGCGCGACGCCCTTGACCCGCGCATGGCGAAGGAGGTCTGAGGTGGCGCTGCTCGAGGTCGAGAACCTCCAGACCCATTTCCGCACGCCCGACGGCGTGAACCGCGCCGTCGACGGCGTGTCTTTCGAGGTGAACGAGGGCGAGACGCTGGCCATCGTCGGCGAATCGGGATGCGGCAAGTCGGTGACCGCGAACTCGATCCTGCGCCTCGTCCCGGAGCCGCCGGGCAAGATCGCCGGCACGATCCGTTTCCAGGGCCGCGATCTCCTGAAAGCCTCCGAGCGCGAGATGCGCGACATCCGCGGCAACGACATCAGCATGATCTTCCAGGAGCCGATGACGAGCCTCAACCCGGTGCTCACCGTCGGCCGCCAGCTGCGCGAGACGCTGCGCCTGCATCAGGGCCTCGACCGCAAGGCGGCGGACGACCGCGCCGAGGAGATGCTGAACCTCGTCGGCATCCCCGAGGCGCGCCGGCGTCTCTCGGACTACCCGCACCAGCTGTCGGGCGGCATGCGCCAGCGGGTGATGATCGCGATGGCGCTCGCCTGCAACCCGAAGCTCCTCATCGCCGACGAGCCGACGACGGCGCTCGACGTGACCATCCAGGCCCAGATCCTCGACCTCATGCGCGACCTGAAGCGCCGGGTCGGCGCGGCGATCGTGCTGATCACGCACGACCTCGGCGTGGTGGCCGAGGTCGCCGAGCGCGTGATGGTCATGTATGCCGGCCGCAAGGTCGAGGAGGCGCCGGTCGCCGAGCTCTTCCGCACGCCGCGCCATCCCTACACTCAAGGGCTGCTCGGCGCCGTGCCGAAGCTCGGCTCCTCGCTCACCGGCGACGAGACGCGCCTCACCGAGATCCCGGGCCTCGTGCCGAGCCTGAAGAGCCGCATCCCAGGCTGCGTCTTCGCAAGCCGCTGCCCCTACGCGACGGGCCTCTGCCGCGAGCTCGCGCCGGCGCTCGCCCCGAAGGCGCCCGGCCATGTGGCCGCCTGCCATTATGCGCGCCGGGAGGCGATCGCGGCATGAGGACCAGGCACGGTCCTTCCCCCTCCCGCCGCGCGCAGGGCGCGCGGCGGGGATGGCCGACTCGGGCGGAAGCCCGAGCGGGGTGGGGAGTGGCTCCACCTCGCGAGCTGTTCGGGCGAAAGGCGCCGCTCGCAACGCGAGCACCCATGGACACCGCACGAAACGCCAGACGACCAGCCTCGGGGAACCACCCCCCACCCCTGCCCCTCCCCGCCACTCGCTTCGCGAGCGGGGGGAGGGAGAAGGCCGCCCCATGAGCGGCCCTCTCCTCGAGGTGAACGACCTCAAGAAGCATTTCCCGGTCGGCGGCGGCTTCTTCTCGGGGCCGGCGGGGTTCGTCTACGCGGTCGACGGCGTCTCGTTCGAGGTCGCCAAGGGCGAGACCCTCGCCCTTGTGGGCGAATCGGGCTGCGGCAAGTCGACGGTCGGACGCGCGATCCTGCGCCTGTTCGACATCACCGCGGGCCAGGTGGTGCTCGACGGCCAACGCATCGACGATCTTTCGGCCGACAAGCTCAGGCCCTTGCGGCAACGGGTCCAGGTCGTGTTCCAGGACCCGTTCTCGAGCCTCAACCCGCGCATGCGGGTGCGCGACATCCTGGCCGAGCCGATCCGCAACTTCGGCCTCGCCTCCTCCGCAGCGGACCTCGAGGAGCGTGTGGCGAAGCTGATGGACACCGTGCGCCTGCCGCGCGAGGCGGTGAACCGCTGGCCGCACGAGTTCTCCGGCGGCCAGCGCCAGCGCATCGGCATCGCCCGCGCGCTCGCAGCCGAGCCCGACCTGATCGTCTGCGACGAGGCGGTCTCGGCGCTCGACGTGTCGGTCAAGGCGCAGATCGTCAACCTCCTGCAGGACCTGCAGAAGGAATTGGGCCTCGCCCTCCTCTTCATCAGCCACGACCTCGCGATCGTCGAGCACATGACGCACCGCGTCGCCGTGATGTATCTCGGCAAGATCGTCGAGCTCGGGCCGAAGAGGTCGATCTTCGCCGCGCCGAAGCACCCCTATACGGAAGCGCTTCTCTCAGCCGTGCCGGTGCCGGAGCCCGGAGCGGGGCGCCAGCGCATCATCCTCAGAGGCGACGTGCCGAGCCCGGTGAACCCGCCCAAGGGCTGCCGCTTCCACACCCGCTGCCCCTATGCCTTCGACCGCTGCCGGATCGAAGAACCGCCGCTGCGGCCGCTCGAGAGCGGGCACTCGGCGGCGTGCCACCTGCACGACCTTCCGCAAGCCGAAAACCCCCTGGCGCGAAACCGCTTGGCTGCGAAAAGCGCAGGTGCTGCCCCGGTTTCGCCGCCCTTCTTGCTATAGGGCGCAAGCCATACCATCTCGCGAGAGAACGGCGGCCCCTTCGCATGAAGCTGGGCCGCGCTGCCTTGGATCTCTTATTGATGAACTCCCCTCTGCGCGCCCCGGCGCCTGAAGCGATGCCTGCGCCCGGTGCCGCGCCGAAGGTCTCCTTCGTGTCGCTCGGCTGCCCGAAGGCGCTGGTCGATTCCGAGCGCATCATCACGCAGCTGCGGGCCGAGGGGTACGAGCTCGCGAAGAAGCACGACGGCGCCGACGTGGTGATCGTCAACACCTGCGGCTTCCTGGACAGCGCCAAGGCCGAGTCGCTTTCCGCGATCGGCGAGGCCATGGCCGAGAACGGCAAGGTCATCGTGACCGGCTGCATGGGCGCCGAGCCCGAAGCGATCCGCGACCGCTTCCCGGATTTGCTGGCGATCACCGGTCCGCAGGCCTACGAATCGGTGGTTGCGGCGGTGCATCGGGCGGCGCCGCCGGCGCACGATCCGTTCCTCGACCTCGTGCCGCCGCAAGGCGTGAAGCTGACCCCGCGGCACTACGCCTATCTGAAGATCTCGGAAGGCTGCAACAACCGCTGCAGCTTCTGCATCATCCCGAAGCTGCGCGGCGATCTCGTGAGCCGCCCCGCCGCCGACGTGCTGCGCGAGGCCGAGCGCCTGGTGAAGGCGGGTGTCAAGGAGCTCCTCGTCATCTCGCAGGACACCAGCGCTTACGGGCTCGACCTTCGATACGCCGCGAGCCCGTGGCGCGACCGCGAGGTGCGGGCCCGCTTCCTCGACCTCGCGCGGGAACTCGGGGAGCTCGGCGCCTGGGTGCGCCTGCACTACGTCTACCCCTATCCGCATGTGGACGAGGTCGTCGGCCTCATGGCCGAAGGCAAGGTGCTGCCCTATCTCGACATTCCGTTCCAGCACGCCTCGCCCGCCGTGCTCAAGGCCATGCGGCGCCCCGGCAACCAGGGCAAGACTCTCGAGCGCATCCGCGCCTGGCGCAAGACCGTGCCCGACCTTGCGCTCCGCTCGACCTTCATCGTCGGCTTCCCCGGAGAGACCGAGGAGGATTTCGACATGCTCCTCGACTGGCTCAAGGAGGCGAAGATCGACCGCGCTGGCTGCTTCAAATACGAGCCCGTCGCCGGTGCGCCTGCGAACGACGTCGCCGCGCCCGTGCCGCAGGAGGTCAAGGAGGAGCGCTGGCACCGCTTCATGCGGACACAGCAGGAGATCAGCGCGAAGAGGCTAGCGGCCAAGGTGGGCAAACGGCTGCCGGTGATCATCGACGAGCCCGGCGCCATCCCCGGATCAAGTCCGGGGACCGCGAAGGGACGCTCCAAATACGACGCGCCCGAGATCGACGGCTCGGTCTTCGTCGCCGCCCGCCGCCCGCTGCGGCAGGGCGAGATCGTCACGGTGAAGATCGAGCGCGCCGACGCCTACGACCTGCATGGCGTCGCCGTCTAGGACCACCCGATCTAGATCCGGGGCCCGCGCTCGAACACCAGGTTCTGCCGCGTCTCGCACAGCTGCACGTAGCCATGGGCCGTCAGCAGCCCGGGCAGATCGGTCTCCCACTGCCCGCTCCCCTTCTCGATGATCACGAGGTGCGGATAGAGCGCCTCGGGAGCGTCGCGGAAGAAGGGCTCGAGGATGATGTCTTCCGCCCCTTCGACGTCGAGCTTGATTGCGTCGATCCGGGAGAAGCTCTCCTGGCGGACGAGGGCGAGGAGAGTTGTCGCCGGCACCTGCAGCGTCTCGCCTTCGTCGGCCCCGACGATCTTCACGCTCGACTCGCCGCGGTTCTTCGCGTGGACGAACATCGTCAGCTCGCCTGGCTTGTCGGCCACGGCGCAAGCGATCGCCTTGATCGTGCCGAACGGATTCTGGCGGATGTTGTAGGTCAGCCGATCGAACACGTCGGGCTGCGGCTCGATCGCCAGGATGCGCGCAGCCGGCCCGGCGTGAGCCGCGACGAACAGAGAATAGGCGCCGATGTTCGCGCCGGCGTCGACGAAGGTGAAGCCGTCCCTCATCCGCGCCTTCAAGAGCTCGCGCTCGACGGGGTCGAAGAGCTGCGGCGTGAACAGCACCTTCTTGTCGCAGATGTTGTCGTACGGGTAGAGCCGCATGCGCGCGCCGAACCGCTCGACATCGAGAGGGGCCTTGTGCAGCGCTCGGATCGCGACCCGGCGCAGCAGAATATAGAGGCGCCGCCCGAGCCAGCTGTCGGGGAGGCGCTGGGTCAGCTCGATGATGCGAGCGGCGAGACCGGATGGGTGGTGGCTGCCGAAGGGCGGGGATTCGTTCATGCAAGTCTGGTTGGGCGGCCAATGTGGCGGGTTCGGGCCGCCTGGAGGCACCCTTGGCACCCTCGCGCCGCTCGGGCAAGCCGCACGCGCCCCCGCTTGCGCCCTCTTGCGCCATGCCTACATTCGCCGCACCGCTGGATTTTCTGCCCGCCCGAGTCGCTTGCCGGGGAGGCTCCCCGGAGAACCGGATGAACCAGACCGAGACCGCACTTCAGGCCCAGCGCCGCGCCGACGCGCCGCTGCACGGCCCGGAAGCTTTCGCCGCGATGCGGCGGGCCGGCCAGCTCACGGCCCAGGCGCTCGACCTTCTCGCCGAGCATGTTCGCCCGGGGGTCACGACCGAGTTCCTGGACAACCTCGTCTTCGATTTTGCGCAGTCGCGCGGCGCCTACCCGGCGCCACTCCTCTACCGCGGCTATCCGAAGGCGATCTGCACCTCGATCAATCACGTCGTCTGTCACGGTATCCCGAACGACAAGCCGCTGCGCGAAGGCGACGTGGTCAACATCGACGTCACCCTCATCCTGGACGGCTGGCACGGCGATTCGAGCCGAATGTTCTTCGTCGGCGAGGTGCCGCGCCGTGCGCAGCGTCTCTGCGACATCACCTATGAGGCGCTGCTGCGAGGCATCGGCGCGGTGCGCCCGGGCGGCAGCACCAACGAGATCGGGGCGGCGATCCAGAGCTTTGCCGAATCCGAGCGCTGCTCGGTGGTGCGCGACTTCTGCGGACACGGCCTCGGCCGCGTCTTCCACGACGCGCCGACGATCCTCCACTACGTCGAGCCTTCCTACAACGTGCCGCTGAAGCCCGGCATGCTGTTCACGGTGGAGCCGATGATCAACCTCGGCCGGCCTCACGTGAAGGTGCTCTCCGACGGCTGGACAGCCGTCACCCGCGACCGCTCGCTGTCGGCTCAGTTCGAGCACACCGTCGGGGTGACCGAGACCGGCGTCGAGATTTTCACGCTTTCGCCGAAGGGCTACGACAAGCCGCCATACGACATCGTCCGTTGAAAGCCGCTGCCCGATCCCTCTAGTCTCGCGGGCGGCAGGCGTTGGGCGGGGCGGGGCAGGATGGGCGAACTCAAGGGAGAGGCGGACCCGCCGCATTACCTCGGCCATCGCGACCGGCTTCGCGCCCGCTTCGCGGAGGCCGGCGGCGACGCCGTGCCCGACTACGAGCTTCTCGAGCTGGTTCTCTTCCGCTCGATTCCCCGGCGCGACGTGAAGCCGATCGCCAAGGAGCTCATCCGCCGCTTCGGCACCTTTGCGGAGACGCTCGCGGCCCCGCCCGCACGGCTCATGGAGGTGGACGGCATCGGCGAGAGCGTCGTGACCGACCTGAAGATCGTCGAAGCCGCCGCCCGCCGCTTGGCCAGAGGCGCGGTTGCGAAGCGCCCGGTCCTGTCCTCCTGGAGCGCCGTGATCGACTACTGCCGCGCCGCCATGGCTTTCGCCGAGAAGGAACAGTTCCGGCTGCTGTTCCTCGACAAGCGCAACGCGCTCATCGCCGACGAGGTGCAGCAATCCGGCACCGTCGACCACACGCCGGTGTATCCGCGGGAGGTCGTGAAGCGCGCCCTGGAGCTCTCGGCGAGCGCGCTCATCCTGGTCCACAACCACCCCTCCGGCGACCCCTCCCCGTCCGCCGCCGACATCAAGATGACGAAGGAGATCGCCGAGGTGGCAAAGCCCCTCGGCATCACGGTGCACGACCACATCATCGTCGGCCGCGAGGGCCATGCCAGCCTGAAGGGGCTGAGGTTGATCTGAGACGCGTAGCCGGTGTCGGGCCATCGCGGGCGACGATGCGCCTCGGCTAAGCTTAGCCGCACCATAGCGAAGCTTGGCTTGGAATGGCGTTGTCTTTTCACCGGGTATGCCGGGAATAAAACCGAAGCTTGGGCGAACCTCTGTCCAACTTCGCCGTTTCCTTCCTGATGCGCGCGGAAGCGCAGGATTTCG
>JAQSWQ010000057.1 GCA_029266525.1 Microvirga sp.
CGACACCTTCGTGTTCGACGTCGCGACTTCCGACCTCGACGTCATCTACGACGGCGCGTTCGGAGCGGGTGCCAACGACCGGGTGGTGATATTCAACGCGGGTGAGATCGACACCTTCGCCGAGCTCATGGACAACGCCTACCAGGACGGCTCCGACGTGGTGATCGCCTTCGGCCCCACCACCGGCATCTACATCAAGAACCACACCATCGCACAGCTCGCGGTCAACGACTTCCTGTTCGCCTAGACAATCGAAGGTTCAGGACCAAGGCGCCGTCGGCTGACGCGGCTCGGTCGACGGCGCTAGCGGGCGGATGGGAACGCCGGCGACGGCTTCCGCCGGGTCGAGATCGCGGTTGACGATGCTGGCAGCGCCGACGAATGCCCCGGGTCCGATCGAGCAGCCCGCCAGCACGGTCGCGCCTGCGCCAACGAAGCTGCCACGTCGGATGGTCACCGGCGCTGCATGCGACGGGAAACGTGTCTGCAGCGGGTGATCACGGTTAGCCCACGTTGAGATGCGTCAGGATCATCGCGCTACCTGCCACCGCCGCGCTCCCGAACGTCGGCATGAATGCTGTGTGCGGGGCCGAGCGGCTTCCCATCCTCACAAAGGAGCAATCGCGACCGTGCAGGCTGCTCATTGGTGTCACCGTCGGGCACATCGACAGGTACCGCGAACGCGAGACCATCATCCGTCTTAAATGGCGGGTGAAGTTTGATGGCTTGAGCGGCCGTGAAGCAGGCGGTGGGTGGGCGTGGAAATCGCGGACCGCCGAGGCGCGTCAGGTCGGTGAGGATAAAGTCTAGTTGTCTTTGACCCATTCCGTGCTGCGCGACACGATCATCGAGATCCAGGACGAAGCTCCCGCCCAAGTTCCTCGCGACACTGGCGAGCGGTGCCGCGTAGCGCTCGGCCATGCGGCCACTGAAGCAGCAGGGATCGTTGACATTGAGGAGTTGGACGTGGCGGCGGCGTGGATGAGCAGCGAGCGCGTATAGGTCGAGGTAGCTTGCGGTGCGGTAGAGCCCGGGCACGATCTGCTCCCAATCCCCTAGGGCGTCGCCACGCAATGACAGGGGCAGCGTTCCCGCAACCTGATAGCTCGCCTGGATGCGCTCATCGAGAGCGGCATACAGAGTCGTCGTCCATGCGCCTCCGCTCAAACCCGCCATCGCGATGAGCGCGTAAGGACCGCGCTGCTGCTCCGCGTAGTTCAACCCGAGTGCGACCGGTTCGACGAAATATCGAATTGGCGATAACTCGCCGCTGTCGAGCAGAGCAAAAGCGTTGTGATCCGAAAACCGGATTGGGCCGAATCAGTATCGACAGTCGGCTTTGGATTGGCCCGGGTGAGTGGCATCGTGAGAGCCAGAACGTCGCAGCCTCCATCGACAGCACGCCCGATCAGCTGCTCGGCCCCGCTTGGTGCAGGGGGCTCGTCGTGGCCGAAGTGGTAGACGAGGAGGCAGCCTTCGAAGCGTGCTGCTCGGAGCAGATGAGAACGCGTCGAGATGCCGAGATCCATCGCATTCTCGAGGGAGGTGACGCCGCCAAGGTTCTTGAACGGAATCGCGAAGAACGGCGGCCGATCGTCATCAACAGCGCGTGCGGCTGCTCTTGGGCTTTCCAAACGTAAGCGACGAGTTGAGCTCGGACGCGCTCGGCTGAGGCCGCATCCGAAATGTGGAGCTCGGTCGAAACATCAAAATTCGTGCGCGGGGCAGCGGCTGTGAGCCCAGCCAAAAGATACACTGCACCGATGAGAATGCTGAGGGCAATATGAAAGCTCATGCCTCTGACTCCGCCAGTTCCGGACGCCGGCGAAACTACACCGAAGCGATGCGCGCCGTAACCGTGGACTAGCGGCAAACCTCCTCCCGGGGAACTCCGCGGCCTCCTCCGAACGCCGAGCGGACCATGGCCAGCGCGTCCGAGGAGGAAGGGGACCCCTGGCTTCAGATCCGAGGCATCGTTGCCGGTGCAAGCCGGGCTTGGGCGGCGAGGCGGATCGGCGCGTTCGCCGCGCCGAAGCCGGCATATCCGCGGCGCTCCACGATCTCGAAGAAGAAGCCGTTGTCGAGGGTATTCGTGTAGGCCTGGTAGTACTCGGCCGCGCCTTCCCGATCGTAGAGGATGCCGCTCTCGCGAAGCCGGGATATCTCCTCGGGCGAAAGCTCCGTGCGGGCTTCGAGATCGTCGTAGTAGTTTTCCGGAATGCGCAGCAGGTCGACGCCGGCGGCGCGCATGTGCGCTGTCGTGCGGAAGATATCCTCGGTGGCAAGCGCGATGTGCTGCACGCCTGCGCCGAACACTTGGCTCACGAACCGTGATGCGAGCGTGCGCTGGCTTTGGGAGGCGTTGAGGACGAGCCGCAGCGAGCCGTCATCGGTTGCAACGACCTGGCTCTGGACGACACCGCCGGGGTCCACGACGTCTTGCACGCGGGTTTTCTTGACCTCGAGGAGCGAGGTGTAGAACAGGAGCCAAGTGAGCATCTCCTCGTCGTGCATCGACTGCGAGACGTGGTCGTAGCGGGTCAGAAGCGGAGCGCTCGCGCACGCGAGGTGCTCGACCGGCTCGAAGTCGACCGCCCAGATGTCCGCCAAGCGGCTCTTCCTGTCCACGAAGTAGAGCAGACTCCCTCCGAGGCCCCGCACTGCCGGGATGTCGAGCTCGCCGGGGCCGACCGGCTGGCTGAACGGCCGGTCGAGCAGGCTGAGCGCACGATCGACGGCGGCCGCCGCGTCGTCGACCCGCAGCGCGATGGCGCAGACGGCGGACCCATGCACGATCTGGAACGCGTGGGCGAAGCCCTCCTTGTCGGTGTTCACGACGACGTTGATGTCGCCCTGGCTCCAGCGGGTCACGGCCTTCGTCCTGTGAACGCCGGCCTTTCGGAAGCCAAGCCCTTCGAGCAGCTTCTCGAACTTCGCTGCGGCGGGCTCGTCCACCGCAAACTCGACGAATTCGATTCCGTGGCAGACCGCCCGTGCGGGAAGCACCGGCATTCCCGGAACCGGCGTGGCCGTCCGTCGCCGCAGCTCGTCGAGCAGGAAGAGGAAGGAGCGCTGGCCATCGATGGCGACGCTGCGCGCGGAACCCGCGCGAAAGCGGTCGCTGAATATTTCGTGCGAGAGCAGCCCGTCGTAGCCCGTCGCTTGCAGCGCCTCCATAAAGGCGTCGACGGCAAGCTCGCCCTGGCCCGGAAAGCAGCGGTAGTGGCGGCTCCAGGAGAGGTAGTCCATCTCGAGCCTCGGCGCGTCCGCGATCTGCACGAGGAAGATGCGGTCGCTCGGGATCGCGCGCATGGCCCCAAGGTCGGTGTTCCGGACCAGCACGTGGAAGGAATCGAGCACGAGCCCGACGGCCGGATGGGCTGCGCGGCGAACCACCTCCCAGGCATCGCGGTAGTCGCTCACGTGCCGGCCCCAGGCCAGCGCCTCGTAGGCGACGCGCAGCCCGCGGGCCGCCGCGCGCTCGCCGAGCTCGCGAAAATCGGCCGCCGCCCGGTCGACCCCACCCAGCGACTGCTCGGAGACGTTGCTGCAGATCAGGAGCAGATCGCAGCCGAGCTCCTGCATGACGTCGAACTTGCGCTCGGCCCGGGAGAACACCTTCGAGCGCTGCGGCTCGGGCATGCCTTCGAAATCCCGGAAAGGCTGGAAGGTGACGATCCGCAGGCCGAGATCGCCGACCATTCGACGGACGTCGGCGGGCGTGCCGTTGAAGCTCAACAGGTCGTTTTCGAAGATTTCGACCCCCGTAAACCGCGCAGCAGCAATGGCCGCGAGCTTCTCCTCGAGTGTGCCGCTCAGACAGACGGTCGCAATCGCAGTCTGCATGAATGAGGCTCCTGGTGAGCGGCCGATCCGAGACCCGACGACTACATCGATTGGAAGTGCCGGAGCATCCGATCGGCGTCCGGCTCGCGCCCGGTGAACAGGCGGAAGGCTCCGGCAGCTTGGAAGACCGCCATGCCGCCTCCCGCCATCACGCGGCACCCGCGCGCCCGCGCTTCGCGCAGGAGCTGCGTCTCGAGCGGGAAGTAGACGATGTCGGCAACCCAGAGCCCTGGACCAAGAAGCTTAGCGCAGAAGGGTGTGCCCGGATACCTTGCCATGCCCAGCGGGGTGGCATTGACCACGCCGTCAGCCGTTCTCACCGCCTCGGAGACGTCTTGGCGCGCGCGAGCGCGGCCGGTCCCGAATCGTCCGGCGAGGAGGCACGCGAGCTTCTCGGCCCTTGCATGATCGGTGTCGACGATCGCGAGCTCGCCCACGCCTTGTGTGAGGAGGGCATAGCCGACCGCGGAACCGGCGCCGCCAGCACCGAACTGCACCACGCGGCCGCGCGCAACGTCGGGCAGCTCGCGCCGGAAGCTCTCGGCGAAGCCCCACCAGTCGGTGTTGTGCCCGACGCGCCGTGCCTGCGTGAGCACGACCGTGTTGACCGCGCCAAGGGTCCCCGCGTCTGGAGAGAGCTCGTCCAGAGCGCCGATCACCGCCTGCTTGCAAGGGTGCGTGACGTTGAGGCCGGCGAAGCCGAAACGCTGTGCCGCGGTGACGATCTCGGGCAGGGCCTCGATGCCGAGCCGCAGCACCTCGAGGTCAATAAGCTTGTAGATGTAGCGAAACCCGTGCTCGGCTCCCTCCCGCTCGTGCAGGGCCGGACTGCGCGAGCCCTGGATGCCGCTTCCGACGAGGCCGACCAGAACCGAAGGACTGGCCGATGGGATCGTCCCGGCGATCGCCGTCCCGGGGCGCTCGCGGGCGGGCGCTCGCAAAGTCACGGGCGCACTCTCACGAGACGAGGTCCCGCAGGGCGCGGACCGCGATGACGTATCCCTTCGTGCCGAGCCCCGCGACGACCGCCGTCGCCACCGGAGACATCAGCGACTTGTGGTAGATCGGCTCGCGCCGGTGGATGTTCGAGATGTGCAGCTCGATGATCGGGCCGGGGAACATCTTCAGCGCGTCCATGATCGCCATCGAGGTGAAGGTGAAGGCCGCTGGGTTGATGACGATGCCTGCGCCGCGGTCGATCGCCTCGTGGACCCACTCGATGATCTCGTACTCGCGGTTCGACTGCCGGAACTCGATCGCCTGCCCCGGCACGGCCTCGCGGCACATGGCCTCGACCTCTGCAAGCGTGGTGCGCCCGTAGATCTCGGGCTCGCGCGTGCCGAGCCGGTTCAGGTTCGGGCCGTTCAGGACGTAGATCGGCTTCGTCATAGGGTGTTCCGGAGAGGGGCTGCTCAGGCCTTGTAGCCGAAGAGCCGCGGCAGCCAGAGGACGGTTTCCGGCACGAAGGTCATGATCGCGAGTGCGACGATCATCGCGAATAGGAACGGCAGCGTGTCGCGCACGATGGCGCGCAAGGGCTCGCCCGAGATGCTCGCCATGATGAAGAGCAGGAGCCCGTAGGGAGGCGTGACGAGCCCGATCATGATGTTGACGACAACCACGACGCCGAAATGGACGAGGTCGATGCCGAGCGCCTGCGCGGTCGGGATGAAGACCGGCACGATGATGAGCAGGATTGCGGTCCCCTCCAGAACGCAGCCGAGCAGCAGCAAAAGGACGTTGACAAGGAGGAGGAACCCGAACGGCGACAGGTTCCATCCGGCAAGCAGCGCCTTCACCGCGTCCGGGATGTTCTCGACCGTGACCACGTAGTTGAACACCAGCGCGCCTGCGATCAGCATGCCGATCGAGGCGGTGGTGCGCGCGCTCGTGGCGATCGAGCGGTAGAAGTCGCGCCAGCTCACGCTGCGGTAGAGCCCGGCCGAGATGAAGAGCGCGTAAGCGGCCGCGACCGCGGCGGCTTCGGTCGGCGTCATCACGCCTCCGTAGATGCCGCCGAGCAGCACGACCGGCATCATCAGGGACGGGAAGGCGTGCCAGGTGATGAGCGGCAGCTTCCTCAGCGGCACGGGGGGCTCGACCGGGAAGTTCTTCTGGCGGGCCGTGATGGCGACGATGATCATCTGCGCGAGCGCCATCAGCAGCCCGGGAACGACCCCGCCGAGGAAGAGGAAGCCGATCGAGGCGTCCGAGACGAGCGCGTAGAGCACCATCGGGATCGAAGGCGGAATGATCGGGCCGATGACCGAGGACACGGCCGTCACCGCAGCCGCGTAGCTTCCGGTGTAGCGGCCTCCCCGGGTCATCATGACCTGCATCATGCGGCCCGTGCCGGCGGCGTCGGCGATGGCCGAGCCCGACATTCCGGCGAAGATGATGCTCTGCAGGATGTTGACCTGGGCGAGCCCGCCCCGGAAGCGGCCGACGAGGGCGTTGCAGAACGCCATCAGCCGGTCGGTCATGCTGCCGATGTTCATGAACTCGGCGGCCAGGATGAACAGCGGCACGGCCAGGATGACGTAGTTCGTGTACATCCCGTTGAGCAGCTGCTCGGCCGCCGTGCCCATGTCGAGGCCGGCGAGCAGTAGATACAGGATCGAGCCGGCGATCATCGCGTGACCGATTGGCAGCCCGAGGAAGGCGAGCACGGTGATCGCGACGATCGCGAGCGAGAAGGGGCTCGCGAGGTTCATACGCCGGAGCTCACCTTGGTCGGGTCGAACTCCTCCGGCGCCTCGCCCCGCATCGCGCGCCAAGCGAGCCAGATATAGCGGACGACCGTCGCGACGACGAAAACGATGTAGATCGAGAACAGGTAGTCGAACCTAACCTTGAGATAAGCCGTCTTCTCGACCTTCATGAAGGTGACGTAGCTCACGACGGCCGGCAGCGAGACGAGGTAGAGCGCGATCAGCGCGGCCGCCGTGATGATGCACATGACGCGGCGCGGGCCCGGACCGACAGCGCCGTAGATGAGGTCGAAGCGGATTTCCTCACGCTCGCTGACCACGAAGGCCGCGCCCCAGAGCACGAGCCAGAGCCAGAGCATGACGCTGAGCTCATGCGTCCAGCCGGTCGGGAAACCGGCGAGATAGCGGAACGCGATCTGGAGCAGGAAGGCGGCAAACATCGCGGCCAGCATCGCGGCCGCGACATTCTCGGCTCGAGCGGCGAGCCAGCGCCCGATGGTTGCAATCTTCGCCATCTTGGCCAAGGCTTATGCTCGCGGAGCCTGCTCCGCGGGGGTGCGCCGGCCGGCACAGTCCCCGCGGGCACTCCGGCTTTGCCTCACATCGCGTTGATCTTGTCGAGCATGCCGGCCGGCCAGCTCTTGGCGAGATCCGAGGCGAGGTACTTCTTCTGCGCGAACTCGCGGAAGGCCTTGATGTCCGGAGTGTAGACCTCGAGCCCCTGGGCCTTGAAGAAGTCGGCGAGCTCGCGCTCCTTCTTCAGGTGCTCCTGGGTGCTCCACTCGATCGCCTTGTCGGCAACCGCCTGGAACTGGGCGCGCTTCTCCGGCGTCAACGCGTTCCAGACCTTGTTCGAAACGGCGAGAAGGTCGAAGCCCACGAGGTGCGAGGTGAGCACGATCTGCGAGCTCACCTCGTAGAACTTCATGTTTTGCACGTTCGGGAGCGGGTTGTCCTGCCCGTCGATCGCGCCGCTCTGCAGGCCGGTATAGACCTCGGCATACGCCATCGGGGTCGGATTGGCGCCGAGAGACTGGCCGAGGAACTGCCAGGCGTCGCCGCCGGGCATGCGCAGCTTGATGCCGGCCATGTCCGCGGGGGTGTTGATCTTCTTCTTCGGCTTCAAGCCGACGTGCCGCACGCCGAAATAGGTCGGGCCGAGGATGTGGATGCCGAGCTGGTCGGAAGCCGTCTTTCGAAGCTGCTCCCCGATCTCGCTCGTGAAGACCTTCTTCAGGTGGTCGGCGTCCCGGAAGAGGTAGGCCGAGGTAACGATCGACCAGGCCGGGATCTGGTTCGAGATGTCCTGGGGCGCGATGTTGCCCATCTCGAGATTGCCGCGCTGCATCGCGACGAGTTCGGTGCCCTGCTTGAACAGCGTGCCGCCGTAGTAGGGCTGCAGCGTGAAGCCGACGGCTTTGATGTCCTCCCCGAAGCGCTTCATCATCTCCGCCCGGATGTCCTGCTCGGAGAAGACGGCTGAGAAGCGCAGATTGGCCGGCGCTTGGGCCTGTGCCGGCATGGCGGCGCCAAAGGCGAGAAGGACTGCAGCCGCAGCCACCACGAAACGACGGTTCACTGGAAATGCCATGGGGGTTTCCTCTCCTGAGCAGTGGCGCGCGGTCGAGTCCGCGTCTTCGGCTGGGTGTTCTTATCGACTAGGAGAAAGGGGATATCAATAGTCAAAGCGCTCATCGTATGATATTTTTGTTTTCGTCTGAGGCACACGAAAGAAGATGGTCAGCCCGATGAGCATCGAGCTTGTTGCGACCTCGATCGGCGACCGGGCCTATGAGCGCATCCGCGCCGACATCATCTTCGGCCGCCTCGCGCCGGCCACGAGGCTGCGGCTCGACCGGCTCGCGCAGGATTACGGCGCCAGCGTCAGCACCTTGCGGGAAATCCTGAGCCGTCTCTCCTCGGAGGGTCTCGTCCTCGCCGAAGGCCAGCGCGGATTCGAGGTCGCGCCGGTGTCCAGCGAAGGGTTCGAGGATGTCGCGGCGATGCGGCTTCTCCTCGAAACCTATGCGATCCCGATGTCATTCGCGGCCGGCGACCTCGAATGGGAGGCCCGCGTGGTCGCCGCCCATCACAAGCTAGCCGTCATGGAGCGGCGGATGATGGCGGGCGAGCGCGCAGCCACCGAGATCTGGAAGCGTTATGATCGCGAGTTCCATCAGGCGCTGATCGAGGCCTGCAACTCGCAGACGCTCCTCGATCTGTATGCCGGCGTCTTCGATCAGTATCTGCGCTACCAGATGGTGGCGGTCGTGTTCCGCGGCGAGATCGCCGCGGAGGAGCACAGGCGTCTTCTCGAATGCGCGCTCTCGCGCGACGCCGTCCAGGCCTGCGAGGTGCTCGAGCGCCATGTGAACGGCTGCGTTGCGCACACCCTCGAGAGCGGCGCACTGCCATGACGGATGTCGCAGCCGGCGTCCAGAGCGCGACGGCGAGCGAGAGCGGCTATCGCCGCATCCGCACCGACATCGTGTTCGGCCGACTTGCCCCGGGCAAGAAGCTCAAGCTCGAGCGCCTCAAGGCCGATTACGGAGTGGGCGTCAGCACGCTGCGCGAGGTCCTGAACCGCCTCACCTCGGAGCGGCTGGTGCTCGCCGAAGGCCAGAAGGGCTTCAGCGTCGCGCCGGTCTCGATCGGCAACCTGAGGGAGATCGCCGCCCTTCGCCAACTCCTCGAATGCCGCGCCATGGAGCAGTCGTTCCGGGCCGGCGACACGGAATGGGAGGCTCGCGCGGTTGCCGCCCACCACCGGCTCGTCCGGATGGAGGAGCGCATGGCCGGCGGCGACAGGTCCGGGACCGAAGAGTGGAAGCAGGCCGACTGGCAGTTCCACCAGGCGCTGATCTCGGCCTGCGGCTCGAGGATGTTGATCGAGACTCACGCGGCTGTGTTCGACAAATATCTCCGCTATCAGATGATCGCGCTGAGCTATCGCGGCGAGATCGCGGCCCGCGAGCACGCCGCGCTCCTCGACTGCGCCCTGCATCGCGACGCGGCGCGAGCGGCCGAGGTCCTCTCCCGCCACGTCGCCGGCGGCCTCGAGCACGCCCTCGCTACGGGCAGCATCGGCTAGGCTCTCTCCGGAAGAAGCAAGAGGCGAAGATCAGGGGATCGCCGCGAAGCGGCTCCGAGGCTCAGTACGATCGCGGAAGGCCCAGCGCCCGCTCCGCGATGAAGTTGAGAATCATGTGCGGGGTGATCGGCGCAATCCGTGGAATGAGGCTCTCCCGGAACAAGCGCTCGACGACGTAGTCTTTCGAATAGCCCATCCCGCCATGCGTGAGGACCGCCTGCTCGCAGGCGCGGAACGCCGCCTCGGCCGCAAGGTACTTTGCGGCGTTCGCCTCGATTCCGCACTCTTCGCCACGATCGTAGAGGCTTGCGGCTTTCAGAACCATCAAGTTCGCAGCTTCGAGCTCCGCCCAGCACTTCGCCAGCGGATGTTGGATCGCCTGGTTCTGACCGATGGGCCGGCCGAAGACGACGCGCTCCGCCGCATAACGGGCGGAGCGCGCAACCGCCGCGCGGCCGATTCCGATGGCTTCGGCCGCGATCAGGATCCGCTCCGGGTTCATCCCATGAAGGATGGCGCGGAAGCCTTCTCCCTCGGCCCCGATGCGGTCTTCCTCCGGGATTTCCATCGCGTCGAAGAAGACGACGTTCGAGTCGACCGCGTGGCGGCCCATCTTCTCGATCTCGCGGATCTCGACCCGGCTGCGATCGAGATCGGTGTAGAACAGGGTCAGGCCCTCGGTCTTGCGACGGACTTCGCCGAGCGGGGCGGTGCGTGCGAGCAGAAGAACCTTGTTTGCGACCTTTGCGGTCGAGATCCAGATCTTCGTGCCGGAGACGCGGTAACGAGCCCCACGCTTTTCGGCGCGCGTCGTGAGTTGCGTCGTGTTCAGGCCGGCGTTCGGCTCCGTGACCGCGAAGCAGGCCTTGTCTTCACCGCGAATCATCGGCGGCAGCATGCGCCGCTTCTGATCTTCCGTGCCGAAGACCACGACCGGATTGAGCCCGAAGATGTTCATGTGGATCGCCGAGGCGCCGCTCATGGCAGCCCCCGACTCGGCGACCGCCTGCATCATGATCGCGGCCTCGACGATGCCGAGTCCCGAGCCGCCGAATTCCTCCGGCATGGCGATGCCGAGCCACCCCGCTTCGGCCACCGCTCTATGGAATTCCTCCGGGAAGGTCCCCTGACGGTCCTTGAGCGCCCAATAGGTCTCGTCGAATTGGGCGCACAGCTCCGCGATGGCGGCGCGGAGCTGGACTTGGTCGAGGGAGAACGAGAAATCCACGCCGGCATACTACCGCTTCAAAGGCCTTCGTGCAGCGCCGGCAAGGCCTCAGGTCGCGCGTCTAGAGGCGCGCCGTCCTCAGGCGTAGGGCATTGCCGACGACGCTGACCGACGAGAGCGCCATGGCGGCCGCGGCGATGATCGGCGACAACAGGATGCCGAAGAACGGGTAGAGCACGCCTGCCGCCACAGGCACCCCGAGCGCGTTGTAGATGAAGGCGAAGAACAGGTTCTGGCGGATGTTGCTCATCGTCGCCTCGGAGAGACGCCGTGCCCGCACGATGCCCGTCAGGTCTCCCTTGAGCAGCGTCACGCCCGCGCTCTCCATCGCGATGTCCGTGCCGGTGCCCATGGCGATGCCGACATCCGCGGCCGCGAGCGCGGGCGCGTCGTTGACCCCGTCGCCTGCCATTGCCACGATCCGGCCTGCCGCCTTGTAGCGCTGCACGATGGCGCTCTTCTGGTCCGGCAGGACCTCGGCCTCCACCTCGTCGATGCCGAGCCGGCGCGCGACCGCTCTGGCGGTGGTCCAGTTGTCGCCGGTGAGCATGACAACGCGGATGCCCTCCGCCTTGAGGCGGGCGAGTGCCTCGGGCGTCGAGGCCTTTATCGGGTCGGCGATGGCGATGGCGCCGGCCAGCTTCCCATCCGCGGCCACGAAAATGGCGGTGGCGCCGTCGGCGCGCAGCCTGTCCGCCTGCTCGGCGAGGGCGAACACGTCGATACCGTGCTCACTCAGGAAGGAGGCGTTGCCGAGCACCACCTTGCGGCCCTCGACGGTCCCGAATGCGCCTTTGCCGGTCGGCGAGTCGAACTCCGCTACCGGCGCGGTGCCGATCCCCTGCTTCTCCGCCGCGGCGACGATGGCTACCGCGAGCGGGTGCTCGCTGGCGCGCTCGACGCTGGCCGAGAGCCGCAGGACCTCGGCCTCCGAAAAGCCGGACGCGGGAACGAGCGCGATCACGGCGGGCCTGCCCTCGGTCAGGGTGCCCGTCTTGTCGACGACAAGGGTGTCGACCTTCTCCATGTGCTCGAGGGCCTCGGCGTTCTTGATTAGGACGCCGGCCTGCGCCCCGCGTCCGACGCCGACCATGATCGACATCGGCGTCGCGAGCCCGAGCGCGCATGGACAGGCGATGATCAACACGGAGACCGCAGCGACCAGGCCGTAGGAGAAGCGCGGCTCCGGCCCCCAGATGCCCCAGGCGGCGAAGGCGAGCAGCGCCACGACGATCACGGTGGGCACGAAATAGCCCGAGACCTGGTCGGCGAGGCGCTGGATCGGCGCGCGGCTGCGCTGGGCCTCCGCCACGAGCTGCACGATGCGGGCCAGCATCGTGTCGCGCCCGACCTTCTGCGCCTCGATCACCAGCGCGCCGCTCTGGTTCATGGTGCCGCCGATGACCTTGGCGCCGGCCTCCTTGGTGACCGGCATCGACTCGCCGGTGACCATCGACTCGTCGACGGCGCTGCGCCCGTCGACGACCGTGCCGTCGACCGGCACCTTCTCGCCCGGGCGCACGCGCAGACGGTCGCCGACATCCACCTTGTCGAGCTCGATCTCCTCCTCCGTCGCGTCGCGGCGGATGCGGCGTGCGGTCTTCGGCGCGAGGTCCAGCAGGGCGCGGATGGCGCCGCTCGTGCTCTCGCGAGCCCGCAACTCCAGCACCTGACCGAGGAGAACAAGGACAGTGATGACGGCCGCTGCCTCGAAGTAGACGGCGACTGATCCTTCCGGGCCGCGGAAGGCGGCCGGGAAGATCCCCGGCGCGAGCGTCGCCACGATGCTGTAGGCCCACGCGACGCCCGTGCCCATGGCGATCAGCGTGAACATGTTGAGGTTGCGCGTGACGAGCGAATTCCAGCCGCGCACGAAGAAGGGCCAGCCGCACCACAACACCACGGGCGTCGCCAGCAGCATCTGGATCCAGTTCGACGCCTGCCTGGGAACGAGCCGGTCGAGGCCGGTCAGGTGGCCGCCCATCTCCAGCGCCACGACCGGAAACGACAGCGCCAGCCCGATCCAGAACCGGCGCCGCATGTCGGCGAGTTCGTGGCTCGGCCCCGCCTCCGCGCTGACCAGCACCGGTTCAAGCGCCATGCCGCAAATCGGGCACGCCCCCGGGCCGACCTGCCGGATCTCGGCATGCATCGGGCATGTGTAGACGGTCCCCTCCGGGACCGGTTCCGCCCTCGCCGCGGCGGCAACTGGATCGAGGTAGCGTGCCGGGTCGGCGAGGAATTTCTCGCGGCAACCGGCCGAGCAGAAGTAATAGGGCCGGCCGTTGTGCTCGGCCCGGTGCTTGGCGGCGTGCGGGTCCACCCACATGCCGCAGACCGGGTCCTTCACGCGATGCTCACCATCCTCGGCGCCGGCGCTCCGGCCATGATCATGCTGCTGGTGATCGCGATGGTGTCCGTGGCCGTCGTGGCAGTCACGGCGGCGAGGATCGCCGACGGCAGCACCACTCTTCCTCGGATGCCGGCGATGAACGCTGTGTCTGTCCGCCATCACGGCCTCCTGCGAATGTCGATCTCACCCGATCCGGATTGCCTTGCACCTTCCCACAATGGTAAGGTCAAGCCCTTTTACGGACGGCAGCCATGAACATCGGACAGGCCTCGAATGCCTCCGGCATATCGGCCAAGATGATCCGCTATTACGAGAGCATCGACCTGATCCCGCCTTCCGCCCGGCGCGAGAGCGGCTATCGCGATTACGGACCCTCCGACGTGCACCGGCTCGCCTTCATCCGCCGGGCGCGCGACCTCGGCTTTTCCGTCGATCGGATCCGCGATCTGCTGCGGCTGTGGAGCGATGGCGGCCGCAGCAGCGCGGAAGTCAAGGCCATCGCCCTAGAGCACGTGGCCGAGCTCAAGCAGCGCGCGCGGCACCTCGGTGAAATGGCAGACGCCCTGAAGCACCTCGCCTCGGCCTGCGAGGGCGACAGCCGACCGGAGTGCCCGATCATCAAGGGTCTCGAAGGCCGAATCCCTCTCGACCTGCACGGCGAACGGCCTAGCGCCCGATCGGCTTCGGCTCGTAGACGAGGTCGCGCTCGGCCGGCCACTTGACGCGGTAGGCAAGCCGGATCTCCTTCTGCTCACCCGGCTGATAGTCCGAGGTCCAGGCCATGACGCCGCGCTTGTCGTTGACCTGTTTTTCCGTCGACGGCGTCGTCTCGCGCAGCAGCTCGACCTGGATCGCGGTGTTCTCGCTGAAGGGCAGGCGATCGACGACGGTGATCCGGATTGGTTGCGCGTGGAGGTTCCTGACCGTTGTCTTGAACTCGCGCAGATCGGTCTTGGTCTGCCCGATCCAGGAGGGCTCGTTCTCGCGCCGGCGCAAGGGCACGCGCACGATCTTGACCCGGTCGTCGGCGCCGAAGCCGAGATCGACCGTGTCGCCGGTGGCAGTGAGCTTGAGGCGCGCCTTGCCGACATAGGCGCCGTCGCGATGGATCGCGACCTCGCCCGGCAGCAGCGGCGCCTCGTCCTCGTTGACGAAGGACGCTTCGAGATAGGCCGTCTCGTCGATCACGGGCGCCGTCCTGACCAGCAGGTTCGGCGCAAGCGCGCGCTTGGCGAGCACGACACTCTTCGAGGCATCCTGCGGGACCGTGACCCGTCCGGGCACGTTGAAGGTCGCCTGGAACGCGCCCGCCTCAACGGTCGCTTCCACCTCCTCGGCCTTGGCGAGCGGCGCCGCGGGCGCCGCTGCCCGAGCCGCGACCTCGTCGCGCGCTTCCATGGAGCGGCTCATCGGGGCGGGGCGGCCCTGCGCGACCGGTCGCGGCTCGTAGAAGCTCACCTGAAGCGGCGGCAGGTCGGGCGCGGCCGCGCCGCGGTTGACCCGCACCGTCGAGACGGCGAGCGCGACATCCCCCCAATCCTCGCCGGTGCGCTGCGTCACCTGCGCGCGGCGCACGAGCTCGAGCGAGGGCTTCGTGTCCTTGCCTGCGGTCTCGAGGCGGGCGTCGTAGATGGGTGCCCAGCCGGCGCCGGCGACCCGGTAGCTCACCCGCAGCTCGCCCTTGACCTGCGACGAGCCTTCGACCGCCACGGCGACGTCGCGCTTCGGAGCGCCCGGCCGCGGCGGCTGGGGACGTGCCCGCTCGAGCGCCGCGATCTCGGCGTCGAGGTCGCGCACGCGGGCGGTGAGCGTGCGCACCTCCTCATTCACGGCGGCGAGCCCGCCCCCGATCGCCTCCCAGGCCGCCTGCCACTGCGCGACCTCGAGCGGCTTCGCCTCGACCCCGAGCTTCTCGGGGCTCGCCTGCGCATAGCGCTCGATCGTCGCCTTCTTGCCTTGCGCGGCGCCGATGCGCGCCTGGACGCCATCGCGCTCGTCGCGCAGGCCCTTGAGCCGCCGCTCGAGCTCGGCGTCGATGACCGGCCGCGCCTCGCCCGGCGTCGCGCGCACATCGATGCCTCCGATCGCGAAGGCGGCGGCGCCGGCGCCCTCGACCCGGATCGAAGCCGGATCGAGCGTCCCCGGCAGCCCGCGCAGAAAGAGGGTCGAAGCGCCGGCCGCGAGATCGAGCGGTGCGATGCGGGTTACCACGGCAGCGTCGGGGAAGACCGTGACGCGGTCGATCTTCGATTGCAGCTCGACCTCGGCCGCGAAAGCGGGCGCCGGCGCAAGGAGCAGCAGGCACGGCAGAACGACCCGTCTCATGCGCATGAGCATTCCCCGGTGGCTTCCCTCGATCGCCGCAGTCGCGGGGCCGAATGCGGTTTTGTTGGGGCGCATCATCGCGCTTCAGAACCCGACGCGAGGCGGTATGGTACCAAATGGCCGTGCACTTCTCCTCCGCCGAATTCGAGCGCCGCAGGCGCGCCCTCCTCGCCGCCCTCTCCCGGGAGCGCCTCGACGCCATGCTGCTGTTCCAGCAGGAGTCAATGTACTGGCTCACCGGCTACGACACCTTCGGCTTCTGCTTCTTCCAGTGCCTGGTGGTGACGGCCGACGGGCGCATGGCGCTGTTGACCCGCTCGGCCGATCTGCGCCAGGCGCGCCATACCTCGAACATCCCGGATGTCCGCATCTGGAAGGATGCGGCGGACGCAAACCCTGCGCGGGACCTGAAGGCGCTCGCGGCCGAACTCGGGCTTTCCGGCAAGCGCCTCGGCGTCGAGTTCGAGAGCTACGGGCTCGTCGCCGCGGACGGCAAGAAGCTCGAGGCGGCGTTCGACGATTTTGCAACGCTCGCCGACGCCTCGCAGCTCGTCACGCGGCTTCGCGCGGTCAAGTCCGAGGAGGAGATCACCTATGTCCGCCGCGCGGCGGAGCTCGCGAACGCGGCGGATCGTGCAGCGTTGGCCGAGATCCGGGCGGGCGCCGACGAGGGCGACATCCTTGCCGCCCAGCACGCCGCGATCTTCAGCGGCGGCGGCGACTATCCCGGCAACGAGTTCATCATCGGCTCCGGCGCGGACGCGCTTCTGTGCCGCTACAAATCCGGGCGCCGCAGGCTCGAGGAGCGCGACCAGATCACGCTCGAATTCGCCGGCGCCTATCGGCACTACCATGCCGCGATCATGCGCACGGTCGTGGTCGGCGAGCCGAAGCCTACCCATCTTGCACATCACCGGGCGGCGCGTGAGGCACTTCTTGCCTGCGAAGCCGAGCTCAGGCCGGGTCGCACCGCGGGCGACGTCTTCGCCGCGCATGCGCGCGTGCTCGACGCGCACGGCCTGTCCCAGCACCGGCTCAACGCCTGCGGCTACTCGCTCGGGGCGAAGTTCACGCCGTCCTGGATGGACTGGCCGATGTTCTACGAGGCCAATCCCTGGCCGATCGAGCCCGGCATGGTGTTCTTCGCCCACATGATCCTGATGGACTCCGACACCGGCACCGCGATGACGCTCGGACGCACCTATCTCGTGTCCGAATCCGGCCCCGAGGCCCTGACCTTGCCCGAACTGGACCTCGCGCTCCGCTGAGAGTAGACACGGCCCAGCTCGCCGAGGCGCAACGACAGGCGGGGAGGGGTCATGATCAAAGGGCTTCCGTTCGTGACGGCTGTGCTCGCCTGCGCGCTGGGCTCGTGCCAGTCGGGCGGCGGCTTCGGCTTCGCGCAAGGCTCGCCCGCCGGCAAGCCGATCGCCGTCGAGAGCATCGAGGGCGCGCCGGCGTCGGTCCAGACTGCTTTCGCCGGGGAGCTCGCGACCGCCGCCAGCGCCCGCAAGGTGGAGCTCGTCGGGAAGGATGGCGCGGCGCGCTACCGCCTGCGGGGCTATCTCACCGCGCAGCCGACGGCGGACGGCGGCACGGCGCTCGCCTACGTCCTCGACGTGTTCGATTCGCAAGAGCGCCGCGCGCAACGCGTCGCGGGCTCGGCGTCGATCAAGTCCGGCTCGAAGAAGAACCCGTGGGAAGGCCTCGACAAGGAGGCGCTTGCCCGGCTCGCCGCAAAGAGCATGGACGACATCGCAACCTTCCTCGCTGAGGGGCCTCTTGCGCCGGCTCCCGCCGGGGAGCCGATGGACGACCCCTCGCACACCTGAGTCGGTCGTCCCGGAAGCCGCACCAGCAGCTATCCGGGGTCTGCTGCCGCGCTGGTGCTTGGATCCCGGCTCTACGCTTCGCGTCGGCCGGGATGACCTGCGCGTGGGAAGTCCAAGCGCGCTGGCCACCCCCAGAGCCCCGAATCCGGCTTAACGGGTTGGGCGCCGGCCTCGCGCACGGCCGTGGCGATGGTCGGGTTGGTGGCGATTGGCGTCGATGGTCACGAGCACCGAGCAGCCTTGTTCCGAACCGGCGGAACTCGCGTATGATCTGCGCATGAAGGTCGGCATCCTCGGTGCAGGAAAGATCGGGCGCGCGCTTCGGGACATGCTCGCGAGCACGCCTGGGATTACGGGAACGGCGCTGGTCGACGCCGGGCCGGGCGGCGATGCCGTCCTCGACGCGACCGACGAAGGCGCGCTCCGATCCTTCGCGCGCCGGCAGGACGGGCTCGTCAGTGCGCTGCCCTTCACCCTCAACCGCGACGTGGCGACGGTCTGCGCGGAAGAGGGACGTTCATATTTCGACTTCACGGAAGATACCGCCACGACGAGGCACGTTCAGTCGCTTGCGCGCCGGACCGACAAGGCGGTCTTCGTTCCTCAGTGCGGCCTTGCTCCGGGCGCGGTCAACATCATCGGGGCAAGCTTGGTCGAGCAGTTCGAGGAGGTGAAGTCGCTCGAGCTGCGGGTCGGAGCACTTCCTCTCTCGGCCAACAACGAGATGAAATATTACCTGTCCTGGTCCTCTGCCGGGCTCATCAACGAGTATCTTCAGCCCTGCGACGCCCTCTACAAGGGCGAGCACATCAAGACGCTTCCGCTCGACGGTCTGGAGCAGATCGTCATGGACGGGGTGGTCTACGAGGCGTTCAATACCTCGGGCGGGGTCGCCACGATGTGCGAGACCTTTGCCGGCAGGATCGAGGAACTGAACTACAAGACCATTCGCTATCCCGGTCACCGCGACCACATGCGCTTCGTCACGAAGGACCTCGGCCTCGGGAGCCGCCCCGATCTGCTGACCCAGATCCTCGATCAGGCAGTGCCCGAGACGGCGCAGGACCTGGTGCTGATCTACGTGAACGCAGTCGGCGTGACGAAGGGCAGGCCGCAACAGGTCTCCTACGTGAAGAAGGTGCGGGCGCAGGAGAGCTACCCGGGCACGGCCATTCAGACGACGACCGCCGCCGGGATGGCCGCGGTCCTCGAGCTCTGGGCGCGCGGCAAGTTCGCGCCGGGCTTCATGCGACAGGAGGAGATCAAGCTCGCCGACTTCCTCGCCACCGCCTGGGGCGCGAAGGTCTACGGCTGAGAGCCGGAGGTTGAGGTCCGCGCCGAGTTCACGGTCCTCCATCAAGCACCGATGCGGCGGCGCTTCGCGCAATTGCACAAGGCCGGCGGTCTGTTTACCCTAGGGCAGCGGAGGGTGCTGACATGCAGTTCCTTGCCTATGCGTGGCCCTATCTCGCAGCCGGGATCGTCGGCTCGGCGTTGGTCATAGGGCTGCGGCGTCCCAAGGACGCCTGCAACTGCTCGCGACGCACCCACCTCGACGGCGCGCCGGGTGCGTGAAGAACCGGCGCCCCAGAGTTAGCAGCCGTTGTATCAGCTGGACCGAGGGGCTCGGCAGCCGGCGGCTGCGGGCACCCTCATGAGAGGGTTTCTTTCAAGCCCGTCCTCTATGCGAATCGTGCTCCTGGGATTTCTCGCCGGCGCGCTCTCGACGCTGATTTTCCACCAGATCGCAGTTGGCATCTTGAACGCCCTCGGGATTATCGCCGTCGGTCCGTTCTCGCTTCGGCCTATTCCTCCGCTCGGGGTGCCGGCTGTTGTCAACCTCGCATTCTGGGGCGGCCTGTGGGGCGTGATCTGGGCGTTTTTCGCCGAGCGCAAACCGCGTGATTGGCCGATCTGGCTCACCGCCTTCATCTTCGGGGCGATTGCTCCGACGCTCGTCGGCTGGTTCGTTGTCGCCCCGCTGAAAGGCCTTCCGGTCGCGCAGGGTTTCAACCCCGCTCGAATGTGGATAGGCCCACTCCTCAATGGGGTCTGGGGGCTCGGCACGGCGATCGTGCTCGATGCCTTGCGGCGCCGCCGCTGACGATCGGGAGATCGTCGCGCAACGTGCGCTACCTCACGGCTTTGCAAGCCGAGATCAGGCACCATGCACGGCATCGGACACGTGCCTCAGCCGGCAAGCCTGATCACCTTCGACGGCGAGCGACCAAAAGCAGGACGGCCCTGCCCGTGACGACGACAGCCCCGCCCGCAAAGGCGGGGTTTTCGTCGGTGTGGAGCCCGCCGCCCAGCGGCATCGGAGCGGGCCGGCAGGCGGTCATGATTTCAGCTGATCTCCGCCCGAACTTTCGCCGCTCCCGTCGCGAGGGCCTGAAGCTTCGCGAAGGCGAGCTCGCGCGTGAGATATTTCATGCCGCAGTCGGGTGCGGGCACGAGCCTCTCGGGAGCGACGTGCTTCAGGCCGGCGCGGATTCGCTCGGCGACGATATCCGCCGTTTCGGGCCGGCTGTCGCCGAGGTCGAGGACGCCGAGCAGAATGGTCTTGCCCGCAAGGTCCTTTAGAATGCCGAGGTCGAGCTTCGGCTGGGCGGCCTCGATCGAGATCTGGTCGGCGTCGCATTCCGCAAGCTCCGCAAGGAACGAATAGCCGCTCGGCTTGGTCTCGCCAGGCACAACCGCTGCGTAGCCGAAGCACAGATGGACTATCGTCGGGACGGCGATGCCTTCGAGCGCCCGGTTGATACCCTTCAAGGCGTACCGCCGCGCTGCCTCCGGGTCATTGCGCACCCACGGCTCGTCCAGCTGGATGATGTCGGCGCCTGCGGCGACGAGGTCGCGCGCCTCCTCGTTGACCGCCGCCGCGAGGTCGAGCACGAGCTCCTCGGTGTCGCGATAGAACTCGTTCTTCGCCTGCTGGCTCATAGTGAAGGGACCAGGCAAGGTCATCTTGGCCACACGGCGGGTACGCCGGCGCAGGAATTCCATATCGCGCCGCTCGACGGGCCGGCTGCGGCGGATTTTTCCGACGATGCGCGGCACCTCGGTCACCCGCCCGCCGCGCGCGACGACCTGGCCCGGGTTGTCGATGTCCATGCCCTCGAGCGCAGTCGCGAAGCGATTGGAGTAGCTCTCGCGCCGGATCTCGCCGTCCGTGACGATGTCAATGCCGGCCTCCTCCATGTCCCGTATGGCAAGCGCGGTCGCGTCATCCTGGGCCTGTTCGAGGAAGCGTTCCTCGACGCGCCAGAGCTCTTTCATGCGCGTGCGCGGCACCGTCTTCGAGAGCATTTCGCGGTTCACCAGCCAGTCCGGTTGGGGATAGCTCCCGACGACGGTGGTGGGCAGGACGGGTAAGGCCATGCGTGCGGCTCCTGCTGGACGAGCGCGTCGAGGGGGGCGGATTAGGCGGGTGCGCCGGCGGGTACGGCCTGCATGATCTCCCGTGACCGCCTCGGCCGGCGGCCCGCGGTCTGCCAGGCAAGCGTGCGCCGCTCGAGCCCCCGTGCGAGCACGTCGAACATGACCGAGAGGACCAGGATCATCAGAATCGCCGCGAACACGCGCGGGCTGTCGAGAATGGTGCGATAGCGCGTGACGAGGTAGCCGATGCCTGCAGCCGAGGTCAGCATCTCCGCGACCACGACGCCGATGATCGTTAGCGCGCCCCCCAGCCTGAGCCCCGTGAGGACGGTGGGGATCGATGCTGGGATCACGACGCGCGTGATCTGCTGAGAGAGCGTCGCGCCCATGCTGCGCGCCGCCAGCACGTATTGTGGGTCGATGGTGCGGATGCCCGCTGCCGTCGAGAGCATCACCGGGAAGAAGCCGTAGACCCCCGCGAAAGCGATCTTCGACTCCGAGCCGACCCCGAGCCAAGCGGTGAAGATTGGGTAAAGGATCACGATTGGCACCGCGTAGAGGCTCGAGAAGACCGGCAGCAGCAGGTTGCGCAGGAGAGCGACGCCACCCCCCAGGGCGCCCATGAGGATGCCGGCGCCGCACGCGAACAGCATTGCTATCGCGACTTCGTAGAGCGTGACTCCGAGCGCCTCAACATATTCGAGCCGGTCGCTGTAGAGCACCGCCAGCGTCTTGGAGAGCGACGGCAGGAACAGCTCCGGAACAATCTTGGTGCGGGGCATTAGCTCCCAAAACACGAGCAGCGTGGCGAGGATGAGCCAGCGCATCGTCGACGGGGCGGGCCAGCGCAGCGGCATCTCAGGCGAGTCCCGGCTGCGTGGTTTTGCGGATCTGCTGCCAGATGCGGTCGCGCAGCCGTCCGAAGGTGTCGGTCGCCATCATCTCGTAGGTGCGCGGCCGCGGCAGAGTGACCGGGATTCGATCGATGATCCGCCCCGGGCGCGCCGACATCACCAGCACCTCATCCGCGAGGTAGACCGCTTCGGTGAGGCTGTGGGTGATGAAGACCACCGTCTTGCGCGTGGTCGACCAGATGCGCAGCAGCTCGTGGCCCATGGTCATTCGGGTCTGTTCGTCGAGAGCGGCGAAGGGCTCGTCCATGAGCAGCACCGGCGGATCCTGCACGAGCCCGCGGGCGATCGAAACGCGCTGCTTCATGCCGCCGGACAGCTCGTGCGGGTAGCGCCCGCCGAAGCCCTCGAGGCCGACGAGCCGGAGCATCGCTTCGGCGTGGCGCCGGCGCTCCTCCTTCGGCATGCCCCGCAGGGCGAGCGGGAACTCGATATTGTCGACTGCGCTGAGCCAGGGGAACAGGCTCGCCTCCTGGAACACGACGCCCACGCGCGCGGGATCCGGGCGGTTTATCGGTCGCTCGTTGCATAGGATGGTGCCTTCGGTCTGGTGCCTGAGGCCGGCGAGCATCATGAGCAGCGAGGTCTTGCCGCAGCCGCTCGGGCCCACAATGACGACGAAGCGGCCGGCCGCTACCTTCATCGAGATGTCCTCGAGCGCGGGAACGCCGCCCTCGGGGCCGGCATAAACATGGCTCAGCCGCGCGACTTCGATCGCGGTGGGTTCGGCCACCTCGTGCAGCCGCGTCAGGCTCGCCATGTGCTGCATCGGCTCTCCAAGTAGCGGACCGCCTCGTTGAACAGGATCGCGACAACCGCGAGGAGTATCACCCCGGCGAAGAGCTGGCGCATCTGGAAATTCTCGCCCCAGTTCGCAATCAGGTGCCCAATGCCGGTGCGCGAGGCGTACATCTCGGCGATCATCACGCCGGTGAAATTGAAGATCATCGAGATGCGCAGCGTCTCGAGCAGCACCGGAAGCATGCTCGGCACATAGACGCGCGTCAGGATCTGTCCGCGCGTGGCGCCGTAGGAGCGCGCGACAAGGATGTGGTCGGCCTTGACGGACTCGACGGCCGCCGCGGCGCTCATGATGACCACGAAGGTAGTGGAGAAGGCGGCGTAGGCGACCTTTTGCCCGAAGCCGATGCCGAAGATCAGGATGAACATCGGCAGGAAGATCGATTTCGGTATGCTGAAGACATAGAACAGCATCGGCCTGAAGATGTCGCCGACGTAGTCGTTCTCGGCGATGAGCACCCCGATTGCCGCGCCGAGCGGGACGGCGATCATGAAGGCCACGATCACCTCCGCGGCCGTGACCCAGATCGCCTCCTGGACCTGCGCGCGTCCGAGGAGTTGACCGAGCATCGTCAGCACGTCCGAGAGCGGCGGCAGCAGGCGCGGATTGACGAAGCCGAGGCGTGGCAGGAGCTCCCAGGTCGCCACGACGAGCCCCAGCAGCACGAGCCGCGTCAGGATGATCTGCGTTCGCGTCAAGGCCGCACCCGCGTTCCGCGCTTCCAGGGACCGGGTCAGGTCTTGGTCGGCACCGGCTTGAACTGCGTGACGTAGATCTCCGAGGCCGGGGCGAGATCGGTCATGCCGATGAGGCGGGCCATCTCGAGCGCACGCTGCATCCATTCCGGCTTGAACTCTCCGGTCGTCGAGAGCTTGACGATGTTGCCGTCGAGCTCCGCCTCGGCGATCTCGGTCGGGATCTCGTCGATCTCCGCGACGAACTTCACAGCCGTGGCGCGGTTCTCGGGCGCGCGCAGGAAGGCGAGGCCGCCGTAGAGCGCGTTGAGCGTCTTTTGCAGCGCCTCGGGGCGCTCCTTGATCATCTTGTCGGTGGAGATCCAACTGCCTGTAGAGTGCTCGGGCACCTCGGCGCCGAAGTCGATGAGCGGACGCGCCTCCTTGTTGCGCATCACTTGGTAGGTGAGCGGCGAGTAGAGCACTGTCGCCTCGATATTGCCGGACAAGAGGTTCGGCACGAGGCCGCCGCCGCCGAGAGGCACGCGCGTGAAGTTGACCTTGCGCTCGGCGATCGTCCAGCGCGCCAGGATGTCTGAGCCCGAACCCGCCGAGGTGATCCCGACCTTCTTGCCTTCGAGCTCCTCGACCTTCGTGATCTTCGAGTCCGGCTTCACCACGAGGTACCAGCCGTAATAGCCGAGCCCCCCATTCGCGACGCAGCGCACGTTGACGCCCTTCTTCAGCCCGGCGGCGACGCTGGAGGAGGAGTTGTAGATGAGATCCGCGGCGCCCGCGGCGATCGCCTCGAAGCCCTCGGCCCCGCCGCGGTAGATCGTGAGCTCGGCGTTGATGCCCTCCTTCTCGAAGAGCTTCTGCCGGATCGCCGTCTCGGCGATGATGGTCGGGAAATAGGTCTTCGTCGGCACGCCGATGCGCACCGTCGCCCGGCCCTGCCCGCGGGCGACCGATGGCATGAACAGCGCCGCCGTGCCCCCAACGAGAACGGACCGTCGCAGCAGGTCGGTCTCCCTGCGCTCTGGACGACGCCTCATGTCGGATCCTCCCGGCCTATGCTTGTTTATTTCGGCGACACTAGGGTCGTCGCACCCACTTGACAACGCCGCCCCAGGTCGAGTCCCGGCTGCCGCTCCGCAGCTTGCGCGCAGGCCGGGGTAGCGGGGCGCGGTCGGCGAGAGAGAAGGCACGCTCGTGGCCGGAGCTCGCCGGGCGAAGACAGACCTAACCCCCGTCATACCGTCTTCGGGGGTCGGGGCTGCTCCAGGAGCAATGCCTCTATTCGCAGAGGCTCACGCCCGCGATCGCTCCCGTCGTGGAGAGCAGTGAAGGGCTCGCGGCTGGCGACTACGTCGGGCGCTCCCTTCGACCACGGACTAGAAATGCGCTCTTCCGGGACCTTCCGACACTTATGCCGTGAGCGTCACGTTGGCGCCGGCGCTGCACTGGCTTGCCGAGATCGCGGGCGTATCCCTTTCCGATGGCGCGTCGGGGAGCTGTGGAGCAACCGCAAGGCGATGCGCGAGGACGAGCTTTTGCAACTCGTCGAGCTGCTGACCGATCCTGAGTGCGAGGACCCCGCGAGATCGGGGCGGAAAAGCGAAAAACCGAACAGGCTCTCTCCTTTGTCCAAGCAGTGCTCGGGCGGATCACGCAGGGCGCTACCAGATCCTGCAGCGCCTCAAGAACCCGGAGTTCGAAGAACCTCCGCCCGGCGCCGAAAGTTAATGCGCCGAGGTACAAGGTCTATAATCGCGCTGGATGCTAGGCGCTCCTCCGCTTCGAGGACTATGGCGCGATCATGCCCCGCTGATCGCCGTCGGAATGAACACGTCCGCGCCGGGCACGAAGCGCCCCGCAGTGTCGCCGTTGAGGGGCACCAGGAAGAGGATATTCGGATCGCGCGGATGCACGGCGGCTGGAAAGTTGGGCTCCGAGCGCAAGTCGCTCGATGCAAGTGACGACAACTGTGTCGCCCTCTCCCCCCGGGGGCGCGGCCGGTCCGAAGGAGAATGTGGCGCGCCCGCCACGCCCCTCCGCCGATTGTGCCGGGCCGGTGCCCAAGCGTTGCCGTAAGGATAAGCGGCGGGCTAAGTTCCCCGCCGCATCGGACGGGGGTTCTTGCACATGCTCATCGAACGCCGGGCTTTCCTCGCCTTGCTCGGGGCTGTCGGTGCGACGGCTTCCGGCCGGGCCTTCGCTCAGAGGCGCGCGCCGGTCGAGCCCGTCATTCCCGACGAGGCGTATTACGACGGCGTGGCCGAGGACGGTGGCTTCCAGTTCCGGCGCACCAACATGAAGGAGATCGCGCCGCGCTTCCGGCGCCAGCTCGTCAAGTACATCCACAAGGAGCCGCCGGGCTCGCTCGTCGTCGATTCGAGGAACCACGCCCTCTACGTCACCTTCGAGAACAACACGGCACTCCGCTACGGCGTTGGCGTCGGGAAAGAGGGCTTCCAGTGGTTCGGGCGCGCCGAGGTCGGCCGCAAGGCGGTGTGGCCCGATTGGACGCCGCCCGCGGAAATGCTGGCGCGC
>JAQSWQ010000109.1 GCA_029266525.1 Microvirga sp.
TAGTTGCGGGTGACGCCGGTCACCATGGCGTCGGCGTCGCCGAGCGCCACCATCGAGGCCGCGAAATGGTTGCGGTCCTGGTTGATCATGCGCTGGCAGTCGCGAAAAAGGTAGCCGCGGCGCTGAAGGCGCTCGTAGAGGAACTGCGCATAGACGGCGTTGCGCCGCGAGAGCCGCGCATTGTGGATCTCGACGCCCTCGCGCCCTTCGAGCTCGATCCCGGCGGCTTCCGCGGTCTCCTGCACGCGCTCCTCGCGGCCGACCAGGATCGCGGTCCCGAGGCCCTGGTTGACGAAGGAGATAGCCGCCCGGATGACCTGCTCCTCCTCGCCTTCCGCGAACACCACCCGCTTCGGGAACTTGCGCACGCGCTCGAAGATGCGGTTGAGCGTGCCGGCGACGGGGTCGCGCCGAGCCGAGAGGAAGGCTTTGTAGGCGCGGAAATCCTCGATCGGCTTTCGCGCGACGCCGGTGTCCATCGCGGCCTTGGCGACTGCCGGCGGCACGGTGTGGATCAGGCGCGGATCGAACGGGACCGGGATGATGTAGTCGCGTCCGAAGCGTGGGCGCGAGCCCTGGTAGGCGGCGGCGACCTCGTCGGGCACGTCCTCGCGGGCAAGCTCGGCAAGCGCCTGCGCGGCCGCGATCTTCATCTCCATGTTGATCGCGGTCGCGCGCACGTCGAGCGCGCCGCGGAAGATGTAGGGGAAGCCCAAGACGTTGTTGATCTGGTTCGGATAGTCCGAGCGCCCGGTCGCCATGATGGCGTCGTCGCGGATGCCCGAGACCTCCTCAACGGTGATCTCCGGGTCCGGATTGGCCATCGCGAAGATGATCGGGTTCGCGGCCATCGAGCGGATCATGTCGCGCGTGAAGGCGCCCTTGACCGAGAGCCCGAAAGCGGCGTCGGCGCCGTCGAGCGCCTCGGCGAGCGTGCGGGCGGAGGTGTCGACCGCATGCGCCGACTTCCACTGGTTCATACCCTCGGTGCGGCCGCGATAGACGACGCCCTTGGTGTCGCAGAGGATGACGTGGTTGGGCTTGAGGCCAAGCGCCTTGAGGAGCTCGACCGAGGCGATGCTCGCGGCGCCCGCCCCGTTGATGACGAGCTTCGTCGATGCCATCTCGCGACCGGTGAGGTGCAGCGCGTTGATCAGCCCCGCCGCCGCGATGATCGCGGTGCCGTGCTGGTCGTCATGGAACACCGGGATGTCCATGAGCTCGCGCAGGCGCTCCTCGATGATGAAGCACTCCGGCGCCTTGATGTCCTCGAGGTTCACGCCGCCGAAGGTCGGGCCGAGATAGCGCACGCAGTTGATGAACTCGTCGGCGTCCTCGGTGCCGACCTCGAGGTCGAAGGCGTCGATGTCGGCGAAGCGCTTGAACAGGACCGCCTTGCCCTCCATCACCGGCTTCGAGGCCATGGCGCCGCGGTTGCCGAGCCCGAGGATCGCGGTGCCGTTCGAGATCACCGCGACGAGGTTGCCCTTGGCCGTGTAGTCGAAGGCGCAGGCCGGGTTCTCGGCGATCGCCAAGACCGGCACGGCGACGCCCGGCGAATAGGCGAGCGACAGGTCGCGCTGGGTCGCCATCGGCTTCGTCGCGATGACCTCGAGCTTGCCCGGCCGGCCCATGGAATGGAACTGCAGCGCCTCCTGATCGGTGAAGGTCGGGCGGCTGCGGCGCGGCGGGCCTTGGTCATTCATGGGGGCGTTTCCTGAGCTTCTTGTGAGGCTTGCGCCCGGGATGCGAATGTACGGCAGCGCGTTAGCCCCTCAGGGGCGGGTTGTCCACGCACGCTCCACAGGCGCGCCGGCAGCAGGGTGTAACTAGGCAGCCCCTTTGCTAGGGTCGCGCGCCATGAACATCGACGCCGCCCGCGCCGTTGGCCTTGCCGAGCCCGCCCCGCCGGAGGCGGCTCCGCGCGGCCCGTCCGACACCCCGAAAAAGGCCGACGATGTTGCGCGCGATAGCCTAACGATGTCGCGCGATGTTGCCGACCATGTTGCCGACGATGTCGCGCGTCGTTCCGACGATGTCGGGCGCGTCCCGCCCAAGCCATCCGACGACCTTGGGCGCGTCACGCCCATGATGGCGCAGTACCTGGAGATCAAGGCCGCCAACCTCAGCACGCTGCTGTTCTACCGGATGGGCGATTTCTACGAGCTGTTCTTCGAGGACGCCGAGGTCGCCTCGCGCGCATTGGGGATCGTGCTGACGAAGCGCGGCAAGCACCAGGGCGAGGACATCCGCATGTGCGGCGTGCCGATCGAGCGCGCCGACGACTACCTGCAGCGCCTCATCGCGCTCGGCCACCGGGTCGCGGTGTGCGAGCAGACCGAGGACCCGGCGGAGGCGAAGAAGCGCGGCGCGAAATCGGTGGTGCGCCGCGACGTCGTCCGCATCGTCACGCCCGGGACCATCACCGAGGACAAGCTGCTCGCGCCGGGCGAGGCGAACCTTCTCTTGGCTATCGCGCGGCGCAAGGGCTCCGGCGACAGCTGGCTCTACGGCCTTGCCGCCGTCGACATCTCGACCGGGCGCTTCTCGCTCTCCGAGACCGCCGAGGCGGGGCTCGCGGCCGAGATCGCCCGGCTCGAGCCGCGCGAGATCGTGGTGCCGGACACGATCCATGACGATCCGGAGCTGCGCAGCCTCTGGCGCGAGAGCCGCGCCGCCCTGACCCCGGTCGCGCGCGACGGGCTCGACCCGTCTTCCGCCGAGCGGCGCCTCACGGATTTCTTCGGCGTCGCGACGCTCGACAGCTTCGGCCAGTTCTCGCGGGCCGAGACCGCGGCGGCGGGAAGTGCGCTCCACTACGTCGAGCGCACCCAGCTCGGGCAGCGTCCAGCCCTGCAGCCGCCGCGCCGCGACGCGGCTTTCGGCGTGCTCGCGATCGACGCCGCCACCCGCGCCAATCTCGAGCTCACCCGGACGCTTGCCGGCGAGCGCGCCGGGAGCCTTCTTGCGACGATCGACCGTACGGTGAGCCCGAGCGGCGCCCGTCTTCTCGCCGAGCGCCTCGCCGGTCCGCTCACGGAGGCGCCCACGATCCTGCGCCGGCAGGACTCGGTAGCCTTCCTGGTCGGAGGCCGCGAGCTGCGCGAGCGCCTGCGCGCGCAGCTCAAGGGCGTGCCCGACATCGCCCGCGCGCTGTCGCGGCTTGCGCTCGAGCGCGGCGGCCCGCGCGACCTCGCCTGCCTCCGAGATGGCCTCAAAGCCGCTCGCGCGATCGCCGCGCTGCTCGCGCGAGCGGAGGAACTTCCGGCCGAGCTCGGCGAGGCGGCGCAGGCGCTCGGCGGGCTCGACCCGTCGCTCGCCGAGGCGCTCACGGCGGCGCTCGCCGACGAGCTGCCGCTGAACAGGCGCGACGGCGGCTTCGTGCGCGAGGCGCATGATCCGGCGCTCGACGAGGCCCGCGAGCTGCAGCAGGACTCGCGGCGCTTCATCGCCGCGCTGCAGTCGCGCTACAGTGCCGAGACCGGCTGCCGCACGCTCCGCATCAAGCACAACCACATGCTCGGCTACTACGTCGAGGTGCCGGCGGCGATCGGCGAGGAGTTCCTGCGCGGCCCCCACAAGGAGACCTTCGTCCACCGCCAGACCATGGCGGATGCGATGCGCTTCTCGACCGTCGAGCTCGGCGGGCTCGAAGCGAAGATCGCCTCCGCGGCGAACCGGGCGCTCAAGATCGAGCTTGCCGTGTTCGAGCGTCTCGGCGGTCTCGTGCTCGACGCCCAGCACGGGATCGCAGCAGCCTCCGCCGCGCTGGCCGTCATCGATGTCTCGGCGGCGCTCGCGGAGCTTGCGTCCGATGCGGAGTGGACGCGGCCCAAGGTCGACGACACGCTCGCCTTCCGCATCGCCGGGGGCCGGCACCCGGTGGTCGAGACGGCGCTGAAGCGCGACGGCGTGCCGTTCATCCCAAACGGCTGCGACCTGTCGGGTAACCCCGGATCGGGCTCCGCGGCAGGCGCGCGCGCCGACCCCAGATCGGGGTCTGGGGCAGGCGCCGGCCGCATCACTTTGATCACCGGCCCGAACATGGGCGGCAAGTCGACCTATCTGCGCCAGAACGCGGTGATCGTGGTGCTGGCCCAGATGGGGGCCTTCGTGCCGGCGCGCGAGGCACATATCGGCATTGTCGACCGCCTGTTTTCGCGCGTCGGCGCCGCCGACGACCTCGCCCGCGGCCGCTCGACCTTCATGGTCGAGATGGTCGAGACCGCCGCGATCCTCAACCAGGCGACCGCTCGCTCATTGGTCATCCTCGACGAGATCGGCCGCGGCACCGCCACCTTCGACGGGCTGTCGATCGCCTGGGCCGCGATCGAGCACCTGCACGAACAGAACCGCTGCCGCACGCTCTTCGCGACCCACTTCCACGAGCTCACGGGCCTCGCCGAGCGCCTGCCCCGGCTCTCGAACGCGACGTTGAAGGTCGCCGAATGGGAGGGCGAGGTCGTCTTCCTGCACGAGGTCGTGCCCGGCGCCGCCGACCGCTCCTACGGGCTCCAGGTCGCCCGCCTCGCCGGTCTTCCCGACGCCGTTGTCGAGCGCGCGAAGACTGTGCTCGCCGAGCTCGAACGCTCCGACCGCGAGCGCCCGAAGCGCGCCCTCGTCGACGACCTGCCGCTTTTCGCGGCCGCGCCGAAACCGGCGGCGACGCCGAAACCCGATCCGCTGCGGGACGCGCTCGGAGCGATCGAGCCCGACGAGATGACGCCGCGCGACGCGCTCGAGGAGCTGTACCGGCTGAAGCGCGCGGCTCAAGCCCGCTGAGGGCTCAGCCGGACGGCAGGAGCACCACCGCGCGCGTGCCTGACCCGGCGTCGTCGAAGGTGAGCTCCGCCTTGATCTGACGCGCAAACATCTCGCAGAGCGTCCGTCCGAAGGTATCGCCAGAGAGCTCCGCGTCCGACGCGAGGAGTCCCTCGCAGGCGATCGCGAGGCACGTCCCTTCGGGCCGGCGCCCGGCGCTGACGGTCAGGCGAACGGGCGAACCCTCCGGAGCGCCGCCGCGGAGCGCGAGGCCGATCAGCTCGTTGACGAGGAGCGCGAGCGGAGCCGCCGCGTCCAGCGGAACGGCGATGGGGCTGAGATCCAGGGCGAGCGCGACCTGCCCGCCCTCCGCCCCGGCGGCGAGTTCGGTCGCGATCTCCGCAATGAGCGCGCCTGCGTCCAGGCCCTCATCACTCGAAGGATCGCTCATCCGATAGGCGGTGGAGAGGGCGGCGATCCGCTGTGCCATGTTGAGCAAGGCGCGGCGGGCGCTCTCGTCCTCGGTGCGGCGCGCCTTGAGGAGCGACAGCGCGGAAAGCGTCTGCAGGCTGTTCCGGACGCGGTGGCCCATCTCCCGGAAACGACGCCGCTGCAGCTCGAGCTCGGCCCGGAGCTCGCCGGTGCGGCGCTCGACCTCGTCCGCAGAGAGGTCGCCTTCCGAATCGAGGGTACGCTGACGCAACTGCGATTCGGCGCCTTGGCTGCGTCGCAACCGCTGCCTCCCTCGCAGCATACCGAACTCCAAGAACTTTCCTCAGAACACGACGCCCCTTGGAGAATAGACCGGTGCAGCGCGAGTTGGTTCCACTCGACGCTTGCCACAGGGGCGTTACCCACAGCTTAGTCGCGCGTCCGCCGAAACTTCTGGTCCCCTGCCTTAACTCTGCCGAGCCCATCGGCTCGGGCCGGCTGTGGCACCGGAGTGCGAGCCTTTCCGGCCCGCAAGGCATCTGTTCCCTACTTGTTCTCGCGTCGAACCGAGGCTAAGCTCCGCTCGGTTACGGAGAGTGCCGGCATGGTCACGCGCGTCTCGACGGTCGCTTTCGAGGGGATCGAGGCGCGCCTCGTCGACGTGCAGGTGCAGCTCTCGCCCGGCAACGTGGTGTTCACGGTCGTCGGCCTGCCGGACAAGGCGGTGGGGGAATCGCGCGAGCGGGTGCGCTCGGCGCTGATCGCCTCCGGCCTCGCGCTGCCGGCGAAGCGCATCACCGTGAACCTCGCGCCGGCCGATCTGCCCAAGGAGGGCTCGCATTACGATTTGCCGATCGCGCTCGGCGTGATGGCGGCGATCGGCGCGATCCCGGCCGATGCGCTCCAGGGCTTCACGGTCTTGGGCGAGCTTGCGCTCGACGGCTCGATCACCGCGGTCGCGGGCGTGCTGCCGGCGGCGATCGCCGCGAACGAGCGCGGGCACGGGCTCATCTGCCCCTATGCCTGCGGCGCCGAGGCCGCCTGGGCGTCCGGCGACATCGAGGTGCTCGCGCCGCGCTCGCTGATCCAGCTCGCGAACCACTTCAAAGGCATACAGGTCATGGCGCGGCCGGAGCCCGCCATCGCGACCCTCGACAACAGTCGGTCGCGGGCCAGCTCGCGAACGGCGCCTTGTCGAACCGGCGGCCCTTCCGCGCGCCGCATCATTCGGCCTCGATGGCGGCGCTCGTCGGCGGCGGCCTGAACGCGCGCCCGGGCGAGGTGTCGCTTGCCCACCACGGCGTATTGTTCCTCGACGAGTTCCCCGAGTTCCAGCCGCAGGTGCTCGACAGCTTACGCCAGCCGATCGAGAGCGGCGAGGTGGTGATCGCGCGCGCCAACCACCGCGTCACCTACCCGGCCCGGTTCCAGCTCATCGCGGCGATGAACCCGTGCCGCTGCGGCCAGGCGACCGAGCCGGGCTTTGCCTGCCGGCGCCAGCCGAACGAGCGCTGCATGGCGCAGTACCAGGCCCGCCTCTCGGGGCCGCTCCTCGACCGCATCGACCTGATCATCGAGGTGCCCTCGGTCACGGCGGCCGACCTCATCCTGCCGCCGCCGTCCGAGGGCTCGGCCGAGGTCGCGGCCCGCGTCGCCGCGGCGCGGCGCATCCAGATCAAGCGCTACGCCGATCTCGGCCTCGACGGCGTCACGACCAACGCCGCCTGCCCGGCGCCGGTCATCGAAGAGATCGCGCGGCCGGGACCGAGACGGGCTCGCGCTCGTGCGCGACGCCGCCGACGCCATGCGCCTCTCGGCCCGCGGCTTCCATCGCGTCATCAAGCTCGCCCGCACCCTTGCCGACCTCGACGGCGAGGACAACGTCCGCCGCCTGCACCTCGCCGAGGCCTTGTCCTACCGCGCGCACACCGACCGAAGGCCGGTCGCGGCTTAGGGCGCGTTGCGGACAATTCGACCCTTTCCGGCAAGGCGCCGGCAACCCTTTTCTCCAACCCGATCTTCAGCGGTTTCTGCGACTGTCGGCGCCTTGTCGTTGCGTTGGCGGAACGGGCATGGATTTCGCGAGCCTGCCGATCGGGGCCGGAGCCGGGCTTGTCGCCCTCGCCGCGCTGCTCGTGGCGGCCGTCATCGCCTCGGTCGTGCTGCTGCGCGATCACCTGCGACTCGAGCAGCATGCGAGGACGCTCGAGACCGAGGTCGAGCGGCTGCAGGACCGCACCTGGCGGCTCGCGGAGTCAGAGGAGCGCTACCGCAGCCTCATCGAGGCGCAGCTCGATCTTATCGTCCAGCGCGACCGTGCCGGGCGCATCACCTTTGCCAACGAGCGCTTCGCCGAGCTCATGGGCGGCTCGGCCGAGAGCCTGATCGGCACCGAGGAGCGGCCGACCGTCATCGAGAGCGGGCTGCCGCGGATCGGCCACGACGGCGCGCGCGTCATCGACGAGGCGATCCAGACGCAGGCGGGCGTGCGCTGGCTGTCCTGGGTCGAGACCACCATGGCCGGGCACGGCGGCGCCCCCGAGCTCGTGCGCGCCGGGCGCGACATCACCGAGCGCGTCGCGGCGGAGCGCAAGCTCGAGGAGGCGCGCGTTCGCGCCGAGGCCGCAAGCGAGGCGAAGTCGCGCTTCCTCGCGACCGTCAGTCACGAGTTCCGCACGCCGCTGAACGGCATCCTCGGCATGGCCGACCTTTTGCTCGACACCGCGCCGACTCCCGAGCAGACGACCTATATCCGCGCGGTCAAGACCTCGGGCGAGGCGCTCCTGTCCCTGATCGACGAGATCCTCGACTTCTCGAAGATCGAGGCCGGCCGGATCGACCTTTCGGCCGAGCCGCTCGACGTTCGAGCGCTGGTCGAAGGCGTGGTCGAGCTTCTGGCGCCGAAAGCGCAGGGCAAGGGCATCGAGATCGCGGCCTTCGTCGCAGCCGACGTGCCGGCCCGCGTCACCGGCGACGCCGACCGGCTGCGCCAGGTGCTGGTGAACCTCGCCGGCAACGCCGTGAAGTTTACCGAGAGCGGCGGCGTCGGGGTCACCGTCGAGCAGGACGACGCCGGCGCGCTGGTCATTGCGGTCTCCGACACCGGCCCCGGCATTCCGCAGGACCGGGCGGGTTCGCTCTTCGAGGAGTTCGAGCAGGGCGACGGCGAGCTTGCGCGCCGTCACGGCGGCACCGGCCTCGGGCTGGCCATCACCCGCCGCATCGTCGACCGCATGGGCGGCTCGATCTCCGTCGACAGCACGCTCGGCGAAGGCGCGACGTTCCGGGTCACGCTGCCGCTTGCCGGCGCCGAGCCGGCTTGCGAGCCCGCACCGGCGATGCCGGGAGTGAGGGCGCTCATCGTCGCGCCCTCGCCATTCGAAGGCCCGTTCCTGGCGCGGCGGCTGGAGGAGGCCGGCGGCAAGGTCGTGCGCGTCGAGGACGCCGCCGGTGCGCTCGCGAGGCTCCGAGGGCAGCGATTCGACGTCCTCCTCATCGATGCCGGCTTCGGCGACGAGGCGGTGCGCGGCGTCGCCGACGCGGCCCGCCGGGCAGGCGTCCCCCGCAACCTCGTGCTGCTCTCGCCGTTCGACCGCCGCGAGTTCGGCCCGCCGTCGGCCGCCGGCTTCGACGGCTATCTCGTCAAGCCGGTGCGGACGCGCTCGCTCTTCCACCAGCTGACCGCGCCTGCCGAGGCGGCGCCGCGAGCCGCCGAACCACGGCGCAGCCGTGCTCGCCCGAAGGCCGGGCCGGCGCTCCACGTGCTTCTCGCGGAGGACAACGGGATCAACGCGCTCCTCGCGTTGAAATCGCTCGAGAAGCTCGGGGCGACCGCCGATTGGGCGAAGGACGGCGAGGAGGCGCTCGCGCTCGCCGAGGCATCGCTCGCAGGCGAGCGGCCCGGCTATGACCTCGTGCTGATGGATATCCGCATGCCCGCCCTAGATGGCCTGGAGGCGACGCGACGGCTGCGCCTGCGCGAGGCCGCACTCGGCGTGCCGCGGCCGCTCCGGCTCGTCGCGCTGACGGCGAGCGTGCGGCGTTCCGACGAGGCCTCGCTGCGGGCGGCCGGTTTCGATGCCTTCCTGCCGAAGCCCTTCGACCTCGCGGCGCTCGACGCGCTCCTCAGCGAGCCCGACACGCCGCTGCGCAAGGCATCATAGCGCGCCGTCTCAATCGGCTTTCGTTGTCACGATAGCGTCAGCGCTTTATGCTTTGCCGAGGCACGAAGGCGGCCGCGCGAGAATCGCCCCTGACCAGCGCCCGCCGAGCGAGGGTTCCATGACGATGTCGAGGCCGGCAGCGCCGAGGCGGTCGATCATCCGCTTCGCGTCGGAACGCGTCGCGCCGTCCTTCGCTCTCAACCCGCTGCTCGGCGGCGGGGTGACCAGGTTCATCCCGGGCCTGCAGACCCGCGCCACTCTCGCCGAGGCGCGGCGCGGGCTCGACCCGGTGCTGGGGCGGCTCGGCTCGCTCGAGGTGCGGCTCGCAACGACCCCTAAAGACATCCGCCGCGCGCAGCGGCTGCGCTACGAGGTGTTCTACGGCGAGATGTCGGCGATACCGAACGCGGCCTCGCTCCTCTCGCGCCGCGATCTCGACGAGTACGACGCCATTTGCGATCACCTCCTCGTCCTCGACCATGCCGCGAAGCCGAAGCCCTTCCGCAAGCCGAAGCCGCAGGTCGTCGGGACCTACCGGCTTCTGCGGCAGGAGGTGGCCGAGCGCCATTTCGGCTTCTACACGGCGGGCGAGTACGACATCGCCCCGCTGATCGAAGCCAATCCCGGTCTGCGCTTCCTCGAGCTCGGCCGCTCCTGCGTGCTTGCGCCCCACCGCAACAAGCGCACGGTCGAGCTCCTGTGGCACGGCATCTGGACCTATGTGCTCCATCACCGCATCGACGTGATGATCGGCTGTGCGAGCCTCGAGGGCACGGACCCGGACAAGCTCGCGCTGCCCTTGAGCTTCCTGCATCACTACGCCCGCGCGCCTGAGCGCTGGCGCGTGCGAGCGCTCGACGGCCGATACGTCGCCATGGACCGGCTCAGCCGCGAAGCCGTCGACCCGAAGGCGGCGCTCCGCGGGCTGCCCCCCCTGGTGAAGGGCTATCTGCGCCTCGGCGCGAGCTTCGGCGACGGCGCGGTGATCGACTGGCAATTCGGCACGACCGACGTGCTCGTCGTCCTGCCGGTCTCGGCCATCAACCAGCGCTACATCGAGCATTTCGGCCCGACCGCCGAGCGTCACGCCGCCTGACCGGAGCTCGGCCCCTCGCCTGCTTCCCTCAGGGCGCGCAGGCCCTCGCGATAAGTCGGATAACTCAGGTGCGGGCCGAGCTCTTGCTTGATGCGCCGGTTCGAGACGCGCTTGCACTCGGCATAGAAGCTCGCCGCCAGACCTGAGAGTCGCGCTTCCTCGAAGGCGACTTCCGGCGGCGGCACGACGCCGGCGAGACGCGCCGCGTACGCGACCACATCCTGCGGAGGCGCCGGTTGGTCATCGGCGAGGTTGTAGATGCGCCCAGGATTCGGCCGCTCGACCGAGGCCGTCAGCACGGCCGCGATGTCGTCGACATGGATGCGGTTGAATACCTGGCCCGGCTTGACGATGCATCGTGCCGTCCCGGCCGCGAGCTGGGCGAGCGCGTTGCGGCCCGGGCCGTAGATGCCGGCGAGCCGGAACACCTGGACCGCTTTGCCGGAGCGCACGCCGAGCCCGAGCCAGGCCTCCTCCGCTGCGGCGCGGTCGCGGGAGCGATCGTTCGCCGGGGCCGGCGGCGTCGTCTCGTCGACCCATCGCCCGCCATGGTCGCCATAGACGCCGACCGTCGAGAGATAGCCGATCCAGGAAAGGCGCGGCGCCGCCGTGATCGCCTCCTCGAAAGAGCGCAGGGCGGGATCGCCGCGCCCGTCCGGCGGAATCGAGGCGATGAGCAGCTCAGCCCCGGCAAGCGCCGCGGCAATCGCCGGGTCGGCGGTCTCGCCGTCGAACAGCAGTGCGCGGACGCCCTCGCCCTTGAGCGCCGCGGCGGCCTCCGGCGAGGTCGTCGTGCCCGCGACTTCGCCAAGCCGGGCACGATGGCGCCTGATGAAATGCCGCGCGCTGTAGCCGAGACCGAAGACGAAGAGGTTCATGCCGAAGCCGGCAGGGCGTCCGATCGCCAGTGTTGGTCCAGCCTGCCGGTCGTCTAGGGCAGCCGGGAAGCAAGCGCTTACAGGACGGGATTTTGTTCCCGCGGCGCAACAAGGATGCAGAACGCTCCGCCGACCGCCGCGACCCCCGCCACCACGCCGGCGCAGAACGCTAACGCAATCATGACCATGGAAGCCTCCTCGGCTCAAGAAGCTCCAGCGTGGCTCATGGTGGTAAACACAAGCTTAGCGCCGAGGTCGGAACCCCACTGGAGAGCTTCCGCAAGAACCCTGGCGCGGGCTTTCCGACGCAGGGGACGCCCGTTCAGAGATCCGGCTCGTTCTTGCCGGGCTGCGACGGGCGCGCAGGGATCGCCCGCCCCTCGTAGCGATGTCCGGTGTTCGGAGCGGTTTGGATGCGCTGCCGCACCGAACCGACCGGTTCCCGCGCCATTTTCTCTCGCTTGTTCTCGAAAAGCGAGAAGGTCTCCGAGCGCTCGCCGAGCGTGAGCACGAGCCGGCGCCGGTCGACGCCGGTGACCGACCACCCGCCGACCTCGTCGCCGACCCGCAAACGCAGGCTCTCGTTGGAAGGGCCCCTCGCGAGGGCGCGCGCGCCGTCAGGCTCCATGACCACCCCGTAGAAGGTGATGGCGGGCGGCTCGGGGGGAGGAGTGGGCGAAGCGACGACCACCGATGGCGGCGCTGCCGGGGCCGGCGGGTCGGGCGGCCGCCGGCTCGGTGCGAACAGGGGGCGCTCGCGCGTCGCCGACAGGGCGTCGAGCGACTGGCCGGCGAGCGGGTTTGAGAGGCTCGCGGCTTGGTCGACCGCCGCTTGCGCGAAAGCGCCGCCGCACGGCAGCGACGCGGCCAAGCCCAAGGTCGCGACGAGGGCCGCCGGCGAGATCGGCTTCACGCGCCCTCTCGCCGCCACTGGCCGCGCACCATCATCACGACCCGCAAGGGAGCGTCCGCCATCCCGGCCTGGGCGCCAGCGCCCGCCGCCTGGATCGAAAGCGAATCCACGGTGAGGTACGGCGTCCCGGTCTCCAGCCCGTAAAGCAGCGCCTGGAGCGCG
>JAQSWQ010000110.1 GCA_029266525.1 Microvirga sp.
GGGACTCTTCTCGAGAAGAGAAGAGGACCCGGGCCTCTCCCCAGGCGCCGGTCGATCGGGCCTTAAGGTCCGATCCACTCGGCCTCAGCGGCGATCAAAACCACCGGCGGGACGCCAGGCGACTGGCATCCAAAAAATAAGTGAGCCGGCGCTGGCGTCCTGCTCCCCCGCTCTTTGACAGCGAGACATCTTCACCCGGGAACGCCCGGGGGATTCGGCGCGCCCGCGCGACTCGGGCGCGCCCGCTTGCCTTGCCAAAGCCATGAATCGCCGCCACTGAGGCGCGAAATTCCCTCATCCCGGCAGACAATCGCGCGAAGGAGCGCCCTCTGATGCATTCGAAGCTTCGCTTGGCCCTGAAATCCGGCGCGCTGGCGTTGGCGCTGGCCTTGCCGGCCGCAGCCGGCGCGCAGACCCCGGCCGTCCCGGGAACGCCCGCTCCCGCCGCCGCGGCTTCCCCGGACAAGGTCGTCGCCCGCGCCGAGGGCGTCACCGTGACCGAAGGCGACATCGCGCTTGCGGCCGAGGACCCGGCCCTGTCGCTCCCCGGCATGAGCGACGCCCAGAAGCGCGACGTGCTCGTCGCCTATGTGGTCGACCTCAAGCTCGGCGCGAAGGCCGCCGCCGCCGCGAAGGTCGGCGAGGGCGCGGAGTTCGCGCGCAAGATGGCCTATTTTCGCGACAAGCTCCTCCTCGACGAGTATCTCGACCGCGAGGTCAAGAAGGCGGTGACGCCGGAGGCCGCGCGCAAGCTCTACGACGAGACCGTCAAGACCATGACGCCCGAGCCCGAGGTGCGGGCGCGCCACATCCTGGTCGAGCAGGAGGACGAGGCGAAGAAGGCGCAGGCCCGCGTCAAGGGCGGCGAGAGCTTCGAGAAGGTGGCGGAAGAGCTCTCGAAGGATCCGGGCTCGAAGGGCGAGGGCGGCGATCTCGGCTTCTTCGCCAAGGACCGCATGGTCGCGCCCTTCGCCGAGGCCGCCTTCAAGCTCGATCCCGGCCAGGTCTCCGACCCGGTGAAGACCCAGTTCGGCTGGCACGTGATCAAGGTCGAGGAAAAGCGCGTCAAGCCGATCCCGCCCTTCGAGGAGATGAAGGACCAGGTCGATCAGTACCTGACCCGCAAGGCCCAGCAGGACCTCGTCCTGAAGCTGCGCCAGAACGCCAAGATCGAGCGCCTCGACCAGCCGAAGCCCGAGGACAAGCCGGCCGAGCCGAAGAAGCCGTAACCTCCGCGCCTGTCGTCCCGGAAGCCGCGCAGCGGCTATCCGGGACCCACGGCTCCGCGACGTGTGTTGTGGATCCCGGCTCTTCGCTTCGCTGCGGCCGGGATGACCGGCCGGGCTATCGCGTAAACTCTGCTTAACCCTTTCGCGTCCGCGCGCGGGCCGTTATGGGCGAGCCCATGTCAACCGCCCTCTCCCCGCTTGCGCCGAAGACCTACCCTGAGCTGCCGCCGATCGGCGGCGTCCGCCTCGCCACCGCCGAGGCCGGCATCCGCTACGAGGGCCGCACCGACGTGCTCTACGCAGCCTTCGATAGGGGCGCGGCGGTGGCGGGCGTGTTCACGCAATCGAAATGCTCTTCCGCCCCGGTCGATTGGTGCCGCGCCAATCTCGGCGGCGGCTCGGCCCGGGCGCTGGTGGTGAATTCCGGCAACGCCAACGCCTTCACCGGGATGAAGGGTGCGCAAGCCGTGCGGCTCACGGCCGAGCTCGCCGGGAAAGCCGCGGGATGCCGTGCCGAGCAGGTCTTCCTCGCCTCGACCGGGGTCATCGGCGAGCCTCTGGACGCCAGGAAATTCGAGACCGTGCTCGCCGATTGCGAGCGCCGCGCCACCGCCTTCGCCTGGCGCGAGGCCGCACAGGCGATCATGACCACCGATACCTTCCCGAAGCTCGCGACGCGCACCGCCGATCTCGGCGGGATCGAGGTCGCGATCAACGGCCTCGCCAAGGGCGCCGGCATGATCGCGCCGGATATGGCGACCATGCTCGCCTTCGCCTTCACCGACGCCCCGATCATGGCCTCGGCCCTGCAGCCGCTCCTCAAGCGCGCCGCCGACCGGAGCTTCAACTGCGTCACCGTCGACGGCGACACCTCGACCTCGGACACGCTGCTCCTGTTCGCGACCGGCACGGCGCGCGAGCGCGGCGCGCCGGTCATCGAGGATCCGAAGGATCCGCGGCTCAAGGCCTTCGCCGGGGCGCTCGACGATCTCCTCGGCGATCTCGCCCGGCAGGTCGCGCGCGACGGCGAGGGCGCGCGCAAGTTCGTGACTGTCGAGGTGGAAGGCGCGACGAGCGCCAAATCGGCGCGGCGCATCGCCCTTTCGATCGCGAACTCTCCCTTGGTGAAGACGGCGATCGCCGGCGAGGACGCCAATTGGGGGCGCGTCGTCATGGCGGTCGGCAAGGCCGGCGAGCCGGCCGACCGCGACAAGCTTGCGATCTTTTTCGGCGTCATCCGGGTTGCGGTCGAAGGCGCCCGGGACCCGGCCTATGACGAGGAGACGACCTCCGCCTACATGAGAGGCGACGAGATCCTGCTGCGGGTCGATCTCGGTCTCGGGCGCGGCAAGGCGAGGATTTGGACCTGCGACCTGACCAAGGCCTATGTCGAGATCAATGGCGACTATCGCAGCTGATGCGGCTAGTGCATCGCCGCGAGCGAGACGATCGCCGAGGCGCAGCTTGCCAGTGCGACAAAGCCGAGGCCGACGAGGAAACCCGAAGGCCGCCGGCGTTCCGGCGAGCCGTCTCGAAGGCGGTCGAGAGCGGATGATCGGCGGCTGATGCGCATCGGTTTCTCCTCGAGCCTTTGCGTGTTGCGCCTCCCAGCGGGCGGAAGGTGCGCGGACGCACCGCGACGCGATGTGCGCCAGCGCACATGACCGGACAGCGGCCGCGCTTGCGCCTCCTCCTCGTCGCCGCCGTCGCGCTCATCGATTCCGACAACCGCGTGCTGATTGCGCAGCGGCCCCCGGGCAAGCCGCTCGCCGGCTTGTGGGAGTTCCCGGGCGGCAAGGTCGAAGCGGACGAGCGTCCCGAGGAGACGCTGATTCGCGAGCTCCACGAGGAGCTCGGCATCACGGTGCGCGAGGCCTGTCTCGCCCCGCTCACCTTCGCGAGCTACGCCTATGAGAGCTTCCACCTGCTGATGCCGCTCTATGCCTGCCGGCGCTGGGAGGGGTTCGTGCGGGCGCGGGAGGGGCAGGCGCTCAAATGGGTGCGGCCGAAGGACATGGGCTCCTATCCGATGCCGCCGGCCGACGAGCCGCTCATCCCGGCCTTGATCGACCTTCTCGGATAGGCAAGCCTCGTCGCAGGCGGAGGGAGCTATGATCATCGACCACGTCGGTTTCGGCGTGTCCGATTACGAGCGCGCCAAGGCTTTCTATGCGCAGGCGCTGGCGCCGCTCGGGATCGCGCTCGTCATGGAGGTGACGCCGGAACAGACCGGAAAGGTGTGGGCCTGCGGCTTCGGCAAGGCCGGCACGCCCGAGTTCTGGATCGGCAGCGACGGCAAGACCACGCCGCCGGCCCATGTCGCCTTCCGGGCCGAGACGCGCGCCGAGGTGCAGGCCTTTCACGAGGCGGCACTGCGAGCCGGGGCGAAGGACAATGGCGGGCCGGGCCTGCGCCCGCATTATCACCCGAACTACTACGGCGCCTTCGTCCTCGACCTCGACGGGCATAACGTCGAGGCGGTCTGCCACAAGCCGGAGTGAGCAATTCAGAGCTTCAGCGCATCGAGCACGCGGCGGGTCTGCGCGGGCATCTCGACGGGGCGCTGCGTCGCGCGATCGACATAGACGTGGACGAAATGCCCCTGCGCAGCCGCAAGCTCGGCGCCGGCCTTGAAGATGCCGATCGCGTAGCGGACCGAGGAGCGCCCGAGCTTCGTCACGGCCACGCCAGCCTCGAGCGGATCCGGGAAGGCGATGCTCTCGAAATAGGCGCAGGCGGTCTCGACCACGAGGCCCACCACGCCGCTCTCGACGATGTCGAGCACGCCCTGCTCGATCAGGTAGCCGTTCACGGCGGTGTCGAAATACGAGTAGTAGACCACGTTGTTGACGTGTCCGTAGACGTCGTTGTCCATCCAGCGCGTCGCGATCGGCCGGAACAGTCGGTAATCGGCGCGCGAGGAGCGGCTCGGCCGTTCGGACATGGGCGCCCCTACCACGCCGCCTCGTAGATCGACCGGGCGTCCTCGAGCCTCACCTCGCGCGGATTGTTCACGAGAAGCCGCGTCTGCTTCATCGAATCCTCCGCGAGGAGCGGGATGGCGTCTGCCGGAATGCCGAGATCGCGGAGCCGCGGCTGCAGCCCGATGTCGGCCGACAGCTCGATCAACGCCTCGATGAAGCTTTCCGCCCCGCGCTGCCCCGCGGCTCCGGCAAGATCGGGAAAAGCGTGGGGTGCAAGATCGCAGTAAGCGGACGCGCAGGAGGGCGCGTTGAAGCGCATCACTTCGGCCAGCACCAGAGCGTTCGAGAGACCGTGCGGCACGCCGAAATGCCCGCCGATCGGATAGGCCAAGGCATGCACGGCGGCGACCGGCGAGTTCGCAAAGGCCTGGCCGGCCAGCATCGATCCGATCAGCATGTTCGTGCGCGCCTCGATATCCGAGCCGTGGTGCACCGCGCGGCGGATGTTGCGGCCGAGAAGCCGCAAGGCCTCGCAGGCCAGCGCGCGCGAGACCGGATTGTTGTTGGGGCTTGCGGAGGTGTAGGCCTCGATCGCATGGACCATGGCGTCGATGCCGGTCGCCGCGGTGACGTGCGGCGGAAGGCCCAGGGTCAGCTCTGGATCGAGGAGCGCCAGATCGGGCAGGATGACGGGCGAGACGACGCCCTTCTTCTCATGCGCGCCGGTCGTCACGATCGAGATCGGCGTCACCTCGGAGCCGGTGCCCGCCGTGGTCGGAGCGAGCAGCAGCGGCAGGCGCTTTCCCTTGACGTTGCCCACTCCGTAGATGTCGGCAAGCGCCTCGGGGCTGTGCGCAAGCAGCGCGACGAGCTTGGCGACGTCCATCGACGACCCGCCGCCGAGGCCGATCACCGCCGTCGCCTCATGGGCGCGCGCGCCGGCGACCGCTTCCATCACCACCGACTCCGGGGGATCGGCCACCACCTTATCGAACACCGAAACCGCGACGCCGGCTGCGCGGAGCCCCAGAAGAGCCGGCTCGATGATCCCGGCCTTCACGAGCCCGGCATCGGTGACGAGCGCGATGCGGCTGCCGAGCCGGGCGAGCACGATTTCGCCAAGGCGCTTGATCGCGCCCGGCGCGCAAATGATTGAGGGGACGGTGTTGAAGGTGAAGCTCGTCATCGTCAGCCGTTCAGCTCCTCGATGGCGTCGACCTTGCTCGGATAGAAGGCGATGCGGCCGGCGATGTCCTTCACGCCTGGGAAGGGCTGCTCGTAGGTCCACGCAGCGTTCCGCGCCACGAGGCCGCCGGCCATGACGGTGTAATAGGCGGCATCGCCCTTGTAGGGGCAGTGGCTTGCGTGGTCGGTGCGCTCGAAAAGGTCCATCTGCGCATCCTCGCGCGGGATGTACTGCACGGGCGCAAGCTGCGCCTCCCTGAGCGTCAGCGCGCGCATGGTTTCCGCGACGATGACGCCGCCGACGAGCACCCGGACCCGGTGCGGGTTCGGCTCGATCGTGATCGGATGGTCCGGGCCGGGCTCTTTCATCGCGTGCTCCTGATGGATGGCAGATTAGAACCTAATCCGCACTCGCGAACAGCCTAGAGCTTCCGGGCGTGAAAGCGGCGAGGCGTTCCTCGGGCGTTATCTGAACCACTCCGCAGGCGTCAGCCGGTGCGCAGGGTTTCGCAAGGCTCGCGTCACGACGATCTCCTTTGGTGGGGGCATGCGTTCTCGTTCTCGCGGCCCTTACCGGGTCCGAGGGATGAGGGCCGGGCGGGTCGCGCGCCCTCGAAAACGAGAGGGGAGCGCGGGGGCCGGGCGGTCCGCGGCGCGGACGGTCGCGCGCGAAGAGTACAGGGCAGGGACAGGGCCAGCCGCCGCAAGAGCGGAACCGGCCGCGGCACCCCGCGCGCGGCGCCTTGGTCCTCGGCCTCGCGCTTCGGCTCGGATGAGCCTTAAGCGCTGTCGCGCGGACCTCCCGGACGGAGCCGGGAGACGGGCGAGGCCGTCCGCAGGCCGGGTGGCGCGCCCTGGGACCGCGCCAGTGACCGGGAGCGGGGACCCCGAGGCACCGGGATCGTGACTCCCGGGCTCGGCGCCGCATCAACCCGGAAGCCTCGCCTTGCGGCTTCAGCCCCGAGCCATCCCGAGAGCTGTCCCGCGC